>NZ_JBIAUC010000020.1:0-121224 GCF_042892355.1 Streptomyces sp. NPDC001796 | reverse complement strand
TACCACCCGCCCCCACCCAGCCACCAGTCCAAAGCGGACTCAGAACTCGATCGAGAGATCACTCTCGAACCACCTCGGTGGATCAAGGCTTAGCCCCTGTCGGGAGGCGCCCGGTCACCGGCCCGCCGTCAGGAGGCGTCCGGTCGCCGGTGTTCGGCAGCGATCCCGAAGCGCCGGCGTTCGCGGGGGGCGGAGCCGGCCTCGCGGACGCTGGAGACCGAGCTGATCACCTGCTCCTCAGCAGCGTCCAGGGCGGCGAGCCGCTCGAGGTCGGCGGCGGAGACCAGGGCGACGAGAGGCTTTCCGTGCCGCGTCACGACGACGCGCTCGCCGCCGTACACCACGCGGTTGATCAGATCGGCGAGCTCAGCCCTGGCTTGCGTCACCGGAATCTCGTAGGCCATGACGTCCAGCTTAGACCGAGGCCTGCACCGGCCTCCCGGGACGGAGGCGGGGGCCGTGGGCGGGCTCGGTCCGCCGCGCAGCCGTTTTCGCTGACAGCATGCTTCCCACTCCAGAGGAACGTACGTCCTGTACATTTTTTACGGAGCCAGCCCAAGGAGGCGCATGTCATGAACCGACCGTCCGCCCGCCATGTCCTGCCCGAGTTCACCGAACGCACCGGCTACGGGCACCGGACCCTCGATCCGTACGCGAAGCTTCTCGAGGAGCGGATCGTGTTCCTCGGAGCGCCGGTCGACGACACGTCGGCCAACGACGTGATGGCGCAGTTCATGCACCTGGAGTACCTGGATCCGGACCGGGACATCTCGCTGTACATCAACTCCCCCGGCGGCTCCTTCAGCGCGATGGCCGCCATCTACGACACGATGCAGTACGTCGGCTGCGACGTGGAGACGATCTGCCTCGGACAGGCGGCGTCCGCCGCGGCCGTCCTGCTCGCCGGGGGCACACCCGGCAAGCGGTTCGCACTGCCCGGCGCCCGTATGGTCATCCACCAGCCGTCCCTGCCGGAGCCCGTTCAGGGGCAGGCCAGCGACCTGGTCATCCAGGCCGAGGAGCTGACGCGGATCCGCTGCCGCCTGGAGGAGATGCTCGTCCGGCACACCGGGCAGAGCCCGGAGCGGATCGCCGCCGACATCGAGCGGGACACGATCTTCGACGCACCGGCGGCGGTGGAGTACGGCCTGATCGACCGTGTCATCCCGAGCCGCAGGGCCTCGCGCACCGCGCCCGGCGCGAGGTGAGCCGCGGATGCTGCCACCGGAACTGCCCCCGCTGCCGGCGCTGACCCGGGCGGAGGCGGAGTTGATCGACCGTTATCTCGACGTGGTCGACCTGCTCGGCCGTATCAACCCGGCACACTCCGGGGACACCTACCGCGGTCTGCGCGCCGCCCAGGCCCTGGTGGCCAAGGCGACGGCGCTGCGCGACGCGCTGACGCTGATGCACCAGCGCGGGGAGAACGAGGTGCACGGACCCACCCTCGCCCGGGCCCTCCGTGTCCTCGACGGCGAGCGCCGCGCCGCCCGCGTCACCGTGCCGCCGGGCCCGGACTGACGGCGAGTGAGCCCTCCACGCATGGCGCGAGGTTGCCCAAGCGGGCCGAACGGGGTACCGCCGACCGGGTAGTTCTCTCTCCCCCCGGGGGCCCGGAGAAGTCGCACAACGTGTGTAGCGCCGGGGCGGAATGATCTGCTCCGGTGCAGGTCCCGGCCTCGTCCGCCCCCTCAACACCCTTCGAACAAAAGGTTGTCCACCCGAACGGGCGAGTGGTGAGTAATGCCACAAACCCCCGATTCCGTTGTGATTTTCCGATGCCTTTAGGTGAAGATCCCTTCCTGACGACAAGCCCCCGCCACCGCGGCGGGGCGGTCCGGGCGGACGCCGAGTCCTGCCGCCGCCCGGATGACCGGTCGACAGGAGTGGATCGGCAGGAGTGGAGGACCCAGCAAGGCGGGCCGCCGGAGAGATCCGGGCGGTCCTTGGGGTGAAGCCGCGTCAGCGGCCGGGCTACTTCGCCAGCCCGAATCCGACAGGTCATCCTTCACAGGCGGCTGACGAAGGGTTGCGCATGACTGCGTTCAATCGAGTCCCGTCGCTGCTGGGCCGGGCCGGAACGGCCTCCGCCCTCACCATCGCCGCCGTCGGCGGCAGCATCGCGGTCCCCGGCATCGCCTCCGACGCCTCGGCCGCGACCCCGGCGACGAAGGCACTGCAGGTCGCGGCGTCCAAGAAGGGATCCCCCTACCAGTACGGCGCCGCGGGACCGCGTCGCTTCGACTGCTCCGGGCTGACGCTGTACGCGTTCAAGAAGGCGGGCAAGACCCTGCCCCGGACGGCGGCGGCGCAGTACAACAAGACACGGCACATCTCCGCCTCCCAGCGGCAGGCCGGGGACTTGGTGTTCTTCCACTCGGGCCGGAACGTCTACCACGTCGGCATCTACGCCGGGAAGGGCAAGATCTGGCACTCCCCGAAGACCGGGGCGGTCGTCAGGCTGGAGAAGATCTGGACGAAGAGCGTCTGGTACGGCCGCGTCCGCTGAGGCCGTACGGCGGGGTGACGGCGGTGGTCTGCCGTCGCCCCGCGACGCGCTCCATGCTGCCCCTCGAGCCCACCCGGCGCAGGGGGCACACAGCGCACACCGGGCGCAGACGGCGCACAGGGTGTTGAACGCTCCCATGCACGCGCGCGAACGCATCGCGGGTGCGCGCCCGCCACCCCGGGGAGCGGACGCACCGGGGCGGGCGTGAGGAGAGGAGAACCGGATACTCGTTGACCATGGCCGATCGACCTCCCGAGCAGGCACGACGCGAGACCCCTTTGGAGCGTGCCGACCGCAACTTCGCCGAGTTGCTGCAGGAGCTGCGTGTCACCCAGACAGGGGTGCAGATCCTGTTCGCGTTCCTGCTGACGCTGGCCTTCACCCAGCGCTTCCCGACCCTGGACACGGTCCAGCGCGTCACCTATGTGGTGACGCTCCTGCTCGCCATGCTGGCCGCGGCCCTGTTCACGGCGCCCGCCGCGCTGCACCGGTCGCTGTTCCAGCAGAACGCCAAGCCCGTCATCGTGAAGGTCTCCTCCCGTCTGGCCACCATCGGGATGGGCGTGCTGATGCTGGCGTTCACCGGATCGGTCCTGCTGGTCGTGGACGTGTCCCTCGGCCGCGTGGCCGGGATCGCGGCCGGCGCGGGAACGCTGCTGGTGTGCGTGTCACTGTGGCGCGTCCTGCCCTGGGTGGTGCGGCGCGCGGTCGTCGCACCGCGGCGGGTTTCCCGAGGGCCGGAGAACTCTGCGGACCTAGAGCCGCCCGAGGGGCCCCGGTGACCGCCGGATCCCCGACCGCGCCACGCACGGCGGCGGCCCGGCGCGAGCACCGTTCACGCTTCTTCCGGTCCCGGTGATGCCGCGACCGGCTGCATCGGCTTCGTCCACGGCAGTTCGATCGCGACCGTCTTGCCGCCCTCGCGCGTGGGCCGCACGCTGAGCTTCCCGCCGCACTCGGCGGTCAGACACCGGATGATCACCATGCCCCGCCCGTTGTCCTGCTGCACGGCCGCCGGCAGGCGCTTGGGGAAGCGCGGGTGGCTGTCGGTGACCCCGATGTGCAGTAACTCGTCCCGGTCGAGCGCGATGTCGACCGTGAACGTGGGCGACTGTCCGAGGGTGTGCTGCACGGCGTTGGTGGCCAGTTCGGACACGATCAGGCGGACGGTGTCGGCGACTTCGGCGTCGCCGGGCATCCCCCATTCGACGAGAACGCTCGAGACGTATTTTCGGGCGGCGGAGACCGAGGCGGGATCGCTCGGCAGAGTGACGGATGCTTCCTGATGGTCTGCCATGGCGACGTCGTCCCTTTCCCACGGGACCGGAGTCCGACACGGAGCGGTTGGTTCGAGTAACGGTCCCGGACTTGGTGCTGCGCGCCAGCCTGCCACCACCTGGGCCCTGCAGGGCCCGATCCCCCGAGATATGCATATATCTGTCGCTCGAAGCGGTGAACTCTGCGACGACCGAGCGAGTTTGGGGCGCGCTCGGGCTCATCCTCTACCGTCTCGCCGTGAGACCGCGCGCCGTGCGGAAGGAGTCGGCCATGCAGTACGGACCAGCGGTGCGCCGCCGCAAACTCGGCGCCGAATTGCGCGCCCTGCGCGCCCGGGCGGGGCTCACTAGCGGGGAGGCGGCCGGCCTCGTCGGCTGGCACCAGTCGAAGGTGAGCCGGATCGAGACGGGCTCCAGCGGGGTCAAGCCGGCCGACGTACGCCTGCTGTTGGACGCGTACGGCGCCCAGGATCCCGAGTTGCGGGACCTGCTGCTGGTGCTGGCGGGCTCGGAGGACGGCGGCGGCCGGCAGAACTGGTGGCACGCCTACCGCGGGGTGCTGCCGCCGACCTACCGGGATTTCATCAGCCTGGAGTCCCAGGCGAGCGGCATGCGCACCCTGGAGACGTCCGTGGTGCCGGGCCTGCTGCAGACGCCCGAGTACGCCCGGGCCGTGACCCTGGCCGCCGTCGGCACCCTGGAGGACGCCAAGCTGGACGCCCTGGTGGAGGTGCGGCTGGCCCGCCAGGACGTGCTGCGCGCGGATCCGCCTCTGGAACTGAGCGCGGTCCTGGACGAGGCGGTGCTGCGGCGGGAGATCGGCGGGCCGGGGGTCATGGCGCGGCAGCTGAGGCGCCTGCTGGAGGCGGCCCGGCTGCCCCAAGTACGGCTCCAGGTCCTGCCGTTCACCGCCGGGGCCCACATCGGCATCACCGGGCCTTTCGTTATCTTCTCATTTCCGAGCAGATCCGATCTGGATGTAGTCGTTCTCGACCACTTGACGAGTAGCCTCTATCTCGAGCGGAAAGAAGACCTCCAGGCCTACAGCGAGGCCTTCACGTCCCTTCAGATCCACGCCCTTTCGCCCGAGGAATCGTTGGATTACATCGCCGCGTTGGCCGGCGACGCGTAAGGAGGCACCATGTCAGCCCCCCACATCCCTTCCAGCACCTGTCTCGACGGTGTGCGGTGGTTGCGCAGCAGCCGTAGCACGGGAATGAACAACTGCGTCGAGACCGCCCGTCCGGGCCCCGGTCCCTGGGTCGGACGGGTGGCCGTACGCGACTCCAAGAAGGTGACCGGACCGGCCCTGACGTTCAGCCCCGAAGCGTGGAAGGAGTTCCTGAAAGGGCTGAACTGACCATGTCCATCGGCGGAAATCGGCGGTGAGCGAGCCGATTTCGAGCCACATTCCGGGTCGCTGCGCCAAGGGCCCTTCCGGGGGACCGCCCCCGTACGACGGTGTACGGGTCAGGTCCCCGTGACGCGCGATGCACGGCCGTCTCGCCGACTCACGGTCGCGTCTCGCCGATCACCCGCACGACGTGCTCCACCTGCCCGTCGGTGAGATCCGCACGGGCGGTCAGCCGCAGCCGTGAGATGCCGTCCGGCACGGACGGCGGACGGAAGCAGCCCACGACGACCCCGGCCGCCCGGCAGTCGGCCGCCCACCGTACGGCGTGCTCCGGGGAGGGTGCCCGCACGGAGACCACGGCGGCGTCCGGACGCACCGTCTCATGGCCCTCGGCCCTGAGACGGTCGTGCAGGGCCGCCGCCACCGTGCGGGCCCGCTCGGCGCGCTCCGGCTCGCGGCGCAGCATACGCAGCGCCGCGAGTGCCGCGCCCGCCGCGGCCGGGGCGAGCCCGGTGTCGAAGATGAAAGTCCGCGCCGCGTTGACCAGATGGTCGATCACATGCGCCGGTCCGAGGACGGCGCCGCCCTGGCTGCCCAGCGACTTCGACAGCGTCACCGTCGCCACCAGGTCCGGCGCGCCCGCGAGCCCGGCCGCGTGCGGCGCGCCCCGGCCGCCGGCCCCGAGGACGCCGAGTCCGTGCGCGTCGTCGACGACCAGCCCGGCGCCGTGAGCGCGGCAGGCGGACGCCAGTTCGGCCAGCGGTGCCGCGTCGCCGTCCACCGAGAAGACCGTGTCGGACACCGCGACCGCGGGCCCTTCATGGGTGCCGAGCGCCTTGCGCACGGCGTCGGGGTCGGCGTGCGCGACGACCTGGGTGGTGCCGCGCGCCAGCCGGCAGCCGTCGATGAGCGAGGCGTGGTTGCCCGCGTCCGAGACGATCAGGGAGCCGTGCGGGGCGAGCGCGGTGACGGCCGCGAGGTTGGCCGCGTAACCGGAGGAGAAGACGAGAGCCGCCTCGAAGCCGCAGAACTCGGCCAGTTCGCGTTCCAGCTCACCGTGCAGCTCGGTGGTGCCGGTGACGAGCCGTGAGCCGGTCGAACCGCCGCCCCACCGCCGAGCCGCCTCCGCGGCGCCCTCGACGACCTCCGGGTGCCGGGCGAGGCCCAGGTAGTCGTTGCTCGCGAGGTCCAGGAGCCGGGAGTCGGCGGCGCGGGGGCGCAGGGTGCGGACCAGTCCGGCCCGGCGGCGTGCCTGTGCCTGCTCGTCGATCCAGCCGAACGCCATGGCTCCTCCGCGGTTTTGTAGGCAGTGCACAGACCCTAACGGGACGACCGGCCGCCCAGGATGTGGCAATACCCACACCTCGAACCGTCTCTGTTGTGCAAACTCTCCTTGGCCCGGGGCGGTCCCGTAGGACAGGATCGGCTCTCATGGACCTGCTGAACACGCTGGTGGACAAGGGGTTGCGGCGCGAGCCGCCGACCCGCGAGGAGGCTCTCGCCGTCCTCGCCACTTCCGACGACGACGTGCTCGATGTGGTGGCCGCGGCCGGCAAGGTGCGCCGCCACTGGTTCGGCCGACGGGTGAAACTCAACTATCTCGTCAACCTCAAGTCCGGCCTGTGCCCCGAGGACTGCTCCTACTGCTCCCAGCGGCTCGGCTCGAAGGCGGACATCCTCAAGTACACCTGGCTGAAGCCGGACGAGGCCTCCCGGGCCGCCGCGGCCGGTGTCGCGGGCGGCGCCAAGCGGGTGTGTCTCGTCGCCAGTGGTCGCGGACCCACCGACCGGGACGTGGAGCGGGTCTCCGGCACCATCAAGACGATCAAGGAGCAGAACGAGGGCGTCGAGGTGTGCGCCTGCCTCGGCCTGCTCTCCGACGGCCAGGCCGAACGGCTGCGCGCGGCGGGCGCCGACGCCTACAACCACAACCTGAACACCTCGGAGGGGACGTACGGGGACATCACCACCACGCACACCTACGCCGACCGGGTGGACACGGTGCAGAAGGCGCACGCCGCCGGTCTGTCGGCGTGTTCCGGCCTCATCGCGGGCATGGGCGAGAGCGACGAGGACCTGGTCGACGTCGTCTTCGCGCTGCGTGCGCTGGACCCGGACTCCGTTCCGGTGAACTTCCTGATCCCGTTCGAGGGCACCCCGCTCGCCAAGGAGTGGAACCTGACGCCGCAGCGGTGTCTGCGGATCCTGGCGATGGTCCGCTTCGTGTGCCCGGACGCCGAGGTGCGCATCGCGGGCGGCCGCGAGGTCCACCTCCGTACCCTGCAGCCGCTCGCCCTGCATCTGGCCAACTCCATCTTCCTGGGCGACTACCTCACCAGTGAGGGCCAGGCGGGCAAGGCGGACCTGGAGATGATCGCGGACGCCGGGTTCGAGGTGGAGGGCACGGACCAGGTGACCCTGCCGGGGCACCGGGCCGCGGCCGGCGGGTGCGGCTCGCACGAGAGCACCGGGTGCGGGTCCCATGAGGGTGACGGGTGCGGCTCCCACGAGCGTGGCGGTGTGTGCGGTTCCGCCGCGGTGCCGTCCGTAGACGAGCCCCGTACGGACCTGGTCGCCGTACGCCGTCGCGGTGCCGGAACGGACCTCGCGCCCAATGCCTGACCTGCCCGTTGACGTGCTGCTGGCCCTGGACCGGCAGCACGTCTGGCATCCGTACGGTCCCATGCCGGGACGGCAGGAGCCGCTCGTCGTGGAGTCGGCGAGCGGGGTGCGGCTGCGGCTCGCGGACGGCTCGGGAGAGCTGGTCGACGGGATGTCGTCCTGGTGGTCGGCGATCCACGGCTACAACCACCCGGTCCTCAACGAGGCCGCGCGCGCACAACTGGCGCGGATGAGCCATGTGATGTTCGGCGGGCTCACCCACGAGCCCGCCGTCCGGCTGGCGAAACTCCTGGTCGACATCGCGCCCGAGGGTCTGGAGCATGTGTTCCTCGCGGACTCCGGGTCGGTGTCGGTCGAGGTCGCGGTCAAGATGTGCCTGCAGTACTGGCGCTCGCTCGGCCGTCCGGACAAGCGGCGCCTGATGACCTGGCGCGGCGGCTACCACGGCGACACCTGGCAGCCGATGTCCGTGTGCGACCCCGAGGGCGGGATGCACGAGCTGTGGCAGGGCGTGCTGCCCCGCCAGGTGTTCGCCGACGCGCCGCCCCCGGAGTACGAGGAGGCGTACGCGGAGCATCTGCGCGTCCTGGTGGAACGGCACGCGGACGAGCTGGCCGCGGTGATCGTGGAGCCGGTGGTGCAGGGAGCGGGCGGGATGCGGTTCCACTCCCCCGCGTATCTGCGGGTGCTGCGGGAGGCGTGCGACGCGCACGACGTGCTGCTGGTGTTCGACGAGATCGCCACCGGGTTCGGGCGTACGGGCGCGCTGTTCGCGGCGGAGCACGCGGCGGTGACACCGGACGTGATGTGCGTGGGCAAGGCGCTGACCGGCGGTTACCTGACGATGGCGGCGACGTTGTGCACACCTCGGGTGGCCGACGGGATCTCGCGGGGCGAGGTGCCGGTGCTCGCGCACGGGCCCACGTTCATGGGCAACCCGCTGGCGGCCGCCGTGGCGTGCGCCTCGGTGGACCTGCTGCTCGGCCAGGACTGGCGGTCGGAGGTCAAGCGGATCGAGACGGGCCTCAGGGGGGGACTCGCCGAGGCGGCGGACCTGCCGGGGGTGCGGGATGTGCGGGTGCTCGGCGCCATCGGTGTCGTGCAGCTCGACCACGAGGTGGACATGGCGGCGGCGACCCGGGCAGCGGTGCGCGAGGGGGTGTGGCTGCGGCCGTTCCGGGACCTCGTCTACACGATGCCGCCGTACGTGACCGGGGACGCGGACGTGGCACGGATCGCGCGCGCGGTGTGCGCGGCGGCACGGGAAGGGTGACATGACGGTACTGGTGATCACGGGGACCGGCACGGAGATCGGCAAGACGGTCACGACGGCCGCCGTCGCCGCGGTGGCCGTCGCCGCCGGGCGTTCCGTGGCGGTGCTCAAACCCGCGCAGACGGGGGTACGGCCGGACGAGCGCGGGGACGCCGACGAGGTGGCCCGGCTCGCGGGGGCGGTGACGACGCGTGAACTCGCCCGCTACCCCGAGCCGTTGGCGCCCGCGACGGCCGCCCGGCGGGCCGGGACGGCGCCCGTGCGGCCGCACGAGGTGGCGGAGGCCGCCGCGAAACTGGCCGCCGAGCACGACCTGGTCCTCGTGGAAGGGGCCGGCGGGCTGCTCGTACGGTTCGACGACGAGGGCGGCACCCTGGCCGATGCGGCACAGCTGCTGGACGCGCCGGTGCTGGTGGTGGCGTCGGCGGGCCTCGGCACGCTGAACTCGACGGAGCTGACCGTACGTGAACTCCGGCGCCGGCAGCTGGAGCCCGCGGGCGTGGTCATCGGCAGCTGGCCGAAGTCCCCGGACCTCGCCTCCCGCTGCAACCTGGCGGACCTTCCGACGGTGACCGAAGCCCCGCTGCTGGGCGCGCTGCCCACGGGGGCCGGGTCCCGCGCACCCGCCGTCTTCCGGGCCGAGGCCGCCGACTGGCTGGCGCCCCGACTGGGCGGGACGTGGGACGCCGTGAGCTTCGCGTCGAGATTCGCGCCGTAGAGCCCGGCGGCCGCCTCGTGAGCCGCGAGGGAGGAAACGCTCACGTCGGCGTCGGTCAGTGACCGGTCGGGATGCGCGAGTGTCCGTGCGGCGCGGATGCCTGGGACGTGCGCGGGGCAGAATGCGGTTGACGCCCGTCCTGTCCGGGAGGTGCTCCATGCCGCTGCGGTCCGTCCGCTCCCGCGCGGTGCCGCGGGACTCCGTGCACCATCCGCTCTTCGCCCGCTCCTACGCCCGGCTCAGCGTCGCCGCCGAGACGCGCCTCGGACTGGGCGCCGTACGCGAACGGTTGCTCGCCGGGCTCTCCGGCCGGGTCATCGAGATCGGCGCCGGCAACGGCCTGAACTTCGCCCACTACCCGGGCACCGTCTCCGAGGTCGTCGCGATCGAACCCGAGCGGCTGCTGCGGCACAAGGCGGTCGAGGCCGCCCTGCGTGCCGACGTCCCGGTGGACGTGGTGCCGGGCGCGGCGGAGGCGCTGCCGGTCAAGAGCGAGGCCTTCGACGCGGCGGTCCTTTCGTTGGTGCTGTGCAGCGTGCGGGACGTGTCCCGGGCCCTCGGCGAGGTGCGCAGGGTGCTGCGGCCCGGCGGCACCCTGCGGTTCTACGAGCACGGCGCGGGCGGCGGGCCCGTGATGCGGTACGCCCAGCGCGCCCTGGACCGCACGGTGTGGCCACCGCTCAGCGGCGGCTGCCACCTCTCCCGGGACCCGGTGGCTGCCCTGCGCGCCGCCGGCTTCGAACTGGGCCCGTACCGGCGGCTGCTCATGCCGGAGAAGGGACCGCCCCTGCCCACCTCGTACTGCGTGCTGGGCACCGCCTGGCGGCCCGGCCTTCCGGAGTAGCCGTCACAGGCTCCACTGGCGCAGCTCCTGCGCGATGTCGTGCACGGAGGCGTCCCCGCTCTTGACCAGCCGGGCCAGATCCCGCACCTGTTCCGGTGAGGTGACGACCTTGACGCCGCTGGCGACGAGATAGGCGTAGGCGACCGCGGACGCGAACAGCGCGTTGGAGCGTTCCAGTGCCGGAACGTGCAGCAGCAGCTGGAGCAGGGCGGCCGCGCGGGCGTGCGGAGTGTCGTAGACGGCGACGCCGAATATCTCCGCGTCGTGCCGGCTGACGGCGGCGACGAGCGCGCCCCAGTCCGTGACCTGGGGATCTCCGGGCGTCTTCTGTTCGGCGACCATCAGCAGCCAGGCGAGGTCGATTCTGAGGTGGCTCAACGGTCAGCGGCGACCTTCGTCGGTGTGCTCGGGCGAGCCCTCGCGGCCGGTGCCGAACTCCTCGGCGAAGACGGACTCGTACTGCTTCATGAAGTCGGCGGCGGCCTCGACGAACGTGTGGCCGGCTTCCCCGGTGTCCTGTCGCACCAGCTCTTCGATGTACCGGTTGACGCTCATACCGCGCTCCAGGGCACGTTCGCGGGCGGCTCGGGCGGTGTCCTCGTCCACCCTCACGTTCAGCTGGGTCTTCGCCATACCTCGACGCTAGCGCCGGATTGCTAGCACCGGCAAGCGGGCGACCGGGGAGACCGGCCCGGCCTGGGGGGATATCCGGTGTGCGGTGCATCACATTACGCTCGGCCGGGACGGGGAAGACCAAAGCGTCGGGACGTCGACGAAGGAGGCCGTCTTGTCCACTGCTGCAGCTGAGCACGTCCCGGGTCGCGCGGAGGCGGACGGGATCGCCGCCCGCGCCCGGGGCCTGACGAAGGCGTACGGCTCGGGAGAGACGGCGGTGCTCGCCCTGGACTCGGTCGACGTGGACATCGCGCGCGGCCGCTTCACCGCGGTGATGGGCCCCTCCGGCTCCGGGAAGTCCACGCTGATGCACTGCCTGGCGGGCCTCGACACCGTGTCGGCGGGGCAGGTGTGGCTCGGCGACACGGAGATCACGGGCCTGAAGGACCGCGAGCTGACCCGGCTGCGCCGGGACCGCATCGGTTTTATGTTCCAGTCGTTCAATCTGATCCCGACGCTGAACGCGGCCGAGAACATCACGCTGCCCATGGACATCGCGGGCAGGAAACCCGACCCGGAATGGCTCGACCAGGTGATCGACACGCTGGGGCTGCGGGACCGGCTCGGGCACCGGCCCTCCCAGCTGTCCGGCGGGCAGCAGCAGCGCGTCGCCTGCGCCCGGGCGCTCGCCTCCCGCCCCGAGCTGATCTTCGCGGACGAGCCGACGGGCAACCTGGACTCCCGGGCGGGGCTCGAGGTGCTGGGGTTCCTGCGCAGGGCCGTGGACGAACTGGGGCAGACCGTCGTCATGGTCACCCACGATCCGGGCGCGGCGGCCCACTCCGATCTGGTGCTGTTCCTGGCGGACGGGCGGATCGTGGACGAGATGGAGCGGCCGACTGCCGAGGCCGTGCTGGAGCGCATGAAGCGTTTCGACACGGTCCGGGCGGTCTTCGACGGCGCGTCCGGCCGCGAGAACTGAGGACGTCGGACCGGTGCGACCATGCTGAAGGCGACGCTGCGCAGCTTCCTCGCGCACAAGGGACGACTCGCGCTCTCCGCGCTGGCCGTGCTCCTGTCGGTGGCGTTCGTCGCGGGCAGCCTGATCTTCTCGGACACGGTCTCCCGGACCTTCGACCGGCTGTTCGCCTCCACGGCGGCCGATGTCACCGTGAGCCCCCGCCAGGACCTGCCGTCCCGGATCCCGTCCGGGGCGACGCCGACCCTTCCGGCCTCGCTGGCCTCCCGGGTGGCCCGGGTGGACGGCGTCGCCGCCGCGCATGCCGACGTCGCCGTCCAGGACATCACGGTCGTCGACCGCAGGAACGATCCGGTGGGTCCCACCACCGGCGCGCCCACCATCGCCAGGAACTGGTCCGCCACGAAGCACAGTCCGGTCCGGCTCACGTCCGGGCACGCCCCGCAGGGTCCCGGCGAGGCGCTGCTGGACGCGGACACCGCCCGGCACAAGCACGTGCGGATCGGCGACACGCTGACGGTGGTCGCCCGTCCCGGGTCCTTCAAGGTGCGCGTGGCCGGGATCGCCACCTTCACCACCACCAACCCGGGCGCCGCCCTGGTCTTCCTGGACACGCCGACCGCGCAGACCCGGCTGCTGGGCCGCACGGACGTGGCCACGAGCATCTCCGTCGACGCGGCACCGGACGTGAGCGACGCACGGCTCAAACAGCGGATCTCCGACGCGATCGGCTCGACCTCGTACGACCTGAGGACCGCGGCGGAACAGGCCAAGTCCGACACCGACCGGCTCGGCGCGTTCCTCGACGTGATCAAGTACGTGATGGTGGGCTTCGCCGGTATCGCCGTGCTCGTGGGGGTGTTCCTCATCGTCAACACGTTCTCGATGCTGATCGCCCAGCGCACCCGCGAGCTGGGGCTGCTGCGCGCCCTGGGCGCCGAGCGGCGGCAGGTGCGCCGGTCCGTGCTGACCGAGGCGCTGCTGCTCGGCCTGGTCGGCTCGACGCTGGGGCTGGCCGCGGGGGTCGGGCTGGCGGCCGGGCTGATCCGGCTGATGAGCGTGTTCGGCATGAACATCAGGTCGACCGAGATGGTGATCGGCTGGGTCACTCCGGTCGCCGCCTACGCGGTCGGGGTCGGCGTCACCTTCGTCGCCGCCTACCTCCCGGCCCGGCGCGCGGCCCGCGTCTCCCCCATGGCGGCTCTCGCTGACGCCGAGGTCGCCGGTGTCGGCCGGCCGTTGACGCTGCGCGCGGTGGCGGGGGCGATCGTCGGCGCGCTCGGCGTGGCCGCGCTGGCGGGCTGCGCCCGGGCGACGAGGACCGCGCCCGCCACCACGCTGCTCGGCATCGGTGTCGTGCTCACGCTCGTCGCGACCGTGATCGCGGGCCCCCTGCTGGTGCGTCCGCTGATCCGGGTGCTGGGGGCGGCCTTCCCCGCCCTGTTCGGCTCGATCGGCCGGATGAGCCAGCGCAACGCCCTGCGCAATCCGCGCCGCACCGGGGCAACCGCCTCCGCCCTGATGGTCGGGCTCGCGCTGGTGGCCGGGATGTCGGTGGCGAGCACGTCCATGTCCAGGTCGTTCGACCAGCAGATCGACAAGACGCTGGGCGCGGACTTCGTGGTGCAGAGCAGATCGGGAACGCCCGAGCCCTTCCCCCAGGAGATCACCGACCGGGTGCGTGCCACGGAGGGTGCCGGGCTCGTCGTACGGCAGCGGTACACACCCGTGGCGATCGTCCTGCCGGACGGCGAGCGGATCGCGACCACGGCCACGGCCTTCGACCGGCGGCTCGACGAGGTCGCCCACCTCACCTACGTCCGGGGCGGCACGGCCACCGCGCTCGCGGACGGCGCCCTCGCCGTGGACGCGGCGTTCGCCAGGGACCACGGCGTCCGCCTGGGCTCCACGATCCCTGTGCAGTTCCCGGGCGAACGCCGCACCGATCTCAGGGTCGGCGCGCTCACCAACCAGGCCGGCTCGAACAACTTCAGTACGCGGGGCGGGCTGTTCTTCGGCATGGGGACGCTCCAGAGGCAGGTGCCGCAGGGGCAGGACACGGCGCTCTTCGTGAACGCGGCACCCGGCACCTCCAAGGACCGGTTGCGCACTCGGCTGGAGAAGACCCTCGCCCCCTACCCGCAGGTGCAGGCCCGCGACCAGGCCGACTACAAGAAGCTGGTGCACAACCAGATCGCGGTGCTGCTCTACCTGGTCTACGCGCTGCTGGGCCTCGCGATCGTCATCGCGGTGCTCGGGGTCGTCAACACCCTCGCCCTGTCCGTCGTCGAGCGCACACGGGAGATCGGGCTGCTGCGCGCGATCGGACTGGCCCGGAGGCAGTTGCGGCGCATGATCCGGCTGGAGTCGGTGGTGATCGCGGTGTTCGGCGCCGTCCTCGGGCTGGCACTGGGGATCGTGTGGGGTCTGTGCACACAGCGGGTACTGGCGCTGCAGGGCATGAAGGCGCTGGCAATCCCGTGGGGCACCGTCGTCGCCGTCATGGTGGGTTCGGCGGTCGTGGGGGTGGTGGCGGCGTTGCTGCCGGCGTTGCGTGCGTCGCGCATGAATGTGCTGGCGGCGATCGCGCACGAGTGATGGAATCGCGTGGGGTACTCAAGTCGCCTATAGACGAGGAGAGTTCATGCCACGCCCGTTCCGTTTCGGCGTCAACATGCTCGAACCCGCACCGGCCGCCGAGTGGCGCGCCAAGTGTCGGCGGGCGGAGGAGATCGGCTACGACGTCATCCTCGTCCCGGACCACATCGGCTGGCCGGCTCCGTTCCCGGCGCTGGTCGCGGCGGCGGAGGCGACCGAGCATCCCCGGGTGGGGACGTTCGTGCTCAACGCCGGCTTCTGGAACCCGGTGCTGCTGGCCCGCGAGGTGGCGACGACGGACGCGCTGACCGGTGGCCGGCTGGAGCTGGGGCTCGGCACCGGCTACGTCCGGGCGGAGCACGAGCAGGCGGGGCTGCCGTACGGCTCGCCGCGTGAGCGCGTGGACCATCTGCGGCGCACCGTGGAGGAGTTGGACCGGCTGCTGGGCTCGGAGGACCACCGGCCGCGCCCCGTGCAGCGACCGCGGGTGCCGCTGCTGATCGGCGCCAACGGCGACCGGATGCTGAAGCTCACCGCCGAGCACGCCGACATCGCCGCGTTCACGGGGGCGCGCTCGGTGCCGGGGAGCACGACGGGACAGCTGGAGCCGATCACGGCCGAGCAGCTCGACGAGCGCGTGGGTCTGTACCGCAGGCTCGCGGCGGGCCGCGGCGAGCCCGCCGAGCTGAATGTGCTGATCCAGAGGGTCGTCGTCACGGAGGACCGCGAGGCCGCCGTGCGCCCCCTGCTGGAGCACCTGCCGAACCTGACGCCGGAACAGGCCCTGGAACTGCCCATCTTCCTGATCGGCACGCTGGAGCAGATCGTCGAGCAGGTGTGGGCGCAGCGCGAACGGTACGGATTCACGTACCTGACCGTCCTGGAGCCGTCGATGGAGGCGTTCGCACCGGTCATCGAGGCGCTGCGCGGCGCGTAGCCGTTGGGGGCCGCCCGCGGCTTGCATCCCCTGTCCACTTCCGTCCGCATGCCGGAATTCCCGGATCTGTCTGTCGGCGGCGTGATCGGATCACCGCATGAGTGATCTGCGGATACGGGCCGCCGGGCCCGAGGACCTGGACACCGTGCTGGCCTTCTGGAAGGTGGCCGCGGAGGGCACGAGCATCAGCGACGACCGGGACGGGGTGCAGCGGCTCGTCGACCGCGACCCGGAGGCCCTGATCCTCGCGGAGCGGGACGGCCGGCTGGTCGGCACGGTGATCGCGGGCTTCGACGGCTGGCGCTGCCATCTGTACCGGCTCGCGGTGCATCCGGAAAGTCGGCGGCAGGGCATCGGTTCTGCGCTGCTGTCCGCGGCGGAGGAGCGGTTCGTGCGGCTCGGGGGGCGCCGCGGGGACGCGATGGTGCTGCAGCGCAACGAGACCGCGCACCATGCGTGGCGGGCGGCCGGGTACACGCCCGAGGAGCACTGGCGGAGGTGGGTCAAGCCGCTCACCGACTGAGCCACAGGAGCCACTTTGCCGATCCTTTACCATGGAGGAGCCAAGCTGCCCCCCTGTCGGGGTCAACCCGTCCCACCATGAAAGGTGTGAGCGTCCGTCCATGGGCGAGCCTCCCAGTACCCGTGATCGCGCGGTCCCCGCGCCCCTGGCCGATCCTGGGACGGAGGTGACCCGATGACCGAAGTGCTCCTCCTGCTGGTGGCGGTTCTGCTCTCGGTGGCCTGCGGTGTCTTCGTCGCGGCGGAGTTCTCCCTCACCACGGTCGAGCGCAGCGAGCTGGAGCATGCCGCACGGCGCGGTGAGCGCGGCGCGGCAGGCGCTCTCAAGGCCGTGCGGAACCTGACGTTCCAGCTCTCCGGTGCGCAGCTCGGGATCACGGTCACCAACCTGGTGGTCGGCATGCTCTCCGAGGCGTCGATCGCGAAGCTGATCGCGGGTCCCCTCGAGGCACTGGGCGTGCCCCGCTCGGCGGCCCCGTCCGTGGCCCTGGTCATCGGCACGGCTCTGTCGACGGTGTTCCTGATGGTGGTCGGCGAGCTGGTGCCGAAGAACTGGGCGATCTCCTCGCCGCTGGCCGTGGCCAAGCGGGTGGGCGGGCCGCAGCGCTGGTTCAGCCGCGCGTTCCGCCCCTTCATCACGCATCTGAACAACACCGCCAACCGCGTGGTGCGCCGCTTCGGCCTCGAGCCGGCCGAGGAGCTGGCCTCCGCTCGCGGCCCCCAGGAACTGGTGGCGCTCGCCCGGCACTCCGCGCGACAGGGCGCACTGGAGGCGGACACCGCCGAGCTGTTCGTCCGCACCCTGAACCTCGCCGATCTGACCGCGGAGAACGTGATGACCCCGCGCGTCCAGGTCGTCGCCCTGGACGCCCAGGCGACCTGCGAGGACGTCGCGAACGCGACACGCGCGACGGGCCTGTCGCGGTTCCCCGTCTACCGCGGCAGCCTCGACTCGGTCATCGGCACCGCCCATATCAAGGACATCCTCACCGTGCCCGCCGAGGAGCGGCCGCTGCGGTCCGTAGCACAGCTGATACGCGAACCGCTGTTCGTTCCCGAATCCCTCACCGTCGACCGGCTGCTGGACCGGCTCTCCGGCAAGAACACCATCGCCGTGGTCATCGACGAATACGGCGGCACCGCCGGGGTCGCCACGCTGGAGGACATCGTCGAGGAGGTCGTCGGCGAGGTGCGCGACGAGCATGATCCGCACGAGACACCCGACCTGGCGTCGGCCGGGATCGACGCCGTCGGCCGGGCGCTGTACTCGGCCGACGGCTCGGCCCGCGTCGACCAGCTCGCGCGCGTGGGGCTGCGGGTGCCGGAGGGGCCGTACGAGACGCTTGCCGGACTCGTCGCGACGGAACTGGGCCGCATACCCGTCAGGGGTGACCGCATCGAGGTGGCGGGCTGGCGGCTGGACGTGGTGGACGCATCGGGACGCAGGGCCGCGCGCGTGCTGATGCACGCGCCGCGCACCCTTGAGGAGGGGGAACGGTGACCGTCGTCCAGTTGCTGATCGGTCTGTTGACGCTGGTCGCGAACGCGTTCTTCGTGGGCGCCGAGTTCGCGTTGATCTCCGTGCGGCGCAGCCAGGTGGAGCCGCGCGCCGAGGCGGGCGAGCGCCGGGCGCGCAGCGTGCTGTGGGGGCTGGAGCACGTGTCGGCGCTGCTGGCCGCGGCTCAGCTCGGCATCACCCTGTGCACCCTGGTCCTCGGTGTGGTCGCCGAGCCGGCGATCGAGCACCTGCTGGAGCCGGTGTTCCACGCGGTGGGTGTGCCCCAGAGTGCGGGGCATGCCGTGTCGTTCGTCATCGCGCTGGCGCTGGCCACGTATCTGCACATGCTGCTCGGCGAGATGGTGCCGAAGAACGTCGCGCTCGCGGAGCCGGTGCGGCTGGCCCTGCTGCTCGGCCCGCCACTGGTGGCCATGTCCCGGGCGCTGCGCCCGGTCATCTTCACGGTGAACGCGTTCGCGAGCGCGCTCCTCCGGCTGCTGCGGGTGCAGACTCGGGACGAGGTCGCGGCCACGTTCTCGGACGACGAACTGGTGCGGCTCGTCAAGGACTCCAGCGCGGCCGGGCTCATCGACGACCGTGCGCAGGAGCGGCTGCACGACGCGCTGGTCCTCGGCCGACGGCCCGTACGGGACGTGGTGGTGCCGCTGGAGCACGTCGTCTACGCCCGGGTGGGCGTCACTCCGGAACAGCTGGAGCAGTTGTCGGCCCAGTCCGGCTTCTCGCGCTTCCCGGTGGTGGACGAGGGCCGGCGGATCGTCGGCTATCTCCACGTCAAGGACGCCCTGGACGCCTCACCACGGGATGTGCCGTTCCGGCTGCGGGACATGCGGCCCATCGCCCGGGTGCGCGAGACCACCCCGCTGGACGACGTCCTCACGGCCATGCGCCGCAGCCGCACCCACCTGGCAGCGGTCCTGGGCACGGACGGCCGCCTCGCGGGCCTGATGACGATGGAAGACGTGCTGCGCCAGCTGTTCGGCCAGCCGGCCTGATGCCCTGGGATTCCCTCGGCCTGCCTGACGCTCGTGCACTCCGTCGGCCCGCCTGACGCCGTGGCTCCGCCGCGATCGCCCGGGAGCCACCCCCGGGAACCACACCGGGGGTGGCTCCCGGACCCCGTGAAGAGCTTCGCCGCCGCCCTGCGCGGGGCGGCGGGCGGGCATGCGACGAGCGGCCCGGCGCAGACTGACCGACCGGTGGGTATGGAGTAGGGACGGCCGGGATAGCATCTACGGCGCCATGCAGACGAACCCCACCTACTCCAGCCTGGTCGCCGTCGGCGACTCCTTCACCGAGGGCATGTCGGACCTGTTGCCCGACGGCTCCTACCGCGGCTGGGCCGATGTCCTGGCGGGCCGGATGGCCGCACGGACCCCCGGATTCCGGTATGCCAACCTCGCTGTGCGCGGCAAGCTGATCGCTCAGATCGTCGACGAGCAGGTGGACCTCGCCGCAGCGATGGGGGCCGACGTCATCACCCTGGTCGGCGGGCTCAACGACACGCTGCGGCCCAAGTGCGACATGGGGCGCGTACGGGCGCTGCTGACGGAAGCCGTGGAGCGGCTCGCCCCGTCGTGCAAACAGCTCGTCCTGATGCGCAGCCCCGGCCGGCAGGGCCCGGTCCTCGAGCGCTTCCGGCCCCGTATGGAGGAGCTGTTCGCCTGTGTCGACGACCTCGCCGCACGGCACGGCGCGCTCGTCGTCGACCTGTACGGGGCACCGTCGCTCGCCGACCCGCGCCTGTGGGACGTGGACCGGCTGCACCTGACGGCCGACGGGCACCGCCGGGTGGCGGAAGCCGTGTGGCAGACGCTCGGGTACGAGGCGGAGGATACGGAGTGGCGCACACCACCGCCCCCGACCGCGCCACCGAGCTGGGTCGCCCGCCGGACCGCGGACGTCCGCTTCACCCGGCAGCATCTGCTGCCGTGGATAGGACGGCGGCTGACCGGCCGCTCCTCGGGCGACGGCCGCCCTGCCAAGCGTCCGGAACTGCTGCCGTACGAGGGCCCGACCGTGTAGGGGTGGGGACCACCGGAGGGAGCAGCGCGTGACCACCAAGGTGATCAACCTCAAGGGCCGCCTTCAGGAGTACGGCCCCCGGCTGGAACACGCGCCGAGGAACGTCGTCTACGTCGGCCGCCGCCTCACCCGGGGCGGCTGGGACCTCGCCCAGCACCCGCTGTACAACCCCTTCCAGATCGACACGTCCAAGAAGAAGCACGACGGGACGCGGGAGGAGGTGATGGCCAAGTACCGGGACTACCTCATGGGCCGTCCCGACCTGCTGGCCCGGGTCCCCGAGCTGCGCGGCAAGACCCTCGCGTGCTGGTGTGCGCCGGAGCTGTGCCACGCGGACATCCTGGCGGAGGTCGCTGACAGCAGGCGGTAGCGCTTACGTGACGGCCGTCTCGTAGGTTCCGCCGAACCGGCCCGTGGATCTGGCCTGCAGGAATCGCCAGTAGAATCCGTACACGTGACTGCTGCGCCCGCAAAGCCCCGTATCCCGAACGTCCTCGCCGGACGCTACGCCTCCGTCGAGCTGGCCACTCTCTGGTCCCCCGAGCAGAAGGTGAGGCTGGAGCGGCAGCTCTGGCTCGCCGTGCTGCGGGCCCAGAAGGACCTCGGGATCGAGGTGCCGGACCAGGCGATCGCCGACTACGAGCGCGTCCTCGACCAGGTCGACCTCACCTCGATCGCGGATCGCGAGAAGGTCACCCGGCACGACGTGAAGGCGCGGATCGAGGAGTTCAACGCACTCGCCGGGCACGAGCAGGTGCACAAGGGCATGACCTCCCGCGACCTGACCGAGAACGTCGAGCAGCTGCAGATCCGGCTCTCCCTGGAGCTGATGCGCGACCGCACGGTGGCCGTCCTGGCGCGCCTCGCCAAGCTGGCGGGCGAGTACGGCGAGCTGGTCATGGCCGGCCGCTCCCACAACGTGGCCGCGCAGGCCACCACCCTCGGCAAGCGTTTCGCCACGGCCGCCGACGAGCTGCTTGTCGCGTACGGCCGCGTCGAGGAGCTGCTCGGCCGCTACCCGCTGCGCGGCATCAAGGGCCCCGTCGGCACGGCGCAGGACATGCTGGACCTGCTGGGCGGCGACGCGGGCAAGCTCGCCGAGCTGGAGCACCGGATCGCCGAGCACCTGGGCTTCTCCCAGGCCTTCACCTCCGTCGGCCAGGTCTACCCGCGCTCCCTGGACTACGAGGTCGTCACCGCGCTGGTCCAGCTCGCGGCCGCGCCGTCGTCGCTGGCGAAGACGATCCGGCTGATGGCCGGCCACGAGCTGGTGACCGAGGGCTTCAAGCCGGGGCAGGTCGGCTCCTCCGCGATGCCGCACAAGATGAACACCCGCTCCTGCGAGCGTGTCAACGGCCTGATGGTGATCCTGCGCGGCTACGCCTCGATGACCGGCGAGCTGGCGGGCGACCAGTGGAACGAGGGCGACGTGTCCTGCTCGGTGGTGCGCCGGGTCGCGCTGCCGGACGCGTTCTTCGCACTGGACGGGCTGCTGGAGACGTTCCTGACGGTGCTCGACGAGTTCGGCGCCTTCCCCGCGGTCGTCGCGCGGGAGCTGGACCGCTACCTGCCGTTCCTCGCCACCACCAAGGTGCTGATGGCCTCGGTGCGCGCGGGCGTGGGCAGGGAGGTCGCGCACGAGGCGATCAAGGAGAACGCCGTCGCCTGCGCCCTGGCGATGCGTGAGCAGGGTGCCGAGCGCAACGAGTTGCTCGACCGCCTGGCCGCCGACGAGCGCATCCCGCTGGACCGCGCCGAGCTCGACGCGCTGATGGCGGACAAGCTGTCCTTCACGGGCGCCGCGGCCGACCAGGTCGCCTCGATCGTCGCCCGCGTCGAGGAGATCGTGAAACAGCACCCGGAGGCCGCCGGCTACACCCCGGGGGCGATCCTCTGACCCGGTTCACCCCGGCGGACCTGGAGGCCGCCCGCGACCGTCTGGTACCGGACGTGGTCGCGGACGGCCTCGACATCCTCTTCTGCGGTATCAACCCGGGGCTGATGACCGCGGCGACGGGCCATCACTTCGCCCGCCCCGGCAACCGCTTCTGGCCCGTGCTGCATCTGTCGGGCTTCACCCCGCGGCTGCTCCAGCCGTCCGAGCAGGCCGAGTTGCTGTCGTACGGGCTCGGGATCACAAACGTGGTGGCGCGGGCGACGGCGCGGGCCGACGAGCTGACCGCCGAGGAGTACCGCGAGGGCGGACGGATCCTCGGCGCCAAGGTGGAGCGGCTGCGGCCGAAGTTCCTGGCCGTGGTCGGGGTGACCGCGTACCGGGCGGCCTTCGACGACCGCATGGCCCGTGTCGGCCCGCAGGAGCGGACGATCGGCTCCAGCCGCGTCTGGGTGCTGCCCAATCCCAGCGGGCTCAACGCGCATTGGACGGCGGCGACGATGGCGGAGGAGTTCGCACGGCTGAGGCACGCCGCGCAGGACTAGGACGGTCAGGGCGGGTCTATGGCCGTGACGACCGCGAGGAGTCGTATCTCGTCGGTCTCGTCGCGCTCGGCCACTCCCAGGGCGACCCACCGGCCGGTGCCGTCCGCCTGCCACAGATGCACCTCATGCACGAGGTCGCCCAGCAACGCCCAGGGCTGCGGTATCTCCTCGCCGCGCGCCCTGCGCACGCCGAGGGTCAGCATCCCCCAGCGCTGTCCCTGCCCCCACCGGTCGTTCAGCCGCTGGGCGATCGCTTCCCTCCATGCGTCGAAGTCCTCCGCCGTGCGCTCCCGTGCCGCGCCGTCACCCGTACCGAGGCCGACGCTCACCGTTAACTCGGCGATGTGGAACCCGGGCCCCCCGAAGCCCACGTCCGACCGGCCGGGTCGCGCGGGGAACTCGCGCAGACACAGCCGGTCGATCGTGGCCAGGTGATGGTCGATGGTCATGCGTCCAGTAGACCAGTCACCACTGACAACTGGCGTGGCGTCAGAGGTCCGGACCATCAGTCGTCCTCGCGCCGTGCTCCGGGCGCCTGCGAGCAGCACCACCGCCGTCACCACGAGCCCTGTCCACGGCACCGGCATCCCTTCGGTTCGGTGCCTCGCGCAGGACGGCTGTCCGGCGTTGTCGGGCAGGAGGTCGGTGGCCGTTCCCGATCACGGAGGGCGCCCGGCCCTCGCGGGTCGGCGCGGTGCCGAGTACGATCCGGCCAACACGCGCATGACCTGGGGAGGACACGGGTGGGGCTGACCGGCGGGGACCCCTCTCTGCTGCGACGGATCAACTCCGCCGTGGTGCTGCACGCGCTGCGCGCGACGGACTGTGCGACGCTCACCGAGATCACCCGGGTGACCGGACTGTCCCGGCCGACCGTCGAGGGAGTCGTCGAGGGGCTGATCGAGGCCGGGCTCGTGGTGGAGGCGGCGGCCGAGGAGGGCGCGGCCCGGCGGCAGGGGCGGCCCGCACGCAGGTTCCGGTTCCGGGCGGAGGCGGGCCATCTGCTGGGGCTGGACGTCGGCGCGCATCGGGTGACCGCGCTCCTCGCCGATCTCGACGGCCGTGAGCTCGGCAGCCTCTCCAAGGAGGTCGACGAGTCCGCGCCGGCCGACGAGCGGCTGGAGCGGCTGCGCGGCACCGTCGCCGAGCTGCTGCGCCGGTCGGGCGTGTCCCGTGGTTCGCTGCGCGCGGTCGGGGTGGCCACCCCCGGCATCGTGGAGGCGGACGGCACGGTGCGCCTGGGCACGGCTCTGCCCGAGTGGACCGGTCTGCCGCTGGGCGAACGGCTGAGCCGCTCCTTCAAGTGCCCTGTCCTCGTCGAGAACGACGCCAACGCGGCGGCCGTCGCGGAGCATTGGAAGGGCGCCGCCACGGAGTCCGACGACGTGGTGTTCGTCCTGGTCGGGCTGAGCCCCGGCGCCGGTTCGCTCATCGGCGGTCGGCTGCACCGCGGCTACGGTGGGGCGGCAGGGGAGATCGGCGCGCTGCATCTGCTGGGCCGCGAGGCGAAGCCGGAGACGTTGTTGTCGACCACGGACGAGCCGCTGCAGCCGCTGGACGAGCAGCAGGTGGCCGATGTCTTCGCGCTGGCCCGTGAGGGCGACCAGCGGGCCCGCGCCGCCGTGGACCGCTTCCTGCAGCGGCTGGTGCACGACGTGGCGGCCCTCGTCCTGGCCCTCGACCCCGAACTGGTCGTGATCGGCGGCTGGGCGGCGGGCCTGGACGGCGTTCTGGACCCGCTGCGCCACGAGCTGGCCCGCTACTGCCTGCGCCCCCCGAGGGTGGCCCTGTCGCAGCTGGGCGAGGCGGCGGTGGCGACGGGCGCGCTGCGGCTGGCGTTGGACCACGTGGAGGAACAGCTGTTCGCCGTGGAGGGGACGGTCACGGCACGGCGCTGAATGCCGCTCGCAACCCGTAGGTGTCCCAACGGCGCCGCGCCCCGGGTGACCGGGGCGCGACGGATGCGGCCTTCGATGGTCGCTGCCGAATGCGACGGATGCGGCCTTCGCTGCCGGCTGCCGGGTGCGGCGGCGCGGTCAGGAGGCGCGGCGCTCCGGGCCGTGGTGGATCTCGATGTCGCCACCGAAGGTCAGGCGGCAGGTGTCGGCGCGGTAGGTCGCGACGGAGACGGCCGCGGTGCGTCCGCCGGAGTGGAAGCGGGTGGTGACGACGAGGACGGGCGCACCGGGCAGCCGGTCGAGTTCCTTGGCGTCCTCGGCGCTGACCGAGCCCAGCTCGACCGCCTGGTCCCGGCCCTCCAGCTCCAGGTGCTGCAGCTCGCGCAGCACGGCACGCGCGCGTGCCGCGCCGGAGGGGGCGTCGATCGCAGAGAGGTCGGGCACCGAGGAGTGCGGGATGTAGAGCAGTTCGGCGGCCACGGGCCGGCCGTGCGACACGCGGGAGCGGCGTACTGTGTGCACCTGCTCGCCCTGGTCGGTCTCCAGGAGGTCGGCCACCGCGGCGGGCGGGACCACGTCCATGCAGTCCGTGGGCTGCCAGTCGTCGCCGACCGCCCCGGGCCAGGTGTGCCCCTCGGCACTGACGGCCACCCCGACGCGCGGCGGGGCGACGGTGGTGCCGACCCCGCGGCGGCGCTGCAGGCGGCCTTCCAGCTCGAGCTGTTCCAGCGCCTGGCGGAGCGTGGCGCGGGCGACCCCGAACCTGGCGGCGAGATCCCGTTCGTTGGGCAGGATCTCGCCCACCGAGAACTCGGAGTCGAGTGCTTCGGTGAGCACGGTCTTGAGATGCCAGTACTTGGGCTCCGGCACCGATTCCAGCTGCGTGGTCCCCACCCTGTCCTCCGCGATCGCCGTGGCCCGGCGGCTTTTAAGCGCCCTTGTTTTTTAAAGGTTGTTGCACTTCTCTGCGACCATAGGGCGGCCCCCACCCTTGGTCAAGACCAATCCTCGACCGGTCGCCCATTCCCTGTGCGGTCTGTCACGAAGCGTTCACAGTGCGTTCGCAGTGGGCGACGCGCACGACATGTCGGCGAAGCCTCCGTTCACGGACTGCGTGCTACGGAGGCTTCGCCGAGGTCCGCGCCGCCTCCGTCGTACGGGGGCTTCCCGATCACTCGTCCGGCTGCCGGTCCACCGGCAGGGAGGCCAGCTTGTCCGGGTTGCGGATGGCGTAGACGCACTGGACGCGCCCGTCCACCACGTCCACCTGGAACACGGTGTCGGGCTTGCCGCCGGACAGGACGAGCAGGGCGGGACCGCCGTTGAGCTCCAGGAATCGCAGCGACATGTCCGCCGGAGGCTGCCCGGCCACGGCGGCGAGGAACCGGCCGACCTTGTCCGCGGTCTGCAGGACGCGCAGCGGTGCCTTGGCGCGGCCGCCGCTGTCGCCGATCAGCCGTGCGCCCGGGGCGAGCAGTTCCATCAGCCCCTTGAGGTCGCCCTCGACGGCCGCGGCGAGAAAACGCTCGGTCAGGTCGCGGCGTTCGGCGGGGTCGACGTCGTAGCGCGGCCGACGTTCGTCGACGTGCTTGCGCGCGCGTGCGGCGAGTTGGCGCACCGCGGCCTCGCTGCGGTCGAGGGTGGCGGCGATCTCCCCGAACGGGAACCCGAAGGCCTCTCTGAGCACGAACACCGCGCGCTCCAGCGGCGACAGGGACTCCAGGACGACGAGGACGGCGAGCGAGACGGAGTCGGCGAGCACGGCCCGGTCCGCCGCGTCCGGCGCCGTGTCGCCGAAGTCGGTGACGTAGGGCTCGGGCAGCCAGGGCCCGACGTAGGCCTCCTTGCGGGCCTGCGCCTGCCGCAGCCGGTCGACGGCCAGCCGGGTGGTGACACGGACGAGGTAGGCGCGCGGTTCGCGCACGGCGTCGCGGTCGGCGCGGGACCAGCGCAGCCAGGCCTCCTGGACGACGTCCTCGGCGTCGGCGACCCGGCCGAGCATGCGGTAGGCCACCCCCATCAGGACGGGACGGTGCTCTTCGAAGACCTCGGTCGTAGTGTCGGTCGTCACCGTCACATCCCATCCGACACGCTCCGACCATGTCCAGGAGACAAGGCGGTTGACGCAGCACAATGGCCGCGGGCCGCCTGTGGCCGAACCGCGTCGAGACGGGGGCTACCCGCGGGTAGCAATTGCTGACAAGCTGTCTACCACATCGTCCGTGCCCCCCAGACGAGGAGCAGCAGATGTCGGCCACGGTCTCCTTCAGCGTCCCCTCCCCGCACGGCCCGCGGACCGTGACCGTCTCCTACGCGCGTGTGGGCGAGGGCGAACCGCTCCTGCTGCTGCACGGCATCGGCCACCACCGGCAGGCCTGGGACCCGGTCGTGGACATCCTGGCGACCGAGCGGGACGTGATCGCGGTCGACCTGCCGGGCTTCGGCGCGTCCCCGGCCCTGCCGGAGGGGCTCGCCTACGACCTGGCGACCGTGGTGCCCGCCCTCGGCTCGCTGTGCGAGGCGCTGGGGATCGAGCGTCCGCACGTGGCGGGCAACTCCCTCGGCGGACTGCTGGCCCTGGAGCTGGGCCGCGAGAAGCTCGTACGGTCCGTCACCGCCCTCGCCCCCGCCGGTTTCTGGACCCCCGTCGAGCGCCGGTACGCGTTCACGGTCCTTTCCGCGATGCGGCAGGCCGCGCGGAACACGCCGCTGCCGGTGGTGGAGCGACTGTCGCGCACCGCGGCCGGCCGGACGGTCCTGACGAGCACCATCTACGCCCGTCCCGCCCGCCGTTCACCCGAGGCCGTCGTCGCCGAGACCCTGGCGCTCGCCCGCGCCGAGGGGTTCGCCGAGACCCTCCGGGCTGGCACGTCCGTCCAGTTCACCGAGGACGTGCCCGGACTGCCGGTCACCGTGGCGTGGGGCACCAGGGACCGGCTGCTGCTGTACCGTCAGGGCGTTCGTGCCAAGCGGATCATCCCCGGGGCCCGGCTGGTGCGACTGCCCGGCTGCGGGCACGTCCCGATGAACGACGACCCCGCGCTGGTCGCCCGGGTCATCCTGGACGGCAGCCGCTGACCCGGCCGGGCGGTCCTGGGGCGGGCGGCCGCGGCCGGTTCGGCGGTACGTCCGTTGTCCGCGCACGGCACGGCGGCCCGTCGACGGCGTTCGCCCGGTACCGGGTTGCGCGCACCTGTCGGCCGTACGTGTCCGGGAAGGCGTACGGGTGATGGCGACGCCACGCGCGCGTGACGGGTGTCCTTCACCGTGCGGCCGGGGTCCGTTGTTCACTTGCGGTTTCCGTGCGCGCCGTGGCGCACGAGTAGGTGTTGCGGTGCCCATTGGCCGGAATACGTCCCTGGAGGCGCATCCCATGTCACACCGTCCCTTCCCCGCCCGCCGCAGCGTGCTGCGCGGCTCCCTGGCCGCTTCGGCGGCCCTGACCCTGCCCACCGCGCTCGGCGCGGCGCCGGCGTTCTCCCTGTCGGGACGCCCGAAGGCGGGATGGGGCGTCCAGGCCGGCGACGTGACCGCCCACTCCGGTCTGGTCTGGGTGCGCTCGGACCGCCCGGCCCGGATGATCGTCGAGACCGCCGCGACCGAGTCGTTCCGCAACCCGCGCAGATGGCAGGGGCCGCTTCTGGGCCCGGACACCGACTTCACCGGCACCACGCGGCTGCACGGGCTGCCCGCCGGCGAGCAGATCCACTACCGGGTGCTGCTGGCCGACCCGGACGACCCGCGCCGCACCGGCGAGCCGGTGACCGGCACCTTCCGTACGACGCCTCTCCAGCGGCGCCGCGGGGTGCGGTTCCTGTGGTCTGGCGACCTGGCCGGGCAGGGCTGGGGCATCAACCCCGACCTCGGCGGATACCGCATCTACGACGCGATGGCGAAGCTGGACCCGGACTTCTTCCTGTGCAGCGGTGACAACATCTACGCCGACGGCCCCATCTCGGCCACCCAGGCCCTGCCCGACGGCAGCACCTGGCGGAACATCACCACCGAGGAGAAGTCCAAGGTCGCCGAGACCCTGGCCGAGTACCGCGGCAACTTCCGCTACAACCTGCTCGACGAGAACCTCAGGCGGTTCAACGCCCAGGTGCCGTCGATCATCCAGTGGGACGACCACGAGGTCCGCAACAACTGGTACCCGGGCGAGGTGATCGCCTCCTCCGACACCCGCTACACCGAGAAGAGCATCGACGTGCTCGCCGCCCGCGCCCGGCGCGCGTTCAGCGAGTACTTCCCGATCTCCACGCTGCAGCCGGGCGACAAGAACGGCCGGGTGTACCGGGTCATGCGGCACGGTCCCCTGCTGGACGTGTTCGTGCTGGACATGCGCACCTACCGAGACCCCAACTCGCCCGACAACCAGGCGGTCGACCCGCAGGGCATCCTCGGTGCCGAGCAACTGGAATGGCTGAAGCGGGAGTTGGCGGCATCCCGCGCGGTCTGGAAGGTGATCGCGGCCGACATGCCGCTCGGCCTGGTCGTGCCGGACCCCATGGAGAACAAGCCCAACTTCGAGGCCGTGGCGCAGGGTGACCCGGGCGCGCCGCTCGGGCGGGAGCTGCAGATCGCGGAGCTGCTGCGGTTCATCAAGCACCGGAGGATCACGGGCACGCTGTGGCTGACGGCCGACGTGCACCACACCTCTGCGCAGCACTACCACCCCTCCCGGGCGGCCTTCACCGACTTCGAGCCGTTCTGGGAGTTCGTCTCGGGCCCGCTCAACGCCGGCGCGTTCCCGGCGAGCGCGCTCGACGGCACGTTCGGCCCGGAGCGGGTGTTCGTGAAGGCGCCGACCGCCTCGAACGTCTCCCCCGCCGGCGGTTACCAGTTCTTCGGTGAGGTCGACGTCGACGGCGACAGCGGTGAGTTGACGGTCCGTCTGCGGGAGCAGGACGGTACTGTTCTGTTCACCCAGGTGCTGCAGCCGGGTCGCGTGGGCCAGTAACGGGCCCGCCGCTTCGGCTACCCTCACTCACCGCGCCGCGCACCGGCGTCATCCCCCGGTGCGCGGCATCGCGGTCGTCGCCGCCTGCGCATCTCGTACAAGAAGCAATAAAAGGGACAGATCTATACTTAACCGATCAGTCACAAAGCGTTCGTGATCACGCAACACCCTTCCTGCACAGTACTTGCATGACTCCAGACATGTCTGATGTGAGGCGCGCGAAGAACGGCCGCCCGGTGCACCACTGGCGACGCGACCTCGTGGAACTCGCTGCCCTGTTCACGGCGGTCGCGGTGGCGGACGTGACGGCCAACCTGGTCGGACACGGGCCCGACGGCCCCGCCCTCCTCGTGATCTCGGCGGTGGCGCTGGTGGCGACGGCCGCGTTCCACGCATGGTGGTCACGCCGCCACGGCCATGCACCGCCCTCGGCCGATACCGGCGCCCGGCCGCTCCCCGAGGCGGAGCAGGCCGGGCCGTCCGGGACCGACGGGGCGAGCACGCTGTGGCGGATGCGGACGACGGTGAAGGACGAGCCGGGCTCGCTGGCCGCGCTGTGCACGGCGCTGGCGAGGCTGCGCGTCGACATCCTCAGCCTGCAGACACACCCGCTGGCGCACGGCACGGTCGACGAGTTCCTGCTGCGGGCGCCCGCAGGCGTGGAGGCGGGCGAGGTCACCCGGGCGGTGTCACAGGCCGGCGGCGACGGGACCTGGATCGAGCGGGCCGACGCACACGACCTGGTGGACGTCCCGACCCGGGTACTCGGACTCGCCGCGCGCACCGCGCTGGACGCGGCCGAACTCCCCCTGACCCTGCGGCAGTTGCTCGGCCGGTGCACCATCCGCTCCCTGCCCGCCGTCTCCCCCGGCTCCGGCAGGGCCCGGGAGGAGGCCCCCGTCGAGGGCGCTCTGGAGGACACGGTCATGCGGCTGCGGGCGCCGGAAGGCGGGGTGATCACGGTGGAGCGGCCGTACCTGCCGTTCACCCCCACGGAGTTCGCGCGGGCCCGCGCGCTGGTGGAGCTGGACACGCGGCTCGGTCCGCGCATCCCGCGCAGCCAGGACGTGCTGACGCTGCCGGCAGGCAACGCGATCACCGTGCGGCGCGCCGACACCTCCGACCTGAAGGCGGCGAAGGAGATGCACGCCCGGTGCTCGGCGCGCACGCTGGGCATGCGCTACCACGGGCCGGTCCACGACGCGGGTCGCTATCTGGGCCACCTGCTCAGCCCGCGCTTCGGCCGCACCCTGGCCGTGCAGACGGGATCGGGCCGCATCGTCGGCCTCGGGCACCTGCTGTGGGACGGCGACGAGACGGAGGTCGCGCTGCTCGTCGAGGACGAGTGGCAGCGGCGCGGCATCGGCAGCGAGCTCCTGCGCCGTCTGGTGTCCATGGCGGTCGAGGCGGGCTGCGAGAACGTCTACGCGGTCACGCAGGCGTCCAACACGGGCATGGTCGCCGCGATGCGCGGCCTCGGGCTGCCACTCGACTACCAGATCGAGGAGGGCACCCTCGTCATCACGGCCCGCCTGGACGCGACGCCGGTTGCGTCCCGTCTGCCGTACGGCGACGCGTACGAGCGGCCCGGCTCGAGGGGCACGCGCGACTGACGGCGCGCCCACGCACGACGGACGGGGAACGGCCCGGCGCACTGCGCCGGGCCGTTCCGCATGCCGGGACCGGGCCCGCTACCGGCCGGCCATCTCCTCCCGGCGCCGGTCGCCTCCGCCCTGTTCCGCTCCCAGAGCCCGCTCCAGGTCGGCCCACAGGTCCTCGACGTCCTCGAGGCCCACCGACAGTCGCAGCAACCGGTCGCTGACCCCGGCGCCCCGGCGGTCCTCGGCGTCGACGATGCGGTGGCTGATGGACGCCGGATGCTGGATGAGGGTGTCGACGCTGCCGAGGCTCACCGCGGGCGTGATCAGACGCACCCCGGCGATCACCGCGTGCGGATCCCCGTGCACCTCGAAGGCGACCATCGCGCCCCCGATGCGGGGGTAGTGGACACGGGCGATCCGCGGGTCGGCCGCGAGACGGCGGGCCAGTTCGGCGGCGGTGGCGGACGCCGCCCGTACCCGTACCGGCAGCGTCGCGAGGCCGCGCAGCAGCAGATAGCCGGCGAGCGGATGCAGCACCCCACCCGTCGCGAAGCGCACCTGCCGCAGCCGGCGTGCCAGTTCCCCGTCGCAGGCCACGACGCCGCCCATCACGTCGCCGTGCCCGCCGAGGTACTTGGTGGCACTGTGCAGCACCAGGCGCGCCCCCTGCTCGACGGGCCGCTGCAGCACGGGTGTGGCGAAGGTGTTGTCCACCAGCAGCGGAACCGTGCCGCACGCGTGCGCGACCGCCCGCAGGTCGACCTCCGCGAGCGTCGGGTTGGCCGGGGACTCGACCATGACCAGGCCGGTGTCCGGGCGCAGTGCCTCCTCGATGCCCGCCGGGTCGGTCCAGGTCACCTCGGAGCCCAGCAGCCCGGCGGTCAGAAGGTGGTCGCTGCAGCCGTACAGCGGTCGTACGGCGACGACATGCCGCAGGCCCAATGCGCCCCGGGCGAGCAGCACGGCGCTCAGGGCGGCCATGCCGCTGGCGAACGCGACCGCGCTCTCGGTGCCCTCCAGACGGGCGAGCGCGGTCTCGAAACGGGCGACGGTCGGGTTGCCGAGCCGTGCGTAGACGGGCGGCCCCTCCAGCTCGGCGCCGTCGGCCGCGAAGGCGTCGAGGCGGGCGGCCTCGCCCCTGCTGTCCGGGGAGGGGTAGGTGGTGGACAGGTCCAGGGGCGGGGCGTGCAGCCCCAGGGCGACGAGGTCCTCGCGCCCGGCGTGCACGGCCTCGGTGGCGAGCGCCCGGCGCCCGGACGGACCGCCCGCGGGGAATCCGTTCCGCGTGTCATGAGTACGGGAATCCATGGACGGCAGACTGAACACCGGCCGGAGTCATGGCGGCGAAACCCGTGTTACGTTCGGCGTATGGCCGAATCCGTCGTACTGGACCCGGTGGATCTGCATCTGCTGCGGCTTTTGCAGAACGACGCCCGGGCCACCTACCGCGACCTCGCCGCACAGGTCGGGGTCGCGCCCTCCACCTGCCTGGACCGGGTGACCCGGCTGCGCCGCTCGGGCGTGATCCTCGGTCATCAGCTGCGGCTGGACCCGGCGAAGCTGGGGCGCGGCCTGGAAGCGCTGCTGTCGGTGCAGGTCAGGCCGCACCGGCGGGAGTTGGTCGGTCCGTTCGTGGAGCGCATCCGGGCGCTGCCCGAGTCCCGTACCGTCTTCCACCTCACCGGCCCGGACGACTACCTGGTGCATGTCGCTGTCGCGGACATGGCGGACCTTCAGCGACTGGTGCTCGACGAGTTCACGGCACGACGGGAGGTGGCGCGGGTGGAGACCCGGTTGATCTTCCAGCAGTGGGACTGCGGCCCGCTGCTCCCCCCGGGACAGGCCACTGCGTGAGCCGTGCCGAAACCCGCTGGACAGGGGGTAAGCCGAGCGCTGAATCCGCGTGACGCGCACCACGTGGCGTATGAGGATTGTCCGCATGTCTGACACGACCAGAAGCCCTCTGCCCCGGGAGGTCGCCGACGCCTACGTCGACGCCCTCGTCGCCCTCGACCCGGTCACCGGCACGTACCTCGGTGTGAAGGAGAGTTCGAGCAAGCTGCCCGACACCTCACCCGCGGGCCAGGAGGCGCTCGCCGATTTGGCGCGCGAGACCCTCGCGCGGCTCGACGAGGCGGAGCTCCGGCCGGGCGCGGACAGTGACATCGAGCGCCGGTGCGCGCGCCTGCTGCGTGAGCGGCTCACCGCCGAACTCGCCGTGCACGAGGCCGACGAGGGCCTGAGGGCGGTGAGCAACCTCTCGTCCCCGGTGCACTCCGTGCGCAACGTCTTCACCATCACCCCCGTGGCGACCGAGGAGGACTGGGCGGCGGTCGCCGAGCGTCTGCGCGCCGTGCCGGCCGCTCTGCGGGGCTACCGCGAGTCCCTGGCCCTCGGCCTGGAGCGCAAGCTCCATGCCGGTCCGCGCCCGACCGCGACCTTCATCGAACAGCTCACCGAATGGTCGGACAAGGACGGCCAGGGCCGCGGCTGGTTCGAGGGCTTCGCCTCACAGGGCCCCGACGCGCTGCGCGCGGAGCTGGACGAGGCCGCCCGCGCGGCGACCGCCGCCGTCACGGAGCTGCGGGACTGGATGCGCGACGTGTACGCGCCGACGATCGAGGGCGCGCCGGACACGGTCGGCCGTGAGCGTTACGCCCGTTTCGCGCGCTACTTCAACGGGACGGACCTGGACCTCGACGAGGCGTACGCGTACGGCTGGTCGGAGTACCACCGCATCCTCGGCGAGATGAAGAAGGAGGCCGAGAAGGTCCTGCCCGGCGCCGCGACCCCGTGGGTGGCACTCGCTCACCTGGACGAGCGCGGCACCCACATCGAGGGTGTCGAAGAGGTCCGCGCCTGGCTGCAGGGGCTGATGGACGAGGCGATCGACGCACTGGACGGCACGCATTTCGAACTGGCCGAGCGGGTGCGGAAGGTCGAGTCGTGCATCGCGCCGCCCGGCAGCGCCGCGGCGCCCTACTACACGGCTCCCTCCGCGGACTTCTCCCGCCCGGGCCGCACCTGGCTGCCGACGATGGGGCAGAACCGCTTCCCGGTCTACGACCTCGTCTCGACCTGGTACCACGAGGGCGTCCCCGGCCACCACCTCCAGCTCGCACAGTGGGCGCACGTGGCCGACGACCTCTCCCGCTACCAGGCGACGGTGGGCATCGTCAGCGCCAACGCGGAGGGCTGGGCGCTGTACGCCGAGCGCCTGATGGACGAACTGGGCTTCCTCACCGACCCGGAGCGGCGCCTCGGCTACCTGGACGCCCAGATGATGCGGGCGCTGCGGGTCATCGTCGACATCGGCATGCACCTGGAACTGCAGATCCCGGCGGACTCGCCGTTCCACCCGGGCGAGCGCTGGACGCCCCGGCTGGCGCACGAGTTCTTCGGCTCCCACAGCAGCCGCCCGGCGGACTTCGTGGAGAGCGAGCTGATCCGCTACCTGTCGATGCCGGGCCAGGCGATCGGCTACAAGCTGGGCGAGCGGGCCTGGCTGCTGGGCCGCGAGAAGGCCCGGGAGCGCCACGGCGACGCGTTCGACGCGAAGGCCTGGCACATGGCGGCGCTCTCGCAGGGCTCACTGGGCCTGGACGACCTGGTGGACGAACTGTCCCGCCTCTGATCGCGCGTGGACGGCCGGGCCTGCGCCGGGTCCGGCCGTCAGCGGCGGAAGCCGCCCTCCGAGCCGATGACCTGACCTGTGATCCAGGCCGCCTCGTCCGTGGCGAGCCAGGCGACGAGCCGGGAGGGATCATCGGGCACGCCCCAGCGCCCGGCCGGGAAGCGCGCGGCGACGGCCTCGTAGGCGTCACCGGTCAGGTAACCGGTGTCGACGGGGCCGGGGTTGACCGTGTTGACGGTGACCGCGTGCTCGGCGAGGGCCGTGGACAGCGAGCGCGTGATCGAGGCGAGGGCGCCCTTCTGGAGCGCGTACGCGATCTCGCCCGGCATGCCGTCCCCGAGGTCCTGCCCCGAGGTCATCATCACCACCCGCCCGCCCTCCGTGCCCGACGGCAGCCCGGCGCGCAGCCGGGTGTACGCCTGCACCAGGAGGAGCACCGAGCGGGTGTCCACGGCCCAGTGCGCGTCCAGCATGGCGGCGTCGACGGTGTCGAGGGTGCCGTCGCTGCCGCTGAGCGCGTGGTTGGCCACGAGGATGTCGACGCGTCCGCCCAGCGCCTCGGCGGCCCGAGCGATCAGCTCGGCCGGAGCCGCCGGGTCGGACAGGTCCGCGGGGCCGTCCGCCACGGGCGCCCCCGGGTCGGCCAGTGCCGCACGCACTCCGGCGACCACGTCCTCGACGCGGTCGGCGCCCCAGGGCATGTCCGCGTCGTGCGGCACATGGTGGTGCAGATAGACGCCGGCGCCGTACGCGGCCAGCCGCCGGGCCACCGCGTACCCGATGCCGGCGCGCCGGCTCGCGCCGGTGACGAGGGCGGTGCGGCCGCGCAGGGGCAGCGGATCGCGTCGGAGCTCTTCGGGCGTGGGATGCGGGAGTCGGGGCACGGTCGCCATGATGCGGACGGCGGGCGCCGCCCGCACCCGGTTTTCCCACGCCCCTGGGTGCGGTGGGCGGTCGGTCAGCAGCCGCAGTCCGCGTCCCGAGCAGGTGCCGTCAGAGGGTCGGCGGCGCGCTGCCCGGGGCCCTGCCAGGTCTCGTACGCGAAGCCCTCGCGTACCCAGTACTCGAAGCCGCCCAGCATCTCCTTGACCTGGAAGCCCAGTTCGGCCAGGGCGAGGGCCGCGCGCGTCGCGCCGTTGCATCCCGGGCCCCAGCAGTAGGTGACCACCGGCACCGCCCTGTCGAGGAGTTGCCCGGCCTGTTCCGGGATGAGGGCGGTGGGCAGGTGCACGGCACCGGGGATGTGGCCCTGGTCCCAGGCCGCGGTGGAGCGCGAGTCGAGGAGGACGAAGCCGGGGTCGCCGCCGGCCGCGAGCGCGGCGGCGACGTCGGACACGTCGGCGTGGAAGGCGAGGCTCGCCCGGAAGTGGGCGGCGGCGGTGGCCGGTGCGGCCGGGGGAACGCGCAGGACGGGGTTCTCGGCGGTCATGCTGATGCTCAACGGGCCGGCCTTTCGCTGGTGGAGTTCGCTGACCAGAAACCTATGGCGATCGATCGCCTCTCTGAACGGACGATCAACGGCTTGCATCTTGATCAGCCGGGGATTCCCCTGCTATCCCTCGGGAATGACCGCCTATTCCCCGGACGCCACCGACTGGCGCATACTCGATGTCCTCCAGCGCGACGGCCGCGCCGCCTACGCCGAGCTGGCGCGTGCCGTCTCCATGTCCGCGAGCGCGGTCACCGAACGGGTGCGGCGGCTGGAAGAGGCCGGTGTCATCCAGGGGTATGCGGCGGTCGTCGACCCGGAGCGGCTGGGCCTGCCGATCCTGGCGTTCGTGCGGCTGCGCTACCCGAACGGCAACTACAAGCCGTTCCACGACCTCGTGGCCGCGACCCCCGAGATCCTGGAAGCGCACCACGTCACCGGCGACGACTGCTTCGTCATCAAGGTCGCGGCACGCTCCATGCGCCATCTGGAGGAGGTGTCGGGCAGGATCGGCACGCTGGGCTCGGTGACGACGAGCGTCGTGTACTCCTCGCCGCTCCCCCGCCGTTCTCTCGGCCGTTGACCGCCGCTCAGCCGACTCCCCGCTGACGTACGACGGAACCCGTCCGGCCCTTCACGACCTCCAGCTGCGCGTGGATACGGCGTCGCAGGTCGGCGACATGGCTGACGATGCCCACGCTGCGGTCCCGCTCCCGCAGCGAGTCGAGCACGTCGAGGACCTCGTCGAGGGTCTGGTCGTCCAGGCTGCCGAACCCCTCGTCGATGAAGAGGGTGTCCAGACGCACGCCGCCCGCCTCGTCGGTGACGACGTCCGCGAGGCCGAGGGCGAGGGCCAGGGAGGCGAAGAACGTCTCCCCGCCGGACAGGGTCGCGGTGTCGCGCTCCCGCCCGGTCCAGGCGTCGACGACATGCAGCCCGAGGCCGCTGCGGCCACGCCCGGACCGGTCGTCGGAGTGGACGAGGGTGTAACGGCCCGAGGACATGCGCTGCAGCCGTACGGTCGCGGCGGCCGCCACCTGTTCGAGGCGGGCGGCCAGCACGTACGACTCCAGGCGCATCCTGCGTTCGTTCTCGGCGGAGGTGCCGGCGGCGAGGGACGCCAGCCGGGCCACCCGGTCGTACTCGTCGCGCAGCGGCGCGAGGCGCCGTACGGACGCGGTCGCGCGCGCGGACAGCCGGTCGAGTTCGGCGCAGCGGCGGGCCGCCTCGTCCTGGGCGGAGACGGCGGCCTGCAGCCGGCGGGCCGCGGCCTCGGCGGCCTGTTCGGCGGTGGGGAGGTCGGCCGGCGGCTGCTGGGCCGCCGCCGCGGTGTCGGCCTCGGCGAGCATCGCGCGGACGGCGGCCTCCTCCTGTTGCCAGGCGTCCAGGCGTCGTTGCAGTTCGCGATGGGCGGTGTCGTCGAGAAGGGCGGCGGCCGCGGCCTGCGGGGTGTCGAAGCCGGCGCGGAAGGCCGCGTCGGCCAGGCGTGCGTCGGCCTCCTTGAGGCGCTGCGCGCAGTCCTCGGCGGCGCGGGCGGCGTCGGCGGCCTCGGTGAGGAGGGCGGCCCGGCGCTCCAGCTGCGCCGCGCGCGCGGCCACGCTCACGGCGTCGCCCCGGGCCCGGCCCAGCTCCTCCACGAGCGCGGCCCCTTCACGCTCCAGCGCGTCCCGGCGGGAGACGCGCGCCGCCACCCGCAGGGCGGCTTCCTGCCGGGCGGCACTGCGCCGCTCGCGCTCCTGCTCGGCCCGCCGCAGCTCCTCCTGCGCGGGGTGCAGCTGCGAGGCGCCCGCGCGTGCGGCGCCGTGGAGCCGCTCCAGTTCGTCCGCCTGCGCGGCGAGTTCGCCGGTCGGCGTGTCTCCCGCCTCGGCGGTCGCGGCGGCCAGCGCCTCCCGCACGGCGGCGAGTCGCCGTTCGTCCTCGGCGTGTTCCTCCTCGGCGTGCCGATGGGCGGCGAGCGCCCGCTCCTCCGCTTCCCGGTCGACGTGTCCGGCCACCTTGCGAGCGGGCGCGGGGTGGTCGGTGGCGCCGCAGACGGCGCAGGGTTCGCCGTCGACGAGCCCGGCGGCCAGTTCCGCGGCGATGCCCTTCAGCCGCTGCTCCTTGAGGTCGAGCCAGTGTTCGTGGGCCGCGAGAGCGCGCTCCCGGGAGGCGAGGGCACGGGCCCGGGCCGCATCGGTCTCCTGGGCGAGCCGGTCGCGCTCACGGGCCGCCCGCAGCCGGTTCCGGGCCGGTTCACGCTGCACGGCGAGCTGCTCGGCCCGAGTGGCGGCCTCCTGGGCGGAGTCGATCCGTTCCTGCAGGGCGGCTCGGGTCCGCTCCCACTCGGCCAGCCAGCCCTCGGCATCCTGCAGGACCTCTTCGTCGGCACGCTCCTGGCGGTCCATCTCCGTCCGCTCGGCGGCGAGTTCACCCAGTCGCCGCTCGGCGCGGCGGGCCGATTCCAGAGCGCCCAGCTCCTCCGCCGCCCGGCGCGCGGCGGCCGCGAGGCCTGCGGCCCCGGCGGCCGCGTCGGTCTCCGGGAGCCGGGCACGCGCGCGTGCCTCGGCGTCGGCGGCGCGCCGGTGCTCGGCCTCCGCGGAGTCCCGCAGATCCAGGGCGGGCGCCACGGCCTCGGCCTTGCGGGCGCGTTCCATGCGCTGCTGCGCCTCCCGGTGGGCGTCGGCGCGCTGCTCCAGGATGGCCGCACGCTCCCGGGCCTCGGCGAACCTGCGCTGCAACCGGGCCCGTTCGCGTGCGTCGTCAAGGGCGTGCTCGGCGGCGGCCCGCGCCGACTCGGCGGCCGTACGCGCGCACTGGGCGATGGCCAGGCGCTCACGGGCCGTGCTGCGGGCGACGGCGGCCCAGCTCAGGACGGTGTCGGCGAGCCCCGGGTCACCGGGGGCCAGGTCCGGCAGGGGCACGGGGTCACCGGCCGCCTGCTGCATGCGGTGGGCGTCGGCGAGCAACGCGGCGTCCCCGTCGCGTACTTCGGCCTCCGTGGTCCGGCGACGCTCCGCGAGGCGCTTTTCGGCCTCGGCGAAGCGATGGGTGTCGAAGAGTCGGCCGAGCAGCTTGCCGCGGGCCTCGGCGTCGGCGCGGAGGAAGCGGGCGAAGTCGCCCTGGGGCAGCAGGACGACCTGGCAGAACTGCTCGCGGCTCATGCCGAGAAGCTGGGTGATCTCCTCGCCGATCTCCTGGTGGGAGCGGCTGAGGTCCTTCCAGGCGCGGGCAGCGCTGTCGTACTCGCGCAGCCAGGTCTGGGCCTTGTCGGTCGTCGTGCCGCTGCCGCGCTTCTTCGGACGCTCCCAGGGCGGCTGCCGGGTGATCTCCAGCCGCCGGCCGGCGACGGTGAGTTCGAGTCGGATCTCGGTGCGCGTCCCCGGCTGGGCGTGGTCGCTGCGCAGGGTCATGCCCTGGCCGCTCTGCCGGGCGCCGGGCACGGCACCGTAGAGCGCGTAGCACACGGCGTCCAGGACGGATGTCTTGCCGGCGCCGGTCGGCCCGTGCAGCAGGAAGAGTCCGGCCGCCGACAGGGCGTCGAAGTCGACCTTCTGGGTGCCGCCGAACGGGCCGAAGGCGGTGATGTCGAGTCGGTGCAGCCTCACCGGTCCCCCTCCGTTCCACGTGTGCGTGAGGTCACCGGGCGCCCTCCCGGACCGCCTGGTCGGCGCGCACCGCGTCGAACGCCTCCCGCAGCACGGCCCGTTCGCGCTCGTCGGGTCCCGTCCCGCGCACATGGGCCACGAAGTCCTCCGCGATCTGCTGGTCGGAGCGGCCCGCCAGCCTGCGCGCGTAGGACACGCCGGGATCCTCGGGGGCGCGCTCGGGGTCGAAGACGAGGCTGAGGGTGTGCGGGAAGCGCTCGGTGAGCCGGGCCATGGGCTCGGTGGGCCGCACCGGGTCGGTGAGCGTGGCCTCCACCCACGCCTCCGCGTGTCGCGCCAGCTCCGGGTCGGCGAGCAGGTCCTCCAGATGCCCGCGGAGCCTGGCGAGGGGCCGCGGCACCGGGCAGTCGACGCGCTCCGCCGCGACCGAGCCGTCGGCGCCGAGGTCGACGAGCCACATGCTCTTGCGGTGGCCGGCCTCCGAGAAGGAGTACGGCAGCGGGGAGCCCGAGTAGCGCACGCGCTCGGTGATGGTCTGGCTGCCGTGCAGATGGCCCAGTGCCACGTAGTCCACGCCGTCGAAGACGCCGGCCGGCACAGCGGCGACCCCGCCGACCGTGATGTCCCGCTCGCTGTCGCTGGGTTCGCCCCCGGTGACGAAGGCGTGGGCGAGGACGACGGAGCGGGTGCCCGGGGCGCGCGCGGCCAGGTCGGCGCGGACCCGGTCCATGGCGGCCGCGAGCACCGTCTCGTGGCCCGCCTTCTCGACTCCGAACTCGTCCTTGACCAGGGCCGGTTCGAGATACGGCAGGCCGTAGAACGCCACGTCCCCGTGCGCGTCGCTCAGCACGACCGGGGTTCCGCAGGCCGCGGGCTCGGTCCGCAGGTGGATGCCCGCGCGGCCGATGAGGCCGGCGCCGACGCCCAGGCGGCGCGCCGAGTCGTGGTTCCCGGAGATCATCACCGTGGGCACGCCGAGGTCGGCGAGGCGGTGCAGGGCGTCGTCGAACAGCTCGACCGCGGCGAGCGGCGGTACCGCCCGGTCGTACACGTCTCCCGACACCACGACCGCGTCCACACCGCGCTCGCGCACGGTGGTGACGAGGTGGGCGATGAACGCGGCCTGGGCGTCGAGCATGTTCACGCGGTGGAACGCCCGGCCCAGATGCCAGTCGGAAGTGTGCAACAGCCTCATGATCCCCGAGACTAACGGCCGGGTCCGACATCACGGGCGGTTACTCCCGTACCGGCCGCCCGGGACGGAAGCGGCCCGACGGCCCGACGGCCCGTCAGACGTCCGGTGCGTCCGTCAAGCGTCCCCGTACGCCTCTCCGCCCAGCTCCAACCGGGCCGTGCCCGCCGTCACATCGGCGAGCCACGCGCGGAACGCCTCGACATCGGCGTCCGGCAGCCCGACCTCGATGGTGACGTTCTCGCCGTAGCGCACGTCCCGTACCTCACGGCCGGTCGCGCGCAGGTCGTTCTGCACCTTGCCCGCGCGCTGGTGGTCGACCGTCACCGTGGCGAGCCGGAAGCGGCGGCGGGTGAGGGTGCCGAGCGCGTCCAGCGCCTCGCCGACCGCTCCTCCGTACGCCCTGATGAGCCCGCCCGCCCCCAGCTTCACGCCGCCGTAGTAGCGGGTGACGACGGCGACGACGTACCGCATGTCGCGGCGCAGCAGCATCTGGAGCATGGGGACGCCCGCGGTGCCGCCCGGTTCACCGTCGTCGCTCGCCTTCTGGATCGCGGCGTCGGCGCCGATGACGTACGCGTAGCAGTTGTGGGTGGCGTCGGCGTGCTCCTTGCGGACGCCCGCGATGAAGTCCTGCGCCTCCTCCTCGGTGGCGGCGGGGGCGAGCGCGCACAGGAAACGGGATCGGTTGACCTCGGTCTCGTGCACGCCCACGCGGGCGACTGTGCGGTACTCGTCCTGCATCACGCCAGCGTATGCGGCACCCGTCCGAGTTCCGCAGGCGGGCCTGTGCCTGCCGCCGACCGGCGCAACGCGCGCGTGGCGCCGGTCAGCGGCAGAGGAAACCCGCGCGCGCGTGGCGCTCGTCACGGCCGTCAGAAAGCCCCGCGCGCGTGGCGCTCGTCACGGCCGTCAGAAAGCCCCGCGCGCGTGGCGCTCGTCACCGGCGAACGCCCCACCCCGCGTGGCCGCCTCCCGGTCACCCGCCCGGGCGGCTCCCAGGCGTTCGCCCCCGGCATCCGGGCACACCACCCCGTAGTGGATACTCGCTCGTCGTTGTCCGACCGCCCGACGATCACAGGGAGAGCACCGCATGACCGGCACCCAGGTGGAGAGCCCGGACGCCGCCGAGCCCGGCCGTTCCCGGCCCTCCACCGCCGCGGCCCGCTGCCGGGCCTGGCTCCTGGACGGCCTGAGCGAGCGCGCGGCCCGCCACCCGGGCCCGCACGCCACCCGGGACGACGGTCACGAGGGCCACCCCTGGTGGCGGGTGATGTGCCTGACCGGCGTGGACTACTTCTCCACCCTCGGCTACCAGCCCGGGATCGCCGCGCTCGCGGCCGGGCTCCTGTCGCCGCTCGCCACGCTCGTGCTCATCGCGCTGACCCTGTTCGGCGCGCTCCCGGTGTACCGCCGGGTGGCCCACGAGAGCCCGCACGGCGAGGGCTCGATCGCCATGCTGGAGCGGCTGCTGCCGTGGTGGGCGGGGAAGCTCCTCGTCCTCGTGCTCCTCGGCTTCGCGGCCACCGACTTCCTGATCACGATGACGCTGTCGGCCGCGGACGCCGCCGCCCACGTCGTGGAGAACCCCTTCGCTCCGCACTGGATGGACGGCGGCAACACCTGGATCACCCTGCTCCTGGTCGCCGCGCTCGGCGCCGTGTTCCTCAAGGGCTTCAAGGAGGCCATCGGTATCGCGGTCACGCTCGTGGCCACGTATCTCGCGCTCAACGTCGTCGTCATCGCGGTCTCGGCCTGGGAGGTGCTCAGTCACCCGGTGCGGATCGGCGACTGGACGCACGCGATGACCGCCGAGCACTCCTCGCCGCTCGCGATGATCGCGGTGGCGCTGCTCGTCTTCCCGAAGCTGGCGCTCGGCATGTCCGGCTTCGAGACGGGCGTGGCGGTGATGCCGCAGGTCAAGGGCGACCCGACGGACACCTACGCGGATCCGGCCGGCCGGGTACGGGACACGCGCAAACTGCTCACCACGGCCGCCGTGATCATGAGCTGCCTGCTGCTGCTGTCCAGCCTGGCGACGACGATCCTGATCCCGCAGGACGCCTTCAAGAGCGGCGGCCCGGCCAACGGCCGCGCGCTCGCGTATCTCGCGCACGAGCACCTGGGCGGGGCCTTCGGCACGGTCTACGACATCTCGACCATCGCGATCCTGTGGTTCGCGGGAGCGTCCGCGATGGCCGGCCTGCTCAACCTGGTGCCGCGCTATCTGCCGCGCTACGGCATGGCCCCGGAGTGGACCCGCGCCGTCAGGCCCCTGGTGCTGGTCTTCATGGCGGCCGCGGTCCTCATCACGCTGTGGTTCCACGCGGACGTCGACGCCCAGAGCGGCGCGTATGCCACGGGGGTGCTCGTCCTGATGCTCTCCGCGGCGTTCGCCTCGACGGTCGCCGTGCACCGGCACGGCCACCGGGCCGCCGCACTCGGCTTCGGTACGATCACCGCCGTCCTCGCGTACACCCTGGTCACCAACGTGATCGAGCGCCCCGACGGCATCAAGATCGCGCTGATCTTCATCGTGGCGATCCTCGTCACCTCGTTCGCCTCGCGTGTGCACCGCGCCTTCGAACTGCGGGCGGCGACGGTCACCTTCGACGAGGCGGCCGCCCGGCTGATCGACGAGGCCGCGGCGAGCGGGCCGCTGTTGCTCATCGCCAACGAGCCGCAGGAGCACACCACCGGGGAGTACCGCGCCAAGGAGTCGAGCCAGCGGGAGCAGACGCACATCCCGGACGGGCGACCGGTGCTCTTCCTGGAGGTCTTCGTCACCGACTCCTCGGACTTCACCGCCGATCTGACCGTCCACGGCGACGAGAAGCACGGGGTGCGCCGGCTGCGCGTCCAGGGCGCGACCGTGCCCAACACCATCGCGGCGGTCCTGATGGAGCTGCGCGACCGCACCGGCCAGGTGCCGCACGCCTACTTCAACTGGACCGAGGGCGCCCCGTTCAGCCACCTGCTGCGTTTCCTGGTGTTCGGGGACGGCGAGGTGGCCCCGGTCACGCGGGAGGTGCTGCGCCGTGCGGAGCAGGACCCGGAGCGGCGCCCCCGGATCCACGTCGGCTGAGCCGGCCCTACTTCGGCTTCCTCCCGCGCGCCACGACCACGTCCGTGAGCAGCGCCGCGCCGGGTGCCAGCGCCTCCCAGGCGGGGCCGTGCCAGGCGAGGACGGCGACGGCCGCGGTGGGGAACTTGGTGCGGACCCGGTCGAGCGTGTCGTTCAGGCCGTCCCCGGCGAGTTCCAGCACCAGCTCGGCGAGCCCGGGGTTGTGCCCGATCAGCAGCAACGTCCGCACGGGGGCGGGCACTTCGTGCACGGCGCCCAGCAGATCGGGTACGTCGGCGGCGTACAGACGTCGCTGGAGCCGTACCGGCGGCGGTGTGCCCCACTGGGCCGAGGCCAGCTCCCAGGTCTGGCGGGCGCGGACCGCGGTCGAGCACAGGGCCAGGTCGGGCAGCAAGTCGGCCTCGGCGAGCGCGCGCCCGGCGGCCGGGGCGTCCCGGCGGCCGCGCGCCGCGAGCGGCCGTTCGTGGTCGGGGACGCCCTCGGGCCAGGCGGACTTGGCGTGCCGCAGCACGACGAGCCTGCGCAGCGGACCCTGCCCGGCCGGGGTGCTCATGTCCAGCTACCGATCTCGCGGGTGAGGTCGAGCCCGAGCAGCCGGTCGGCGTAGGCGTACGTCTCGAAGCGCGCCCCGTCCGGCACGTCGTCGGCGCTCTCCACGCACCGCAGGACGTCCAGGACGGCGGGGACATCGAGATCGTCCTCCCAGGCGGTGCGCAGCTCCTGCCGCACCTGCTCGGGGATCGGCTTGGAGGGGCGGGTCGCCCAGGCGGCGACGGCCTTGCGCCAGCGGAGCAGGGTGTCCCGCGCCTCGGTGAGGGTGGCCGTGTCGAGGTCGGCGGGCTGCCGCCGCGGTCGGGCGAGCAGGGCGAGGCGTAGCGCCGACGGCGGGGCGGCGGGGTCGGCGGGACCGGTCACAGGGGCCACCTCGACGCATACCCCGTCGGGCGCTGCGCCCGGCACTCCGACCACGTGCAGTACCTGTCCGATGCCCGGTGTGTCCGGTTCCGCGGGGCGGATGCCGAGGTCGTCGGCGCGTGCCCGGAGCGCGGCGGGTGGTGCGCCCACCGTGACGACGGGTGTTCCGCCGAGTTCCAGGGCCCTGGCCAGCACGTCGGCCAGCAGCAGCACCCGCAGCGCGGAGTCGTCGGCCCCGGCCGGGTGCGCGTGGACCCGGACCAGGCCCGGACGGACGTCGGTGGGCTCGCCGCTGCGGGCGTCGGTGATTCGGAGCACGAGGCGAGCGTAGGCGGGCGAGGCCCCCGGCGCAGCCGAGCGGACTGCGTTCCGGACGGACCGGCGTCCCGGCCGCTCCTCGGGAATCAGCGCCCAGCACCGGCTGTTGCCGCCCACAGCAGGCGGCGCGGGACTGCCGGGCCGCGGGACGTCGAAGGGAACCGGGCGTGTACGGCGACTCAGCAACGATCCGCAAGATCCTCACCGAGCTGGGCGACACCTGGGCGGTCGTGGGGCTGTCCACCAACCAGCGCCGGCCGGCCTACGGGGTCGCCGCCGTCCTGCAGCGCTTCGGCAAGCGCATCGTGCCGGTCCACCCCAAGGCCGAGACGGTCCACGGGGAGAAGGGCTACCCGTCGCTGGACGCGATCCCCTTCCCGGTCGACGTCGTCGACGTCTTCGTCAACTCCGACCTGGCGGGTCCGGTCGCCGACGAAGCGGTCGCGATCGGCGCCAGGGCGGTCTGGTTCCAGCTGGGCGTCGTCGACGAGCAGGCGTACGAGCGGACCCGCGGGGCCGGCCTGGAGATGGTCATGGACCGCTGCCCGGCCATCGAGATCCCCTCCCTGCGCTGAGGTCGCGACAGCCGGCCGGCGGGCCGAGGGGGCCGCGAGAGTGAACCGGCGCGCGCGTCACCCGCGTTCGGGCCGCCCTCTCCGATACCTTGATACGACGAAGTAACTGGTCGGGCGGCGGCGAGGAGTTCCGCCCCGCCTCCGCCGACGTCGACGAGACCGAACCGCTCAGGGTGCCGAGCCGCTCGACGTACGGGCCCCTCACCTTCGACCGGGACCGACGCACGGGCTGCAGCAGCCGGCGCCGCCGACCCTACACAAAGCACCACGGAGATCGATCGACCTGCCTTCGTCGAGGGGCTTCGCGCCCTGCCGGAGTCTCTCGGACGCAGCGGCTGGAAATGTCCGGGAGGCGCTATGTGGTCCGTACTGGAGCAGGTGGCCGTGGCCGCCCCTCAGCTCTTCGTCTACGCCGTCGGCCTCTTCGTCGCCATGATCCTTCTGGCGCTCGCCATCAGTCTGCGGCAGGCCGAGGCGTCGCAGCGCCCGGAGATCATCAGGGCGCTCGCGGATCTGATGGCGTTCTGGAAGAAGAGGTGAGCCGCCCCTCCCCCGCGTCAGCGGGCCAGACGTCCCAGCAGCGACGACGCCGACGTGATGCCCACGGCCGCCGCCACCAGCAGCACCAGGAAGTCGGTGAGCAGGTGGGAGGGCGTTCCGAGGAGCAGGCCGCGCAAGGCGTCGACCTGGTAGCTCAGGGGGTTCACCTTGCTGATGGCCTGGAGCCAGCCGGGCATGACGTGCACCGGGTAGAGGGCGTTGGAGCCGAAGAACAGCGGCATCGTGATCGCCTGGCCGATGCCCATGAGGCGGTCCCGGGTCAGGACGATGCCCGCGATCGTCATGGACAGGCAGGAGAAGAAGGCCGAGCCGAGGACGACGGCCGCCGCGACACCCAGCAGCCGCAGCGGGTTCCAGGTCAGCGCGACCCCGAGCAGCGCCGCGATCAGGACCACCACGACCGCCTGGACCAGCGCCTTCACCCCGGCGGCGAAGGCCTTTCCGGCGATCAGCGCGGCCCGTGGGGTCGGAGTGACCAGCAGCTTGGTGAGGATCCCGGAGTCCCGCTCCCAGATGATCATGATGCCGTAGAAGATCGCGATGAACATCGCGGACTGGGCGATGATCCCGGGCGCGAGGTAGTCGAGGTAGGGGATGCCCCCGGTGGGGATCGCCCTGATCCGGGTGAACGTCTCCCCGAAGATCAGCAGCCACAGCGCCGGCTGGACCGCCCGGGTGTACAGCTCGGTGCGGTCGTGGCGCAGCTTCTGCAGCTCGACGGCGCACATGGCGACGACCCGGGCGGGCAGTACCTTCCAGCCGGTACGGGCCCGTGGCGGGGCCACCAGCAGGTCGAGGTCCGCCGGGTGGGCGCGGTCAGCCGACGCGGGACGCGGTGCGGCGGGTGCTTCGGACATCGCGGAAGTCTCCTGACTGGTCGTCGAGTCCGCTGCCGGCGACGTCGCGGAAGACGTCCTCCAGCGTCGGCAGCGGGCCTTCGGTGCCGAGCCGCTGCGCGAGGCCGCTCCGCAGCTCCACGGGGGTGCCGAGCGCGCGAACACGGCCGCGGTGCATCAGGGCGACGCGGTCGCAGTACTGGTCGGCCTCGTCCATGTAGTGGGTGGTGACGAGGACGGTCATGCCGGTGGCGGCGCGTACGGCGTTGATGTGCTCCCACACGTTGGTCCGGGCGATGGGGTCGAGGCCGATGGTGGGCTCGTCGAGGATCAGCAACCGCGGCGCGCTGACCAGCGCCTGGGCGAGTTCCAGCCGGCGGACCATGCCGCCGGAGTACGTCTTCGCGAGCCGGTCGGCCGCGGCGGTCAGGTCGACGGCGGCGAGGGCCTGGTCCACGCGGCGGGCCCGCTCGCTGCGGGAGACGTCGAAGACACGGGCGAACAGGGCCACGTTCTCCCGGCCGGTGAGCCCGGCGTCGGCGGAGAGCTGCTGCGGTACGTAGCCCAGCAGGCGCCGCACGGCCATGCGCTCGCGCGTCGCGTCGCGGCCGAAGACGCGCACCATGCCCGCCGGGACGGGGAGGAGCGTGGTCATGCAGCGGATGGCGGTGGTCTTGCCCGCTCCGTTGGGACCGAGCAGTCCGAAGACCTCGCCGTCACGGACGGAGAGGTCGAGTCCGTCGACCGCGTTGGTCTCTCCGAAGGAGTAACGCAGTCCGGCACAGGTGACGGCGTCGACTGCCGGAGCGTTGCCGTCCGTCGCGTTCAGCGTCATGTCTCCTCGGCCTCCTCGTGCAGGTTCTCCGCCAGCTTGCGCAGGGCCGGAAGGGCCGCCTCGAGCGCCTTGCGGTCCTCCTCGTCGAGGCGGGCCACCTGGCCGCGTACGAGTGCCGCGCGGCGCTCGCGCCAGTCGTGCAGCCGTGCCCTGGCCGCGCCGGTGGGCAGCAGGCGCGCGGCCCGCCGGTCGGCCGGGTCCGTCTCACGGATCAGGTAGCCGTCGCGGACCAGGTGCTTGACGAGCGTGGAGACCGAGTTGCCCGCCAGGTAGAGCTCCTTGGCTGCGTCCGACACCCCGACGCCCGGCCGTTCCACCACCAGGCGCAGCAGTTCCACCTCGGCTCCGCGCAGCGGCGGCGCGGCCATCCCGCCGCGCACGCGGCGGCGGATCAGCCGCTGCACTCCGATCAGCGCGGCCACCAGGTCGTCGGCGAGCCTGTCCGGTTCCACACTGATGATATTAGCTCTGCTTCAGAGGTATTCGGGGAAAGAGACGGTCAAGGAGCGTCAAGAACGGTCGAACGCGGTCGCCGTCAGTGGCGGTGAGGTTCCTCGCGGTGCACAGGACCGTGCGGGGCGTCACAGTGCGCGGCCTCGTCCGCGGTGCTCCGGTCGCCGGGCAGGGCCACCTGCAGGACCTGTTCGGGGGCGTGGTCGACCTGGAGGGTGGTGTGGGTGATGCGGTAGTCGTGGCGCAGCACCTCCTCCAGGTCACGGCGCACGGCGTGGCAGTCACCGCCCGGTTCGACCAGGACGTGCGCGGACAGCGCGGCCTGGCCCGAGGTGATCTGCCAGACGTGCAGGTCGTGCACCTCGACGACGTCCGGCCTGGCGACGAGCCGGTCGCCCAGCGCGTCCGGGTCGACGTCGACGGGCGCGGCCTCCAGGAAGATGCGGCCGGAGTCGCGCAGCAGCCCGTACGCGGCCTTCACCATCAGTGCGACGACCACCAGCGTGGCGATCGGGTCGGCACGTTCGAAGCCGGTCAGGACGACGACGAGCGCGGCGATCGCGGTGCCGATGAAGGCGAACAGGTCGTTCAGCACATGCTGATAGGCGCCCTCGACGTTCAGTGAGGTGCGGTTGGCCTTCGAGATGCAGAAGGTCGCGGCGACGTTCACGACGATCCCGGTGAGCGCGGTGGCCAGCATGAGGCCGCCTTCCACCTGGGGCGGGGAGATCAGGCGCCGTACGGCCTCGTACGCCAGCCAGGCGCCCAGCAGGAGCAGGGTCAGGCCGTTCGCCTGGGCGGAGAGGATCTCCGCGCGTTTGAGGCCGTAGGTGAAGCCGCCGCGGGCCGGGCGGGCGGCCAGCCGCATCGCGACGAGGGCGAGCACGATGGACGCGGCGTCGGTGAGCATGTGGGCCGCGTCGGAGATCAGCGCCAGGGACGCTGCGACGATGCCGACGGCCACCTCGGCCGCCATGAACACGGCGATCAGGCCGAGCGCGAGGCCCAGCCAGCGGCGGTCGGCGTCCGCCGACACACCGTGGGAGTGCCCGGAATGGTCCCCCGCGCCGTGCTCATGACCGTGACCGCTCATGTGGTCCGCCTTCCCCCTCGCAATCGGGTGTCCCGACCGCAGTGAAACCCATGGCACCGCCCCGGGGCAAAGGCTGCACCGGTGACCGTTGTCATGTCCGATAATAAGCCGCTGACCTGCGCAAACGTTACGGCGCCAAGGGACGGGCCAAGTGGTGTCACATCCCGATCGCCCCGTCGATGCGCTCGCGGAGGAGGTCCGCGTGGCCGTTGTGGCGGGCGTACTCCTCGACCATGTGGAGGAGTACCCAGCGCAGCGACACGGTGCCGCGCCAGGAGTCGTGCCCCTCGATGTCCAGGTGGGGCGCGGCGGCGACGAAGGCGTCGGCGAAGGCGGTCTCCGCACGCCAGGCCTCCCAGGCCAGGGTCACGACCTTCGGGTCCGGGACGGCGCCGGTGAAGTCACCGTCGGGTTCGGAGGGCGAGGAGAACAGGGGCGGGGCGTCCTGACCGGCCAGGACCCGACGGAACCAGCGGCGTTCGACGTCGGCCAGGTGTCGCACCAGGCCGAGCAGCGAGAGAGCGGACGGCGCGACCGAGCGCTGCGACAACTCGCTGTCCAGACCGGAGCACTTGAGCTCCAGTGTGGCGCGCTGGCCGGCGAGGAAATCGACGAGGAGGGTGCGTTCGTCGCCGGTGGCGGGGCCGAGCACCCGGGGATCGCGGTCGGCGGGGACGAACATCTCGGCTCTTCTGCTCATGGTCGTCATGGCCACCATGATGGGACGTTGCACGGCGCGGGTCAGCCCGTACATCGGCCGGTACATCGGCCCGTGTACCGGTCCACCAGGTCGCACCAGCCGGCCTCGACCCGCTCCGGGGACATCCCGCGGCGGGTCAGCAGGTGGTCGACGAGCGTCGTCTCCAGATAGCCGAGCAACGTGTGCGCGACGAGCTCGGTGTCGCCGTCCGCCCGTGCCTCGCGCAGCAGCATGCACACGTGGACCAGCCGGAGCTGGTACGGGGGAGTCGCGCGCCGGCGGGTCGGGTCCATATGGGCGGCGAGATACAGGTCACGGTTGGCGTGCTCGTGGCGAATGACGGCCGCACCGAACGCACGCAGCCTCTCCCGGGCGGGGGCGCCCGGGCCGAGCGGCGGCGGTCCTGAGAGGAAGGCGGCCTGGAGCTTCTCCTCGTGGTGGCTGAGCAGCTCCACCATCAGGCCCATGCGATCGCCGAACCGCCGGAAGACGGTGCCCTTGCCGACACCCGCGCCACAGGCGATGTCCTCCATGGTCACGTTCGCGATGCCGCGCTCCGCGGCCAGGCGGGCCGCGACCTCCAGCAGACGCGTGCGGTTGCGCGCGGCGTCGGCGCGCAGCCGGGCCGTCTCGCCGGTGGGCATGAGGGCGAGGTCGGTCGGCGTGTCGACGTCGGCCGGCGACGGCAGAAGGGGCGGGAGCGGCTCGGTCATGAGACCCAGACTAGCGCCGAGGGAAGACAATCGGACCCCGGTCCGCTTATGGTGGATGAGAAGTGGACCGCGGTCCGGTTGAAGTGGTACAACATTCAACGGACTTCCCCGGTCCGCTTCTACTGATCGCACCTCTCCGGGAGTTTTGCCATGTCTGTACGTATCCTCGCTCTGGTCGGCAGCCTTCGTGCCGGATCCCACAACCGTCAGCTCGCCGAGGCCGCCGCGAAGCACGCCCCCGAGGGCGTCGAGGTGGTGCTGCACGAGGGCCTGGGCCAGGTGCCCTTCTACAACGAGGACATCGACGTCGAGGGCACCGTCCCCGAGGCCGCGACCGCGCTGCGCAGCGCCGCCGCCCAGGCCGACGCGCTGCTGCTCTTCTCGCCCGAGTACAACGGCACCATCCCCGCCGTCCTGAAGAACGCGATCGACTGGCTGTCCCGTCCGTACGGTGCCGGCGCCCTGACCGGCAAGCCGGTCGCCGTCGTGGGCACCGCCTTCGGCCAGTACGGCGGCGTGTGGGCGCAGGACGAGACCCGCAAGGCCGTGGGCATCGCCGGCGCCCACGTCGTCGAGGACGCCAAGCTGTCCATCCCCGGCTCCGTGACCCGCTTCGCCGAGACCCACCCGGCGGACGACGCCGAGGTCGTCGAGGGCCTGACCAAGGTCGTCGAGCAGCTCTCCCAGGCGCAGCCGGTCGCCGCCTGATCTCCCGCGCTCCGGGCCGCACACCGGCCCGCGCACGGTGACACGGCCGTGGGCCAGGACCGAGTAGGTCCTGGCCCACAGTTGTGCAGGGGCCTGTTGCGAGCTGTGCGGATCTGTTGGTTCGCCCATCAGACGCATGCTCCTGCTTTGCCTGGACGTCGCCGGGCGTACGCCTTCGGTTGCTTGCATCGAGGAATGGACCACATCACGTTCCTTGTGGCCGTCGTCATCGTCACGGCATTGGCCTTCGACTTCACGAACGGATTCCATGACACCGCCAACGCGATGGCCACCTCCATCGCCACAGGCGCCCTCAAACCACGAACAGCGGTCCTGATCAGCGGCGTCCTGAACGTCGTCGGCGCCTTCCTGTCCACCGAGGTCGCCAAGACGATCTCCGGCGGCATCGTGGACGACACCCTCGTGAGCCCGGGCATGATCTTCGCCGGGCTGGTGCGGCCTGCGGGTCGACTACACCGACCACGACGACCCCGTGCTGATCCGGCCGGACGGCAGCCCGGTGGAGACCTGGCGGGAGAACTACCCGTACGACCACCGGATGGAGCGCAAGGAGTACGAGTGGCACAAGCGGCTCCAGCAGATCGAACTGCTGAAGCTGCAGAGCTGGATCAAGGAGACCGGGCGTCGACTCGTCATCGTCTTCGAGGGACGTGACGCGGCCGGCAAGGGCGGCACGATCAAGCGCTTCACCGAGCACCTGAACCCGCGCGGCGCCCGGGTGGTGGCCCTGGAGAAGCCGACCGAGCGCGAGCGCGGGCAGTGGTACTTCCAGCGGTACGTCCAGCACCTGCCCACCGCGGGCGAGATCGTGCTGTTCGACCGGTCCTGGTACAACCGGGCGGGGGTGGAGCGCGTGATGGGCTTCTGCACGGACGACGAGTACCGCCGCTTCATGCGGCAGGCCCCGCTGTTCGAGCGGATGCTCGTGGACGACGGCGTGGACCTGGTGAAGTTCTGGTTCTCGGTCTCCCAGAGCGAGCAGCGGACCCGCTTCACGATCCGTCAGGTCGACCCGGTGCGGCAGTGGAAGCTGAGCCCGATGGACCTGGCCTCACTGGACCGCTGGGACGAGTACACCGCGGCCAAGGTCGCCATGTTCCGCGAGACGGACACCGACCACGCGCCGTGGACCGTGGTGAAGAGCAACGACAAGAAGCGGGCCCGAGTCGAGGCGATGCGCAGCGTGCTCGCCCGCTTCGACTACACCGACAAGGACCGGGAGGTCGTCGGCATCCCCGATCCCCGCATCGTGGGCGCGGCGGCCAACCTGCTGGAGGCCGGCGAGGACGACACCGGCCGCTGATCCGGCGGCTCAGTCGTGCGCCGGGCTGTCGGTGAGCCGGTGGTCGGCCAGGCTGAGCGCCTCGTCCACGACCCGGCGCAGATGGCCGTCGCGCAGTGAGTAGATCACGCGGCGGCCTTCCTTGCGGGTGTCGACCAGGCCGGCCAGGCGAAGCCGCGCCAGGTGCTGGCTGACGGCGGGCCGGGCCGCGCCGCACGCCTCCGTGAGCGTCGAGACGTCGGCCTCGCCGCCGCTCAGGGCGTGCAGCAGGGCGAGGCGGGTGCGGTCGCCCAGCAGCGCCAGCAGTTCGGCCGCCAGCGCGAACTGCTCCTCCCCCGGCGTGCGGGTATGGCCGCCGTCCGTGCCGTCCATGCGCGGCTGCGCATTCTGCGCAGATGATAGGTGCATGCGTGCGCTCATACGCACATAATGGCTCCCTGGACGGGTACCCGTCCACTGCCGCACGGCGGAAGGGGCCTGGGATGAGAGACGAGCACGCGGGGCGCGAACAGGCGGGGCACGAGCACACCGGGGACCGGCACACGGCGCACCAGCACGGCGCAGACGGACACGTCCGACATGAGCACGGCCGGGTGCATACGCACAGCCGCCACACCCATCCCCACGACCACCCGCATCCGCACTCCCACGGGCACCGCCAGAAGCCCGCGCACGGCCCGCTCTCCCGCCTGCGTCACCTCCTCACCCCCCACTCCCACGAGACCGCCGACAAGCTCGATGCGGCGCTGGAGTCCTCAACGCGCGGCCTGCGGGCGCTGTGGGCCTCGCTGGCCGTGCTCGGGGCCACGGCGCTGGCGCAGGCGGTGGTGGTCGTGCTGTCCGGTTCCGTGGCCCTGCTCGGCGACACCGTGCACAACGCGGCCGACGCGCTGACCGCCGTACCGCTCGGCATCGCGTTCGTCCTCGGCCGGCGTGCGGCCACGCGCCGCTTCACCTACGGGTACGGCCGCGCGGAGGATCTCGCCGGGATCGTGGTCGTGCTGACGATCGCCGCCTCCGCCGCCTTCGCCGCCTGGACGGCGGTGGAGCGACTGCTGGACCCGCGGCCCGTGCAGCACGTCCCGGTCGTCGCCGTCGCGGCCGTCATCGGTTTCGCGGGCAACGAGTGGGTCGCCCGTCACCGCATCCGGGTGGGCCGCGCCATCGGCTCGGCCGCGCTGGTCGCGGACGGACTCCACGCGCGTACGGACGGCTTCACCTCGCTGGCGGTTCTGGTGGGCGCGGGCGGGGCGGCGCTCGGGTGGCAGCTCGCCGACCCGGTGGTGGGGCTGGCGATCACGGCCGCGATCGCGCTGGTGCTGCGGGACGCGGCGCGCGAGGTCTTCCGTCGGGTGCTGGACGCCGTCGACCCGGCCCTGGTGGACCGGGCGGAGCGGGCGGTCGCTCAGGTGCCGGGCGTGCGTGCGGTGGGCGAGCTGCGGCTGCGCTGGATCGGGCACCGGCTGCGCGCCGAGGTGGCGGTCGTGGTCGACGGCGAGGTGAGCGTACGGCGGGCGCACGCCATCGCGGTCGAGGCCGAACACGCCCTGCTGCACGCGGTACCGAGGCTCACGGCCGCCCTGGTGCATGCGGACCCGGCGCCCGCCCCGGGCGAGGCGGACCCGCACCTGGCCCTGGCCCACCACGCCCGGAGTTGACCGCAGCGCCTCTGAGGGGTCCTTGCACTGGGCCCGCCCGGGTGGCTCGGCCCGGCACCGCACCTCGCCGCGTTGTCGCGTCACCCGCGTACGCCCAGTACGCGGGCGCCCCTCCGCCTCGCGACGCACGGCACCAGACCACGCGACCTCATCGGGCGCTCACAGTGCGAGGACCCCTAGGACGCCGAGACCCTCAGACGCCCAGGCCCTCCAGCACCACCGCGTTCGGCAGTTCCGCGAACGCCTTGCCCGGCACCAGCAGCTTGCCGCGGCGCCGGCCGCTGCCCACCAGGACGTACGGCAGGTCGACGACCCTGGAGTCGACCAACACCGGCCAGCCGTCCGGCAGTCCGATCGGGGTGACGCCGCCGTACTCCATGCCGGTCTCCCCCGTCGCCACCTCCATGGGCGCGAACGAGGCCTTCCGGGCGCCGAGCTGGCGCCGGACCGCACCGTTGACGTCGACCCGGGTGGCCGACAGGACCACACAGGCGGCCAGCGTCGTGTCGCCGCCGCGCTTGCCCGCGACCACGACGCAGTTGGCGGACCGATCGAGCAGTTCCTTGCCGTAGTGCTCCAGGAAGGTCGCCGTGTCGGCCCAGTCGGGCTCGGTGTCGACGTACACGATCTGCTCGGCGGGCACGCTGCCGCTCCATTGGCGCAGGGCGCCGGCGACGGGGGCGGTGAGTTCCTCGAGGCAGTCGGGGGCCGGGACGGCGTGGTCGAAGTCTCCGATGGGTGCGCGCATGACGGCACGCTAACAGCCGCGCTCCCCCCGGCCCGCCGGCGTCTCAGCGCACGGGCGGCACCGAGACCGCCATCACCATCTCCATCGGGACGCCACCGTCGTTGGCGTACGTGTGCGGGGTGCTGGCCTCGAAGGAGGCGCTGGCGCCGGTGGGAACGCGGTGCTCGACGCCGTCGACGGTGAGGGTCAGCTCGCCGGCGGTGACGTGGACGAGTTCGACCGTGCCGACGGGGTGCGGGTCCGAGGGACTGCGGTCCCCGGGCATCAGCCGCCAGTCCCACATCTCCAGCGGGCCGGGCGCCTCGGTGCCGGCGAGGAGGCGGTTGTAGCTGCCGGCGTCGGTGTGCCACAGGCGCACGGCCTGCTCGGCGGGGACGATGCGGACCTTGGGGCCCTGCTCGTAGTCGAGCAGCGTGGTGACGCTGACGCCGAGGGCGTCGCCGATCTTGACGACCGTGCCGATGCTCGGGTTGGTGCGGGCCTGCTCGATCTGGATGAGCATGCCGCGGCTGACTCCGGCGCGGGCGGCCAGCGCATCCAGGGTGAAACCCCGCTCGGTGCGCCACCGCTTGACGTTGCGCGCCAGGGACTGGGTCAGCAGGTCGAGGTCCGACACATTCCGTCCAATATTGTGTATGACAGAGTTGACTCGATTGAACTAGGGTGGGGTGCACCCGATCGTTCACTGAACTGTACTGCGAGGCGGTCCATGACAGCATTCTTCGCCCTGGCCACCAGCCTTCTGTGGGGCCTGGCCGACTTCGGCGGCGGACTGCTGACCCGGCGCATGCCGGCGCTGAGCGTGGTCGTCGTCTCCCAGACGATCGCCGCGGCCGTGCTGGGCGCGATCGTGGTGGCCACGGGAGGCTGGAGCGAGGCGGGGCCACGGCTGTGGTTCGCGCTCGCGGCGGGCCTGATCGGCCCGGTAGCGCTGCTCTCCTTCTACCAGGCGCTCGCCCTCGGCCCGATGGGCGTGGTCTCCCCGCTGGCCACCCTGAGCGTGGCGGTCCCCGTCGGCGTCGGGCTGTTCCTGGGCGAACGGCCCGGGCTGGTGCAGGTGGCGGGCATCCTGGTCGCCGTCGCCGGCGTCGCGCTCGCGGGCGGCCCCCAGCTCAGGGGCGCCCCGGTGCAGCGCAAGGCGATCCTGCTGACACTCGTGGCCGCGCTCGGCTTCGGCACGGTGTTCGCGCTGATCGCGGAGGCGTCGACCACGGTCACCGGACTGTTCCTGGCGCTCTTCGTGCAGCGCGCCGCGAACGTCGCCGGAGGCGGAGCCGCCCTGTACGTCGCCCTGCGCAGGGGCGCCCCGGCGCTTCCTGCCGAGGGCCTCCCCTGGCGTTCCCTGCCCACGCTCGCCTTCGTCGGTCTGGCCGACGTGGCGGCCAACGGCACCTACGCGATCGCCGCCCAGCACGGCCCGGTCACCGTGGCGGCGGTGCTCGCCTCCCTCTACCCGGTGGTCACGGCGCTCGCCGCGCGCGGCTTCCTCAGCGAACGGCTGCGCGCCGTGCAGGCGGCGGGCGCGGGCCTGGCCCTGGTGGGCACGGTGCTGCTCGCCACCGGCTGACTTCAGGATTCCGCCTCCAGCTCGGCGAGCCGGGCGACGTCCTCCTCGTCCAGTTCGGCCAGCGCCAGCAGCTGGTCCGGCGTGACGCCGTCCGGGATCGGGACCGGGGCCGGGGTCCTCAGCGGCGGCTGCCAGCCGGCCTCGGGCGTCCAGCGCCTTACGACCCGTGCCGGGGCCCCCGCCACCACCGCGTGGTCCGGTACGGCACCCCGTACCACCGCTCCCGCCGCCACCACCACGTTCCGCCCGATCCGCGCCCCCGGCAGGATCACCGCGCCGGTGCCGATCCAGCAGCCCGGCCCGATCTCCACCGGGTCCATCCGGGGCCACTGCTTGCCGATCGGTTCATGGGGGTCGTCGTAGGAGTGGTTGGTGGAGGTCACGTAGACGTACGGCCCGAAGTAGCAGTCGCTGCCGATCGTGACCGAGGTGTCGGCGATGACATGGCTGCCCCGGCCGAGGACCACACCGTCTCCGATGCGCAGGATCGGGTCCGGGCCGAGGTCGAGGTCGGGCATCAGCCCCGCGGTCAGCGTGACCTGCTCGCCGATGATGCAGTGGGCGCCGAGGTGGATCCAGGGCTCGCCGAAGACCGTCCCCAGCGGGAAGGCGAGTCTGGTACCTGTTCCCATGGCGCCGAAGCGGAAGCGCCCGGGGTGCTCCGCGGTCACCGACCCCCTGCGCTGCACCCAGGCCCAGCCCGCGTGGACGGCGCGCTGCGCGAGGCCACGGCGCCATGATGAGAACGTGTTCCTGCTCCTGAGCACCCGCTTACCGTAATCGGCCGGGCCTGGGCCCGGGCGTCCGGGCGCCTGTGATCTTCGCCCCACCGATGGCGTACGGTGCCGGTGTACCGACCACGAGGAGACGGCCATGACGCAGAGGGCGCTGATAACGGGGATCGGCGGAAGGGATCCCAAGGTGGATCAGGAGGCGTTCGTGTCCCCCACGTCGGTGGTGATCGGGGACGTGACGCTGCACGCGGGGGCGAGCGTCTGGTACGGCGCGGTACTGCGCGGCGACGTCGAGCGGATCAGCGTCGGCGCGAGCAGCAACGTCCAGGACAACTGCACGCTGCACGCCGACCCGGGCTTCCCGGTCACCATCGGCGAAAGGGTCTCCGTCGGGCACAACGCGGTCGTCCACGGCGCGACCGTGGAGGACGACTGCCTGATCGGCATGGGCGCCACCGTCCTCAACGGCGCGGTGATCGGCGCGGGCTCCCTGGTCGCCGCCCAGGCCCTGGTCCCGCAGGGCATGCGGGTGCCCCCGGGCTCACTGGTGGCCGGCGTCCCCGCGAAGGTCAAGCGGGAGCTGACGGCCGAGGAGCGGGAGGTCATCACGCTGAACGGCACGATGTACGCGGACCTGGCGCGGGCGCACCGCGAGGTGCACGAGGAGAAGTGAGGCTCACTCGGAGGCCGGTACGGTCTCCGGTTCCGGCTCCTGCTCACCGGCCGCCGCCCTGCTCGCCTTGCCGGCCTTGCGCTTCACGATCAGCATCGAGGCGAGGCCGATCAGGGCCGCCGCCACCAGCCCGAGGTAGGAGAACTTCTTCAGCCAGGACTCTGCGACGACACCCACGTAGTAGATGACCGCGGTGGTGCCGCCCGCCCAGACGACGCCCCCCAGGAAGTTCGCGATCAGGAACTTCCAGTACGGCATCCTGAGCACCCCGGCGAGCGGCCCGGCGAAGATCCGCAGCAGGGCGACGAAACGGCCGAAGAAGACCGCCCACATGCCCCACTTCTCGAAGGACCGCTCGGCGGTCGCGACATGGCCCTCGCCGAAGTGCTTGGGGAACTTCTTCCCGAGCCAGGCCAGCAGTGGCCGCCCGCCCTTGCGGCCGATCGCGTAGCCGATCGAGTCGCCGACGACGGCGCCGGCGCTCGCGCAGGCCCCGAGGACCACCGGGTTGATGTCGCTGTGCTGGGAGGACAGCAGGGCCGCCGACACCAGGACGATCTCGCCCGGCAGCGGGATGCCCAGGCTCTCCAGACCGATGACCAGCGCCACCACGGCGTAGACGGCGGCCGCTGGGACCGTGTCGAGCCACTCCTGGACGTGCACCGCCGGTTCCTCCCCGATTCGCGGCCCTGCCTTCATGGCGTGCGCGGGCCCGGCCGGCACCACGCACGCCATGAAGCCTACCGGCTCAGCCGGACCCACCGCCGTCCCAGAGATCGCACTGGTGGTCGCGCCCGACGGCGGCGCTCAGGGTGTTCCCGCCCTCGGAGCCCGTCTTCAGGGAGAGGACGAGCCCCGGCCGGCCGGGCATGGCGGGCTGCCCCGCGGCGCGCGGCACCCCGTCCCGGACGAACGAGCCCCAGTACTGGACCATCTGCCGCGCCAACGCCCTCTGCTCCGCGTTCAGCGGTGACTCCAGGCCGAAGTGCTTGAAGAGGTACTGCACCTCGTTCACATGGGTCGCGCCGAAGTCGAAGTCGGTGTGCAGGTCGCGCAACGAGGCGAACGGCGGTGAGGTGCGGTCGGCGAACTCATACGAGTAGACGGGTCCGCGCCCGGCGAGCACGCCGTCCAGCCGCAGCGCAGGGCAGGCGAAGAGCGTGTCACCGAGGGCGGTGGCGTATGCGATCGTCGGGGAGGCGTAGGCCGGCAGCGGGTAGCGCCGCAGGGCGCGGTCACCGAAGGCTGAGCGCATGACCTGCGGGTACTGCTCGGCGGTGAGCGGATTGCCGGTCAGGTCGAACGAGGAGAAGGCGAAGAGCCGCCCCTCGTCCGTGTTCGCCCCGTTGAGGACCGGCACCCGGGCGGCGGCTCCCTGAGCGAAGGCCGTGGCGGGCTGCACGGGCAGGAAGGCGCCACCGGCCACCGGACCCCAGTCGAAGCCTGCCTGGGCGGCGAGGATCTCCGCGGCGGACTTGCCGCGCAGGCACGCCAGGGTGCCGCATCCGAGCTTCTCGGCGAAGGCGGCCCCCTGTGCCACGGCCGTGTCGTGCGTACGGGCCGCGCAGTCGCCGTAGGCGCCGCTCTCGATGATGCCCGCCCGGAACAGTCCCTTCGCCGTCGGCGAGGCCAACTGCGTGCAGACCGAACGTCCGCCGGCCGACTCGCCCGCGATCGTGACACGGGCCGGATCGCCGCCGAAGCGGCCGATGTCGGCGCGCACCCAGCGCAGCGCGGCCTGCTGGTCGAGCATGCCGAAGTTGCCGGAGACGCCGTCGCGGGCCTCCTTGTCGAGCCCCGCCGTGGCGAGGAAGCCCATCGCGCCGAGCCGGTAGTTGATCGTGACGACGACCGTGCCGGTCTGCCGGGCGAAGGCGTCGGGCACGATGTCCTGGCCCGCGCCCGCGGTCAGTCCGCCGCCGTGGAACCAGACCATGACCGGGCGGCGCCCGGACCCCTCGGGGACGTACACGTTGAGGTCGAGGCAGTCCTCGGTGTAGGTCGGTTCGTCGTACCCGGGATCCCAGCTGGAGCCCTGCGCACACCTGTCGCCGAAGTCCCGAGCGGTGCGCACTCCGTGCCAGGGTTCGACCGGCCGCGGAGCCTTCCAGCGGAGGTCGCCGACGGGCGGCTGGGCGTAGGGGATGCCGAGGAACTGCCGTCCCTCGGCGGTGGTCTGGCCGCGCACCCAGCCCGCGGTCGTGCGGACGACGGGGTCGTCGTGCGGGGCGGCCCGGGCGGGAAGGGGTACGGCGAACGCCGCGGCGAGGGCGGCCAGGCCGATGACCAGACGTCGTATCACCGCGCCACCTCCACCGTCGTGCGCAGCCGCAGGTCCCGTGAGGAGGCGCCCGCCCAGACGGTGCGTCGGCCGGTGCCCAGCGCCCAGCGGTGGTGTGCGGCGTCCCAGGAGGACAGCGTGCGGTCGGCCACCCGGACGGTGACCCGTCGGCGCTCCCCCGCCCGCAGCGCGAGGCGCCGGTAGCCGCCGAGCACGCGGACCGCCTGGTCGAGCCGGAGGTCCGGCGAGGCCCCGACGTAGACCTGCGCGACCTCGATCCCGTCGCGCCGCCCGGTGTTGCGGACCGTGAAGCTCACGTCCAGGCCGCCGGGGGTTCTGCGGACCCTCAGGTCGCCGTAGGAGAACGTGGTGTACGACAGTCCGTACCCGAAAGGGAACAGCGGGCGTACGCCCGTTGCGTCGTACCAGCGGTAGCCGACGTGGATGCCCTCCGTGTACTCCTCGGTGCCGTTCACTCCGGGGTAGCGGCGCGGGTCGTCGGCGACCGGGTGGTGGTGGTCGTCGACCGGGAAGGTCTGGGTGAGCCGGCCGCCGGGGTCGACGTCGCCGAAGAGGACCGCTGCGGTGGCGGTGGCGCCCTCCTGGCCCGGGTAGTACATCTGCAGGACGGCGGCGGTGTGCCGGAGCCACGGCATCGACGTCGACGACGAGGTGTTGAGGACGACGACCGTGCGCGGGTTCACCGCCGCGACCGCCTGGATCAGTGCGGCCTGGTGGCCCGGCAGGGCGAGGGTCGAGCGGTCCATGCCCTCGGTGGCGTCCTCGTAGGCGAACAGCACCGCGGTGTGCGCCGTGCGCGCCGCACGGACCGCCTCGGCGACGTCCTGCGCGCGGGTCGCGCCCGTGATGCGGCGCAGCCGGAAGAGCTGACCCGCGTCGCCGCCCTTGGCGGTGATCTCCAGCTTGTGGGCGCCCTCGGCGAGGTCGAGCGTCTTGCGGCGGACGGCGAGGCCGTCGGGCGCGGTGGACACCAGACCGCCCGAGAAGTACTCGCCGAAGCCGGGCAGCACCGGGAACAGCTCCACCCCGTCGAGGCGGACGGTGGGGCGGGTGGCGCCCGAGTAGTGGATGACGAAGGTCCACTCGTCGGGGTCCTCGACGGTGAGGGTGCCGCTGTACGTCCAGGTCCGCCCGGCGGTGACCCGCTGCCCCTCGGGGTCGAAGCCCGGCGTGAGCGAGCTCGCCGGGATGGCCTTGCCGTAGAGGTCCTCGCCGAGCGCGTACGTCACCCGCGTACCGCGGCCCGCGCGTGCCCTGATGGCGTCCAGGGGACTGTCGGCGTGGTCGGGGACGACGTGGGCGCTGCCGCCGCCGCTGACGAAGGGGAGGGAGCCGGTGGGGCCGATGACGGCGATGCTTCCGCCGGTGAGGGGAAGGGTGCGGCGTTCGTTGCGGAGCAGGGTCGCGCCTGCCTTGGCGACCTCCAGGGCGACCTCGGCTCCCGCCCCGGCGTCGCGGTCGGGGCGGGGTGGGATGCTGCCGTCGAGCAGCCCGAAGCGGTCCATCACGGAGAGGATGCGGCGCACGGAGCGGTCCACGCAGCGCTCGGGCACGCTGCCGTCTCGGACGGCGGTCTTCAGGGCCGCGCCGAAGTAGGTGTCGTCCGGCATCTCCATGTCGAGGCCCGCGGTGATCGCGGCGACCGTGCTGTGGGCGGCGAACCAGTCGGTCATCACCCAGCCGTCGAAGTTCCACTCGTCGCGCAGGATGTCGGTGAGCAGGGTCTTGTTCTCGCAGGCGAACGTGCCGTTGACCTTGTTGTAGGCGCCCATGACCGCGCCGGCGCCCGCCGCGATCGCCGCCTCGAAACCGCGCAGTTCCACCTCGCGCAGGGTCTGTTCGTCGACCCGTACGTCGATGGACATGCGGTCCTGCTCCTGGTTGTTCATCGCGAAGTGCTTGACCGTCGCTATCAGGCCCTCGTCCTGGATGCCCTTGATCTCGGCGGCGACCAGGTCCGAGGCGAGCAGCGGGTCCTCGCTGAGCGTCTCGAAGTTGCGTCCCGCGTAGGGGGTGCGGATGGTGTTGACCATCGGGGACAGCAGCACGTCCTGGCCGAGGGCGCGGCCCTCGCGGCCGACGACCTGGCCGTAGCGTCGGGCGAGGTCCGGATCGAAGGCGGAGGCGAGCAGGACGGGCGCGGGCAGGGCGGTGGCGTGCCGGGTGACGCGGACGCCTGCGGGTCCGTCGGTGAGGCGGAGAGGCGGGATGTTCAGGCGCGGTACGCCGGGGACGTATCCGGCCTGGCCGAGCGACTTCGGGTCGGTGGTGCCGTGCAGGAGGAAAATCTTCTCGTCGAGGGTCAGCCGGGCGACGAGCGCCTCGACGCGCGGGCCGGCACCGGGAGCGGATCTCTCCTCGGCCAGGGCGGGCGCGGGGGCGAAGGAACCGGTCGTGGTGGCCGCCGCGGCGACTGCGATGGATCCGCCGAGCAGGCGCAGGGCGGACCGCCGGGTGGGGGCGTGGGACATGGGCCGTCACTCCTTTTGTGCACGGGCACGTCGTTGTGGACCGCATGTACACGTGTCAACGGCGGCGCGTTCGCCGCTTGAACGCTCCAGCAGGACAAGGGTCTTGAGCCGCCGTCAGCAGCCACGGGTACGGCGTGGAAAACTATGTCCGGCGGTGACTCGTGTCAATGAAGTGAACAAGAACTCCCGCGTCCGCCGACAAGAACCGAAGCCACGCGCCCCGGCGAGGGTGGTCATCGGGTAGGTCGCCGAGCGTCCCGCGTGACGCGTTCGATCCGCCGGGAATGCGGAATCGAGTCTGTTCAAATATCCACGTCGCGCAGGCAGTTGATAGGTCAATGGCCCCGCTGCGATACTCCGCATCCGGCCCGTCACCACCCCGGACAGGGCCGCCCCGACCTTGCCGTGAATCCGAGGACCGAGGGCGCCACAAACCCCCCACAAAGTCCGCACACAAGTCCGACTTCGATACCCCCAGAGTTCTCGATGGGCCATTCCTCCGGGGCCGACCCATCCCTGGTTACCCCTCTGGCCTGCTCCGAAGACGGCAGCGCGGCACACGCAGCGAAGAAGGTGCGTCATGAACGGATATCCACCGCCACCCGCCGACTGGTCTCCTCCGGCAGCGGATTCCACGAGAGTTCCGTCCCTGTACGAGCATCCCGATTTCCAGTCGATACGCGGCGCGTTCCGCACCTTCCCAGCCGTCACCGTGACGCTTGTCGTGGGCGGTTTTCTGCTCTACGTGTTGTTGTCGAGTTTCGCACCGCGCGTGATGAACCAGCCTCTGGCCGGCCATCTCACGGTGGGGCTGGCGCTGGGCCTCGCCCAGTTCGCCGTGATGGCCCTCGCGGTGTGGCGCCACACCGTGCACATGCGCCGGCGCGTAGACCCGGCGGTGCGCCGGTTGCGCACCGAGCTGGAGCGCGCCGAAGCCCGTCGGGCGAGCGCCCCGCAGCCCAGGGGGTTCGGCGCGTGGTGACGGTCTCCGCGAGCGTCGTGAACCGGTTCAGCCTGCAACTGACGTTCGTCCTCTTCCTGTCCGTCGTCGTGGTGACCCTTTTCACGGCGCTGCTGACGGCTCCTCAGCGCGACGAGATCAGCGAGTTCTACCTCGGCAACCGGAACATGTCGCCGCTGCGCAACGGCCTGGCGATGTGCGGCGACTACCTGTCGGCGGCGACCCTCCTCGGCAGTACGGGCCTGGTCGCGCTCACCGGTTACGACGGACTGCTGTACCTGGGCGGGACCACGGTCGCCTGGATGGCGGTGCTTCTGGTCATCGCCGAACCCCTGCACAACTCCGGCAGGTTCACCCTGGGCGACACCCTGGCGCTGCGCCTGCCCCGTCTCCAGCGGCCCGTGCGCCTGGCCCTCGCCATCTGCACGCTGGTCATCACCACCCTCTACCTGGTCGCCCAACTCGTCGGCAGCGTGGCCCTGCTGACCCAGTTCGTGGGCGCGCCGAGCCAGGCCGTGCGCACCCTGTGCGTGATCGCCATCGGCACCATCGTCATCGTCTACGCCGCTCTCGGCGGCATGCCCGGTGCGACCTTCATCCAGGTCGTCAAGGCCGTGATGCTGGTGTCCGGCGTGGCGATCATGGCGGTCCTGGTGCTGACCCGCTTCCACTGGAACGTCGACGCGCTGCTGTCGGCCGCCGCCCGGGGCAGCGGCCTCGGGCAGCGCTTCCTGGAGTCCGGGCTGCGCTACGGCGCCGGGACCATCAGCAAGCTCGACTTCTTCAGTCTTGAGCTGGCCATCGTGCTGGGTCTTGCCGCGCTCCCCCATGTGGTGATGCGCCTGCTCGCTCCCCGCACCAACCGTGTGCTGCGCACCTCGGTCGTCTGGGCCATGGGGCTCGTCGGCTTCGTCTGCCTCGCCGCCGGCATCCTCGGCCTGGGCGCGACCGCGATCCTGGGACGGGACAACATCGCGAAGATCGACCCCAGGGGGGATGCGACCGTCCTGCTGCTCGCCCAGTCCCTCGGCGGCGGCCTGCTCACCGCACTGATCTCCTGCCTGGCCTTCGTGACCCTGCTCGCGGTCGCGGCCGGACTCACTCTGGCCGCCGCGTCCTCGCTCGCCCACGACCTCTACGGCGAGGTCATCCGCAAGGGGCGGGCGACCCAGACCGAGGAGCTGGGCGTGGCGCGGATGGCGGCGGCCGTCATCGGCGTCCTCGGCATGCTGCTGGCCCTGCTGCCGTGGGAGATCAGCACGGCCAGTCTGGCCTTCCTCGCCTTCGCCATCGCGGCGTCGGCGATCCTGCCGGCCCTGGTCTACAGCCTGTTCTGGCGCCGCTTCTCCGCGCACGGGGCGCTGCTCAGCCTGTACGGCGGGCTGGCCTGCTCGGTGCTCCTGGTGGTGTTCTCCCCGGTGCTCTCCGGCTCTCCCACATCGGTGTATCCACATATCGACTTCGCCTGGTTCCCGCTGCAGAACCCGGGCCTCGTCTCGATCCCGGCGGGCTTCCTGCTGGGGTGGCTGGGGAGCGTGCTGCGACCGCAGCGGGAGCCGTCGGAGTACGAGGAGTTCCAGATCCGCACGCTGGTGGGCACGGCGGCTCGCGCGGCCCGGGACTGATCGCTCCCCCATCGTCCCGGCGCCGCCCGCCGCGAAAGGGCCCCGGCCGGGGCAGACGCGCCCGGTCGGGGCCCTTCGCCGTACGGCGGCCCGTGGTGGCGTCAGCCGTTGGGGCGCAGGGTCCAGACGACCGTCATCTCGCCGGTGACGGCGCCGTCTTCGCGCTGGATGGCGATGGAGACGGGGAACTCGGGGCGCCGGCCGGCGTCCAGCTCGGCGACGACCTCGACGGCGGGGCGCCCGAGCGTGGCGGTCGCGGTGACCGGGCCCATCGCCAGCTTCTTGTAGGCGATCTCGGCGCTGACGGCGAGCGGTACGGCCCGCGACAGCTGCTCCCCGAACGCGGCCAGTACGATCGCGCCACTCGCCGACTCGCCGAGCGTGAACATCGCTCCGGCGTGCGGACCGCCGACGTGGTTGTGGAAGTCGCCCTGGTCCGGCAGGGCCACCACGGCCTTCTCCGGCGTGGTCTCGAGGAACTCCAGGTTGAGGGTCCTGGCCATCGGCACCGTGGCGGCGAGCATCTCGCCGATCGACATCTGGTCTGCGCTCATGAGCCACACGTTACCCGTCAGTAGCTATGGCTGGAAGGGGGGCTGCTCCGTGCATTTGCCAGACGCCGAACCGCCAGGCCCGGCACCCGGTCAGCCGATGCTGAAGGCGCCGTCGGGAGGTTCCGGCGACGGGACGGCGTTCTCGTCGTGCACCGGCTCGGCGCCACCGATGAGGTCCTGTAGCGCCGCGCCGTGTTCGACGCGGGCCGGGAACGCGTCCGCGGCGGATCGGCGGGCGAGCGGTGCCGTGTCCAGGGGGCGGTGCGCGGCGATGAGCACGGCGTTGCCGAAGCGGCGGCCGCGCAGCACGGCCGGCTCGGCGATCAGCACAAGCTCCTCGAACACCGCGGCAAATGTGGCGAGTTGGGAGCGCAGGAAGGCGAAGGGCGCGGCGTCGGCGAGGTTCGCCAGATAGACGCCGCCCGGACGCAGCACCCGCTCGGCGGCACGCGCGTAGGCCACCGTCGTCAGGTGGGCGGGGACACGGGAACCGCCGAAGACGTCCGCGATCACGATGTCGGCCGAGGACGGCGGGGCGGTCTCCAGCCAGGCGCGGGCGTCGGCCGCGTGCAGGGTGATGCCGGAGCCGACAGGCAGCGGCAGGTGCTCCACGACGAGGTCCAGCAGGCCCCGGTCGGCTTCGACCACGTCCTGCCGTGAGCCGGGTCTGGTCGCGGCGACATAGCGCGGCAGGGAGAGCGCGCCCCCGCCGAGGTGCACCACGTCCAGCGCCCGTCCCGGCTCCGCGGCCGTGTCCAACACATGGCCGAGCCGTCGCGCGTACTCGAACTCCAGATGCGTCGGGGCGTCCAGATCGACGTACGACTGCGGCGCCCCGTCGACCGTGAGGAGCCAGGCCCGCTCACGGTCGACATCGGGCATCAGCTTGGCGGTGCCGTAGTCGGTGGTACGGGTGACGGGTATGGGCTCGCTCACGGCTCCATTGTGCGGGGGCGGGAAGACCGCGGCCTCCCCGCACCCGCTCGCAACGGCACCCTCAGGCGACGGACGTCACCGTGCCGGCGCCGACCGTACGGCCGCCCTCACGGATCGCGAACCCCAGCCCCGGCTCCAGCGGGACCTCACGGCCCAGTTCCACCGCCATCGTGACCGTCTCGCCGGGGCGGGCGGCCGCCGTCTCCCCGAGGTCGACGTCCCCGACGACATCCGCCGTACGGATGTAGAACTGCGGCCGGTAACCGGTCGACACCGGCGTCGTACGCCCGCCCTCACGGGCCGACAGCACGTACACCCGCGCCGTGAAGCGCCTGCTCGGCGCCACGCTGCCGGGCGCCGCGACGACGTGCCCGCGGCGGACCGCGTCACGCGGCACCCCGCGCAGCAGCAGTGCCACGTTGTCCCCCGCCTGCGCCTCCTCCATCGGCTTGCCGAAGGTCTCCAGACCGGTGACCACCGTCTCCACTTCCGCGCCGAGCACCTCGACCCGGTCGCCCACCCGGATTCTGCCGCGCTCGACCGCGCCTGTGACGACCGTGCCGCGGCCGGTGATGGTGAGCACGTTCTCCACCGGCAGGAGGAACGGCGCGTCCACGTACCGCTCGGGCATGGGCACATACGTGTCCACCGCGTCGAGCAGCGCGTCGATCGCCGCGGTCCAACGCGGGTCCCCCTCCAGGGCCTTGAGCCCGGAGACGCGTACGACCGGTACGGAGTCCCCCGGATAGCCCTGAGCGGTGAGCAGGTCGCGGACTTCCAACTCGACCAGGTCGGTCAGTTCCTCGTCGCCCGCGTCGGCCTTGTTGAGCGCGACGACGATGTGGTCGACGCCCACCTGTCGGGCGAGCAACACGTGTTCGGCGGTCTGCGGCATGATTCCGTCGAGCGCGGAGACGACGAGGATCGCCCCGTCGAGCTGCGCGGCCCCGGTGACCATGTTCTTGACGTAGTCGGCATGGCCCGGCATGTCCACGTGCGCGTAGTGCCGGGTGTCCGTCTCGTACTCGACGTGCGCGATGTTGATGGTGATGCCGCGCGCCGCCTCCTCCGGGGCCCGGTCGATCCGGTCGAACGGCACGAAGGTGCCGGTGCCGCGCTCGGCGAGGACCTTGGTGATGGCGGCGGTCAGGGTGGTCTTGCCGTGGTCGACGTGGCCCATCGTGCCGATGTTCAGGTGCGGTTTGGTGCGCACGTATGCCGTCTTGGGCATGGCTGTACCTCGTAGCCTCTTGGGTGGTGCTGAGTGACGGCCCCGGCGTCTGGAATTGCGGCCGGGACGGGGACCCCAAGGTCTTGCCGACCCTCCCCCTGCGGGGTCCGCCGGACGATCCGGGAAGGGTCAGCTTCGGGCGCCGTCGACTGCGGCCACGAGGAGCGGGACGGCAGCCTTCGGGGCATCCGCGGCGGCGGATGCTGCGAGGACGAAGGCGTACCGGAACATGCCGTAGAGCATCGCCGACTCGTCCGTCGGCGTCGAATGGTTTTTCGCGCCGGGCGAGTTCGGCGAGAGATGCCTCTCATGCCCATGAGGCGGACCATACGGCGATCACACACACCCGTCGGTTAGTGTCACCGAATGCTCGATGCCACCACCCGCTCTGGCGGCACCGCCACGGCCTCTCCCCGGGCCGTCACCACGGCCTCTCCCCGGGCCGCCGCGACGGAGCTCACAGCGGCACCGGTCGCCGCCGTCGCCCTGTCGCCCGGTTTCGCCGCCCGTTGCACCAGAGCGCTGCTGTCGCCCTGGTCGCGTCTCGCCCTGCTCGTCGCGCTGCTCGCGGCGGCGGCGTCCTGTGTGCTGGCGTTCGAGCCGCAGAGACTGCTGGCGCACGGCTGGCCCCCGCAGCTCGGGGGTGCCGCGGCGGCCGCCGTCTTCGCGGTGGCGTACGGGTTGTGCACGGTCGCGTTCGTGCCGCGCCCGCTGCTGAACCTCGCGGCGGGTGCCCTGTTCGGCTCGCAACTCGGCACGGGCGCGGCCCTCGCGGGCACGGTGCTCGGGGCCGGGATCGCGTTCGGGCTCGGCCGGGTGCTCGGGCAGGATGCGCTACGTCCGCTGCTGCGCGGGCGCTGGCTGAAGGCGGCGGACGGGCAGCTCAGCCGGCACGGCTTCCGCTCGATGATGGCGGCGCGGCTGTTCCCCGGGGTGCCGTTCTGGGCGGCCAACTACTGCGCCGCCGTCTCCCGGATGCGCTGGGCGCCGTTCCTTGTCGCGACGGCACTCGGCTCGGTCCCGAACACCGCCGCGTACGTGGTCGCCGGCGCCCGCGCCGCGAAGCCGACCTCGCCGGCCTTCCTCATCGCGCTGGCGTTCATCGCGGTTCCCGCGCTCGCCGGAGCGGTGGTGGCCTGGCGCAAGCGCCACCACCTGCGGGGCCGCTAGACCGCCTCGAGGATCATCGCGTTCGCGAGACCGCCCGCCTCGCACATCGTCTGCAGGCCGAAGCGCGCTCCGCGCGTGCGGAGTGCGTGCACGAGCGTCGTCGTCAGGCGGGTGCCGCTCGCGCCCAGCGGGTGGCCGATCGCGATGGCCCCGCCGTGCACATTGACCTTGGCGAGGTCGGCGCCCGTCTCCTGCTGCCAGGCCAGGACGACGGAGGAGAATGCCTCGTTCACCTCGAACAGGTCGATGTCGTCGACCGTCAGCCCCGCCCTGCGCAGCACCTTCTCGGTGGCCGGGATGACCCCGGTGAGCATCAGGAGCGGGTCGGAACCGGTGACCGCGAAGCTGTGCAGCCGGGCGAGCGGGCGCAGGCCGAGGCGGGCCGCGGTCTCGCTGGAGGTGATCAGCACGGCGGAGGCGCCGTCGTTGACGGGGCTCGCGTTGCCTGCGGTGACGTTCCACTCGATCTGCGGGAACCGCTCGGCGAACGTGGGGTCGTAGTAGGCGGGCTTGAGGCCGGCGAGGATCTCGGACGTGCTGCCGGGGCGTATGCACTCGTCGCGCGCGAGGCCCTCCAGGGGAGCCGTCTCCGCGTCGAACAGGCCTGCGTCCCAGGCCGCTGCCGCCTTCCGGTGCGAGGAGACGGCGAAGGCGTCCATCTGCTCACGGTCGATCGACCACTTGGCGGCGATCAGCTCGGCGCTGATGCCCTGCGGAACCAGGCCTTCCGGGTAGCGCTCGGCGACACCGGGCCCGAAGGGATCCTTGCCGGCGGGCACGTTGGACCACATCGGTACGCGGCTCATGGACTCCACACCGCAGGCCACGACGATGTCGTACGCGCCCGACATCACGCCCTGCGCCGCGAAGTGCACGGCCTGCTGGGAGGAGCCGCACTGGCGGTCGACGGTGGTCGCGGGCACCGTCTCCGGGAAGCCCGCGGACAGGACGGCGTAACGGGTGGTGTTCATGGCCTGCTCGCCGACCTGGTCGACGGTGCCGCCGATGACGTCGTCGATGAGCACCGGGTCGATGCCGGAGCGCTCGACGAGGGTGCGCAGGGTGTGCGCGAGGAGTTCCACGGGGTGGACGTGGGCGAGGGCGCCGTTGGGCTTTCCCTTGCCCACCGGGGTGCGTACGGCTTCGACGATGACGGCGTCACGCATGGTGCGGGCCTCCTTGCCCGGCGGGTGCCGGTGCGGCGGTTACCGGTGAGTAGGAAATCTGGACCCACCATAACGCGTAGGGTTGGAAAAGCAAACCCTCGCCTAGACTGGGCTCATGGCCGCCACCAAAGACCCGCGCCCCTGCTCCATCGCCGACGCCCTGGCCCTGGTCGGCGAGAAGTACTCCCTGCTCGTCCTGCGCGAGGTGTGCCTCGGCAACGGGCGGTTCGACCAGCTCGTGCGCAACATCGGCGCCCCGCGCGACATCCTGGCCGCACGGCTCAAGCGCCTGGTGGAGGCGGGGATCCTGACGAAGAGGCTCTACAGCGAGCGCCCGCAGCGCTACGAGTACCGGGCCACACCGGCGGGTCTGGAACTGGAGCCGGTCCTGATGACCCTCAAGGAATGGGGCGACCGCCATCTCAGGAAAGACGGCGATCGCCCCATGGTGATCGAACACATCTGCGGCAACGAACTCGTCCCGGTCGTCACCTGCTCCGCCTGCGGCGAGGAGATCCGCCACGAGGACCTGACGGCGCACCCGCAGGCGCCGGGCTGGACGGTGTCCGGACCGGCCGCCGCGTAGGCCCGCCTACACGGTCCCCTTGTAGACGTCGAGCCGTCCGCACATCCCGAACTTCCCGTACGCGGACGGCTGCTCGGCCCGTACGACCGCGTCGGCGAGGTGGGAGGCGTCGCCGCTCTCCAGGCGGTCGAGCTGGTCGCCGGTCGCCGCCGCGGCGGCCCGGGCGCCGCGCTCCCACCGCTCACGCCACTCGGTCAGTCGCGGCCGCACCAGCACGGCGGCGGCCCGGTGGAAGGCGGCGAGCGGCTCGGGGCCGTCCGCGTCGCGCAGCGCCCGGTAGCCCTCCAGGGCCAGGTCGCGGCGCGCTCGGGCGATCCTCTCCTGCTCCTCCTCGGGGGCGTCGGCCGGGATCGCGGTGGCGGCGGCGTACGTCTCCGGGTCGGTCAGGTACTGCGGGGGCAGGGTCAGGACGGCGTCGCCCGCCTCGGGCAGCCCGTCGTTCTGCATGAGGACGGTGATGCGCAGGTCGTCCTCGTTGACCAGTCGGTGGATGGTGCCGGGCGTGAACCAGGCGACCGTGCCGGGCTGGAGCGGTGCGACCTCGTACCCGGACGTCGTCAGCGTCTGCACCGCGCCGCGCCCGCCGGTGACGACATACGCCTCCGAGCAGGTCAGATGCATGTGCGGGGTGCCGCCGCACACGCCGTCGGTCGCCGGCCAGTCGTAGACGGACAGGTGGGAGACGGCGACGGCGCCCGGCAGCCCCGTGAACTGCGCTGTGCTCACCACGGATGCTCCTCGAGGTACTTGGTCACCTCTTCACGCTCCCACGCGCCGTCCACGACCACGACCCGGTAGCGGCGGCGCAGGGTGTCGCCCGGGGCCAGCTCCAGCTCGTCGTGGAACGCCCAGGAGGGAGCGACGGCGGCGAAGGGGTCGTTGCGGACGAACCAGTGGGCGGGATGGGCCCCCCGCTCACCCAGGTGGTCGTTCTCGGGGGCGTGCGCGAAGACGAGGGTGGCGTGCCCGTCGGTGCCGTCGTGCTCACCCGAGTACGCCAGCCAGGGGGCCTGCTGCCCCATCAGACCGGGGCCTTCCGCGTCGGGCGCGATGACCCGTCCGTCGCGGAAGGCACGCGGACCACGCCAGAAGAGGCCCGTGTAGCCGGCCATCTCCCGGCCGGCGGTCGTCGGGCTGCCGAACAGCAGCGGCTCCTCGCGGCGGTTGGTGATCGCGGACGTCCAGGTCAGCGCCCAGCTCCGGGAGACGACGTCGACGTCGTGCACCTCGATGCGGCGCTCCTCCTCGGCCCACAGCTCGCCGGTGTACGGGTGCCAGGTGAGCCGCTCGGCGATGACCGCGCGGTCGCCGTCCGCGCCCACCTCGTCGAAGCCGACGTGCGCCATGGAGCCGACGCGTTCCGGCAGCTCCAGGTAGCCCTCGCCGTGCACGTAGGTGTTGCCGCCCCACAGGTTCTGCCCGGACAGATGCGAGGCGGTCAGTTGCAGGCCCTTGTGCCAGCGGTGGTCGTTGGGCCGGTAGTCGGTGACGACGTCGCCCGCCAGTGTCCGGATGGGGTGCAGATACGGCTTGGGCGCCTCCCAGGCCGCCTCGGGGCCGTACACATAGGAGAAGAGTTCGACGCCGGTGGTCGGTTCCGTGAGGGTGATGCGGTCGCCGTGCGCGTGCAGGATGCGCAGGGTCGCGGTCATGCGGACACCTCCTCGCTCGGCGTCGCCGAGAACGCCTGAGCCACCACGGGCGCCCAGCCGGGCGCACCTCCGTGCAGGGCCGTGTAGTACGGGTCGCCGGGGCCGATCTCCCCGGCGCGGACGGTCGTGTCGGTGAACGCGGACTTGTACAGCGCGGTGATCAGCTCCAGGCTGGTCCGCCCGTCGGCGCCGCTGCTGCGCGGCCGCTCGCCCGCGCGCATGCTCGCGACCAGCTCGCGCAGCTGCCCCAGGTGCGAGCTCGGCACGTCCTCACCGAAGTCGCGCCAGGCCGCGGCCTCCTCCTCGGGCACGTCGGGGGCCGGCGTGATGCGCCAGTTGTCGTTGCTGTGTCCGTACAGGTGCTTGAGTTCCACGGTGGCGCGCTCGCAGTCGATGCGGATGCGGCTGACCTCGTCCGGGCTGAGCACGCTGTTCACGATGGTGGCGAGGGCGCCGTTCTCGAACCGTACGAGCGCCGTCGAGACGTCCTCCGTCTCCACGTCGTGCACCAGCCGCCCGGCCATGGCCCGCACCTCGCTCCACGGTCCGAGCAGGTCGAGCAGAAGGTCCATCTGGTGGATGCCGTGGCCCATCGCGGGTCCGCCGCCCTCGGTGTGCCAGCGGCCGCGCCACGGCACGGCGTAGTAGGCGGCGTTGCGGTACCAGGTGGTCTGGCAGTGCGCGACCAGCGGGCGGCCCAGGGCCTGCTCGGCGAGCAGCCGCCGGACGTGCCGGGAGCCGGAGCCGAAGCGGTGCTGGAAGACGATCGCCGCGTACGGGCCGCCGTCCGTACCCTCCTCCGCCTCGACGGCGTCGAAGTCGGCCAGCGTGGGCACCGGCGGCTTCTCGCACCACACCCAGGCGCCGGCCCGCAGCGCGGCGACGGTCTGCTCCCGGTGCAGGGTGGGCGGCGTGCAGATGCTGACCAGGTCGGGACGCTGTTCCTCCAGCATGCGGTGGAGGTCGGTGTACGCGTGCGGGACACCGCCCTCGGCACAGAAGCGCTCGGCCGCGTCGGCGTCGATGTCGACGGCTGCGACGATCTCGGTCTCGCCCTCCTCGGCGAGCTGGGCCAGCGCGGAGACATGGGAACGCGCGATGCCGCCCGCGCCCACGATCGCGGCCTTGATGCGGCGGCCTGCGTACGGCGGCGCCGGGCGGTCCGTGCGCGGCTTCGGGATCACCGCTCGGTGAGGCTCCGGATCGGACGTGCTTCGAGGACTTGTGGCATCGTCGGCTGCGGACGCGTTGTGGTCTGTGGGCATGAACGTGATCAGCGCTCCATCGGACGTGACGTCTGACGTTGGCCAACGCGTGTTGACTCCCGAGGACACGGGGGGCAGCAAGCGCTTTCCCTCCGGTTGAACGTAAGCGGCGCCCAAGTGGCCGGTCAACACCACGGACGTGTGACGTTGGGCCAGGGGACGAGGTCCGGGCGCAGGCGGCCCGCCGGACTGTCCCAAGCGCAGGCAAAGCCCCGGTGAAGGCACCGTCATGCCGGGACGCTACGCTGCCACCCACCACACTCGATCACCGGCTGCGCCCAGGGCCTGGGGACGCCCCGGCCCGGTGTGCCCGTCACCACCCCCACGATCAGCTCTTGGACCACATCACGTCATGTCTTGGCTCGAATCACTCATCCTCGGACTCGTCCAGGGGCTGACCGAGTTCCTTCCCGTCTCCTCCAGCGCGCATCTGCGGCTGACCGCGGCCTTCGCGGGCTGGGAGGACCCGGGGGCCGCCTTCACCGCCATCACGCAGATCGGCACGGAGTCCGCGGTGCTGATCTACTTCCGCAAGGACATCGCGAACATCCTCTCCGCCTGGTTCCGGTCCCTGTTCGACAAGGAGATGCGGCAGCACCCGGACGCACGGATGGGCTGGCTGGTGATCGTGGGTTCCATACCCATCGGTGTGCTGGGCGTGACCCTCAAGGACCAGATCGAGGGCCCGTTCCGCGATCTTCGCGTGACGGCGACGATGCTGATCGTCATGGGCGTCATCCTCGGCATCGCGGACCGCCTGGCGGCACGCGACGAGACCGGCGGCCGGCACCGGGCGCCGAAGCAGCGCAAGACGCTCCAGGACCTCAGCATCAGGGACGGCCTGACGTACGGCGTCTGCCAGGCGATGGCCCTGATCCCCGGCGTCTCCCGCTCCGGCGCCACGATCAGCGGCGGCCTCTTCCTCGGTTACCGGCGCGAGGCCGCCGCCCGCTACTCCTTCCTGCTCGCCGTTCCGGCCGTGCTGGCCTCGGGGGCGTTCGAGCTCAAGGACGCGGCGGAGGCCGGGCATGCGAGCTGGGGGCCGACGCTGTTCGCGACGGTGATCGCCTTCGTGTCGGGGTACGCGGTCATCGCGTGGTTCATGAAGTTCATCTCGTCGAAGTCGTTCATGCCGTTCGTCTGGTACCGCATCGCGCTGGGCATCGCGATCATCGCGCTGGTGGCCGCGGGGGTCCTGAGCCCGCATGCTGCGGAGTCCGCGGGCTAAAGAGGCCCGTGCACAGCCTGGCGGTGCACGGAGCAGTTCACGCCACTGTTCGTTCGTGGGTGATCCCCGGTGGCCCGGCATGGCAGAGTCATGCCATGTTCTCCTCGATGTCCGGCCGACGCGGCATGGTGGCCGTCACGGCACTGCTCCTGCTCGCCGCCCCGTCCCTCGAGGCCTGCGGTCAGCAGCGAGCCACGAGCTCGACGGCCGGAGCCGCCCCGAGCACGTCCCGTATTTCCGCACCAGGCGCCGTGAGCACGCCTCGGAGTTCCCCGCCGGACGCCACGAGTACGCCGGGGAGTTCCGCACCGGACGCCACGACCCTCCCGCCAACTGCCGTCTCCGCCACGGGGGGAGCCCCGGCGTACGTGGAGCCGGGGGCCGGCGACGGCGCTCCGCACTACAACGAGAACAACGGCTACCGCCGGCCGCGCGCCATGTCTCCCGCGGACGCGAAGGACGCGCAGCGGGAGGCCGATCGCATCGAGCCGGTGCTCAAGCGGCTGTGGGAGGAGAAGAAGTGGGACCCCGCGACGGTGCGCGCGGCACTCCTCCGGCTCGGCTACAAGGAGGAACGGACGGGACCGAAGGGGGAGCGCCTCGGCGGGACGCTGACCGTCCGGGCGATGGACTCGCGCTACAGGGACGGCCACTACGTCACGCCCGAAGGGGCGCTGGTCGGCCTTCGCGTCCATGAAGACGCCTGCGTCACGGCCTTCGTGCAGAAGACCAACTACCAGGTGAGCACCAACGGCCCCTACCTGGAGACCGGATGCTTCGAGCCGCCCTTCGCCCACTGAGCCGGCCCAACGGCCACCGACGCCGGCCCAAGGCGACAGAATCCCCCAATTCCCCAGCACGGAAAGGACCGTGACCAACCACATACCGCGCGCGTAGCCGTGCGGTAGCGCGCTGTCAGTCCCTGCCCCTAGGCTTGTCCGCATGTCCCCCGAATCCATGAGCCCTGGTTCCACGCGCTCTGCCGAGGACTTGAACGAGCGGATCCGCGCGCTGTGGATGCGTGCGGGCGGTTCCCTGTCGGCCGAGGAGCGCGCGGAGTACGAGCTGTTGGTCGTCGAGTGGGCGGCGGCGATACGCGGCGAGGTCATAGAGGCGGCCTGAGGCGAGCCACCGCCACACGGAGAGGGAACGGCGGTCGGCACGTCACCGCCCGCCGGCCACTCTCAGCACGGCGCCCGTCGTGTACGAGGACTGCGGGGACATCAGCCAGGCGATCGCCGCGGCGATCTCCTCGGCGTGGCCGGCCCGGCCCAGCGGGATCGTCGCCGCCATGCGCCGGGGCCGGTCCGGGTCGCCCATCGCCGCGTGGATCGCGGTGTCGACCAGCCCCGGTGCCACGGCGTTGACGCGGATGCCGTCCGGTCCCAGTTCCTTGGAGAGGCCCAGCGTCAGGGTGTCCACCGCGGCCTTGGACGCCGCGTAGTGGACGTACTCACCGGGGCTTCCCAGCGTCGCCGCCCCCGATGACACGTTGACGATGACACCGCTCCCGCGTGGCGCCATCTCCCGCGCGGCGCGGCGCGAACACAGCAGCGTGCCGAGGACGTTGACCTCCACCACCCGGCGCAGAACGTCGGTGTCCGTGTCCGCGAGCCGGCCCAGCGGCCCTGTCACCCCGGCGTTGTTCACCAGACCCGTCACCGGTCCCAGGGCGTCGGCGGCCGTGTCGAAGAGCCGGTCGACAGCGGCCTCGTCGGACGTGTCCACGCGCACGGTGACACACCGCGCCGCCGCCGCCCGTACGGCCTCGGCGGTCCGCTCCGCGGCCTCGGCGTCGCGCAGGTAGCCGAGCGCCACGTCGTGCCCGTCCGCCGCGAGCCGCACACAGGTGGCGGCACCGATCCCGCGGCTGCCGCCCGTGACCACCGTCACCGGACGCGTCATCTGCAGCCTCCCCCTCCCGAGCCGTAACGGAGTGGATCATCCTACGCCCGCACCCGTGCGCCCCAGCCTCGCCTGTCTGGCGGTCAGTTCTGCGCAGTCGCCTCGCCTTTGACGGAGAGACAGGCTGAGGGGCCATCGTTATGCGCGTGGTGCCGCGTTTACACCCGACCGGCCCCGTCGGATCACACCTTGCGCTTGTCCGATATGACAGTTATGTGCGGTGTCTATACGTTCGTCGCAGTTCGGCTGCCCGGCCGGCGTCTCTGCGACAGAAGGAAATGACATGCCCACGCGTACCTTCGCCGTGGCCGCCGCCCTAGTAGGCGCGACCGCCCTCGCCACCACCGGCATCACCTATGCATCGGCCGCCGGACCCGACCAGCCCGCCCCGGCCGCCAAGCCGGCCGCCAAACCGGCCGTCGCGCACGTCCACAGGGCGGCGCCGCCCGCCCAGCGTCCCGCCCCCGCCGCTCCGGCCCCTCAGCGCAAGACGGGCGAGAAGCGTGACGAGGGCCGCGGCGGCGGACACGGGCGCGGAGAGGACCACGGCCGCGGGGAGGGCCACGGCCACGAACGCCGGCACGAGGGCAGGATCCAGTTCAACGAGCGGACGTACCCCGCCGTCGAGGACGGCTGCATCGTCGCCGCGAGCGGGTTGGGCTCCAGCAGCTTCAGCATCTTCAACGACAGCGACAAGACCGTCGAGGTCTTCCGCGGGTTCACGTGTGACAACGGAGCCCCGGTCGCCGTCGTCGGCCCCCACGGCGACACCTTCGGGGTGGTGCCCCGCACCGTTCACGAGGGGTACGGGGACCAGGGGGACCACGAGGGCTCCGACGGCTACGGGGGCTTTGGAGGCTTCGGGGGCCTGTTCCCGGACGACGGTGTCGCGGGCAGCTTCCGGGTGATCGGCCACGACGACGACGAGTGGTGACAGCGCGCCACGGAATACCCGTTTCCGGGCCCACGCCCGAACCCGCCCCTGCACACCCCTTGGCTACGCCTCCCCCGTCCCCAAAACTGAGCCGATGACCCAGCGCGTGGAGCTCGCGACCGTGATGGACCGGCTGGCCGTCGACGGACTCGTCACCGAGTACGCGGCGGCCGTGGACGACGGGGACTGGGAGGCGTACCGGGGGTTGTTCACCGGCGACGGACGCGCCGACTACCGCTCGGCCGGCGGGATCGAGGGTGATGCCCGGCAGGTCGCCGGGTGGCTCGAGGAGACCATGCGGCTGTTCCCCGTGCGCCAGCACCTGATCGTCAACCGGCGCATCCGGTTCGACGTGTTGGAGCGGGACATCGGCGACACGGCCGGGGTGTGGGCCGACTATGTCAATCCGATGCGGTTGGCGGGCGAGGACGGCGCCGGCGGGACGCCCGAACCGGACTTCGTCTGCGGCGGACGGTACGCGTTCACGTTCCTGCGCACGGACGACGGCTGGCGGCTGCGCGCGGTGGTCGTCCAGGAGAAGTGGCGCCGCGCCCCGCGTCCGTCCACCTGAGCCGTACCGCTGAGGAGTACCGCGCACGCCCGCGGGCAGACCCCACCCGCCGCACACCGAGGCCCCCTGTCGAAGATTCCTTCAGCGCGCGCACACTGGAGACATGATCTGGGGAGGGAAGCGCCACATCCGGAGGCTCGACGACCGGCTCGCCTCCCGGTGGTGGCGCGGTGCCGCGGCCGTGCTCGCCGGTGCGCTGCCGATGCTCGCCTTTCCGGCGCCGTCCTTGTGGTGGTTCGCATATGTCTGCCTGGTCCCGTGGATCCTGCTCCTGCGTACGGCGCCGACCGGCAAGCGGGCCGCGTACGACGGCTGGCTCGGCGGCTTCGGCTTCATGACGGCCGTGCACCACTGGCTGCTGCCGAGCCTGAACGTGTTCACGTTCGTCATCGCGGCGCTGCTGGGAGCCCTGTGGGCGCCCTGGGGCCGGCTGGTGCGGCGGTTCCTGGCCGGGGTGCCCTCGCCGGGGCGGGTCTGCGCCGCCCTTGTCGTCCTGCCGTCGGGCTGGCTCATGGTGGAACTCGTCCGCTCCTGGCAGGGGCTCGGCGGCCCCTGGGGGCTGCTCGGGTCGAGCCAGTGGCAGGTGGAGCCCGCGCTGCGGCTCGCCTCGGTCGGTGGGGTGTGGCTGCTGAGCTTCCTGGTCGTGGCCGTCAACGTCGCCCTGGCGCTGCTGATATCCGTGCGCGCGTCGCGCGTGCCGGCCCTGGCCGGGCTCGTCGCGACGGCCGCCGTGACCTCGGCGGCCTGGGCCTGGTCGCCGCGGCCCGAGGTCGACGGACGGGTGCGGATCGCGGTCGTGCAACCCGGGATCGTGGACGGAACCGAGAGCGGCATGAAGCGCTTCGACCTGGAGGAGCGGCTGACCCGCGAACTCGCCGGGCAGGATGTGGACCTGGTCGTCTGGGGGGAGAGCAGCGTCGGCTACGACCTCGGGCAGCGGCCCGATCTGGCCCGCCGGGTCGCGGCGCTGTCCCGGCAGGTGAAGGCCGACGTCCTCGTCAACGTCGACGCCCGCCGCTCCGACCACCCCGGCATCTACAAGAGTTCCGTGCTCATCGGCCCGGACGGCCCGACCGGCGACCGCTACGACAAGATGCGGCTCGTCCCGTTCGGCGAGTACATACCGGCGCGGTCGGTTCTCGGCTGGGCCACCTCGGTCGGCAAGGCGGCCGGTGAGGACCGCAGGCGCGGCACCGAGCAGGTGGTGATGAACGTGGGGAACGGCCTGCGTGTCGGCCCGATGGTGTGCTTCGAGTCCGCTTTCCCGGACATGAGCCGCCATCTCGCCGAGGACGGCGCCGATGTGCTGCTCGCCCAGTCGTCGACGTCGACGTTCCAGCACAGCTGGGCGCCGGAGCAGCACGCCTCGCTGGCCGCGCTGCGCGCCGCGGAGACCGGTCGTCCGATGGTGCACGCCACGCTGACCGGGGTTTCCGCCGTCTACGGTCCGAGCGGCGAGCGGATCGGCTCCTGGCTCGGCACCGACCGGAGCACGTCGGCGGTCTACGAGGTGCCGACCGCCCACGGTGTCACCCCGTACGTCCGCTTCGGCGACTGGCCGGTGCACGGCGCCCTGCTGGTGATCGCCGGGCTGGGTGCGGCCGAGGGGCTCCGGGCGCTCAGAGCGCGACGGCGCGCTCCCGCACCGCGGTCACGACCCGCTCGCACAGTTCGTGTGTCGACAGTGCGTCCCTGGCGCTGAGCACCTTGCCGGCGCGGACGGCGTCGAGGAAGGCCAGCGCGGCCTGCTCGATGCCGCGCTGCCGGGCCACCGGCACCCAGTCGCCGCGCCGGCGCACGGTCGGCTGGCCCTTGTGGTCGACGATCTCGGCGAGGTTGAGCACCTGCCGCTTGGAGTCCTGCCCGGAGACCTCCAGGATCTCCTCGGCGGAACCGCTCAGCCGGTTCATCACGCCGAGCGCGGTGAATCCGTCACCGGACAGCTGGAGCACCACGTGGTGCAGCAGCCCGCCCTCGAGGCGGCCCCGCACGGTCACGTCGTCGACCGTGCCGGGGACCAGGAACCGCAGCGTGTCGACGACGTGGATGAAGTCGTCGAGGATCATCGTGCGCGGTTCCTCGGGCAGTCCGACGCGGTTCTTCTGCATCAGGATGAGGTCACGCGGGTGGTCGGCGCACTGCACGTATCCGGGCGCGTGGCGCCGGTTGAAGCCGACCGCGAGGCTGACGTTGCGCTCCTCCGCGAGGCGTACCAGCCGCTCGGAGTCGGCGAGTTCGTAGGCGAGCGGCTTGTCGACGTACGTCGGTATCCCCGCCTGAAGGAGCCGGGTGACGATCTCGGGGTGGGCGGTGGTGGGTGCGTGCACGAACGCGGCGTCGAGCTCCTGTGCGAGCAGCGCGTCCAGATCGGCATGCCTCTGCCCGTGCGGAAGGTGGAGGCTCTCGCCGACGCGGTGGAGGGTGGCGGGGGTGCGTGTCTGGAGGTGGAGGTCGACCCCGGGCTGCAGGGCGAGTACAGGCAGGTAGGCCTTCTGCGCGATGTCGCCGAGTCCGATGCAGCCGACCTTCACGGGGTGCTCCTAGGAATTGCCGACGGATGCCTGGTCCGAAGCATACGGCGGCTGCGGTGGCCGCCAGTCGGCGATGCCTTCGAAACCGCGCAGGAGCAGCGAGGGCGATGCCTTCGACAGCGCGGCGATCGCGGCGTCGCGTACGGCGATCCCGGCGCGACCGCTCATCATGTTCAGGCGGGCGGCCCGGACGGCTTGGCGGGTGAGGGCGGTCGTCCGGGGCAGCCGGGCGGCCGTGTACGCGGCGAGGTCGTCGCAGTGGTGGGCGAGCACGATCGCGTCCTCGATGGCCTGGTTGCCGCCCTGCCCCAGCGTCGGTGGCATGGCGTGCGCGGCGTCGCCGAGGAGGGCGACCCTGCCGCGGTGATGGGCGGGCAGCGGCTCGGCGAGGTGGTGGACGTCGTGGCGCAGCACGTCCTCGGGGCGGGCGGCAGCGAGCACGGCGGGGATCGGGTCGTGCCAGTCGCCGAACCGCCGCAGGAGTTCGGCCTTCTCGTCGTCGCACGCGCGCTGCCCGGCGGGCACGACGGCCGCGGCGTAGGCGTAGACCCGGCCGTCCTTGAGCGGATGGGTGCCCCAGATGCGGCCTCGGCCCCAGGTCTCGTGGGAGGCGAACGCGGGTCCGGGCACCGCGATCATGACGCGCCAGGTGGTGAATCCGGAGTAGACGGGCCCCGGGTGGTGCGGGAACAGCGTCCGGCGTACGTCGGAGTGGATGCCGTCGGCGGCCACGACCAGTTCTGCCTCCAGGTCTGCTTCGGAGGTGGTGACCCGGGCCGGGCGGTCGGTGTCGCCGGGGTCGGCGAGGCGAGCGGCGGCGGCCGTGCGGACGGCGTCCGGCGGCAGCAGGGCGGCCAGGCTGTCGATGAGGGTGGCGCGGGGCAGCAGGACGAGCGGTCCGCCGAAGCGCTCGGCCGCGGCAGCGGCGCTGGTCCGGGTGAGCCAGCGTCCGCCGGGGGTGCGCAGCCCGCCGTCCCCCTGCCAGGCGGCGAGGCCGCGGAGCTCGTCGCCGATGCCGATGACGTCGAGGGCGCGCAGGGCGTTCGGGGCGAGCGAGATGGCGGCGCCGACCGGCTCGAGGGAGGCAGCACGCTCCAGCACGGTGACCCGGAGCCCGCGCAGGTGCAGGGCTGCGGCCGCGGTGAGGCCACCGATGCCGCCGCCGATCACGATCGCACGCGACTGCTGTGCCATGGCTGCTCCTCAAGTCCACGATGCCCCGTCTCGGCACTACAGACGTAGTCCTCGGCGTGTCGAGCGTACTACAGGAGTAGTGCGACCGGTAGGTTGACCTTCATGTCCGCACGCACCACGGGCGCCTCCCGCGCCGACCTCGTCGCCGACACCGCGCTCGCCCTGCTCGCCGAGCGCGGGATGCGGGGACTGACCCACCGCGCCGTCGACGAGGCGGCGGAGCTGCCCCAGGGGTCGACCTCGAACCTCGCCCGGACCCGTCTGGCGCTTCTGGAGCTCACGGTGCGCCGCCTGGCGGAGCGGGAGGCCCGGGTGCTCGCCCCGGAGGAGATGCCCGACCCCGAGGACGAGCTCGGTGCGCTGGTGACCGGCCTGGCCCTGGCGGCCCACCGTTCCCTGACCCGCAACCGGGATCTCACGCTCGCCCGGTACGAACTGGCCCTGGAGGCCACCCGGCGGCCCGAGTTGCGGCGGTACTTCGACGCGGCCGGGGCCCGCTTCCGCGACCAGCTCGCCGCACTGCTGACGGCTCTGGGCTCGGCCGACCCGGCCCGGCACATGCTGTCGCTGGTGGCCTGGCTGGACGGGCTGATGTTCTCGTGCGTGGCCGGTACCTTCACCGCCGAGGTGCCCACCCTGGACGAGGTCCGCGCCGGGCTGCGGGAACTGCTCGACGGCATGCTCGGCCGCTGACCCGGCCCGTCCTGCGGAAATGCGATGGTGGGGAGCGCTCGGGCCGGGTGAGGATGGGCCATGACTGCCGAACGCCGTGAACCCGCCCTGAACGCCGACGAACGCACCATGCTGGAAGGCTGGCTCGACTACCACCGCCACACGCTCGCATGGAAGTGCGAAGGCCTGACCGACGCCCAGCTCAGGACCGCCTCGGTGGAACCGTCCGAGCTCTCTTTGATGGGGCTCGTGCGGCACATGGCGGAGGTGGAGCGGGGCTGGTTCCGCAAGGTCCTGGTGGGTGACGATCCGGGGCCGATCTACTTCAGCGACGAGGACAAGGACGGCGAGTTCCACCTCACCGAGGCCGACACCTGGCAGGAGGCGTACACCACCTGGCAGACCGAGGTCGGGATCGCCCGGAGCAACGCGGCCGGCTTCGGCCTGGACGACCTCTCGCGGGGCACCAGCAGGTTCACCGAGGAACGCTTCAGCCTGCGCTGGATCTACACGCACATGATCGAGGAGTACGCCCGCCACAACGGCCACGCCGACCTGATCCGCGAGCGGATCGACGGCGCCACCGGCGACTGACGTCACCCCAGGCGGGCGCGGGCACTCCGTACGGGGCCACGGATCACCCGTGCGGGGCATCCTGCGCCCGTCTGCTCCCCAAAGCGGCGCGGACGCAGCAGAGTTGCGCGCGTGCACCGAACGACGACGACCGCAACGCTCCTGGTCTCCGTGGCCGTCTCGGCCCTCGCCGGCTGTGTGACCGTCCAGCGACCGCCGAATCCCGGCCCGCCGCCTGCGTCCTCGCGTCCCTCATCGCCGCGCCCCGACGGCAGCGGTGAACCACGCGTCGTCCAGGCGCCGGCGCGGGAGGCGCTGGAGATGGTCGGCCCCTCCCCCCGCCCGTCGCCGCCCCCGGCCACCCCGGACCGCGCGGTGCGGCCCGAGCCGCACCGCACCGCGGCGGCCCCGCCGCCGAAGCAGACCCGCCCGGCTCCCCAAGTCGAGGTACCGCCGGCCATCTCCGACGCGTTCCCCAAGGACACGGGCGTGTGCGCGCTCGGCCGCAGGTACGGGGGATGGAAGCCGGACAGCCCAGAGGCGACCATCTGCCGGGACACATACGGGCGCTGAGCCCCAAGCCCTGCCGCCGGATTCCCGCCCGCCGTGTGGGCCCGGTACGCGCTCCCCCGCTGTCCCAAGGGCGTGGGGGCCCCGGCCGCGCTGTCGTCGGTCGCCGACTCCCCCACGCTCGGACGTGCTCCCGAGGGCACCCCGTCGCCGCCGCGCGGCCCGCCCTCCGAACGGACGACGGGAATGTGACGACAGCGCCTACGGCCGTCTCGGCGGCCCCGGAGTCCCGTCTCCCGGGCCGTCCCCGGGACCGGGTCCGGGTCTGCCGGACGGCGGTTCCTCCGCCTCCTGCGCCGCGAGCCGCCACTCGAGACGCCCGATCGCCGCTCTGATGCCCTCGCCGTAGCCGTCGTCGCCGAGCGCGCCGACCGCGGCCCGGGCCAGGCGCAGATGGGCGCGGGCCGCCTCACGGCGGCCGAGCTTGACATAGTCGGCGGCCAGGTTCAGCTGGAGCGAGGGGTACAACGCGTGTGCCGCGAGAGCGCCCTCGTGGTCGGCGAGGCGCTCGCCGGTGAGCTCCTCGGCGGCGGACAGCGCTCTGAGATCCCAGGCGAGTTCGTCGGCCGGGTCGTCCTGGGTGTCCGCCATGTAGTGCGCCAGAGTGCAGCGGTGCAACGGGTCGCCGTCCTCGCCGATCTCCGCCCACAGCCCCAGGAAGCGGTCCCGGGCCTCCTCGCGGTCGCCGGCGTGGTGCAGCATGACGACCTGCCCGATGCGGGTCATGACGGCGTCCGGCACCGCCTGCTCCTGTCGCTTCGCCACCGCGCCCTCCATGCTCGTCACCGTCATCACGACGCTAACCGTCGCCACGGCCAATGAGGCTCAGGCAGCTCCGTACGGGACTGGGCCAAGCCGGTGACGACAGGTCCGGCCGGCGAAGGCCACCGGCCGCACGCGGAGGACCCCCGCCGTGCCCTCCGCCTACGCGCGGCCGTCCGGCCTCGCCTCCTCGTCTGCCCGGGCGTCAGCCCAGGTTCGGGATCGTCCAGTCGATCGGCTCGTGTCCCTGCCGGGCCACCGCCTCGTTGATCTGCGTGAACGGACGGGAGCCGAAGAACTTCTTCGCCGACAGCGGCGAGGGGTGCGCGCCCTTGACCACCGCATGCCGCGTCTCGTCGATCAGCGGCAGCTTCTTCTGCGCGTAGTTGCCCCACAGCACGAACACCGCCGGGTCCGGCCGTCCGGCCACGGCACGGATCACCGCGTCGGTGAACTTCTCCCAGCCCCTGCCCTTGTGCGAGTTCGCCTCGCCGCCGCGCACGGTCAGCACCGCGTTCAGCAGCAGCACGCCCTGCTCGGCCCACGGCATCAGGTAGCCGTTGTCCGGGATCGGCGTGCCCAGCTCCTCGTGCATCTCCTTGTAGATGTTGCGCAGCGAGGGCGGGATCTTCACCCCGGGGCGGACGGAGAAGCACAGGCCGTGACCCTGGCCCTCGCCGTGGTACGGGTCCTGGCCGAGGACGAGCACCTTCACCTTCTCGTACGGCGTGGCGTCGAGCGCGGCGAAGACCTCCTCGCGCGGAGGGTAGACGGGACCCTTGGCACGCTCGTCCTCGACGAACTCCACGAGCTCCTTGAAGTAGGGCTGCTGCAGTTCGTCGCCCAGAACGCCCCGCCAGGACTCCGGCAGCATGGCGATGTCGGTCACGTCAACTTCCTCCGATGTGCGGTCACTTCCAGGTACGGAACCTACAGGCGACCACTGACAACCGGCTTGCGGCCCCCGCTCCTGGGGTCCAGCTACCAGCTGGTCTTCCGGGACAGCTCCCACATCATCATGATCGTCGACGGGTCCAGCGCCCGCTCCCCGCCGGAGATGTCCTCGCTCGCGGCCAGGAACTGCTTGCCCTGCCACAGCGGCAGCAGCCGGGCGTCGTCGACCAGGATCTGCTGGGCCTGCTGGAACTCCTTGACCACGTTGGCACGGTCGCTCTCGCGCCGCGACTGAGGCAGCAGCACCTTGCTGATCTCCGGCGACGGATAGGGCGTGCCCAGCGCGTTCTGCTCGCCGACGAACGGCGCGATGTAGTTGTCGGGGTCCGGGAAGTCGGGGAACCACCCCCGGCCGAACACCGGGTACTCGCCCTTCTGGTAGCCGTCCACGTACGTCTTCCAGGGTCGGCTCTCGAGGATGACCTGGAAGAGGCCGGAATTCTCGAGTTGCTGCTTGAGTGCCTGGAACTCCGGGCCCGTCTCGGAGCCGTACCGGTCGGTGGTGTACCACAGGGTCAGCGGGACCCGCTGGGTGATGCCCGCCGCGGAGAGGATCTTGCGGGCCTTCGAGGCGCTGGGGTCGCCGTAGTCGTCGAAGAAGGGCGTGGTGTGCCCGGTCAGGCCCGCCGGGACCATGGAGTAGAGGGGTTCGACGGTGTCCTTGTAGACGTTGTGGGCGATCGCGGCCCGGTCCACCACCTGGGCGACGGCCTTGCGGACGGCGAGCTTGCCGACCCACGGGTCCTTCGGGTTGAACACCAGGTAGCTGATCTCGATGCCGGGGTTCTCGACGAGCTGGATGCCGCCCGAGGACTCGTGGCGCTGGAGGGCCACGATGTCGGAGGAGGCGAGACCGCGGTAGGTGATGTCGATCTTGTGGTTCTTCAGGGCGTCGACCATGCCGGCGGAGTCCTGGAAGTACCGGATGGTCACGGCGTCGTTCTTGCGGTCGGCGTAACCCTCGTAGCGGCTGTTCCGGACGAGCCGGGCCTCCTTGCCGTCCTCGTAGGACCGCAGCGTGTACGGCCCCGACCCGGTGATCCCGCCGTCGTCGCGCACCCGCGTGGCGGGGTAGTCGGCCGGGTCGACGATCGACATGGCCGGGGTGGCGAGGACGAACGGGAAGGTGGCGTCCGGTTCGTTCAGGTGGAAGACGACCTCCCGGTCGCCTCTCACCTCCACCCGCTGGAGGCTGCCGAGCAGGCCCGCCGGGCCGCCGGACACATTGATCCGCTTGATCCGGTCGATCGAGTACTTCACGGACCGGGCGTCGAGCTTGTCCCCGTTGGAGAACGTCAGCCCCTTGCGCAGGACACAGCGGTAGACAAGGTTCGTCCGGTCGGTGAATCCGCAGCTCTCGGCGGCGTCGGGCCCCGGCAGAACCGCGCCGTCGGGGTAGTTCAGCAGGGTCTGGTAGACGTTCCGGAACAGCTCCCAGGAGCTGTCCCAGGACGCGGCGGGATCAAGGGTGCTCGGCGCGCTGGTGGTGCCCACGACGATCGGCCCCTTGTCGTCGGAGGACGCCGAGGAGAGCGCACCGCAGCCGGCCACCAGGGACAGGGACGTGATCGCCGCCAGCCGACGCAGACGGTTCCCGTTGAACACGCGCACACTCCTCGATCTGCCGTACCAGGGGTCGGCGGCAGACCCTACCGCAGCACCCGGCCGACCGGACCGGGTCGGGCAAGGGCTGTGACCAGCGCGTTCCATGACGACGTTGTCATCTGTCCGGATGTCTCGTGAACAGCGGCACGGGCACCCGTTGTGTCAACGGGCGCCCGTGCCGCCGGGCCCGTGTCACGGGCCCGGCCGTCAGACCGCGGCGTTCAGGTAGTGACCGCCGTCGAGGACGAGCGTCTGACCGGTGATCCAGTCGGACTGGTCCGAGGTCAGGAACGCGGCGGCGCCGCCGATGTCGGAGGGCACGCCGAGCCGGCCCAGCGGATAGGACGCGGCGGCCTCCTCCTCGCGGCCCTCGTACAGGGCCTGCGCGAACTTGGTCTTCACCACGGCCGGCGCGATGGCGTTGACCCGCACCTTCGGTGCGAACTCGTGCGCGAGCTGCAGGGTCAGGTTGATCATCGCGGCCTTGCTGATGCCGTACGCGCCGATGAACGGCGAGGCGTTCAGGCCCGCCACGGACGCGATGTTGACGATGGCGCCACCGTTGTCCTTCTGCCAGGCGTGCCAGGTCCTCTGGGCGAAGCCGAGCGCCGAGACGACGTTGGTCTCGAACACCTTGCGGGCCACGTTCAGGTCGAGGTCGGCGATGGGGCCGAACACGGGGTTGGTCCCGGCGTTGTTGACCAGGAAGTCGACCCGGCCGAAGGCCTCCATGGTGCGTTCCACGGCGATGGCCTGGTGGTCCTCGTCGTGCGCCTTTCCGGCGACTGCGATGACGCGGTCGGCGCCGAGCTTCTCGGCGGCCTCCTTCAGGGCCTCCTCGGTGCGTCCCGTTATGCAGACGCGGTCGCCGCGGGCGACGAACGCCTCGGCGATGCCGTAGCCGATGCCGCGGCTGCCGCCCGTGATGAGGGCGACCCTGCCGGAGAGTGCGGGCAGTTCAGTCATGTGCGCGTCTCCCCCGGCCCTAGTCGAGCGGTCCGCCGGCGATGTACAGCACCTGGCCGGAGACGAACCCGGCCGCCTCGCCCGTGAAGAAGGCGATCGCGTTCGCGATGTCCTCGGGCTCACCCACCCGCGCCACGGGGATCTGGGTGGCGGCCGCCGCCTTGAAGTCCTCGAAGCCCATCCCGACGCGCTCGGCGGTGGCCTTCGTCATCTCGGTGGCGATGAAGCCCGGAGCGACGGCGTTGGCGGTGATGCCGAACTTTCCGAGCTCCTTGGCCAGGGTCTTGGTGAAGCCCTGCAGACCGGCCTTGGCGGCGGAGTAGTTCACCTGGCCGCGGTTGCCGAGCGCGGAGGAGGAGGAGAGGTTGACGATCCGGCCGAAACCGGCGTCGACCATGTGCTTCTGGCAGGTCCGGGACATCAGGAAGGCGCCGCGCAGGTGGACGTTCATGACGGTGTCCCAGTCGGAGACGCTCATCTTGAACAGCAGGTTGTCGCGCAGCACCCCCGCGTTGTTGACGAGGATCGTCGGCGCACCCAGCTCCTCGGCGATCCGCGCGACGGCCGCCTCGACCTGGGACTCGTCCGAGACGTCGCAGCCGACGGCGATGGCCTTGCCGCCGGCGGCGGTGATCTTCTCGACGGTGTCCTTGCACGCGGCCTCGTCGAGGTCGATCACCGCGACGGCACGGCCCTCGGCGGCCAGTCGTACGGCGGTGGCGGCGCCGATGCCGCGTGCGGCGCCGGTGACGACGGCGACCCGCTGATCGGTGGTGGACATTGCTTGGTTCTCCTCGCCCTTGGAAAGCCTGGAACACCTTCGGAACGTCTGCTGAAAAGCGTCTGCGGCTGACGGTGCGCCCTCGGTGAGCGACCGCTTAGTACCTTCAGTAGACGTGACGCTAGAAGCCCTGGCACCCGGTGTCAACGGCACACCCGGCGCGTGTGATCCATTACCTCACCAGGAGGCCCAGCAACCGCTCGGCCTCGGCCGCCGGGTCGGCGGTCAACCCGGTGTGCACGGGCCCGGGCTGCACGACCGTGGAACGCGGCGCGATCAGCCAGCGGAAACGCCGCCCGGCGTCGTCGCGCGCCGCCTGCCCGGCCGCGGCGCCGCCCGTGCACACGCCCTCGACGGCACTGAGCGCGGCCCGCACGCCCGCGACGTCCGCGTCCGGGTCCAGGGCCAGCAGTTTCCGCTCGTCGAGGTGCGTGCGGGCGGCGACGAACGACTTGGCGCGGCAGTACACCAGTACCCCCGCGTTGATGCACTCGCCGCGCTCGATCCGCGGTACGACCCGCAGCAGCGCGTACTCGAAGACGTCCCGCTCGCTCACTTGTCCCCCTGACGGGTCCGAAGGCCCTGGATGCGTTCGTGGATGACGGCGGCACGGGCGAGCAGCGGCCGTGCGTAGGCCCGGCGCAGTTCCTCCGGGGTGTCGAAGCCGGGCTCGCCGGTCAGCCACTCGTCCGGGACGTGAGCCGTCACCTCGGCCAGCAGTTCCTCGGTGACGAGGGGCGCGAGGTCGGCGGCGGCAGCCTCGACGTCCGGCGCGAACGGGGCGAGGGCGTGGTCGGAGGCGTCGTAGGGGCGCGCGGCGGAGGCCTCGGCGCCGGGCCAGTTGTGGTGCCAGATCATGGTCGCGCCGTGGTCGATGAGCCACAGGTCGCCCTGCCACATCAGCAGGTTGGGGTTGCGCCAGGAGCGGTCCACGTTGCCCACCAGCGCGTCGAACCACACGATCCTCCCGGCCTCCTTCGGCTCGACCCCGAACGCGAGCGGGTCGAAGCCGATCGCGCCGCTCAGGAAGCCCATGCCGAGATTCAGTCCGCCGCTCGCCTTGAGCAGCTCCTGCACCTCCTGGTCGGGTTCGCCGAGCCCCAGCACCGGGTCGAGGCCGAGGGTCACCAGACCGGGTACGCGCAGGCCGAGCCGGCGGGCGAGTTCGCCACAGACGACCTCGGCGACGAGCGTCTTGCGGCCCTGTCCGGCGCCGGTGAACTTCATGACGTAGGTTCCGAGATCATCGGCCTCGACGAGCCCCGGCAGCGAACCGCCCTCACGCAGGGGCGTGACGTAGCGGGTCACTGTCAGTTCGGTAAGCATTTTCCCAGGCTATCGGGATACCCCCGGACCGCTTGTGACGTGGTGCCGGGCGCACGGGCGTCCATCGGCGTCCCGGACGTGCCGGATCTCGTACTCGCCCTCCCAGGCGTGCCCGCAGTGCTGACGCACGAACGAAACAACCCGCTCGACCCCGCCCCCCCAAGAGGCCGCACCGGCGCCGGCCGGAGCGGCCCGAGGGGGTCGTGTGTCCATCTGACAGCGGAACGACAGGCGTGTTTTACGCCTAGCTCATCCCGGACAGGTCAGGATCTCGACGGGGTCTGAACGGTCGGTGCCCGCAGACCGTACCTCCGTACAGATTTAGGAACGTCCGTGGAAGGGAACGTCAGCATGACCAGCGAATCGCTTCAGCCCGTCTCGGCGCCTGCCCGCCGCACCGTCGTGGCGGCGGCCGGCGTGACGGGGCTCGCCGTCGCGCTGACCGCGTGCGGAGGCTCGGACGACAAGTCGTCGTCGAGTCCGGCCGGTTCACAGGGCAACGGCAACAGCAGCGCGAGCACCGCCACCACGGGCGGGGGTGACGGCGCCGCGGCCGGTTCCGGCGGCACCGCCCTGGCCAAGACCTCGGACATCCCCGAGGGCGGCGGCAAGGTCTTCGCCGACCAGGGCGTGGTGGTGACCCAGCCGTCGGCGGGCACGTTCAAGGCCTTCTCCTCCAAGTGCACCCACGCGGGCTGCGCGGTGAAGGACATCTCGAACGGCGTGATCAGCTGCCCGTGTCACGGCAGCCAGTTCTCGGCGACCGACGGCAGCGTGAAGAAGGGCCCGGCGACCCAGCCCCTGTCCGCCGCGAAGATCTCCGTCTCCGGCGACGAGATCAAGCTGGCCTGACGTCCGCTAGTGGCCGGCCGCTCGACGCGGTGGTGCCAGGCAGGTCAGCAGCTCGTCGGTGGTCGTGATGGTGGCGACCAGGGCGAGGGTGTGGCGGATCATCGCGGGGGTGTAGTCGGTGGGCAGCCCCGCGATGGCGTCCGCGGCCACCACCGCGGTGTAGCCGCGGTTGACGGCGTCGAACACCGTGTTGGGGATCGCGACGTTGGCCGAGACACCGGTCACTATCAGGGTGCGACAGCCCAGGTTGCGCAGCAGCGCGTCGACCTCGGTGCCCGCGAGGGGCGACAGTCCGTGCAGACGGCGGACGACGAGGTCCTCTTCCCGCACCTCGATGGGCGCCGCGACCCGCACCGCCCTGGTCCCGGTCAGCTGCTGGACCGGCAGCCGTTCGGCCGCGCGGAAGAGACGGGCGTTGCGGCTGGCGCCGCGCCCGTCCGGGCGGCGTTCGGCGATCGCGTGGATCACCTGCACCCCGCCCTCGTGGGCGGCGGCGACCAGCCGGGCGACGTTGGCGAGCGCCCCCGAGGAGCGGGCCTCGCGGGCCAGTTCGGGCAGCGCGCCGTCCGGGCCCAGGACACCCTGCTGGCACTCGACGGTGAGCAGCACCGTGGCCGGAAGGTCCAGGAGGTCCCTGAGGCGTTCGCGCGACGGCATGGCTCCCCCTGTCGTCGACGTTCCGAGGCGGCGAGGCTAACGACCATTGCGGACGGACGGAAGAGGACCCATTCTTTTCTGACGTGATGTCAGAGGATCTCTCTGACACGACGTGGGAGAAGAAGAGGGGGCCGCATGACCGTCACCACGCAGCGCCGGGGCCGGAAGATCATGATGACACCGGGTGAGCTGGACGAGTTCCTCGCCGGCCAGCGCACCTGCCGCGTGGCGACCGTGTCCGCCGACGGCGCTCCGCACGTCAGCGCCCTGTGGTACGTCTGGGACGGGACCTCGCTGTGGCTCTACTCGGTCGTGCGCAGCAAGCGGTGGGCGGATCTGCGCCGCGATCGGCGGATCGCCGTCGTGGTGGACACGGGTGAGGAGTACGACCAGCTGCGGGGCGCCGAGCTGTCCGGCACGGCGGAGTTCGTCGGCGAGACACCGCGCACCGGGGAGCTGTGCGCGGAACTCGACGTGCCGGAGATGCTGTTCGCCCGCAAGAACTTCGGCCTGGAGGAGATGCCGCACGACGGCCGACACGCCTGGATCCGGCTGACCCCGACGAAGATCGTCTCCTGGGACTTCCGCAAGCTGGGCGGGTAGGCCCCCTATCCGCTCACCCGGGCCGTGACGGCCTCGCCTGCCGCGCGCAACGCCTCCACCGCCGCCCTGATCGAGGGGCGGCGGTCGGCGTCGGCCCGCCACACCACGTAGACGTGCCGTCGCATCTGCTGCCGCACGGGCACGGTCACCACCCCCGCCGGCACCGGGTCGCGTCCGAGGCGCGGTGCGATGCACACCCCGAGCCCGGCGGCGACCAGGCCCAGCTGGGTGTGCGTCTCCCCGGCGCGGTGCCCGACGCACGGCTCGATGCCCTTGGAGCGCAGGGTGAACATGAGCCACTCATGGCAGAACTCGCCGTCGCCCCACGTGATCCACTCGTCCTCGGCGAACTCCTCCAGGCCGACCTCCGCCCGGTCGGCGAGCCGGTGCCGGGCCGGCATCGCCACGTCCGCCGGATCGTCCAGGATCGCCGCCTTCACCAGGCCGTCCGGCAGCGGCATCGGCTTGTTGTACCAGTCGAGGACGACCGCGAGGTCCAGGTCGCCGCGCACCACGCCGGCCACCGCCTCCTCGGGTTCCAGCTCGCTCGAACGCAGCCGCAGCGCGGGATGGTCGGCGCGCAGCGCGGCCAGCGCGGTGGGGAACAGTCCGCGGGCGGCGGTGGGGAAGGCCGACAGGCGCAGTTCGCCGGCCACCTGCCCGCGCTGTGCCTCCAGGTCGGCCTGGGCGAGTTCGACCTGCGACAGGATCCGCGCCGCGTGCTCGGCGAGCAGCCGGCCCGCGTCCGTGAGCCGCACCCCGCGCCCGTTCCTGGCCAGCAGCTGCTGCCCCACCTCGCGCTCCAGCTTGGCCATCTGCTGGGAGACGGCCGAGGTGGTCACGTGCAGCCCCTCGGCGGCGCCGCTGACCGAGCCGTGCCGGGCGAGGGCGTCGAGGGTGCGCAGACGCTCGAGGTTCAACATATAAGTGATACTACGAGATACCGGGTGCGAAATCTCGATTGTGCTACGAGATCGGCTGGGTCATCGTGGGGGCCATGAGCACCGTCTCCACTCCGCGAACCGTCACCGCCCCCACCACCCCGCGCCGCCGGGCCGCCCTCGACTGGCGGATCCGCTTCGGTGTCCTCTCGCTGATCTGGGGTTTCAGCTTCCTGTTCATCAAGGTCGGCACCGAGGCGTACGCACCCTTCCAGGTCACGCTCGGTCGCCTGGTCTTCGGCACGGCGGTGCTCGCCGTCGCCATGGCGGTCAAGCGCGAGCGCCTGCCGCGCTCCGCCCGCACCTGGGGACATCTGGCGGTCGCGGGGTTCCTCCTCAACGCGCTGCCGTTCTCTCTCTTCGCCTACGCCGAGCTGACGATCCCGTCGACGCTCGCCGGGATCTGCAACGCGACCTCGCCGCTGTGGGGCATGGCCCTGTCCCTGGTGGCGCTCTCGGAGGACCGGCCGACGCGGCGCCGGGTGGCAGGGCTCGGCATCGGCTTCCTCGGCGTGCTGACGGTGCTCGGCGCCTGGCAGGGCTTCCACGGCCTGGACCTGACGGGCACGGCGCTGGCCCTGCTCGCCTCGCTGAGCTACCCGGTGGGCTGGATCTACGTCCGCCGCACCCTGGCCGGTTCCACCCACTCCCATCTTTCGCTGACGGGCGGTCAGTTGCTGCTGGCCATGCTGCAACTGGCCGTCGTCACGCCGGTCTTCACCACCCTGCCCGCGCACGTCGCGGTCCTGCCCCTGCTGGCCATCGCCGCGCTGGGCGCGCTCGGCACGGGTGTGGCGATGCTGGTCCAGTACGGCCTGGTCGCCGAGGTCGGCCCCACGACGGCGCAGATGGTCACCTACTTCGTCCCGGTCGTCGCCATCGCGGCGGGCGTGGCGGTCCTGGACGAGCCGCTGACCTGGTCGACGCCGGTCGGTGCGCTGATCGTCCTGGCGGGCGCGGCGCTGACCCAGTCCCGTCCCAAGGCCGAGCGCTAGACGTAACCACGGGCAGGGGCCGGGCCCACGGCGGAGGCGATCGCGTCCGCCAGGGGCCCGGTGTCGTCCGCGGTCAGGGTCGAGACGGTGATCCGGATGCCGGGCGGCGCGCTCAACCGGAAGCGGGCGCCCGGCGCGACGGCCCAGCCGGCGTGCAGCAGCCGGGCGACCGCTCCGGTCTCGTCGGGCACCGGCACCCACACGTTCATGCCTGTGACGCCGTGGGCCGCGACACCGCGCTCGGCCAGCGCGTCGATCAGCGCGCCGCGGCGCCGCCCGTACTCCGCGGCGACCGCTCGCGCGTCCACCGCGTCCTCCGTCCACAGACGGACCACCGCCCGCTGCACGAGCAGGCTCACCCAGCCGGGCCCGAGCCGCTGCCTCCCGCGCACCCGGTCCATGGTGACGGTGTCCCCGGTGAGCACCGCGAGCCGCAGATCGGGGCCGTACGCCTTGGCGACCGAGCGGACGAGGGACCAGTGCCGGGTGGCTCCGGCGAGGGGGTGGAGGGGCACGTCGACGATCCCGTGCCCGTGGTCGTCCTCGATGAGCAGGGTTCCCGGATGGTCCCGCAGCACGGAACACAGGGCACGCGCGCGGGAGGCGCTCACCGCGGCGCCGGTCGGGTTCTGCGCCCGGTCCGTGACGATGAGGGCGCGCGCGCCGGCCTCCAGGGCCACGCGTACGGCGCCGGGCAGCGGCCCCTCGTCGTCGACGCCGACCGGAACCGTGCGCAGCCCGAGTGCCGGCACGAGGTCCAGGGTCCTGCCCCAGCCGGGGTCCTCGACGGCGACGGCGTCCCCGGTCTTCAGATGGGCGGCGAGCACCCGCTCGACGGCGTCGAGGGATCCGGAGACGACGGCGAGCGGGCCGTCCGGCACCCCGTCGGAGTCCAGGGCGGCCCGCGCGAGCCGCGCAAGCTCCGGTTCCACGGCGACGTCGCCGTACAGCACCGGTGCGCGGTCGCCCTCGGCGGCGGCCGACGCGAACGCCTCCGCCAGCGGGGGCAGCAGCGCCGGATCCGGGTTGCCGCTCGACACGTCGCGTACGCCCTCGGGCACGTCCACACGGATGTGGTCCCGGCCCGTCGTGGCCGGCGCGGGCCGTACCCGGCTCCCGCGGCGTCCGGCGGTCTCGATGACTCCGCGCTCACGCAGGATGCGGTACGCGGCCGCCACGGTGTTCGGATTGACACCCAACTCGAGGGCCAACTCCCTCTGGGGTGGCAGAAGTTGACCCGGCTCCAGCTCCCCGGCACTCACCGCCCGCTCGACGTCGGCCGCAATCTCCGTCGCACGCCGCCCTGTGAACCTATATTCTCCTAGCACAAAACAAATTATGCACTAGTGCAATGGAGGGCGCACATGCAAGGGGCGCACATGCAGGGAAACCGACAGCCGACACCGCGGCCCGCCTACACCTCGACCGACCGCACCGTCCCCACGCGCTCCGCGGACCGTGCCTCGTACGACAGGGAACTGGTGCACGCGATACTCGACGAGGGCTACGTCTGCCATCTCGGCTACGTCCGCGACGGCGCGCCGGTCGTGCTTCCCACGCTGTACGGCCGGGTCGGCGAGCGGCTGTACGTCCACGGTTCGACCGGCTCGCGCCCGCTGCGGATGACCGGCGAGGCCGACCCGGGGCTTCCGGTCTGCCTGACGGTGACGCACGTCGACGGCCTGGTCCTGGCCCGCTCGGCCTTCCACCACTCGATCAACTACCGCTCCGTGGTGGTGCACGGCATCGCCCACCAGGTCACGGACCCGGAGGAGAAGCGGACGGCCCTGGACGCGATGATCGACCATGTGGTGGCGGGCCGCTCACACGACTCCCGGCCCGCCAACAAGAAGGAGCTGGCCGCCACCGCCGTGATCCGCCTCGACCTGGAGGAGGTCTCCGCCAAGCTCCGCACCGGTGGCGTGAACGACGAGCCCGAGGACCTCTCACTCCCCCACTGGGCCGGCGTGGTCCCGGTCCGCAGGGAGTACGGCACCCCGCTCCCGGACGCCGGCCTGGCACCCGGCACCGGCGTGCCGGACTACCTGGCGGCCCTGTGATGCTGATCCATCCCTGGGACGCGCCCCGCGACGACACGGAGTGGCAAGGCTGGCTGGCCGCCCATGACTTCGGGCAGCTCGCCGTGAACGGACCGCCGGGCGAGCCGCCGTACGTGCAGCCGCTGCACTTCGCGTACGACGCCGGGCGCGGCGAGGCCGTCACCCACCTCGCCCGCCCCAACCCGCTCTGGACCTCTCTGGAGGCGAACCCCCGGGTACTGCTCAGCGTGGTCGACGACTATGTCTATGTGCCCGGCCCTTGGCAGGCCCCGGTCGGCACCCCGTCCGAGCACGGCGTGCCGACGAGTTTCTACGCGGCCGTCCAGCTCCGGTGCATCGCCCATGTGGTGGACGACGCGGCCGGCAAGGCGGAGCTGCTGAACCGCCAGATGGGCCACTTCCAGCCGGAGGGCGGCTCCGCACGGGCGGCGGCGGGCGAGGCGCCGTACGGGCGCATGCTGTCCGGGATCCGCGGTCTGCGTCTCGAAGTGACCGACGTCCGGGCGAAGTTCAAGTACGCGAGCCACAAGGCGGAAGAGGTGCAGGACCGGATCGTGGCGGGCCTCGGGGCGCGGGGCGGCGTGCGGGACGGGGTGGCCCGGGAGCACCAGTTGCGCAGGCGGGGAGTGTGGTCCCCGGACCGGTGAGGCGCCGGTGCGGGCTCCTGCACGGCTTTGTGGAGCCCGCGCCCCTCGGTCCCGTCACACCGGGACTGCTTCCTCCTCCGCCGCCCGCGCCTGCCGCGTCTCCGCGAGCGCCAGCCCCGCGACCGAGCCGAGCATCAGTGCCGTGCCGGCGAGCGTCGCCGTCGTGAGCCGCTCACCGAGCAGGGCGATGGCCAGGACCGCCGCGCCGACCGGCTCGAGCAGCATGATCACGGACACGGTGGCGGACCGTACGACAGCCGCGCCCGCGAAGTAGAGGGCGTAGGCCAGGGCCGTGGGCACCGCGGCGATGTACGCCAACAGCCCCACCAGCACGGCGGGGTGGGCGGCGTGCGGGAGCAGCCCCTCGTCCAGTGCGAACGGCAGCAGGCACAGACTGGTGACCGCGAACGCCGACACGGTCGTGGCGGACCCGTCGGCCGCGCCGCCGCGCCCCCACCATCGGGTGAGCAGTGTCATGACGCTGTAGCCGGCCGCCGACACGACCGCGAGCAGCACACCCCACGGACGCACGGTCGCGCCGCCACCGCCGAGCACGAGCACCCCGAGCCCGGCGAGCGCCCCGGCGACGGCGGCCACCCCGCCGCCTCCGAGCCGCTCCCCCAGGGTGAGGCGGGCGCCGAGGGCGATCAGGACGGGCCCGGCGCCGAGGGTGACGACGGTCGCCACCGCGAGCCCGGTGGCGGAGACGGCCGCGAAGTAGGCGGTCTGGAAGACGGCGAGCCCCAGCCCGGTGGCACAGGCCCGCAACGCCCGGCGGCCGAGCGGCCCGGGTGCGGCGGTCCGGGCCGCACCCGGGCGCAGCAGGCGGACGGCGACCAGCAGCACGAGCCCGGCCGCGCAGCGCCAGAAGGACAGGGCGACAGGGCCCATGTCACTGGCACGGTAGACCAGGGACGCGGCCGCGCCCGCGGTACCCCAGGCGGTACCGGCGACGATCAGGTAGAGAAGGCCTCGCCCGACGGGCAGGCCGGAGGCAGCATTCGACACGAGTTGTCTCCGCAAAGGTGCAGAAGTTCGGCGGGGGACCCGTCATGCGCGGGTCCGTGGACTTCTTCTGCGGGCAGCACACCACTGCGCCCGGCGGTGGGCCGGGCGCGGTTTCCGGAGGGCCCGCCTCAGGCGGCCGGAGGCGGAAGAACGAGTGCGTCCGAATGCATGATCCGTACCCTAGGCGGCGGCTTCGCGGGCCGACAACTCACTTTCCTCTTCCGGGCCGGCGCTCGCGACGGGCTCCACGGAGCCCTGCACGGGCGCCGAGGACTGGGCGATGAACGCGCCCACCAGGACCACCGCACCGCCGATGATCTGCGGCGCCGAGAGGTGCTCGCCGAGCAGCACCCAGGCCAGCACGGTGGCGATGACCGCTTCGAGGCAGGCCACCACGCCCGCCACCTGGGGCGAGAGCCGGCGCACGGACAGCACGCCGGTGACGTAGGCGAGGACCGTGGCGATCAGCACGATCCAGGCCAGGAGGAGGACGGCCGGTACACGCGTGCCGTTCATGTCCGCGGTTCCGGTGAGCACCGGCCAGTCCATGGTCCAGGGACGGGCGACGACGGTGAGCACGGCGGCCCCGACGAGCAGTCCGTACGCGATGACGCCGAGCGGGTCGGGGGCCTGGTCGCCCGCCTCGCTGCCCTGGTCGGACAGGACGAAGTAGCCGACCTGGCAGCAGGCGGCGCCGAGCGCGAGCAGTATCCCGAGCGGGTCGAAGCCCAGCCCGGACCACACCTCGACGACGCAGGCGAGCCCGCCGACCGCGATGACCACACCGACCGCCGCGGCACGCGCCACCGGCCGCCGCTGCACCAAGCGCACCCAGCCGAGGACGAGCGCGGGCGCCAGGTACTCGATGAGCAGGGCGACACCGACGGGTATCCGCGACAGCGCGGCGAAGTAACAGGCCTGGACGCCGGCGACGGCGAGCAGTCCGAACCCGGCAAGCAGGGCGGGGCGGCGGCGCAGCAGGGCGCGGTGGCGTACGGCGAGCGGCAGCATCACGAGCGCCGCGCCCGTGACCCGCAGCCAGACCACGTGCAGAGGGTCGAGCCCCGCCTGGATCAGCGGCTTGGCCGCGACACCCGATCCACCGAAGGCGACCGCCGACGCGAGCGCGAGCCCCAGCCCGACGCCTCTGCCACGGTTGCTCTGACTGCCCTGAGACGTATGCACCGGCACATGATGGCAGGAGACGACATGAGCGTCACCATCAATAGCTCCTGTCTCAGCGACTGGACGGAACCGAGCCCGCCGCCTCGATCCGGTCCGCCAGCCCCCGCACGTCGACGCCCGCGCGGCCGAGGACCTCGACGGCGCGCGACTCGGGGTCCGCGACCATCGCCGCGAGCAGGTCCAGCCCGCGTGCGGATGCGTCGCCGCGACCGGCAGCGCGCCCGTACGCCGCTCCCAGGGCGGTGGCCGCGGCGGGCGACCAGCCGTCCGGTTCCTTCAGCACCGGCACCGCGCCCGAGTCCTCGACGGTGGTCTGCCAGCGCAGGCCGTAGCCGATGGCGCGCTGGACGAGGTAGCCGAGCAGCCGCGCGACCTGCGGCCCGTCGAAGACGGCGCGCACCTCGGGGTCGGACTCCAGCAGCGTGTGCAGCAGGTGTGCGGTGTCGATCCCCCGGTCCCCGTCACGCAGCGCCCTCCTGCGGGCGCCGGAAAGCACCGCGGCCAGCTCCGAGGTGACCCTGGCATCGAGGTGGGAATGGTGCGTGCCGCGTTCGGCGGCCGGCCGCTGGACATGACGGGGTGGCACGTCCTCCACCCCATCAGCCGCAGCGGTCCGAGTCATCCTCGGCGGGCAGCATTTGCGCGTCCGACACAGGTTGGGCATGGCTGACCCGGCTCTCCTCCTTACGGATGACATCGCGCCCTTTCCGCTCGGGAACCGCGCGTTCTCCGTGCCTCGGCCGGTGCGGGACGGGCGCCCCATCGTTCCTGACTGTTCATCAGTATTGAATGTTGCAGACCCTGCGGCTACGTTCCGCGACAGCACAGCTGCGCCCGGCGCAGCAGCCGACGCGAAGGGGTGGTCGCATGGCCGAAGTCAGCGCGGAAGCTCGCATCGAGGCCCCCGCCGAGAAGGTGTGGGCCGCGCTCACGGACTGGTCGGCGTACGGCGAGTGGAACGCGACCCACACCGGCTTTCCGAAGGGCGGTCCCGAAACCCTCGCGCTGGGCGGGACCTTCGAGGAGAACATGAAGCTGATGGGCTTCCCGGCCGAGGTCACCTGGACCATCGACGAACTGCGCCCGGGGCGCGTGCTGTCCATCCGCGGCAAGGGCCCGATGGCCGTGGACCTCGCCACCCGTTACACGCTGACGCCCGACGGCGAGGCCACCTCGGTGCGGATCGACGGGGAGTTCACCGGCGCGGCGGTGTCCCTCATGGCGGGCAAGCTGAAGGATTCGGCGACGGCCGCGCTGAACGAGTCGCTGCGCAGGCTGGGCGCACTGGTGTCCTGACGACACGTGCGCCGACGCCGAGGCGCCCCGCGGACGCGGTGCCGCGGGGCGCCCTCACCTCACCGCGCCGTCAGTGCTCGTCGGCGAGGATCAGGTACAGCTTCTTGCGGGCCTCGTTGATGACCGCGAGGGCCTTGTCGCGCTGGTCCTTGTCGCCGGTCTTCCAGACCTGGCCGAACGCCTCCATCAGACCGACGCCGGCCTGCCGGATCTCGTGCAGCGCCTCCCAGTCGACACCGCGCGAGGCCTCCTCCCACGGGGCCTCGGGGCCCTCGTCGGCCGCGGCGCGACCCGGCTCGGTGAGCGAGAAGAGCTTCTTGCCCCCCTCGCTCTCACTGGTGATCAGACCCTCGTCCTCCAGCAGTTGGAGGGTCGGGTAGACCGAACCCGGGCTGGGCTTCCACGCCCCGCCGCTGCGCTCGGCGATCTCCTGGATCATCTCGTAGCCGTGCATGGGCCGGTCCTTGAGAAGCGCCAGGATCGACGCGCGTACGTCGCCGCGCCGCGCCCTGCCCCTCGGTCCGCCCCGGCCGCGCCCGCCCCAGGGGCCGCCCGGACCGAAGAAGCCCGGCCCGCCGAAGCCGGGGCCACCGGGTCCACCCGGCCCGAAGGGCCCGAAGGCTCCGCGTCGGCCGTCGAAGCCGCCCCTCATGTGGTGCCCGGGGCCGCCGTGGTGGCCGTGTCGCTCGTATCCGAAGTCCTGTCCATGGGAACGCATCCCAACCCCTCCATTCCATCGTTGATCTGTCGCGATGCTTCAACGATATATCGGGACTGTTCGCGTGACAAGGCCCTGCCGAAGCTCGCCGAGCGACAAGGGCCGATCGAGAAAACCCTCCGGCCAAGCGTTCGCGGCGCGACCGCCGCGTCGCCGCTCGTACACGGGCCACCTCGACCGACCATCCTGTCCCCGCTCCGCCGGTCACCGAGCCCGAACGTGACGACGAGTCGGACACCGAGTTCGCTGATGTCATCCCGCCGGATCTGTTCGACCCGCTCGCCAACCGCTGGAGGCGCACGGGACTTCCCTCCCGCCCCAGTTGATCTGGTCCGAAGCCGCGGCTGTGACCTCGCGCGACCAGAACGGTTGAGACACCTGGGTGGCCGAAAAAATGGCTTGGACTTGGTTCGTTGAGACGGTGAGACGGTGAGACAGGACACGTACGGAAACCCGGCCCCCGGCGGCCGACCGCCGGCCGCCGGCCGTCGACACCAGTCCAGCCGCCCCGAATTGGCCTTGGCCCGCCCCGACCGAGGGCCTCTAGCGTCGGCCCATGCGGATTCGTATCGTCGACGCCTTCACCGACCGCCCCTTCGCCGGCAACCCGGCCGGTGTCCTGCTCCTCGACTCGTTCCCGGACGACGACTGGCTCCAGAACGTGGCCCGCGAGGTCAACCACGCCGAGACCGCCTTCGCACACCCTCTGCACAACGGAAGCGAGGCCGACTGGGCGCTGCGCTGGTTCACCCCGACCACCGAGGTCGCCCTGTGCGGCCACGCGACCCTGGCCACCGCCCACGTCCTGCACACCACGGGCGCCCACGAGGGCCCCGTCCGGTTCGCCACCCGCAGCGGTGTCCTCAGCGCCGCGCCGCGCGACGACGGCTCGATCACACTGGACTTCCCCACCGCGCCGCTCACCCCAGTCGAAATCCCCGACGGCGTGGCCGAGGCCCTCGGTGCCCAGCCCCGCACCGCGGTCGACACCGGGCCGGGCGTCGGTGACCTGGTCCTCGAGCTCGCCGACCAGAAGACGGTCCTCGGCCTTGCCCCGGATCTACGGGCGCTCGCCCGCCACTCAGAGCGCGGCATCATCGCCACCGCCCGCGCCGAGGATCCCTCCCGCGGGTACGACTTCGTCTCGCGCTGCTTCTTCCCGAACGTGGGCATCGACGAGGACCCGGTCACCGGCAGCGCCCACACCGCCCTCGCCCCCTACTGGTCCGAGCGCCTCGGCCGCCCCGACCTCACCGGGCTGCAGGCCTCCCCGCGCTCCGGCCGCGTCCGCACCGAGCTCCGCGGCGACCGCACCCTGCTCACCGGCCACGCGGTCACCGTCATCGAGGGCGAACTGCTCGCCTAACGGCACACCAGGCGCGCACGACGCCCTCGTGCGCCCTTGCCGGCCCGTTCACGCGGTCGGCAGCCAGCCCACCTTCCCCGCCAGCAGCGCGTACCCCACGAACGCCCCGATGTCGAGCAGTGAGTGGGCCACCACCAGGGGGCCGACCCGCCCCCAGCGCCGGTACAGGTAGACGAAGACCACACCCATGACCATGTTGCCGAAGAAGCCGCCGATGCCCTGGTAGAGGTGGTAGGAGCCGCGCAGCACCGAGCTGGCCACCAGGGCGGTACCGGGGGTCCAGCCCAACTGGCCAAGCCGGCGCAGCAGATAACCGACGACGATGACCTCTTCGAGGACGGCGTTCTGCATCGCCGACAGGATCAGTACGGGGAACTTCCACCACACGTTCGGCAGCGCCTCGGGCACCACCGTCAGATTGGCGCCCAGCCCTCGGGCGACCAGGTAGAAGGCGATGCCCGTGGAGCCGATCACCGCTGCGATCGCCGCCCCGCGCCCGAGGTCCGGCCAGGGCCTCCTCCGGTCGAAGCCGAGCGTGCGCAGCGACGCGCCCTCACGCAGCAGGAAGTGCGCGACCAGCGCGACCGGGATCAGCGCGGTGGCGATCCCGAAGAGCTGCCAGGCGAGATCGAGCCAGGGGCGGCCGGGCGCTGCCGAGGCGTTCATGGTGGCCGCCTGGTCCTTGAGCCCGCCGGGTTTGGTGACCGACCCGACAAAGCTGATCAGCGCGGAGACCCCGCTCGCCCCGAGCGAGAGCCCCAGCACCAGCAGCGTCTCGGCACGGAAAATCCGCCGTGTCGGTCCTTCCGCCGTAAAGGAATCGGCCACCGACCCTGCCTCCACCCGCACTCCGCCTCCAGTTGAGCGATCCCGCCTCGTCCCCATCTTCTGCCATACGGCTGTGTACGGGCACGGGGCTCAACAGGGAGGGGGTGCTCGTCGGCGGAGACGGACCGAGGTGACCGTGCGGCCGGTCAGCCCGGCCGCACGGGATCACTCACCTCACGCCCGCCGGTTCCGGTAACCCGACCGGCCAGGTGTGGACCGGGTCTCCGGCGTGCATCAGCTCGCGGTACCGCACGGTCGTCGCGGCCAGCGCGGCGTCCCGGTCGAGGCCCCGCTCCAGGGCCCGGTGGAACGTGGCGGCCTGCCAGCTCGCGCCGTTGACCCGCCGCCGGCACCGCTCCTCGATCACTCCGAGGTAGAAGTCCCGGTCGGCGGGTTCCACTCCCCATGCGTGCAGCCCCGCCTCGGCGAGCGGCAGCAGTTCGTCGCGCACCAGGTCCACGGCCGCGATCTCGGTGGTCCCGCCGTACCGGCCGCGTTTCGGCCACTGCAGACGGGCCTCGATGCCGTACCGGCAGGCCGCGTCGAAGTTGGCGGCGGCGGCCTCGAACGGCAGCCTGGTCCACACCGGCCGCGTTTCCTCGGCGAGGGCGCGGACCACGCCGTAGTAGAAGGCCGCGTTGGCGATCACATCGGTGACGGTGGGTCCCGCGGGCAGCACCCGGTTCTCCACCCGCAGATGCGGGACGCCGTCCGCGATGCCGTAGACGGGCCGGTTCCAGCGGTAGATGGTGCCGTTGTGCAGGACCAGTTCGGAGAGCTTCGGGACGCCTCCCTCGTCCAGGACGCGCAGGGGTTCCTCTTCGTCGCAGATCGGCAGCAGTGCCGGGAAATAGCGAAGGTTCTCCTCGAAGAGGTCCTGTGCCGAGGTGATCCAGCGCTCCCCGAACCAGGTGCGCGGCCGCACACCCTGCGCCTGGAGTTCCGGCGGCCGGGTGTCGGTGGACTGCTGGAACAGCGGCGGCCGGGACTCGCGCCACAGCTCACGTCCGAACAGGAACGGAGAGTTGGCGCCGAGTGCGACCTGCACCGCCGCGACCGCCTGAGCCGCGTTCCAGAGGTCCGCGAAGCGGTTCGGGGTGACCTGGAGGTGCAGCTGGACCGAGGTGCAGGCGGCCTCGGGCGTGATGGACCGCGCGCTGCACTCGAGCCGTTCGACACCCTCGATGTCGAGCCGGAAATCCTCGCCCCGCGCGGCCACGATCTGGTCGTTCAGCAGGGTGTAACGGTCGACCGCGGAGAGGTTGGAGGAGACCAGGTCGTCGCGGTCGAGCGTCGGAAGGATGCCGATCATCAGGATCGAGGCATCCAGCTCGTTCGCTTTCCGGTCGGCATAGGCGAGCGAGATCCGCAACTCCTCGGCGAGCCGGTCGAAAACCCGGCCGTCCAGCCTGTGTGGAGCTATGTTGACCTCGAGGTTGAACATGGCGAGTTCTGTTTGGAAATCCCGGCTCGCAATCCTTTCCAGAACCTGTGCGTTCATCATTCTCGGCGTCCCGTCCTGCCCGACGAGATTCAACTCGATCTCCAGGCCCATCAGGTTCTTGGGGCGATCGAACCGCTTCTCCTCCAGCAGTCGCGCCAGTCCCGTCAGGCACTGCCTGAGCTTGTCGCGGTAGTGCTGGCGATCGGACAGGTCGAACGGCCCTGCCACGACCTTCTCTCCCATCGAAGCGTCCCTCCTGAGATGGGCAGGCCGACGTTACGGCCGCTGCTGTCCCGGGTCACGGGGGATAATGCCCAGGCAACGCGATCGATAACGTCCCGGTGGCGACCGTCACCCGCTACGCTGTCGCCGGGCACATTCACGAGGCATGGAGCAGGACGCAGTTTCACGATGCAACCGTGTCGTGAAAAACGCCGACGAGAATCGGCCGACCGCTACGGACAAGTATTCCGAGGTCACCGCCCTGACGCCTACGCAGGACCGGGACGAACCTCGCTTATCGCCGACCGGATATCACCTTGCCGACATAAGCGCGTCGTTCCGACGAAACAGCGTATGAACACGCGTCGTATAAACTTTGCGCACGGGGCAGAGAGTTGGCGCTCACGGTTCGGGCCCTGTCGTCAAAGCGCCGCCGTTCGTCCGGGCTCGGTTACCCCCTTCCCTCCCTCTGACCCCGAGAGCTGACAGCGCCGTCCGCCCGCCCTACCACGCCCTCGCGCCCCCTTGCCTGTCGAATGAGAGGCGACCCACCATGCAGCTGCATGTCCCTCCGGCTCCCGCGCCCGCTCTCCGCTCCGTCCTCACGGCACTCGGTTCCCCGACCGCGGTCCGGGAGGCTCCCACTCCCTCCCTGCGTACGGCCCAGGGACCCGTGACCCCGGAACTTCCGCTGCCCGTCCATGTCCTGGACCGGATCACCCCGGCCGGCGCGTCGGCCACCCGGCTCGCCGGATGGCGATTCCTCATCCGTTCCGGGGGCCGCGCCGTGGCCGCCGCCGAGACCATGCTGACGCCCGACGGCTGGGCCTTCTCGCACTTCTTCGAGGGCCCGTACGTCGCCGCGACCGAGCGCGCCGTGCTCCAGGCGGAAACCACGCTGACCGAGCCCTACCAGGCCCGGCTGCTGTCCGTGCCGGAGCTGTACATGCTCACACTGTGGCTGCACGGCGACTGCACCGCCGACGGCGCGACGGGCCACCCGGCGGCGAACGACCTCCTGGTGCCGCTCGCCCCTGCGCCGCCCGGCATCGCGGCGCACCGCCCGCACCGCGTCGCCGACCTCCTGCCGGTCCTGACCCACCGGGTCACCCGCACCCCGCTGCTCGGCCAGCCCGCTTAGCCTGCGGGTCTCCTCTCACCGTGCCCCGCCGCCGGAGACGGCCGCGGGGCACGCCCATGTCCGGGCCATCGAACGCCTCCGGACGCCTTCGCTCATTCGTGTCCCATCACGCTCGTACGAGGGGTGACGTGCGGGTCAGTCCATATGGACTAGCCCCTCCCGGCCACCGCGAACCATCCGAAGTGACCGTGCGGTAGGGCTGAACCGTCCGGGCGGGGGACGCGTCATGAACCTGTGAGGAGCGGTGCTGCGAAATCCCTGCGGATCGACGCCCGTGGGGCAACACTGGGTTCCTGACCGACGTATCCGACGGGGGGCGGCGATGAGCGACACGACGAGCCGCAGGACAGACACGACAGCCATCTCACACATACCGACAGAGCGAAAGATCCCCACCACCATGTGCCAGCACCAGCCACCGTGCCCGACCGCCGAATCCGCCGACCGGGAGTCCGCCCGCCTCGTGGCGCACCACCCGGAGCAGGGATGGAGCCTGCTGTGCAACGGCGTGCTCCTGTTCGAGGACACCGGTGAGCTTCTGCCGGACGGCCAGATCATCGCCCCGCACCGCCCGCTGGGCATCGACCAGGTGATGACAGCCGCCTGAGCGCGCACCAGGGCATCCGCTGCCCTGACACACCAGGGGCCGGCCGGAGACACGCTCCGCACCGGCCCCGACGCATGTCCGAGGGTGATCACTCCTCGTAGGCGTCCAGCGGCGGGCAGGAGCAGACCAGGTTCCGGTCGCCGAAGGCCTGGTCGATGCGGCGCACCGGCGGCCAGTACTTGTCCGCTGCCGAGACACCGGCCGGGAAGACGGCCTCCTCACGCGTGTAGGCGTGCTTCCACTCCCCGCCCAGCGCCGCCGCCGTGTGGGGCGCGTTGCTCAGCGGGTTGTCCTCCGCCGGCCACTCGCCCGAGCCGACCTTCTCGATCTCCGCGCGGATGGCGATCATCGCGTCGCAGAACCGGTCCAGCTCGGCGAGGTCCTCCGACTCCGTGGGCTCGATCATCAGCGTGCCGGCCACCGGGAACGACATCGTCGGCGCGTGGAAGCCGTAGTCGATGAGCCGCTTGGCCACGTCGTCCACGGTCACTCCGGTCGCCTTGGTCAGCGGCCGCAGGTCGATGATGCACTCGTGCGCGACCAGGCCGCCGGGGCCGGTGTAGAGGACCGGGTAGTGCGGCTCCAGACGCCTGGCGATGTAGTTGGCGGACAGCACGGCCACCTGCGTGGCGCGCTTGAGGCCCTCGCCGCCCATGAGCCGGACGTACGCCCAGGAGATCGGCAGAATGCCCGCGGAGCCCCAGGGGGCGGCCGAGATCGGGCCCACGCCCGTCTGCGGACCGGCCTCGGGCTGCATCGGGTGGTTCGGCAGATACGGCGCCAGGTGCTCGCGGACCGCCACCGGGCCGACACCCGGACCACCTCCGCCGTGCGGGATGCAGAACGTCTTGTGCAGGTTCAGGTGCGAGACGTCGCCGCCGAAGTGGCCCGGCTTGGCGAGGCCGACCAGCGCGTTGAGGTTGGCGCCGTCGACGTAGACCTGCCCGCCCGCCTCGTGCACCGCCGCGCAGATGTCGGCGACGTGCTCCTCGAACACGCCGTGCGTGGACGGGTACGTGATCATCAGCACCGACAGCTCGTCGCGGTACTGCTCGATCTTGGCCCGCAGGTCCTCGACGTCGATCTCGCCGTCCTCGGCGGTCTTCACCACGACGACCTTCATCCCGGCCATCACGGCGCTGGCGGCGTTGGTGCCGTGCGCGGAGGACGGGATGAGGCAGACGGTGCGCTGCTCGTCGCCGTTGGCGCGGTGGTAGCCGCGCACGGCCAGCAGACCCGCCAGCTCGCCCTGGGAGCCGGCGTTGGGCTGGAGGGAGACCTTGTCGTAGCCGGTGACCTCGGCGAGACGCTCCTCCAGCTCGTGGATGAGGGCGAGGTAGCCCTGGGCCTGCTCGGCGGGCGCGAACGGGTGCAGCTGACCGAACTCGGGCCAGGTGACCGGCTCCATCTCGGTGGTCGCGTTGAGCTTCATGGTGCAGGAGCCCAGCGGGATCATGCCGCGGTCGAGCGCGTAGTCACGATCGGCCAGCCTGCGCAGGTAGCGCAGCATCGCGGTCTCGGAGCGGTGCTGATGGAAGACCGGGTGGGCGAGGTAGTCGTCGCCGCGCAGCAGGGCCTGCGGGAGCGCGTCCTCGATGGTGGCGTCCAACGCGTCGATGTCGCCCCCGACGCCGAACGCGGTCCACACCGCGCGCAGCTGGGCCCGGCCGGTGGTCTCGTCGCAGGCGGCCGAGACGTGGTCGGCGTCGACGAGGCGCAGGTTGACGCCGCTCTCCCGGGCTGCGGCGACGACGTCGGCGGCCCGCCCCGGGACCCGGGCGGTGACCGTGTCGAAGTAGGTGCCGTGGACGACCTCGACCCCGCCGGCCGTCAGGCCCGCGGCGAGGACCGCGGCGTACCGGTGGGTGCGCCGCGCGATGTTCCGCAGCCCCTCGGGCCCGTGGTAGACGGCGTACATCCCGGCCATCACGGCGAGCAGCACCTGGGCGGTGCAGATGTTGCTGGTCGCCTTCTCGCGGCGGATGTGCTGTTCGCGCGTCTGCAGGGCGAGCCGGTAGGCCTTGTGGCCGTCGGCGTCCACGGAGACTCCCACGAGCCGGCCGGGCAGGCTGCGGGCGAACTTCTCCTGCACCGCCATGTAGCCCGCGTGCGGCCCGCCGAAGCCCATCGGGACGCCGAAGCGCTGGGTGGTCCCGACGGCGATGTCGGCGCCGAGCTCGCCGGGCGACTTCAGCAGGGTCAGCGCGAGCAGGTCGGCGGCGACGGTGACCAGGGCGCCCAGCTGGTGGGCCTGGTCGATGAGGGGCTTGATGTCGCGTACGGCGCCGGAGGCGCCCGGGTACTGGACCAGTACGCCGTTGATCTCCCGCTCGGCGACCTCGGCCGGGATGCCGGCGCTGAGGTCTGCGACGACGACCTCGACGCCGGTGGGCTCGGCGCGGGTCTGGATCACGGCGATGGTCTGCGGCAGCGCGTCCGCGTCGACCAGGAACAGGCCCTTCTTGTTCTTGCCCATGCGCCGGGACAGCGCCATGGCCTCGGCGGCGGCGGTGCCCTCGTCGAGCAGGGAGGCGCCGGAGGTCGGCAGGCCGGTGAGGTCGGCGACCATGGTCTGGAAGTTCAGCAGGGCCTCCAGCCGACCCTGGGAGATCTCCGGCTGGTAGGGCGTGTACGCGGTGTACCAGGCGGGGTTCTCCATCACGTTCCGCAGGATCACCGGGGGCGTGAAGGTCCCGTAGTAGCCGAGCCCGATCATGGAGTCCAGCACCTGGTTGCGGTCGGCGAGGGAGCGCAGCTCGGCCAGCACCTCGGCCTCGGTGCGCGCGCCCGGCAGGTCGAGCGCGTCGGCGTTCTTGATCACATCGGGTACCGCGGCGGCGGTGAGCTCGTCGAGCGAGCCGTAGCCGACGTGCGCGAGCATCTTGGCCCGCGCCTCCTGGTCGGGCCCGATGTGGCGGTGCTCGAACGGAGTGCCCTGTTCGAGCTCGGAGAGCGGGATGCGCTGGGCGGTCATTGCGGAGGCCTCCTGGTCTGACGCGACCTTCGAGGGGCACCACGGCGCGGGTACCCCGACGGCCTCCCCCTCTGTCATCTCGACCTGAGAGCTTCACCGGTCCGCCCGCAGGCTCGCCGGCTTTCACCGTCGGTGAGAGCGGAAGCCGTCGACACCCGCCCTGCTTTCCAGAGTGACCTCGTCCGTGCGGTACCTGGGCCTGAGAGATTCCGGGGAGGATTTGCTCCTTCGGCGCCTCCGGATCGCTCCGGAGGACTCTCCCGCACGGGGTCAACGGCCGCTTGCCAGACTACCAGCGAGAACGAGTCGGCAGCCTGCGCGGGAATCTTCAAGTGGCCGCCTTCCCGAATGTGCTCTTTCGTAGTGCTTACGGATGGGTTGCGACCAGTTGGAGGGACCGTGCAGACCGACATCGATCCGCGGAATCTGATCGGCCGCAAGGCGTTCGACCGCAATGGCCACAAGATCGGCACGATCGACGAGGTGTACCTCGACGACGCCACGGGTGTACCGGAGTGGGCGGCCATACGGACCGGCCTGTTCGGCAGGGACGCGTTCGTCCCCCTGGAGCCCAGCGAGCTGGTCGAGGGTGCGCTGTACGTCCCCTTCGAGCGCGCCCTGATCAAGGAGGCCCCCGACTTCGGCGTCGGCCGCCACCTGTCACCCGAACAGGAACTGCAGCTCTACCACCACTACGGCCTGGACGTCTCGGCACCTCCGCCGCCACCGGACCGTGACTTCGGCCGTTTGGCGGGGTCGGACGAGACGTGACGGGTCGAGGGCGGACGTCCGGGCCTGCTCACCGCTGTCAGGTGCCCGTGCCCGCGGGGGCCGGGCGCCCCGCGATCCCGGGGACGTCGGGCACCAGGGGCAGCGGGTCCGCAGGCTCCAACTGAGGGTCGTCGACGCTGAACGTGCGGACCCGGCCCGGCTCCGACTGCGGTGTCTCGAACCGTACGGTCACCCTCCCCAGCCCGCTGCCCTGCACCCATCCCGGCCCGTACTCGGCATGACGGACGTCGTGCCCCGCCAGCCAGACCCGCTCCGGTGACGCCGCCGGCTCTTCGGCGAGGGGCTCCTCCGCCTCCGGTCGCTCGTCCGTCGTGGCCTCCCCCGCCGCCAGGTGGGCCTGGGCGAACAGGTCCTCCTGTGTGTAGTCGGCAAGTCCGCTGACGCCCACCCCCAGCAGCCGTACCCCGCCGGTCGTGTCCACGGGCTCCAGCAGCCGCGCCGCCGCCTCGCGCACCACCGCGGGATCGTCCGTGGGCCCCCTCAGGGTCTCGGACCGGGTCAGGGTGGAGAAGTCGTATCTCCGCACCTTCAGCACGATGGTCCGCCCCGACAATCCGGCGTCCCGGAGCCTGCGCACACACCGGTCCGCCAGCCGCTGAACCTCCAGGCCGATCCGCAGCCGGTCGTGGATGTCGACGTCGTACGTGTCCTCGACGGACACCGACTTGGCCTCCCGCTCGGCGACCACCGGCCGCTCGTCGTGCGCCAGCGCCATCGCGTACAGAGCCTGCCCGTGCGCCTTGCCGAGCAGCCGTACGAGCTCGTCCTCGCCCGCCTCGGCGATCTCGTCGATCGTGGTGATCCCGGCCCGCCGCAGGTGGTCACCGGTCGCCGGGCCGACCCCCGGCAGGGTGCGCACCGGCATCGGGCCGAGCAGCGCGCGCTCGGTACCCGGCCGTATCAGCACCAGACCGTCCGGCTTGGCCTGCTCCGAGGCGATCTTGGCGAGCATCTTGGAGGCGGCGAGCCCCACGGAACCCGTCAGCCCGGTGACGGCCCGGATGTCCGCACGCAGCTGCACGCCTGTCAGCCGCGCCGACTCCTCGTCCCAGGCCGCTTCCCCGGCCTCCAGGTCCACGAACGCCTCGTCCAGGCTCAACGGCTCAACCAGCGGAGACAGGCCACGCAGCAGGGACATCACCTGCTCGCTGATCCTGCGGTAGATCCCGAAGCGCGGCACCAGGTACGCGGCGTTGGGCGCGAGCCGGCGTGCCTGGGCCATGGGCATCGCCGAGTGCACCCCCAAGACCCGCGCCTCGTAGGACGCCGTGGCCACCACTCCGCGCGGCCCCAGCCCGCCCACGATCACGGCCTTCCCGCGCAGGCTCGGCTTGGCCGCCTGCTCCACCGAGGCGTAGAAGGCATCCATGTCGAGGTGCAGGATGGTCGGCGCGGTTCTCACATCTCCGATGCTGCCCTACGCCACTGACAATGCGGCTCTGCCGCGGCCTGCCTCTCAGACGGCCCGGTTGCGCCGCCGCGCCAGCTCGTCCGCCGGGTTGTGGCCCACGATGGTCTCACCCGTGTCGACACGTTCGCCGTGCAACTGCGACAGCGCGTTCTCCACGTCCCGCCACACGACCCCCACGGCGATGCCGAAGATGCCCTGCCCGCCCTGGAGCAGGGCGTGGACCTCGTCCGGGGACGTGCACTCGTAGACCGTCGCGCCGTCGCTCATCAGCGTCATCCGCTCCAGGTCGCGAAAACCTCGCTCCCTGAGGTGCTGGACCGCGGTACGGATGTTCTGCAGGGACACTCCGGTGTCGAGGAAACGCTTGACGATCTTCAGGACGACGACGTCGCGGAAGCTGTACAGCCGCTGTGTCCCCGACCCGTAGGCGGGGCGCACGCTGGGTTCGACCAGACCGGTCCTGGCCCAGTAGTCCAGCTGCCGGTAGGTGATGCCCGCGGCGGCGCACGCCGTGGGGCCGCGATAGCCGATGTCCTCGGAAGCCGCCCCTCCGCCGCCCGGCACGGGCGTCGGCCGCTGAGGGGCGGAGCCGGTCGCGTTGCCGTGAAGCCGGTACGGACCGCTCTCCCCCAGACTGTGTCCAGGGGCACCCCCAGCCGTACCGCCGCCGCTGCTTCTCACGCCGACCTCCGTCCTTGACCTGCCTTCTCGACGGTAGGCAGTCACCACGGGTGCGTCAACGATCGCCACACTCGGCACGCCGAGTGATAATCACCCTAGGAGTGGTTTCCCGTGCCCTCCCGCGGGGAAAGGCTAGCCGAATGCTCCCCGCGGGCCCTCGAGGGCCGCGGCCCGGCCGCCTGCCCCTCTGCCACACCGCCCGACGGCCGCCCACGGCGGCGGGAGCTGTCCGGCCCCGGGACACGGCCCCGCGTTCCGGGCCATCCCCTTCAACGCAGTGCGCAAGCCCACACCGAGGCCGGCGCGCTCGGGCCCGTGCCCATACCCGGTAAAGGGACGCCGCAGACACACGACGGGCAAGCCGCGGGCGCCGCGTCGCCCGTCGGCCCAACCCTCGCGGGGACCCTCACTGGCTGCTGGTGCCGAAGTCCTCCGGTGAGATCTGGTCGAGGAACTCGCGGAACTTCTCGACCTCGTCCTCCTGCTCGTCCGGGATGGCGATCCCCGCGTCGTCCAGCACCCCGTCACTGCCGTAGATCGGCGTGCCGGTGCGCAGCGCGAGAGCTATGGCGTCGGACGGGCGGGCGCTCACCTCGACGCCGCTGGCGAATACCAGCTCCGCGTAGAAGACGCCTTCACGCAGATCCGTGATGCGCACTTCCGTGAGCTCCTGCCCGACGGCCTCCAGCACGTCCTTGAACAGGTCGTGCGTCAGAGGTCGCGCGGGGGCCATGCCCTGCTGGGCGAACGCGATGGCCGTCGCCTCCCCGGGGCCGATCCAGATGGGGAGGTAGCGGTCGCCCCCCACTTCACGCAGGAGCACGATCGGCTGGTTGGAGGGCATCTCGACCCGGACACCTACGACATCGAGCTCGTTCACACAGCAACCCTAGGCCGTGCTCGGGATGTTTGGGTAGTCGGGCACAGAACGCCTGGCCGATCCGCCCACGGCGAACGCCCGGATCAGGGCAGCCGCACGCCCAGCGCGGACTGCACCAGCGCCGCGTGCAGTTTCACCGCGAGCCCCGCGAGCTCCTTCGTACGGGCCTCGGCGTGCGCCCTGGTCTGTGGATTGCGGTGGCGGCGCAGCGGGGCCACCACCTGGTCCACCAAGCCGGCCTCGCGGTCCGCGGCGGCCTTCACCGCGCGCAGATGGCGTGGCTCGATGCCGTGCCGGCCCAGTTCCACCACGAGAGTGGCCACGGTGATCGCCTCGGCGTCGTACGTGCCGTCCGGCAGCGGTGTGAGCAGCCCGTACGACTCCCACTCCTGAAGCTGCTCGGCACGGATCCCGGCGGCCGTCAGCAGCTCCTCGCGGCCGATCCGGGCGGGCGTGGGGCTCTCCGGCTCGCCCAGGAGGTCTCCCAGCAGCTCGCCCTCGCCGGTCTCCCCGGGTCGGCTCAGGGACGGCAGGCGCACCTCCTCGCCCCGTTCCAGGGCGTCCAGGTGCTCGCGGATCACCTTCAGCGGCAGATAGTGGTCCCGCTGCATCCTCAGCACCTGGCCGAGCCGCTCGACGTCACGCGCACTGAACTTGCGGTACCCCGAAGGGGTCCGCTGCGGCTCGATGAGCCCCTCCGACTCCAGGAAACGGATCTTGGAAATGGTGACTTCGGGGAACTCCTCGCGCAGCACGTTCAGCACCGTGCCGATGCTCATCAGCCGGCCGTCCGCCGCGGCGGTGCCGCTGTCGGCACCGCCGCTCGGTGTGTGAAGCATGGACCCTTCCCCGTGCGGGTCAGATGCCCCGCTGGCTCGCGTAGAAGACCAGCCTGTACTTGCCGATCTGCACCTCGTCGCCGTTGTGGAGCGCCACCTGGTCGATGCGCTCCCGGTTGACGTACGTGCCGTTGAGGCTGCCGACGTCGGCGACCGTGAACATGCCGTCGGGGCCCCGGCGGAACTCGACGTGGCGGCGCGAGACCGTCACGTCGTCCAGGAAGATGTCGCTCTGCGGATGGCGCCCCGCCGTGGTCAGGTCGCTGTCCAGCAGGAAGCGACTGCCCGAGTTCGGGCCCCGGCGCACCACCAGGAGCGCCGAGCCGAACGGCAGCGCCTCCACGGCCGCCTGCGCCTCGGGAGACAGCGTCGGCACGGGCGTCTGACCGGTGGCCTCCGCGTCGTAGGCCTCCAAACCCGAGATGGAGATCGTGGACGTCGTCTCCGACGCACGCTCCGGAACCGCCCCGGCCCGCAGCGGCGCACCGCAGTTGGAGCAGAAGCGGCTGTTCTCCGCGTTGCGGTGACCGCACCGCGTGCACACCAGGGCCGACATGTCCCCGAAACCTATGCCGCCGGACGCGGCAGGGTCAACAGACGGCGCGCCCTGACCTCCGGAAATGTGACCGCCCGGACCACTGACCTGATCGCGGAACAGCGGCCGCTGGCCCTCCGCGTCTCCCGGCTGTGCACGATGGCGGGCAGTCGCGTTGTCGCTGCCCTCTCGCGCGCTCTTGCCGAACAACTTCGCAAACAACTTCACGGGCGATTCCCCTTGACCGAAACAGACCCGCCCGTGGGGCAGGACGAACCCTGACTGCATACACCGGCCGACCCGGACATCCTCACAACGTCCGTTTCCACCAGACAGTTTCCACCACGCACCACCCAATCGGTGCGCCGACCCCCCGCAACCTCATGCCCCTGCCGGACTGCTGTCATGCACCCCCGGTTCACTGGGAGGACGACCGAGCGTAGTCAGGCCGCTTCACCGCTCGCAAGGCGTCCACGACGATCTTCGTGGAACGCTCCACGGTGACCGTGGCCTGCTCCTTCTCAAGAGTCTGCACCACACCTCCTGGGATGTTGAGCGCCGGCTCGAGGTCCTGCGGTTTGCCGATGACCTTGAAACGGTAGGGCTGGGTGATCTTGTTCCCGTCGACGCCGACATCTTTCCCGGCGTCCGACAGATAGGTGCCGGCGACGACCCGTACGCCGTTGACCTCTATCGCCTCCGCCCCGGCCGCGCGCAGCTCCTGGATCGCGTCGAGCAGCATGTCCGCCTGGACCGTCCCCTTCGAATCCTGGACCGTCATCGTGATCCCGGGCCCTTCGGCGGCCACCGTGCCCGCAAGGATGCCGAGTTGCTTCTCCTTCTCGGCGGTCTGCTTGCGGGCCTCCTCGGCCCGGTTCGAGCTGTTCTCCAACTCGGCCCGCTGATCCTCGAGACCCTGCTTCTCGTCCTGAAGACGCTGCGTACGGTCGTCGAGTTCATCGAGGATGCGCACAAGATCCTCTTGACGCGCGCCGCGCAGGGCACTGCTGCCGTCGCTGTTGGAGGCGACCTGGATGGCCAGCCCGAAGCCCAGGCCGAACAGCAGGACGGCCACGATGAGTTGGGCGCGGGTGACGCGCGGCGGCCACAGTCCCTGCACCAGGCGCTGACGGCCGGTCAGTCCGGTGGCCTGCTCGTCGTCCGTCGTCCCCGACGTCTCGGGCGCCGCGGCCGGAACCTCCTCGGGCAGCTCCCTGCGCAGCCGGTGCTCGGAGGTCTGCGGCTGCTCGGTCTTCTCGTCCTCGTTGCTCATCGGCCTCACGCCCGGAACACGTGCCGGCGGATCGCCGCCGCATTGGAGAAGATGCGGATGCCGAGGACGACCACCACACCGGTGGACAGCTGCGCGCCGACACCCAACTTGTCGCCCAGGAACACGATCAGTGCCGCCACCACCACATTGGACAGGAACGACACCACGAAGACCTTGTCGTCGAAGATGCCGTCGAGCATGGCCCGCAGGCCACCGAACACGGCGTCGAGCGCCGCCACGACGGCGATCGGAAGGTAAGGCTCGACGACCGCCGGGACCTCGGGCCGGACCAACAGGCCGACCACCACTCCGACGACGAGGCCCAGTACCGCGATCACGATGTGCCCTTCTCTGTACTCGGTTGTGCTGTTCGTACGATCACACTGGGTGCGGCGGGCAGCCGGAGGTCACCCTCGGTGGAGATGCCCGTCCGGATCCCGTAGTTCTCCTGGAGCGCGTGCAGGTAGAGCCCGTCGGCGCTGTTCTGGAACCGCGTGCTGAGCCTGCCCCCGTCCCCCACCGCAAGCACCGTGTACGGCGGTACCAGCGGCCTGTTGTCCACCAGTATCGCGTCACCCGCGGCCCTGATCGCCGACAGGGCGGTCAGCCGCTGCCCGTTGATCGCGATCGCCTCGGCACCCGACTCCCACAGCCCGTTGACGACGCGCTGCATGTCCCGGTCGCGTACGCGCCCCGTGTCGGAGAAACCCGAGGTCTCACGCGGGTTGCCGCCGCCACCCGTGGTGGCTTCCTTGGCGTCGTCGACGACGAGCTTCACCCCAGGACCGCGCACCGCGACGGCGCCCGAGAGGATCCCCACCAGGTCGGCCGGGGAGCCGCCCCCGTCCTGCCGCAACGCCGCGCGCTGCCGTGCGCTCACGTCGTCGCGCAGCTTGTCGACCGTGCCCTCGAGCTTGTCCGCGGCGGCGGTCTCGCGCTGGATGCGGTCGATGAGTTCCTGACGCTCCTTGGCGACCGTGGGCGCGGCGATCCGCGCCTGCGCGGCGCCCACGGTCACCACCAGAGCGGCGAGCACGAGGCCTGCCGCGAGACCGAGCTTGGCCCGCACCGTCCTGGGCATGCCCGCAGCGCCCTCGGACCTCTTCCGGGCGGCGGCCTCGGCGTATCCGTCGTCGAGGCTGTGATCCATGACGTTGGTGAGCAACGACATGGAGGCATCCGGGCGCGAGGGGCGCGTCGGTGTGCTCCGAACGGGGGGCGGCTGCGGCATGCCGCACATCGTCGCACGTCGCGCGCGCTACCTCCGAATGGCCCCACCCGCGTGCCGGACAGGCCCCTTTGGGGGACGCGTTTCCGGCACGCGGGCGCGGCCCGTGTTCTACCGTCCGGCGCTGTCCACGACGGTCGACCACTCGTCCAGCAGGGCCTGCGCGGAGGCGTCGTCCGGCCCTTCCGCCCACAGGTGGGTGACGGCCTCGGCCGGGTCGGGCAGCACCAGTACCCAGCGACCGTCGGTCTCCACGACCCTTACGCCGTCGGTCGTGTCCACGAACCGGTCCCCTGCGGCCTCCACGACCCGGCGCATCACGAGTCCCTTGACAGCCCACGGAGTCGCCAGATCGCGCTTGAGGACGTGCGCCCGCGGAATCCGCGCGTCGATCTGGCTGAGGGTGAGCTGGGTCCGCGCCACCAGCCCGATCAGCCGTACGAACGCCGCCGTACCGTCGAAGACGCTGCTGAACTCCGGCACGATGAACCCGCCACGGCCGTCGCCGCCGAAGATCGTCGACTCGTCGCGGCCCACGCGGGTGAGGTCGTCGGGCGATGTGGTCGTCCACTCGACCTGCGTCCCGTGGTACGCCGCCACCTGCTCGGCGATCCTCGTCGTCGTCACCGGCAGCGCCACCCGCCCGCTGCGCCGCTCGGCGGCCACGAGATCGAGCATCACCAGCAGCGCCCGGTCGTCCTCGACGATGCGCCCCTTCTCGTCGACGAGCGACAGCCGCTCACCGACGGGGTCGAACCTGACGCCGAACGCGGCCCCCGACGAGGCGACGATCTCGCCGAGCCGCACCAGCCCCGCCCGCCGTGCTTCCGCGGACTCGGTCGGCCGGGACTCGTCCAGTCCGGGGTTGATCGTCAGGGAGTCCACGCCGAGCTTGCCGAGCAGACTGGGGAGAACCAGTCCCGCACTGCCGTTCGAGGCATCCACGACGACCTTGAGGCCCGACTCGGCGATCCCCGTGGTGTCGACGCTCCGCAGCAGCGAACCGGTGTACGAGTCGAAGACGCTGGACGGGAAGTACAGGTCCCCGATCTCACCCGGGAAGGCCCGCCGGTACTCCTGCCGCGCGAACACCCGGTCCAGCTTGCGCTGACCGGCCTGGGACAGGTCGGCGCCCTGCCCGTCGAAGAACATGATGTCGACGGAGTCCGGTACACCGGGCGATGTCCGGATCATGATGCCGCCGGCGCTGCCTCGCGCGGTCTGCTGCCGCGCCACGGGCAGCGGTACGTTCTCCAGGTCCCGTACGTCGATGGCGCTGGCCTGGAGCGCGGAGATGACCGCTCGCTTCAGCGCACGCGCACCACGGGAGTGGTCACGTGCCGTGGTGACCGTCGAGCCCTTCTTGAGGGTGGTGGCATACGCGCCGGCCAGCCGTACGGCCAGCTCCGGTGTGATCTCCACGTTCAGAATGCCGGACACACCACGGGCACCGAAGAGGTGTGCCTGTCCGCGGGACTCCCAGATGACCGAGGTGTTGACGAAGGCACCGGCCTCGATGGTCTTGAACGGGTACACCCGTACGTTGCCCTGGACGATGGATTCCTCGCCGATGAGGCACTCATCGCCGATCACCGCGCCGTCCTCGATCCGGGCCGCGCGCATGATGTCGGTGTTCTTGCCGACCACACACCCACGCAGATTGCTGTGCTGGCCGATGTACACGTTGTCGTGGACGACGGCCTTGTGCAGAAACGCCCCGCTCTTCACGACCACGTTCGAGCCGACGACGGTGTGTTCCCGTATTTCGGCGCCGGCCTCCACCTTGGCGTAGTCACCGATGTACAGCGGCCCCCGCAGCACGGCGTCGGGGTGTACTTCCGCGCCCTCCGCGACCCAGACGCCCGGGGAGATCTCGAAGCCGTCGATATCGACGTCGACCTTGCCCTCCAGGACGTCGGCCTGGGCCTTCACATAGCTCTCGTGGGTGCCGACATCCTCCCAGTAGCCCTCGGCGACATAGCCGTAGATCGGCTTGCCCTCCTTCATCAGCTGCGGGAAGACATCGCCGGACCAGTCGACCGGAACGTCGGGTTCGACGTACTCGAAGACCTCGGGCTCCATCACGTAGATGCCCGTGTTCACGGTGTCGGAGAAGACCTGGCCCCAGGTCGGCTTCTCCAGGAAGCGCTCGACCTTTCCCTCGTCGTCGACGATGGTGATGCCGAATTCCAGCGGGTTGGGCACACGCGTCAGACAGACGGTGACCAGGGCGCCCTTTTCCTTGTGGAAATTGATCAGATCGGTGAGGTCGAAGTCGGTCAGGGCATCGCCGGAGATCACGAGGAACGCGTCGTCCTTGAGTGCTTCCTCGGCGTTCTTGACGCTCCCGGCGGTACCGAGTGGCTTCTCCTCGTTGGCATATGTGAGCTCCATACCGAGCTCTTCGCCGTCACCGAAGTAGTTCTTGACGAGTGAGGCCAGGAACTGCACGGTTACGACGGTCTCGTTGAGCCCATGCCTTTTGAGCAGCCGCAGCACGTGCTCCATGATCGGCCGGTTGGCCACCGGCAGGAGCGGCTTGGGCATGCTCGAGGTCATGGGGCGAAGGCGCGTGCCCTCGCCTCCGGCCATCACGACGGCCTTCATGTCGGAAGCGTCCTCCTCCAAGAGACGACGGTCCAGCCGACTTCACCCGTCTAGATTGTCCCGCAGTTTCCCTGGGCGGGCCATCGAGCCGCGCGCGGCGGGCAATCAGTGGGCTGAATCGGCCACAGCGTCCGCCCTGACAAGTCGGCGGACTTGGACCACGTAGAGGACTCCTGCCCACCAATAGAGCGTTGTACCCCATCCGGCGAACGCCCATCCGAAAATAGCAGCGAGTGACGCGATCCAACCAGTTCCGTCACTGAGGAGCAGCAGCGGGAAGGCGTACATCAGGTTGAAGGTGGCGGCCTTCCCGAGGAAGTTCACCTGAGGCGGCGGATAGCCGTGACGCCTGAGGATGCCCACCATCACCAGCAGAACCAGCTCTCGCGCCACCAGCACCCCGGTCAGCCAAAGAGGCAGAATGCCGCGCCAGGTGAGACCGAGCAGGGTCGAGGCGATGTAGAGCCGGTCGGCGGCGGGGTCGAGGAGCCGGCCGAGGCTGCTGATCTGGTTCCAGCGGCGGGCGAGCTTGCCGTCGAGATAGTCGCTGACACCACTCAGCACCAGCACCAGCAGCGCCCAGCCGTCGCTCTTCGGCCCGCCGAACTCGGGCCTGAGGATCAGCCACAGGAAGACGGGCACGCCGACCAGCCGCGCCATGCTGAGGATGTTCGGGATGGTGAGGACGCGGTCCGTCTGGACACTGGTCTCCTGGACCTCCACCCGGGGGCCTCCTGCGGGAACGAACCAACGATGCTCCCTGACCTTACCCGGCGGTTTCACGCCGGGATACGGAGGGGTTCGCTTGCGCCCCCCGACTCCGAGCCTGGAACGCAGAAACCCCCGTGCTGAATAGCACGGGGGTTTTCTCACAAATTGTTCGGCGGTGTCCTACTCTCCCACAGGGTCCCCCCTGCAGTACCATCGGCGCTGTAAGGCTTA
>NZ_JBIAUC010000019.1:0-122187 GCF_042892355.1 Streptomyces sp. NPDC001796 | reverse complement strand
GAGACGACACTCGGGCCCTCAGCCTGCCCAACCTCAGCCCACGGCGCGAAAACGGTCCACCGACTCCGTCGGCGGACCGTCACGAAACTTCGAGGCTAATCGGCGAGAACGAGTTGTGCCCCGAGCCAGAGAAGCGCGCAGTGCAGCGGGACGCAGGCAGACCATCCTCGCGCCTGCCGCGGGCCGTAGCGGACCACTTGGACCCACCCGACGATCGTCAGCAGAGCTGCAAGGCCCCACAGCATCCACGCCACGACTAGCCACGGTGTCGAAAGATCTGTGAAGACCCGCATCAGGGCGACCGGAATCAAAACGATCAGGGGCATGCCCCAGGTTCCCTCGGTGACTTTGGGTTCGACGTCCTGGCCCTGGTCGTTTTCCATCGTCAGTCCCTTCGAGTGTCAATTCCCTTCGGGCCAAAAGCGCCGACACGGCGCCGAGGTCCACAGGCGTCGTGGCAACGCGGTGAAGCCCGTCCGGGCCGCCCGTACAGGCGGCCGGACGGGCAGGCGACTCAGTGGTTGAAGTGCCACCAGATGTCGTAGAGCGACAGACCGGGCGAGATCGCCTTGATGGCGTACTTGATGTACCACGGCCGGTCGTCGACCCACCGCTTGAAGTCGTCGTACTTGCCCGCCACAGCCCTGGCGAAGCCGCCGATCTTCTTGAGGGCGCGCATGATCTGGCCCCAGTTGGGGGCCTTCAAACCGACCATGCCATCGCCCGGCTTGGTCTCGGCCGGCTGCTTGAAGGCGGCCAGTTCCTCACTGCTGAAGTTCGCCATGAAGGCCTGGACCTCGGGGTCCTTGCTGTCCAGCAGGGCCTTCAGCGACTCCGCTGCCCCGACCTCCTGGGCGGACGCGGCTGCGGCCTTCGGCAACTCCTCGGCAGTGGCCATCGGAGCTGCGGCGGCAAGGCCGATGGCGGCCAGCACGCTCACGGCGGCAACGCGCATACGTATGGGTTTCACGTAGACTTCCCCTTGCAGTACCAAGGGGGAAGAGGGCGTGCGGGGACGCCGGTAGGCGTCCAAACTTAACGGCTCCCCCAAATGCTTCTCTTCCCCCGCATTTGCATCCGATCAGCAGTTGGTCAGACGCTGATCGGTCGAAAGTGCACTTTAGCAGCGAAGATCACTTCGGACATGGGCATACCGCGTGGTCATGATCACAAACCGCTGAGGGAACCTGTCCGCCGAAAACCCGTCCCTGTTCGCGGCGGACTCGCGACTTTCTGTTCTGCCGCGCGGAACCGAGGAATCCGAATCCCGAGGAAACCACGTCGGCCGCGACCACGGCCGAGGCGCTGCAAGCGTTCCGACGGCGGGAGTGGGAACCGCCCCGGCACCTACGCCTCCGGCTGCGCCACCTTCACCTTGCCCCGCCCCACCTGCGTCCGCACCGCCCCCATGCTCGCCGCGATGACCAGCGCGATCGCGACCGTCTGCGTCGCGGTCAGGGACTGGCCGAGGATCAGGAAGCCCGCCGTCGCCGCGAGGGCCGGTTCCAGGCTCATCAGGATCGCGAAGGTGGAGGCGGGCAGGCGGCGCAGGGCGAGGAGTTCCAGGGTGTAGGGCAGGACCGAGGAGAGCATCGCCACGGCCGCGCCGAGTCCGATCGTCACCGGTACCAGCAGCCTCGTGCCGGACTCGGCGATGCCCAGCGGCACGAACAGCACCGCCGCGACCGCCATCGCGAGCGCCAGGCCGTCGGCCTGCGGGAAGCGCCGTCCGGTACGGGCGCTGAAGACTATGTACGCCGCCCACATAGCGCCCGCCGACAGTGCGAAGGCGACGCCCGCCGGGTCCAGGTCGCCGAAGCCTCCGCCGCCCAGCAGGAACACGCCGGCCAGGGCGAGGGCCGCCCAGACCACGTTCACCGCGCGGCGTGAGGCGAGGACGGAGAGGGCGAGGGGGCCGAGGACCTCCAGGGTGACGGCGGGGCCGAGCGGGATGCGGGCGACGGCCTGGTAGAAGAGGCCGTTCATCGCGGCCATCGTGATGCCGAAGACGACGACCGTGCCCCAGTCGGCGCGCGAGTGCCCGCGCAGCCGGGGCCGGCAGACCAGGAGCAGCACGATCGCGGCCACCACCAGGCGCAGGGTGACGACCCCGAGCGCACCGGCCCGCGGCATGAGGCTCACCGCGAGCGCGCCACCGAACTGGACCGAGACGCCTCCGGCGAGCACCAGGCCGACGGGTCCGAGGGAACCCCGCAGCCGAGGGCCGCCGGGCGCCACGGGAGCGGTCGAGGCGGGCGTCGGGGCCGAAGAGGCGGCGGAGGCTGCGGAGGCTGCGGTGCTGGGCGTGTTCACGGGGCCTTCCAGGTGCTGGGCGGAGGTCGTGCAGCTTGGTGTACCTGGAAGTCCAGGGTAATGGACTTCGTCATGTGTGTGAAGCCGTTATGCGCCTGTACCCCGGCCGCGGAGCGGAGTCAGCCCCCGTGCCGGGGCCGCTCGTCACGGAAGAGCGGGCGGCCGTCCGGGAGTTGGTGCGGTACGGCTCCGGGAGCCTGGCCGGGGAACCCGTACGGGTCGGGCGTCGGCCGGCCGGCCTGCTGTCCCGCCGGGGCCCCGGCCACGTACTCCGCCGGAACCGGAACCGCTGCGGGCACCGGCGCCGGCTCCGGGAACAGCGGCAGCCGCAGCTCCGCCGTGTCCATGTTCACGTTGTTCTGCGAGCGGTGCAGCCGGGAGTACGCCCCGCCCCTCGCCAGCAGCTCCTCGTGGCGGCCCGTCTCGACTATGCGGCCCTGGTCGACGACGAGGATGCGGTCGGCGTCGGGCGCCAGGTTCAGATCGTGGGTGATCATGATCGTCGTACGGCCGGCCATCAGGCGCCGCAGCGGTTTGACGACCCGGCGCGCCGCCATCGCGTCCAGGCCGGTCGTCGGTTCGTCCAGCACGAGGACGGGCGCGTCACGCAGGATGGCACGCGCGATCGCGAGGCGCTGCAGCTGGCCGCCGGACAGCCGCGCCGAGTTGGGGTCGACCCTGGTGTCGTACCCCTCGGGCAGCCGCATGATGAATTCGTGCGCGTCCGCCGCCTGCGCCGCCTCGAAGAGCGCCTGCTCACTGGCGCCGGGACGCCCGCAGGCGATGTTCGCGCGGACCGTGTCGTGCAGGACGAGAGTCTCCTGCGGCAGCAGCGTGACGTACTCGCGCAGTCGTGCCAGCGGGAAGTCGCCGATCGGCGTACCGTCGAGGAACACCGCGCCGGAGTCGGGGTCGTAGAAGCGCAGCAGCATCTTCGAGACCGTGGACTTGCCGGCGCCGCTCGGTCCGGTGATGATCACCAGTTCGCCGGGGCGCACGGAGAACGAGAGTCCCTCCAACGCCATCCGGTCCGCCCCCGGATAGCGGAAGTACACGTCCCGCACCTCCACCGACCCGTCGGGCCGCCCCACCGGCGCCCGGTCCGAAGGCGCCGGATCACTCACCGCCGGCCGTACGTCCAGGATCTCGATCAGCCGCTCGGCACCGGCCGTGGCCGCCGTCACGGTCAGCCCGAGCTGCGCGAGGCCCCGCACGGGCGGGTAGAGGTAGCCGAGGAAGGCCGCGAACGCGAGCAGCTGGCCGAGTGTCATCCGCCCCGCGGAGATCTCCCAGGCCCCGAGCCCGATCACCGCGAGCACGCACACCGTCTCGATGACCTGCACGAGCTGTTCGTACAGCTCGCCCAGCCGGGCGGAGCGCACCGACGCCCGGAACCACGCGTTCGCCTCCTGCCCGAGCCGTCGCCGCTCGGCGGCCCGGCGGTCGTAGGCCTGGGTGAGCACGATGTTGCCCAGCGACTCCTCCACCACGGAGGTGATCGCGCCGTCCGCGACCCGGCCCTCGCGGGAGACGGTCTTGATGCTTGCGGAGAAGCGCCGGGCGGCCAGCCAGAACAGCGGCGCCAGCACGAAGGTGGCCGCCGCGAGGTCCCAGCGCAGCCAGAACGCGGCGGCCGCGTAGAAGACGGCACTGAAAGCGGCCGAGGCGGCTCCGACCAGCCCGGACACCACCATCGTCTCGATCGCCTCGACGTCGCCGGTCAGCCGGGACAGCAGGTCGCCGTGCCGGTGGCGTTGGAAGAAGTGCGGCGGCAACTGCTGGACGTGGTCGAAGACGTGCTCGCGCAGCCGCATCACGAAACGCTCGGTGATCCAGGTGGCCAGGGAGTTGCCCGCGTACCCGATGGCCGCGCAGAGCACGGCGATGCCGAGCCACTCGGCGGCCGGCGCCCAGAACGCGCCCAGCGAGCCCTTCTGCAGTGCGTGGTCGGTGAGTTCGCTGAAGAGCAGGATGGCGGCGGTCTCGGCGAGCGCGGCGAGCACCGTGCACCCCCAGACGATCGCCAGTCGGCCCCGCAGCCCCCTGGTCATGGGCCAGAAGCGCCGGAAGGCGGTGCGGGCGGGGATCGTGGGGGTGTCGTCGTCCTCGCGGTCCGCGTACTCGTCCTCGTACTCGTCCTGGTGCTGATCAGTCCCGGTCATGCTCAGAGGCTCTGTCACGGGGATTGGCCGGCCCTTTGAGTGATCTCGGCGCAGGCTGTGAAATGCCGTCGCGATCGGCCGGGAAAAGCAGCGAAGAGGGCCGACGGTGCACCCGTCGGCCCTCTTCATGGTTGCCGGATTACCGGATTCAGCGGTCGTGGCCGGGCAGCGGCTTGGGCAGCGGCTTCGGCTGGTGCTTCTTCTTCGGCTTCGGCTTCGGCGGGGGCGGGAGCTGCTTGGCCTTGGGCTTCGGGGGCAGCGGGGCAAGCTTCTTGAAGCTCATTTCCGTCTCCTTGAGGGTTTCTCGATATTGCCGTGCAGTGGTGCGAGAATTCTCGGCCGGCGGGGCGGGAATTCCGGATCGCTTGTCCCGGGGATTCCTTCGCCGCCCGACACGAAAAAACCTACACGGCCCGGGACCACAAAACGGCAAGGATGTGCAAACGGGGGCTGTGAATACCTTGGGAATTGCTGGCAGTCGGTCGCGGAACCTGAGTGTTGCTTGTCCCCGGCGTCCCTGTCTGTGAGCCCCCTGAGCGTGAGCGATCCATGCAAGCACGCTTGCTTGTTTCTCCGGTCGCTGCCATGCTCCCCACGCACACCGTCGTGCCCCGAGGGGAGCGCATCGTGTCCGACGCATCGTCAGTGATCGACGACCTGGGCCGGGAGAGCGAGGAACTCGACCGACTGGTGGCCGAGTTGGGCGAGGACGCCTGGGCTCTTGACACCCCCGCCGAGGGCTGGACCATCGCCCACCAGATCGCGCACCTCGCCTGGACCGACCGCGCCGCCCTGCTGGCCGTCACGGACGCGGAGGCCTTCGCGGCAGAGGTCGAGAAGGCCCTCGCGTCGCCCGGCACCTGGGTCGACGAGGCCGCACGCGAGGAAGCCGGGCGCCCGTCCGCCGAACTGCTCGCCCGATGGCGCGAGGGCCGCGCCGCGCTCGACCGGGCCCTGCGCCAGGCACCGCCCGGCGCCCGTTTCCCCTGGTACGGGCCGCCCATGTCGACCGCCTCGATGGCCACCGCCCGTCTGATGGAGACCTGGGCCCACGGCCTGGACGTGGGGGATGCGCTCGGTGTGGCACCCGCGCCCACGGCCCGGCTCCGGCACATCGCCCGGCTCGGATTCCGCACCCGCGACTTCTCCTACGCGGTCCACGGACTGCCCGCGCCCGCCGACCCGTTCCGCGTCGAACTCCTCGCCCTGTCGGGCGACGTGTGGACGTACGGCCCCGAAGACGCCCCGCAGCGCGTCACCGGACCCGCCCTCGACTTCTGCCTCCTGGTCACCCAACGCGCCCACCGTGGCGACCTCGCCCTGCGCGCCGAGGGCCCGGACGCCGACCACTGGCTGGACATCGCACAGGCCTTCGCGGGCCCACCGGGCAGCGGACGCCCGCCGAAGGGAGCCGCCCGGTGACGACCCTGCGTCCCCTGCGCATAGGCAACGCCTCCGGCTTCTACGGCGACCGCTTCGACGCCCTGCGCGAGATGCTCACCGGCGGCCCCCTCGACGTCGTCACCGGCGACTACCTCGCCGAGCTGACCATGCTCATCCTCGGCCGCGACCGCTTGAAGAACCCCGGCGGAGGCTACGCGCGCACGTTCCTCGGCCAGTTGGAGGAGTGCCTCGGCCTCGCCCACGAGCGGGGCGTGCGGATCGTGGCCAACGCGGGTGGGCTCAATCCGGCCGGACTCGCCGACGAGGTACGGGAGTTGGCGGGACGCCTCGGGATCCCCGTCCGGGTGGCGCACGTCGAGGGCGACGACCTCACCGCGTCCAACCCCGGCGCCCTCACCGCCCACGCCTACCTCGGTGGGCACGGGATCGCCGTGTGTCTGCGCGAGGGCGCCGATGTCGTGGTGACCGGGCGCGTGACGGACGCGGCGCTGGTCACCGGGCCGGCCGCCGCCCACTTCGGGTGGGGGCCCGAGGAGTACGACCGGCTGGCGGGAGCGGTGGTCGCCGGGCACGTCCTGGAGTGCGGGGCACAGGCCACCGGCGGCAACTACGCCTTCTTCACCGAGCATCCGCCCGAGCGGCTGCACCGGCCCGGCTTCCCGCTCGCCGAACTGCACGAGGACGGCAGCAGCGTCATCACCAAGCACGACGGCACCGGCGGTGTGGTGGACGTCGGCACGGTCACCGCGCAACTGCTGTACGAGACGGCGGGTGCCCGGTACGCGGGACCCGACGTCACCGCCCGGCTGGACACCGTCAGGCTCACCCAGGAGGGACCCGACCGGGTGCGGATCGAGGGCGTGCGCGGGGAGGCACCGCCGCCCGCCCTGAAGGTCGGCCTCAGCAGGCTCGGCGGCTTCCGCAACGAGGTCACCTTCGTGCTGACCGGGCTCGACATCGAGGCCAAGGCCGCGCTGGTCCGAGCCCAGATGGAGGCGGCCCTGGACGCCGCGAAGTCCCGGCCGAGCGAGGTCCGCTGGGAACTCGCTCGCACCGATCACCCCGACGCCCCCACCGAGGAGACCGCGAGCGCCCTGCTGCGGCTCGTCGTGCGCGACCCGGGCCAGGAGGCGGTGGGCCGGGCGCTCACCGGCGCCGCCGTCGAACTGGCGCTCGCCAGCTACCCCGGCTTCCATGTGGTCGCCCCACCGGGGAGGGGTGAACCGTATGGGGTCTTCGAGGCGGCCACCGTCGACCGTGGTGCCGTAGACCATGTGGCGGTCCTCCACGACGGCCGCCGCATCCCCGTGCCGCCGGCCCAGACCACCCGCGTACTCGACGACGTACCGGAAGCGCCTCTGCCCGGGCCGCTGCCCCCGGGACCCACCCGTCGCGCACCCCTCGGTCTCGTCGCCGGCGCCCGCAGCGGCGACAAGGGCGGCAGCGCCAACGTCGGCGTCTGGGTCCGCACCGACGAGGCCTGGCGCTGGCTCGCCCACACCCTCACCGTCGACCGCTTCCGCGCACTGCTCCCGGAGACGGCCGGCCTGCCCGTCCAACGCCACGTCCTGCCCGACCTGCGCGCCCTGAACTTCGTCGTCGAGGGCGTCCTCGGCGAGGGCGTCGCCGCGCGGCACCGGTTCGACCCGCAGGCCAAGGGCCTCGGCGAATGGCTGCGCGCCCGCCACCTGGAGATACCGGAGGGCCTGCTTTGACCGTCCTGTCGTCGGCGCTGGACCCCCGCAGCCCCGACCACCTCGCCCACCGCGACGCCATGCTCGCCAAGCTCGCCGATTTGGACGCCGAGCACGCCAAGGCCCTCGCGGGCGGCGGCGAGAAGTACGTCGCCCGCCACCGCGCACGCGGCAAGCTGCTCGCCCGCGAGCGCATCGAACTCCTCCTCGACCCCGACACACCCTTCCTGGAGCTGTCCCCTCTGGCCGCCTGGGGCAGCGACTACACGGTCGGCGCCTCCCTCGTCACCGGCATCGGGGTGGTGGCGGGCGTCGAATGCCTGATCACCGCCAACGACCCCACCGTGCGGGGCGGCGCCAGCAACCCCTGGAGCCTGAAGAAGGCCCTGCGCGCCAACGACATCGCGCTCGCCAACCGGCTGCCGTGCATCAGCCTCGTGGAGTCCGGGGGCGCCGACCTGCCGTCCCAGAAGGAGATCTTCATCCCCGGAGGCGCCATCTTCCGGGACCTGACCCGCCTGTCCGCCGCCGGCATCCCGACCCTCGCGGTCGTCTTCGGCAACTCCACGGCCGGAGGCGCGTACATCCCCGGCATGTCCGACCACGTGATCATGGTCAAGGAGCGCGCCAAGGTGTTCCTCGGCGGGCCACCGCTGGTGAAGATGGCCACCGGCGAGGAGAGCGACGACGAGTCCCTGGGCGGCGCCGAGATGCACGCGCGCGTGTCGGGCCTCGCCGACTACTACGCGGTCGACGAGCAGGACGCGATCCGGCAGGCCCGGCGCGTGGTCGCCCGCCTCAACCACCGCAAGGCGTACGCCGATCCGGGACCGGCGGAGCCACCCAAGTACGACGCGGAGGAACTCCTCGGGATCGTGCCCGGTGACCTGAAGGTGCCCTTCGACCCGCGGGAGGTCATCGCCCGCATCGTCGACGGCTCCGACTTCGACGAGTTCAAACCGCTGTACGGGACCAGCCTGTGCACCGGGTGGGCCGCCCTGCACGGCTACCCGGTCGGCATCCTCGCGAACGCCCAAGGGGTGCTGTTCAGCGCGGAGTCCCAGAAGGCGGCCCAGTTCATCCAGCTCGCCAACCAGCGTGACATCCCGCTCCTCTTCCTGCACAACACCACCGGCTACATGGTCGGCAAGGAGTACGAGCAGGGCGGCATCATCAAGCACGGCGCGATGATGATCAACGCCGTCAGCAACTCGAAGGTGCCGCACCTGTCGGTCCTGATGGGCGCCTCGTACGGGGCCGGGCACTACGGCATGTGCGGACGGGCCTACGACCCGCGCTTCCTGTTCGCCTGGCCGAGCGCCAAGTCGGCGGTCATGGGTCCCCAGCAGCTCGCGGGCGTCCTGTCGATCGTCGCCCGGCAGTCGGCGGCGGCCAAGGGGCAGCCGTACGACGAGGACGCCGACGCCGCCCTGCGCGCCATGGTGGAACAGCAGATCGAGTCCGAGTCCCTGCCGATGTTCCTGTCCGGGCGGCTGTACGACGACGGCGTCATCGACCCGCGCGACACCCGCACCGTCCTCGGCCTGTGCCTGTCCGCGATCCACACCGCGCCCTACCAGGGCGCGCGCGGCGGGTTCGGCGTCTTCCGGATGTGAGGCCCTGATGCCCCCTATGTCCCCTATGCCCCCGGTGTCCCCGACGCTTTCGGCGCCCGTGATCACTTCCGTTCTGGTGGCCAACCGCGGCGAGATCGCCTGCCGTATCGCCCGCACCTGCCGTGACCTGGGCATTCGCACCGTCGCCGTGCACTCGGACGCCGACGAGGACGCGCTCCACGCGCGCGTGTCCGACGCGGCCGTACGCCTCCCCGGCGCGGCACCCGCCGACACCTATCTGCGCGGCGACCTGATCGTCAAGGCCGCCCTCGCGTCCGGCGCGGACGCCGTGCACCCGGGCTACGGCTTCCTGTCCGAGAACGCCGACTTCGCGCGCGCCGTGCGCGACGCCGGCCTGGTGTGGATCGGGCCGCCCCCGGAGGCGATCGAGGCGATGGCGTCCAAGACACGCGCGAAGAAGCTGATGGGCCTGGAACCGCTCACCTCCGTGACGGAGGCCGACCTCCCGGTCCTGGTGAAGGCGGCGGCGGGCGGCGGCGGACGCGGCATGCGGATCGTACGGCGACTGGCCGACCTGGACGCCGAACTGACGGCCGCCCGTGCGGAGGCACGCGGCGCCTTCGGTGACGACGAGGTGTTCATCGAGCCGTACGTCGAGGGCGGACGCCACGTCGAGGTGCAGATCCTCGCCGACACCCATGGCACGGTGTGGGTGCTCGGCACCCGGGACTGCTCCCTCCAGCGCCGCCACCAGAAGGTGATCGAGGAGGCCCCCGCACCAGGGCTGGCCCCCGAACTCGAGGAATCCCTGCGCTCGATGGCCGTACGGGCCGCCCGTGCCGTCGACTACGTGGGCGCGGGCACGGTCGAGTTCCTGGTCGCGGGGGACAGGGCGCACTTCCTGGAGATGAACACCCGCCTCCAGGTGGAACACCCGGTCACCGAGGCGGTGTTCGGGATCGACCTGGTGGCCCTGCAGATCCGGGTGGCGGAGGGCGCGGCACTGGACGACGAGCCGCCACGCGCGCGTGGGCACGCGATCGAGGCCCGCCTCTACGCCGAGGACCCCTCCCGGGACTGGGCCCCGCAGACCGGCACCCTGCACCGACTCGCCGTACCGGGCGTACGCCTGGACACGGGATACACGGACGGCGACACCATCGGCGTCCACTACGACCCCATGCTCGCCAAGGCCGTCGCCCACGCCCCCACCCGGGCGGAGGCGATCCGGAAGCTGGCGGGGGCCCTGGAGCGTGCCGAGATCCACGGCCCGGTGACGAACCGCGACCTTCTGGTCCGCTCCCTGCGCCACGAGGAGTTCACGGCGGCCCGGATGGACACCGGCTTCTACGACCGCCACCTCGCCGTCCTCGCCGAGTCCGCCCCCGACCCGTACGCCCCCCTGGCCGCCGCCCTCGCGGACGCCCACGGCCGTTCACGGTTCGGCGGCTGGCGGAACCTGCCGTCGCAGCCGCAGACCAAGCGGTACCTCATGGCGGGCGAGGAGCACGAGGTCCACTACCGGCACACGCGCGGGGGCCTGGAGGCCGACGGGGTGCGCGTGGTGCACACGGACGCGCACCTGGTGATCCTCGAAGTGGACGGCGTGCGACGGAAGTTCCAGGTGGCCCGGCACGGCGACGACGTGTACGCCGGCTCGACGGCCCTGACGGCCCTGCCCCGCTTCCGCGAACCCACGGCCGCCCACGCCCCGGGTTCCCTGCTGGCCCCGATGCCCGGCACGGTCGTACGGGTCGCGGAGGGCCTGACGGCCGGGGCGGCGGTACAGGCCGGGCAGCCCCTGCTGTGGCTCGAGGCGATGAAGATGGAACACAAGATCACGGCCCCGGCCACGGGGACGGTCACGGCACTCCACGCCAGTCCCGGCCAGCAGGTGGAGGTCGGCGCATTGCTGGCAGTGGTGCAAACCGCCGAGTAGGGACGCGCCCCCATAGGGGCGCGGGGCTGTATCGACATGCGGCTACCGCCGCGTGAGCGCGAGCAACCACAACGGACCCGCACCGGGAGACGCCAATGAGCCCCCTTATCGAATCCGACGAACAAAAGGCCCTCCGCTCGGCCGTCGCGGCCCTGGGCGACCGGCACGGCCGCAGCCACGACCCCGTGGAACTCTGGTCGGAAGCCGCCAAGCTCGGCTACCTCGGCGTCAACCTCCCCGAGGAGTACGGAGGCGGAGGCGGCGGAATCGCAGAACTCTCCATCGTCCTCGAGGAGCTGGGCGCAGCCGGTTGCCCCCTGCTCATGCTGGTCGTCTCACCGGCCATCTGCGGCACGGTGATATCCCGCTTCGGCACCGAGGAACAGAAACAGACCTGGCTCCCCGCAATCGCCGAAGGCACCCGCATCATGGCCTTCGGCATCACCGAACCCGACGCCGGCTCCAACTCCCACCGCATCACCACCACCGCCCGCCGCGACGGCGACGACTGGATCCTCAGCGGCCGCAAGGTGTTCATCTCCGGCGTCGACATCGCGGACGCGACCCTCATCGTCGGCCGCACCGAGGACGCGCGCACCGGCAAGCTCAAGCCCTGCCTGTTCATCGTCCCCCGCGACACGCCCGGCTTCGAGCGGCGGCAGATCGACATGGAACTCACCGGCCGGGAGAAGCAGTTCGAGCTGACCCTGGACGACGTACGGCTCCCCGCCGAAGCCCTCGTCGGCGACGAGGACGCCGGGCTCCTCCAGCTCTTCGCCGGTCTCAACCCCGAACGCATCATGACGGCGGCCTTCGCGATCGGCCTCGGCCGCTACGCCGTCTCCCGTGCGGTGCAGTACGCGCGCGACCGTACCGTCTGGCAGCAGCCCATCGGCGCCCACCAGGCGATCGCGCACCCCCTGGCGCAGGCACACATCGACCTCGAGCTGGCCCGCCTGATGATGCAGAAAGCCGCCCACCTCTACGACTCCGGGGACGACATGGCCGCCGGTGAGGCCGCCAACATGGCCAAGTACGCGGCCGGGGAAGCCTGTGTGAAGGCCGTCGACCAGGCCGTACACACCCTCGGCGGCAACGGCCTCACCCGGGAGTTCGGGCTCGCCTCCCTCATCACGGTCGCGCGCGTGTCTCGTATCGCACCGGTGAGCCGGGAGATGATTCTCAACTACGTCTCCCACCAGACCCTGGGCCTGCCCAAGTCGTACTGACAACCGGCGCGCCGGCGCGAGGAGGAACAGTGTTCCGCAGCGAGTACGCAGACGTCCCGCCCGTCGAACTCCCCATCCACGACGCCGTGCTGGGCCGGGCCGCCGAGTTCGGCGAGCTGCCCGCCCTGATCGACGGCACGGACGGCACCACCCTCACCTACGAACAACTGGACCGTTTCCACCGGCGGATCGCGGCCGCGCTCGCCGAGGCGGGTGTCCGCAAGGGCGACGTGCTCGCGCTGCACAGCCCGAACACGATCGCCTTCCCCCTCGCCTTCTACGCGGCCACGCGCGCCGGTGCCTCCGTCACCACCGTGCACCCGCAGGCCACGGCCGAGGAGTTCGCCAAGCAGCTGCGGGACTCCGCGGCCCGCTGGATCATCACCGTCTCACCGCTCCTTCAGACCGCCCGCCGCGCCGCCGAACTCTCCGGCGGCGTCCAGGAGATCCTCCTCTGCGACAGCGCGCCCGGCCACCGGTCGCTGATCGACATGCTGGCCTCCACCGCGCCGGAGCCCCAGGTCGTCATCGACCCGGTGCAGGACATCGCCGCGCTCCCGTACTCCTCCGGGACGACCGGCATCCCCAAGGGCGTCATGCTCACCCACCGCCAGATCGCCACCAACCTCGCCCAGATCCGGCCCCTCATCGGCACGGGACCCGGCGAGCGCATCCTCGCCGTGCTGCCGTTCTTCCACATCTACGGGATGACGGCCCTCATGAACGCGCCCCTGCGGCAGGGCGCCACCGTCGTCGTGCTGCCCCGCTTCGACCTGGACGCCTTCCTCGCGGCCATCCAGAACCACCGCATCACCGGCCTGTACGTGGCCCCACCGATCGTGCTCGCCCTCGCCAAGCACCCGGTCGTCGCCCAGTACGACCTGTCGTCCCTGAAGTACGTCATCAGCGCCGCGGCACCCCTGGACGCCGAGCTCGCCGTGGCCTGCGCCCAGCGCCTCGGCCTGCCGCCCATCGGCCAGGGATACGGCATGACGGAACTGTCCCCGTGCACCCACGTCGTCCCCCTCGACGCCCGCGACGCGCCCCCCGGCACCGTCGGCAAACTGGTCGCCGGAACCGAGATGCGCATCCTGTCCCTCGACGACCCCGACAAGGACCTCGGCGTCGGCCAGGCCGGCGAGATCGCCATCCGCGGCCCCCAGGTGATGAAGGGCTACCTGGGGCGGCCCGAGGCCACCGACGCGATGATCGACCGCGACGGCTGGCTGCACACCGGGGACGTCGGATACGTCGACGCGGACGGCTGGCTGTTCGTCGTCGACCGCGTGAAGGAACTCATCAAGTACAAGGGCTTCCAGGTGGCCCCCGCCGAACTCGAAGCCCTCCTCCTCACCCACCCCGGGATCGCCGACGCCGCCGTCATCGGCGTCTACAACGACGACCACAACGAGGTCCCCCACGCCTTCGTCGTCCGCAGGCCGGGCGCCGACGAGCTCTCCGAGGGCGAGGTCATGATGTACGTCGCCGAACGCGTAGCCCCCTACAAGCGCGTCCGGAACGTCACCTTCATCGACGGCGTGCCCCGCGCCGCCTCGGGGAAGATCCTCCGCCGGCAGCTCAGGGAGCGCATATGACCGACCTCGTCGGCACCGCCCACGACCGCGGCATCACCACGCTCACCCTGGACTCGCCCGCCAACCGCAACGCCCTGTCGGCCGCACTCGTCGGCGGCCTGGCCGACGCGCTCACCGCCTGCGGCAAGAACCGCGACGTCCGCGCCGTCGTCCTCACCCACACCGGCACCACCTTCTGCGCGGGCGCCGACCTGCGCGACCCCCCGCCACCGGACGCCCTCGTCGGGCTGCTGCGGCAGATCATCGAGCTCCCCAGGCCGGTCGTCGCCCGGGTCACCGGGCACGTACGGGCGGGCGGCCTCGGTCTGCTCGGCGCCTGCGACATCGCCGCCGCCTCCACCGCGGCGACCTTCGCCTTCACCGAGGTGCGCATCGGGGTCGCCCCCGCCGTGATCTCCCTGCCCCTGCTGCCCCGCACCGACCCCCGCGCCCTCGCCCGCCACTACCTCACCGGCGAACGCTTCGGCGCCCCCGAAGCGGTACGCACCGGCCTGCTCACCGCCACCGGCGACGACGTCGACCAAGTGCTCGAACCCATCCTCGACGGACTGCGGCGGGCCGCACCCCAGGCCCTGGCGGAGACCAAGCGACTCCTCACCGCTACTGTGCTGCAGACCTTCGACCGGGAGGCGGCCGACCTGACCGCGCTCTCGGCCCGGCTGTTCTCCTCCCCGCAGGCCCGCGAGGGAATGACGGCCTTCCTGGAACGACGGGACCCCTCATGGGTGGTGTGAACACAGTCGAACGCGAGCGCGTCCCCAAACAGGACCGCAGCCGGGCCACCCGGCAACGGCTCCTCCAGGCCGCCGTGGCCTGCCTCGCCGACCACGGCTGGGCCGGCTCCACTGTCCTGGTCGTCGCCGAACGCGCCGGCGTCTCGAGGGGCGCTGCCCAGCACCACTTCCCGACCCGGGAGGACCTGTTCACGGCGGCCGTCGAATATGTCGCCGAGGAGCGCTCCACCGCGCTGAGGGCCCTGTTCCCGCACGGGGCCGCCGACCGGCGCGCGGTGGTCGCGGCCCTCGTCGACCTCTACACCGGGCCGCTGTTCCGGGCGGCCCTGCACCTGTGGGTCGCCGCCTCCAACGAGGAGCAGCTGCGCCCCCGCGTGACCGAGCTGGAGGCCCGCGTGGGCCGCGAGACCCACCGCATCGCCGTCGAGCTGCTCGGCGCCGACGAGACGAGGCCGGGCGTCCGCGAAACGGTCCAGGGCCTGCTGGACATGGCCCGCGGCCTGGGCCTCGCGAACCTCCTCACCGACGACGCCGCCCGCCGCGAACGAGTGGTGACGCAGTGGGCGGCACTGCTGGAGCAGGCACTGGGCTGAGGACAGCACAGGCGGCCCCGCCGACAGCCCAGGCCGCCCCGCCGTCGGCGCAGGCCGCCCCGCCGCCGGTGGAGGGCCCGGGGCGGCCCGCCGTCAGTGCGCGATGTCCGCGTACCCCTCGATCTCCTGCGGGCTGCGCGACCCCGGACCCACATAGCGGGCCGACGGACGCACCAGGCGGCCCGTGCGCTTCTGCTCCAGGATGTGCGCCGACCAGCCGGCCGTACGGGCACACGTGAACATCGACGTGAACATGTGCGCCGGTACCTCGGCGAAGTCCAGCACGATCGCCGCCCAGAACTCCACGTTCGTGGCGAGCACACGGTCGGGACGGCGGTTGTGCAGCTCCTCCAGAGCCGCCTTCTCCAACGCCTCCGCGATCTCGAAACGCGGCGCACCCAGCTCCCGGGCGGTACGGCGCAGCACGCGCGCCCGCGGGTCCTCGGCCCGGTACACCCGGTGACCGAAGCCCATCAGCCGCTCACCCCGGTCCAGCGCCCCCTTGACATAGGCCTCCGCGTCACCGGTGCGCTCGATCTCCTCGATCATGCCGAGCACCCGGGAGGGCGCACCGCCGTGCAGCGGCCCCGACATGGCGCCCACGGCACCCGACAGCGCCGCGGCCACGTCCGCGCCCGTGGAGGCGATCACCCGCGCGGTGAACGTGGACGCGTTCATGCCGTGCTCGGCTGCCGACGTCCAGTAGGCGTCGACGGCCGCGACGTGCTTCGGGTCCGGCTCGCCCCGCCAGCGGATCATGAACCGCTCCACGACGGACCGCGCCTTGTCGATCTCCCGCTGCGGCACCATCGGCAGCCCCTGACCGCGCGCCGACTGGGCGACGTACGACAGCGCCATGACGGCGGCCCGGGCCAGGTCGTCGCGGGCCTGCTCCACGTCGATGTCCAGCAGCGGTTTCAGGCCCCACACCGGGGCGAGCATGGCCAGCGCGGACTGCACGTCCACACGGATGTCGCCGGAGTGCACCGGGATCGGGAACGGCTCGGCGGGCGGCAGTCCGGGGTTGAAGGCGCCGTCCACGAGCAGCCCCCACACGTTCCCGAACGAGACATGGCCGACCAGGTCCTCGATGTCGACGCCCCGGTACCGCAGGGCACCGCCCTCCTTGTCCGGCTCGGCGATCTCCGTCTCGAACGCGACGACTCCCTCGAGCCCGGGTACGAAATCGGACATCAGGCGGCTCCTCGTGATGTGTACGGCGGAAAGGGGGGCGCCGCCCCGGCTCCACGGTCTGTAGCGGTCGTTCTCGAAAACTCGCGGTCCGAAACGGTCACCCGGGTTGATGCCCCGATCGGTCGGCGGTCACCCAACCCGAACGGCATCTGCACGATATCCCCGAGTGCCACCTTTGGGGAGACCAAGCGGCACTCAGTGCCACACAGTGATGAACCCCACCCGCACCGTGCCCACTGTCCACAAGCCGCCGAAGGCCCCCGGGCGCGTACGGCAAGATGACGACGTGACCGACCGCCACCCGGACGAACCCGCAGCCCAGCCCCCCGTGCACCCCGCCGCCAAATCCACCACGGACCCGGTTATCGAACCCATCGTCGAACGCGCGGCCGAAGGCCCCGCCGAGGGCCTGTCCGCCAACCCCGCAGAGATGCGAGCCCACTACCGCGCCGAAGGCCTCGACGAATCCACGCTCGCCCCCCACCCCATGGACCAGTTCGCCCGCTGGTTCAAGCAGGCAGCCCAGGCGGCCATCGCCGGAATGATCTACGAACCGAACGCGATGATCGTCTCCACCGCCGACGCCGAAGGGCGCCCCAGCTCCCGCACCGTCCTGATGAAGCAGTACGACGAACAGGGCTTCGTCTTCTACACCAACTACGACTCCCGCAAGGCCCAGGACCTCGCCGCCAACCCCTACGTCTCCCTGCTCTTCCCCTGGCATCCCATGGCCCGCCAGGTGATCGTCACCGGCACCGCCCGCCGCACCGGCCGCGACGAAACCGCCGCCTACTTCCGCACCCGCCCCCACGGCTCCCAGCTCGGCGCCTGGGCCAGCACCCAGTCCTCGATCATCTACTCCCGCGCCGAACTCGACGCCACCTACGAGGAACTCACCACCCGCTACCCTCAGGGCACCCAGGTACCGGTCCCCCCGCACTGGGGCGGCTTCCGCATCGCACCCTCGACGGTCGAGTTCTGGCAGGGCCGCGAAAACCGCCTCCACGACCGCCTCCGCTACGTCGCGGAACCGGACGGCAGCTGGCGGGTGGAACGCCTCAGCCCCTGAGTCTCGGTGCCCGAAAACGCAGACGACCCGCGAGCTCAGGTCCTCCGCCAGAAGACGAAGGAGCCGGCCGGACGTACCGGCGAGCCCGCGGGCCGGGTGACTGCGTTGGATTGGCCGGCTGCGCGCATCTCACACGCGCTGGTCCGGCGCCGAACTGAGTACGACGGCGGGCCGCTAGCCCGCAGTCACCTCTTCCGTCCGGTAGTCATACATCTGCCGAACCACCTCCTCTCCGAAGTGGGATCCACTCTAGGAAGCGGCCGGAGAGCAATCAACCCGTTTTTTCTCGAGATGACGGCGACGCGGACCCCGGCCGGGCGGCGGGGGCCGGCGCGGCTCACGGAGACAGCACGTCGGCCAGGAACGGCCCGATCGCGGCTCGCCATGCCTCCGGCTGGGCGTGGTGGAGGAAGTGGCCGGCGTCGGGGACCTCCGCGTACTGGCCGTGGGGGAGTACGCGGACCATCTCCTGGGCCTCCGCGCGGCCCAGTTCGCCGTCCAGGCCGCGGACGACCAGGGTGGGGCAGCGCACCTGGGCCAGTTCCTCCCAGTGCGCGTCGTACACCCAGGTCTCGCGGGATCTCAGCATGTGCTCGGGTTCGAAGACGGGGCGCCAGCCGTCCGGGGACTCGGTCATCACCTCGACGTAGAACTCGCCGCGGGCGGGGTTCGGGCGCTCGACCCAGGGGTCGTCCTCGCCGAACCACTTGCGCACGTCGGCGAGTGTGGCGAAGGGGAGGGGCCAGGACTTGAACCAGTTCTCCCATTCGCGCTGGGAGGCGGCGCCGAGTGCGGAGGCCCGCATGTCGCAGATGACCAGGGCGCGTACCAGGTCGGGGCGTTTGGCGGCGAGCTGCCAGGCGGTCAGGGCGCCCATCGCGTGGCCGATGAGGACGGCCGGGGCGAGGCCGAGTTGTTCGAGGGCGGCTTCGGCGTCGTCGATGTAGGCCTCACGGGTGTAGCCGTCGGCGGGCTTGTCGCTCTGGCCGTGGCCGCGCTGGTCGAGGGCGACGGCGCGGTGCCGTTCGGCGAGCAGGCGGGCGGTGGGCGCCCAGTGCGAGGCGCGGCCCATGAGCCCGTGCAGTAACAGCAGGCCCGGCGTCTGCTCGCCGTCGCCGGTCTTGGGCGGGTCGGCGAACTCCCATGCGGCGAGGCGTACGCCGCCCGCTCCGGTCACGTCGATGCGACGCATCGTCCTGGCACCCCCCTGCTCGGCCGGGACCGCTCGCTTCGGCGTCGGGCGGTCGGTCCGCGCGCTTGTCGTACTGGTCGTACTTTCGCTGTCGTGCTGCTTCTGCTGGTGTCGGCGGTCACTGCCGGCGCCGGTGTCGCCGCCGGGCGGTGGTGCCTGTGCTCGCTGTGCGGCGGACGCGTCATTGGTACAGCGCCCGGCCCGGCGAGATCGTCACCACCCACGCTATCGAATGACTATTCGAAAGCGCCGTTTCCGCGGCAACACCCCACCTTCGAGTGACCTCCCTGGAGGATTGGCCGCCGTCTGCGCGGGGAGATCTTCTGCGGGAGGCGGACCGCTCGGGGAAAACCGGTCCGAGGGGGCGACCCTGAGAGCTCGGGGCTCCGGGTCGAAACAGGGGAGGACAGGCCCCGGCGCCGATGGGTGCCGGGGCCCTCCCCAGGTCCGGGGTCGCGTCCGGGGCACATCCTCCCTCCCCTTCCCGGCCGTTGACATCGCTGTCATGTCCGGCCAAGAGCCCTCAGGTCATATGCCTCACGCGACAGCCTCGCATGCGAACGGTCCCGGCGCTGCGATTCCGCTCACTGAATCTTGATTGCAGTACGATCGCGGAATCATCACAACAGCCCCAGGAATCACAGAAGTTGTGAGGGCCGGGCGGGACGAGGAGGAGCGTAGCGGGACGGAGAGGGGCCAAGAGGGACCAAGAGGTCATGCAGGGTTCCAGTCATACGGGGTCCCGGCGCCCTCTGTCAGGGCTTGGCCACGAAGACGTGGGACGCGATGTCCGCCTGGAGCTCCGCCGCCTCGCCGCCGCTGCCGACGAGGACACCGCCCGCCGACTCCGTCACGCTGACCACCGAGCCGGGCTGCACGCCCGCCCGCCGCAGCGTGTACATCAGCTGCGCGTCCGTCTGGATGGGCTCGCCGATACGGCGTACGACGACCGTCTTGCCGTCCGTGCCCGGGTCCAGGTCGGCCAGCGAGACCATGCCCTCGTCCAGGAAGGGGTCCGCCATCTCCTTCTCGCCGAGCTCCTCCAGGCCCGGGATCGGGTTTCCGTACGGCGACTCGGTGGGGTGGCGCAGCAGCTCCAGGACGCGGCGCTCGACCGCCTCGCTCATCACGTGCTCCCAGCGACACGCCTCGGCGTGCACCTGCTCCCACTCCAGCCCGATCACGTCGACCAGGAGGCACTCGGCGAGCCGGTGCTTGCGCATGACGCGGGTGGCCAGGCGGCGGCCCTCGTCCGTGAGCTCCAGGTGCCGGTCGGCGGCGACCGAGACCAGGCCGTCGCGCTCCATTCGCGCCACCGTCTGGCTGACGGTCGGGCCGCTCTGGTCGAGCCGCTCGGCGATACGGGCGCGCATGGGGACCACGCCTTCCTCCTCGAGCTCGAGGATGGTGCGGAGATACATCTCCGTCGTGTCGATCAGTCCGGACATACGTGCCCCTCGAAGAGATCTGCCGGAGGCTCGACTGCTCACCGGCGTGTGCGCTGGCCCTGGATTCAATTCTGACTCATCCCACTGACAACCGGGGCGCGGCGAGGGGACCAGGCGGCCACGGGGCGCGTCGGCTCGGCACCGGACGCGCCTTCCGGTGCGCCGGTTCCAAGGCCCCGGCCGCGCACCTCGGCGCCTGGCGGGCCGTATTGACATCCCACTGGTCCAGACCGCAACGTGATCCGCGACACGGGCCGACTTCGAAGGGGCGTCGCCGATGAGCGCAGGGCCGAGCGGTGGGGAGCCGCAGGGCGGGAGCACACCGGCGGAGCGGTTCTTCGACGCGGCGATCGGGCTGCTGCGGCGCGTGCGGGACGAGGACGCGGAGGAGATCGCGGCGGCCGGCACGCTGATCGCGGACACCGTGGCCGCGGGCGGCCGGTTGTTCGCCTTCGGCGCCGGGCACTCCTCGCTGGCCGCGCAGGACCTGGTCTACCGCGCGGGCGGCCTGGCCCTGATGAACCTGCTCGCGGTGCCGGGAGTCGTCGGCGTGGACGTCATGCCGGCGACGCTGGGCTCCGCCCTGGAGCGGGTCGACGGTCTGGCGAGCGCGGTCCTCGACACGAGCCCCCTCCGCTCCGGCGACCTCCTGGTGATCATCTCCCTGTCCGGCCGCAACGCGCTGCCCGTGGAGATGGCGATGAACGCCCGCGCGCTCGGCATCAAGGTCATCGGCGTGACCTCGGTGGCGTACGCGGCGGAGACGAAGTCCCGGCATGTCTCCGGCATGTACCTGAAGGACCACTGCGACCTCGTCCTGGACTCGAAGATCACGGTGGGAGACGCGGAGCTCACCCTGGACACCATCCCGGCGCCCTTCGCCCCCGCCTCCACCGTCGTCACCACGGCCCTGCTGCAGGCGGTCATGGCCACGGCGGCCGGGGTCCTCGCGGAGCGCGGCATCGAACCGCCCCTGCTGCGGTCGGGGAACGTCGACGGCGGCCATGAGTGGAACGCCCGGGTTCTGGCGGAGTACGCCGACCGGATCTTCTACCGCCAGGCGTAGCCGCGCCCCATGGCCCTACTGCGCGGCCCGTCCCTTCACCACGTCGGACAGGTCCAGCGCCGCGGCGATCCGTACCGCCACGTCCTCCGCGTACACGGCGTCCACCCGCTCGAAGCGGCTGCGCCCGGCCCCCCGCAGAAACGTCACCACTCCCAGCGTCCGCCCCCGGCTGCGCAGCACCGCGCACAGGGCGTGCACCGCGTCCGCGGGCCACTGCCGGGCCAGCGCCCATGCGCGCGCCTGCGCCGGGTCGGCGGCGCCCGCGTCGGCCCGTACGGTCCCGGAGCGCTCCACGCACTGCAGGGCGGGATGGCCCTCGTCGTACCGCACCGGCAGTCCCGCCTTCCCGGTGAGCACGCTCGGGCCGGGGGCACCGGACGGCGTCTCGGCGGCCCGCACCAGTCGTACCGGCCCCGCCCCGTCCGGCACCCAGCCGCCCGCCACCCGGTCGATGAGGGCGTGGTCGGCGAATCCGGCGAGGGAGAAGTCCAGATGGATCGTGGCCGCCTCGCCGGGGTCCTCGCACTCGGCGGCCGCCCGCGCGGCCCGGTGCAGCTGGTTGGAGCGGAAGCGCAGCAGGGCCGCCTCCTGTTCGCTCTGCCTGGTCTCGGTGACGTCCTGGAACAGCCATCCGACCCCGAGTGGGACCGGTTCCTCCGCCAGCGGCGAGGCCAGCCGCAGGAACCCGCTCCGCCAGCACCGCCGCTTCTCGCCGTCCGCGGTCCGTACGCTCACCCAGATCTCGGCGGGCGCCGGCGGCGCCCCCTCGGCGAGCACGTGGGTCAGCGCGCTCTCCAGCTCCTCGACGCCCTGTGCGAGCAGGTCCCCGAGGGGTCGTCCCAGCACGGCCGTGCGCCCGATGCCGAGCGCCCGGGCCGCGTGGGCGTTGACGACGGCGGGCCGCAGGTCCGCGTCGACCAGCACGACACCCCAGCTCGCGTCCTCGAACAGGGCCTCGCTGAGCGCGATCGACCGCTCCAGGTCGATCTGGGCGTGCACCTCGCTGAACGCGCAGTACACCCCGGCGGGTTTCCCGTCGGGGCCGCGCACCGCCGCGGACTGGGTCCGTACGAGCACCCGCCCGCCGTCCTTGGTCAGCAGGGCGAACTCGTGCACCTGCCGCCCGGGGGCCTGCATCGCGGCCATCAGCCACGCCTCGACCTCGGCCGCGTCGGCCCTGCGCACGGCCCACCCGGCGAAGCCGCGCCGCCCCACAGCCTCGGCCGCCGACCAGCCGAGAATCCGCTCGGCCTCGCGGTTCCAGTGGGTCACGACCCCGTCCGCGTCGAAGGCGCACAAGGCCGCGTCCATCCCGTCGAGGAGCGCGGCGAGAAGATCCGAACCATCCCGCTCCGGCTCGTCCGGCACCGGCTCTTCCGTGGTCCCCCTCCGCCGGGAAGCACTCACCCGAACCCCCCTGCAGCCTGCGCGTCCGCCCGTACGGCACGCTCGTCCGCTCTCTCGCCCACATTCAACTCGACCGTGACCCAGCCCACATCTCCTTCACAGAAGATTGGGGGAAATCCTTGCGCGCTGGGGTTGCGTCCGCTCGGTCCGCTGACTAGCCCTTGCTGACCGCGGCCAGGATCTCCGGCAGCCGGCGGGCCGTGCGGGGGGCCGCGAGGCGGAGGCCGAGGAGGGTGATCAGGGCGCCGTAGGCGGCGCCCGCAGGCAGCAGGAGCCAGGTCCAGTCGTCTCCGTTCGCCGTGACGTTGAGCCAGATCGTCGCCGCGATCACGGGCGCGGAGAGCAGCGCGGCGGAGACCATGCCGCCGAGGATGGAGATCCAGGCGAGCCCCGCCTGCCCGGGGACCACGTTCTTGTAGCCCTCCTGCGGTATCGAGTACGGGAAGCGGGCCGAGGACCAGGCGCCGGTGGCCAGCATCGCGCCGAGCAGCGCCAGGGACAGTCCCAGCACCTCGGGCAGCCTGTCCCAGGCGCCCAGCAGGGCGGTGGTGGTGACGGTGACGAGGGCGGCGTACGGCAGGGTGATCAGCAGCAGGGCCAGCGCCCGGCCGCGCAGTTCGGCGTGGGCGTCGCGGGTGGAGGAGATCGTCGTGGCGACCATCCAGAAGGCGGAGGTGTCCTGCCCGAACTGGTTGTACATCTGGATGCCGAGCATGCCGGCCGCGAAGCAGGCGAAGTAGACGGACCCGGTGCCCTGGAGGGCGTTGAAGACGGGCACGATCAGCCCGATGGCCAGCGATGTCACCCACGCCGCCTTGGTCTTGGGGTCGCGCCACACATAGCGCAGGCTGCGCTCGGCCACCGTGCCGGTGCGGCCCGCCGGCAGCAGCCGGGACAGGCCCCTGGAGGACCGCTCCCGGGGCCCCGGTTCGGCGGCCTGGAGCGTGGAGGAGTCCGGTGCGGTCATCAGCTTCGTGAGGTTGCGCGACCACACGGCCAGCAGGCCCGCCGACGCGGCCGCGCTCAGCGCGAGTTGGGCGGCTCCGACGCCGTACGAACCCTTGCTCACGGAGTCCACCGCGCCGATCGCGGAGGCGGGCGGAACCCAGCGCACGACGTCGCCCACCGGCCCCAGCCGCGACAGCCCGGCCGAACCCAGCTCGCGGGCACCGAAGTTGACGAGCTGCGCGCCGACGGCGACGACCAGCCCGCTCAGTACGGCGAGGTCGCGGCCCTTGCGGCTGGTCAGCAGCCGGATGTTGGCGGCGGCGACGGCCCGCGCGAGGGTGACGCAGACCAGCAGCGTGAGCACGACGGCGACGACCGCGGTGCCGTACGCCGCCGCCCCGTGCGCCACGGAGATCACCGAGCCGACGGCCATGCAGAGCGTGAACAGCGGCCCGATGCCGACCAGGGAGGCCACCAGCAGCGCCCGGACGAGGGGCCCGGGGCGCAGCGGCAGCATCACCAGGCGGGTGGGGTCGAGCGTCTCGTCGCCGCTGGGGAAGAACAGCGGCATCACGGCCCAGCCGAGCGCGACGACCTCGATGCCGAGCACGGCGACGGAGGCGGCGTGCGCGTTGCCGCGCAGCAGGATGAGGCCGAGCAACTGGGCGGCGGCGAACAGCAGGACCAGGACGAGGGACGTGATGTACGCGGCGCGTCGCCCGGCCGAGCGCAGCAGTCCGTTCCGCAGCAGGGACAGCTTCAGCCGTACGACGACGGTTGTCAGGCCGGTCATCGGGCGCCGCCGCCGAGCCAGTCGAGGTCGGCGCCGGCGTTGCGGCCGTGCGCGCCGACCAGTTCCAGGAACGCCTGCTGGAGGGTGGGCGCGTCACCGCGTACGTCGGCCAGCGGGCCGTGCGCGCGGATGCGGCCCGCGGCCATGACGGCCACCCAGTCGCACAGCGACTCGACCAGCTCCATGACGTGGGAGGAGAACACGACGGTGGCGCCGGAGGCGGTGTACCGCTCGAGGACGCCGCGGATGGTCTGCGCGGAGACCGGGTCGACACCCTCGAACGGCTCGTCGAGGAAGAGGACTTCGGGGTTGTGCAGCAGCGCGGCGGCGAGGCCGATCTTCTTGCGCATCCCGGTGGAGTAGTCGACGACGAGTTTGTGCTGGGCCCCGGCCAGGTCGAGGACGTCGAGGAGCTGGGCGGCCCGCTTGTCGACCTCGGCACCGGGCAGTCCGCGCAACCGGCCGGTGTAGGCGAGGAGCTCGCGCCCGGACAGCCGCTCGAAGAGCCGCAGCCCTTCGGGCAGCACCCCGATACGGGCCTTCACCTGGGCGGGGTCGCGCCAGACGTCGTGCCCGACGACCTCGACGGTGCCGCGGTCGGGCCGCAGCAGCCCGGTGACCATGGACAGCGTGGTGGTCTTCCCGGCCCCGTTGGGCCCGACCAGCCCGATGAACCGCCCGGCGGGCAACTCGAGATCGACCCCGGCGACGGCGACGTGCTCCCCGAACCGCTTCCAGAGATCGTGTACGCGTACGGCGGCGGCACCCGCCCCTGCACCTTCGGTCATGTGTGCACCCTACGGGGGAGGGGCGCCCGGCTAGCGATCCCTACCGCACGCATAGGCCAAGGGCGACAGCAGCTCCTCCGCATCCGGCAGCCACCGGTTCGCCGACGTGGGCCGCCGCGCCCACTGCACGGCCCCCCGCGATCCGAACCGGGTGGGCGGCGCGGCCACATACGCGCCCTCGCCGAGCGTGACCAGGTCGAGCGAGGCGGGCTGCCAGCCCAGTCTGCGCAGCAGGTCCGGCACCTTCGCGGACGCGCCCGGCAGCACGAAGAACTGCATGCGCCGCGCCGGTGTCAGCGTCACCGGACCGAGCGTCAGCTCCATGCGCTCCATGCGCGCGAGGGCGAGGAAGCCGGCGGTCTCCGGGACGTCGATCGCGTCGAACGTGCGCCCGGTGGGCAGCAGGATCGACGCGGTCGGCCGCTCGGACCACAGACCGCGAGCGACGGTGGCACTGCCGGTCGCCTGCGTCGCCCAGTCGTCGCGTGCCGGGTGCGCCCCGGGCGCGGGACACGCGGACTGACCGCAGGAGCAGCGGTGCATCCCGTCGACGGCATCCAGCCAGGTGCCGGGGAACACGTCCCAGTGACGCTCCTCGACGTAACGGACGGCGGCGTCCAGGAGCGATTCGCCGCGCTGCTTCGGGATGTGGGCAGCTTCAGGGCCCGCGATGGTCTCTTCCACGATGAACTCAACTCCAGCGATCACCGCGGGTTACGCCTCGGACACTCGGGGCCGTCTCCGGGTGGACCAGTGCTTTTTGAGCATGTCCTTTTCATCCCACATGCGCCGGGGAGGAGCACCGTTTCCGCGGATGGGGCGCATGGATGCACGGGTGGGGGCGCGCACGGGGAACCGCAGCGGGGGTGGGGTAACCAGGTGGGGGGTGCGGGACCAGCCTTTACCCCGGCAATCTGCGCATGTCTCGCATCAGGGGAATATCCGCTGGGCATCGATCTTCAAGGCCGGATCTTTTCGGTGCACCGGCCACTCGGCGAACCGAGCCAGGAAATAGGGGGTACGCCATGGCCGCCAGGCCTCTTGTCGCGCGGCAGCCGAACGAACGACTGCAGGCGCTCATTCAGGAAGCGGGCTGCTCGAACGCGGGGCTCGCCCGCCGGGTCAACATGTGCGGCGCGGAGCACGGCCTCGACCTGCGCTACGACAAGACGTCCGTGGCCCGTTGGCTCCGTGGACAGCAGCCGCGGGGCCGGGCCCCGGCGATCATCGCGGAGGCGCTCGGCCGCAAACTGGGGCGCACGGTGACGATCGACGAGATCGGCATGGCCAACGGCAAGAACCTGGCGTCGGGCGTCGGTCTGCAGTTCTCGCCCACGGTGCTCGGCGCGATCGAGCAGGTCTGCGAGCTGTGGCGCAGCGACGTCGGACGCCGGGACTTCCTGTCCGGGTCCTCGGTCGCCGCGTCCGCGCTCGTCGAGCCGAGCCGCGACTGGCTGATCTCCGGGCCGGACCCGCAGGTCGCGCGGTCGGCCGGGCCACGGGTGGGACAGTCGGACGTGGACGCGGTACGGGCCATGACGCAGGCCCTGGTCGAACTGGACCACCAGTACGGCAGCGGGCATGTACGGCCGGTCGTCGTGCACTACCTCAACAGCGTCGTCTCCGGGCTGCTGGCGGGGTCGTACCGGGACGCGGTGGGACGCGAACTGTTCGGGGCGGTCGCGCGGTTGACCGAGCTCGCGGGGTACATGGCGGTCGACACCGGACAGCCGGGGCTCGCGCAGCGGTACTACATCCAGGCGCTGCGGCTCGCGCAGGCGGCCGGTGACCGGGGGTACGGCGGTTATGTGCTCGCCGCGTCGATGAGCCACCTCGCGGCGCAGCTCGGAAACCCGCGCGAGATCGCGCAGTTGGCGCGGGCGGCGCAGGAGGGGGCGCGAGGGCGCGTGACCCCGCGCGCGGAGGCGATGTTCTGCGCGGCGGAGGCGCGCGGTCATGCGCTGATGGGCGATGTGCGCGCCACGCAGATCGCGTCCGGGCGTGCGGTGACGGCGCTGGAGTCGGCCGACGCGGCGTCCGGGGACGATCCGGCGTGGATCGCGCACTTCGACGAGGCGTACCTGGCGGACGAGCTGGCGCACTGTCACCGGGACCTGGGGCAGGCGGAGGCGGCGGCCCGGCGGGCGGAGGAGTCGCTCGCCGGGCATCCCGAGTCCCGGGCCCGGCGGCGGGCGATCGGGCTGGTGCTCCTCGCCACCGCGCAGGTGCAGCAGCGGGAGGTGGAGCAGGCGTGCCACACCGGGTTGAAGGCCGTGGAACTGCTCGGCACGCTGCGGTCCAGTCGGGGAGCGGAGTATCTCGAGGACCTGCAGCAGCGGCTCGAGCCGTACCGGGAGGAGGCCGTGGTGCGGGAGTTCGGGGCGCGGTTGGATCTGGCAGCCGCGTAGTGCCTCCGGCGGTTGCGTGACGTGCCCGGGGGGCGCGGGGCTTCGCCCGGGGCCCCGGGGGTGTCGCCGTAGGGGTGACGGATGTCTCGTCGGTGCGGGTTGCGGCTGGTCGCTCCCCCAAGTTCTCGGCTTCGCTCGAGCCGGGGTCTCCCCAGCTCTCGGCCTCGTTCGAGCTGGGGGGACCCCCGTCGCGGCGGAAGCCGCATATCGGCACAGTCCCGCGCCCCTGCGGAGCGCTCCCCCTGTCCGACGTAGCACCGGTCATGGGGACCCGGTAGCGTGAGCCGACGATTCCGAAAGTCCCCCATTCGTAGGAGTCCCGGTGACGCAGAGTGGACAGGGCGAGGAGCCCTCGGCGCGGCCCGCGCGCGAAGGCATCGTGCTGCCCTCCGACGGCGGTGCGCCCCTACTGCCGGGCCAGACGAGCGGAGTGAACGGTTCCATACCCCCGGCGCCCGCGCCCGGCCCCGCGGGCGGTCAGGCGTGGGGGCAGCCCTGGGGGCCGGAGCAGGCCGGCCGGCAGCAGAACCAGAACCAGCAGTGGGGCGCGCAGCCGTCCTGGGAGGGCTCGGACCCGCGCTCGGCCTGGGGGCAGCAGCCGCCGGCCGGCTCGGGACAGCCGCTGCCCCCGCAGCAGAGCGCCGGTGCCGGGCCCCTGCCCCCGCCGGCCGGCTCCGCCGACGAAGGAGCCACGCAGTACCTGCCCCCCGTCGCCGTCGCCCCGAACGAGGGTGCGACGCAGTACATACCCCCGGTGGCCGCCACTCCCGACGAGGGGGCCACCCAGTACATCCCGCCGGTGGGTCCGGGCGCGCTGCCCCCGGAGATGCCCGCTGACCAGGCCACCCAGGTCCTCGGACGCGCCGCCGGTCCGCTGCCGCCCGCCGCCGGCCCCGACGCCCAGGCCACGCAGTACCTTCCGCCCGTGCCCGGCCAGCCGTACGCCGTGCGGCCCGGGGGGCCGGGGCAGGCGCCGCCGGCCGAGTTCGACAACCTCTTCCGAGGCGGCGCGGGCGGGTTCGCCGAACCCACCCAGCACCTGCCGCGGTTCGACGGCGCGGACGCCCCCGGCGCACCCGATGGCCGGGCGGCCGGCGAGCGCGGTGGCCGTACCCGCTCGCGTATCCCCCTCATCGCGGCCGTCGGCGTCGGCATAGTCGTCCTCGGGATCGGGGCCGGCGCCCTGCTCGGCGGTGGTGGCGGCAGCGGTGGCACGAGCGACGACAGCAAGTCCGTCGCCGCGACCGGGGCCGCACCGGACTCCTCGGGGTCGGGCGCCGCCGACCCGGCCCGGGCGCAGGCCGTGGCCCTGGACAAGCTCCTCGCCGACAGCGGCAACAGCCGCGACGCGGTGATCAGGGCGGTGGCGAACGTCAAGACGTGCCAGAACCTCGACCAGTCGGCCGCCGACCTGCGGGACGCGGCCAAGCAGCGCAACGACCTGGTCAGCCGGCTGTCCGGACTCCAGGTCGACAAGCTCGCCGACCACGCCGCGCTGACCGCCGCGCTCACCAGCGCCTGGAAGGCGTCCGCGTCCGCCGACAGCCACTACGCGGCCTGGGCCGACCAGGTCTCGGGCGACAAGGGCTGCAAGAAGGGCCGTGCGCGCGTCACCCCCCAGGCCCAGGCGGGCAACCGGGACAGCGGCACGGCCAGCGCCCAGAAGGCGAAGGCGGCGCAGATATGGAACGGCATCGCGCAGAAGTACGGCCTGACCGAGCGCCGGCCGACCCAGCTGTGAGCACGGCGGTGCGCGCCGCCCGGTGAAGGGGGCGGCGCGCACCGGCACGCCTCACTCGCTGTCCGTGCTCTCCAGCGTCTTCGACACGTTCACGAAGCCCTTGCGCGCCGCCACCAGCCGCCCGTCGCGCACGACCTGGAAGGTCACGTCGGAGTTGATCAGGCGGGGGAAGCCGACGACCGCGGTCAGGTCCTGGAAGCGCCAGCGCAGCGTCGGGGTGAGGCCGCCCGTGTCGATCTTCAGGCCGTTGTCGAGGGCCATGCGGATCGTGCGGGCCGACACCTCGCCGTTGCCGAGCGACTCGACGACCTTCTTCAGGACCGTGTACGCGATCCACGTGGTCTGCACGCCCGCGTCCGCCGGATCGATCCGGTTGTCGTCGAAGGCCTGCTCCTTGATCACTTCCTTCATCTCGTTCCAGCGCGTGTCCGACGCCTCCGGGTACCAGCCGGTGACGTACGCGTCCTCGTAGGGGCCGGAGCCGCCGCCGGAGGAGTCGATCACCGACTGGTCCACGCTGCCGAGCACGGACGCGGTGCGCACCGGCCGGTAGTCGGCGCTCAGGCGGCGGAAGGAGTCCATGAAGGTCCCGGTGCGTTCGTCGAGCGCCGGGACCACGCACCCCTTCTTCCCGGGATCCGCCGTCGCCTCCTCCAGCGCCTGCCGTGCCTGGTCGTCGAGGGCGGTGGCGTCCTCGGCGGCGCGCACGTCGGCCACCGGCGCGTGGTGCGCCGCCTTCAGTCCGGCGTCGAGCAGGAGGGGAAGTGCGTCACCGGCCACCGTGTCGGGACGCACCAGCGCGACGCGGCCGCAGGTCCGGCCCAGCTCCTCGCCGAGGCCGGCCAGAAGTGCGGGCTGGCCGCCGTTGACGGGATAGGACAGCACGCTCTTGAACTCGTCGTCGGTCAGGCCGTAGCCGCCGATGTAGGGGATGCCCGCCGACTCCAGCGGGGAGAGGAAGGAGCTGGCGTACTGACTGTAGGAGCCGACGACCGCGGCGGCGTTCTCCTTCACGGCGAGCCGGGCGCATTTGGCGGCGTCCACGTAGTCGTTGTGGTCGTTGCAGGTCAGGACCTTGAGCTTGCGGCCGCCCAGGCCGCCGTGCGCGTTGACCCAACGTGCGTAGGCCTGCGCCATCGCCGGCATGCCCGGCTTGTTGGTCGCCGAGGTCTGGTCGGGTGCCCAGGTCATGACGGTCACGTGGTCGTCCCCGGAACCCCCCGTGGTACCGGGGACGACCCCGCAGGCGACCGCTATCGACGCAACTGCCACCAGCGCCCCCGCGGAGAGCAGGAAGGTCCTTACGCGGGGAGTCGCTTTTTCAGGGACGAGGCCCGGAACGCGGGGGCCGGTGGGGGAGGAGCTGGTGCGTCGCCTGCCGGTCATGGACACGCACGATTCCCTCACACCGCTAACCGTCCTGTCATCCCCGGTCAACGGAAGGTGACGACGAGGTGAATTGCGGGGTCCGATGATCCGTATTTCACAGGGAACGTACGATCGATGACCGTGCAAGCTCCGGAGAACTCTTCCCGTCGCGGTCGTCGCTCATCCACCATGGGCGGCATGCCACTCAACGACATGCCGTGGTGGCGCTGGCGCAGCAATGTGCGCTCCGCGCTGCACATGCTCTCCGATCCCGTCTTCCAGCGGGACGTCTGGCTGGCCGGTGTCGAGGGGTACGGCGACGTCACCGACGCCGTGTACCGCCTGGTCGAGGACACCTGGCTGGACAACTGGTCGGCCGAGAAATACGTCGGCACGATCTTCCGGGACTCGCAGGAGGCGGCCCTCGTCGACACGGCCGTCCTGCGTGTGCTGCGGATCATGCACCAGGTCGGGCCGGACGCGCCGGTGGACGCCTACCTCAATCACCAGGCGTGGCCGGAGGCGGTGCGGGCGGCACGGGACGCCCACGTACGGCTCTCCGTGGCCGACGGGGAGGACCCGGACGTGCCGCCGCGCACGCTCGAGGTGCTGCGGATCCTGACGAGGAGCGCGTAGGCCCTGTCGCCGGCGTGGGCGCCGGGGTCCGGCGTGGGCCCTGTCTCCGCCGACCGTCCGGGTTGCGGGACGGCGGTCCACGCCGGCCCTCGGACATGAGACCCTGGCGTGCATGAACGAGCAGTCCACCCGAGCCTCGGTCCCGGCCGACCAGTACGTCCTCACGCTCTCCTGCCCTGACAAGCAGGGCATCGTGCACGCCGTGTCGAGCTACCTGTTCATGACCGGCTGCAACATCGTCGACAGTCAGCAGTTCGGCGACCAGGACACGGGACTGTTCTTCATGCGGGTCCACTTCTCCGCCGAGGCCCCGGTGACCGTGGACAAGCTGCGCGCGAGCTTCGCGGCGATCGGTGACTCCTTCCAGATGGAATGGCAGATCCACCGGGCCGACGACAAGATGCGCGTCATCCTCATGGTCAGCAAGTTCGGCCACTGCCTGAACGACCTGCTCTTCCGTGCCCGGATCGGCGCGCTGCCCATCGAGATCGCGGCCGTGGTCTCCAACCACACCGACTTCGCCGAGCTGGTGGGCTCGTACAACATTCCCTTCCACCACATCCCGGTGACGAAGGACACCAAGTCGGACTCCGAGGCGCGACTGCTGGAGCTGGTGCGCGAGCTGGACGTCGAGCTGGTGGTCCTGGCCCGCTATATGCAGGTGCTCTCGGACGACCTGTGCAAGCAGCTCAGCGGCAGGATCATCAACATCCACCACTCCTTCCTGCCGAGCTTCAAGGGCGCCAAGCCCTACCACCAGGCCCACGCGCGCGGTGTGAAGCTGATCGGCGCGACCGCGCACTACGTGACGGCCGACCTCGACGAGGGTCCGATCATCGAGCAGGAGGTCGAGCGGGTCGGCCACGACGTCACCCCGGACCAGCTGGTGGCGACGGGGCGGGACGTGGAGTGCCAGGCGCTGGCACGCGCGGTGAAGTGGCACGCGGAGCGCCGCATCCTGCTGAACGGCCGCCGTACGGTGGTCTTCGCCTAGCGACCCTGACGTCTACATCCGGCTCAGGGACGCCGCCGCGAAGAGCACGTCGCTGATCGCCTCCCGGTCGCCGACCTGCCCCGCGGCCGCATCCTGCGGTGGGACATGGCCGGCGGCTAGGCGGCAGAACTCCACCCCGTCGAGCGCGACGTGCGCCACCTCGTGCTCGGGGGAGGCCACCGCACCGGGGGAGTCGAGCGGAATCAGCCACTCGCCGCCGCCCAGACCCTCGATCTCCAGACGCAGGCTGCGCCCGGGCTCTCCCGCCGGGACCAGGTGCCGGCCACCGCGCGGGGGCGCGGCGAGGCCGGCGCGCCGCCGCGCGGCCAGGGTCAGCGGCAGTATCCGTACCGCCAGGTCGAACATCTGGTGCAGGTGGCGCGGGGCCGGCGGGTCGTAGGGGTAGTCGACGGCGTTCGCGATGTCCTCCGCGTGCACCCAGCACTCGAAGGCCCGATCCAGCATCGCGTCGTGCAGCGACAGCCCGAAGGCGCCGTACGGCACCGGGACCGCCCCGCCGGTGTCTTCGGTGAGGGAGACCGCCCGGACCAGCTGGTGGGTCTGGTCGCGCCACGGGACGCGGACGGAGCGGGTCGGCGGGAAGTGGGAGGCGCGCCAGTACGCCTCCGTGCGCCCCTCGGGGCTGCCGTCGTCCCCGGCGGTGTCCCCCAGGGGGTCCTCCAGCCCGAGCGCCACCGCGACCAGGCCGTCGACGGAGAGCAGATGGGCGATGACCCCGGCCACGGTGGTGCGGCGGCTCGCCGGTGCCCTCCCGTCGAACCAGCGCAGCCTGACCGGGGTGTGCCACTCGGCGTCGCCGATGTCCTGCAGCAGGGCGTCCAGGCGCGCGGCCTCCGCGTCGTAGGGGGCCGCCCACTCCGGCACGGGGATGCGCGGCGGGCGCCGGTCGAGGCAACTCGCCAGGACACGGGTGCGCAGGGCGGGGTCGAGATCCAGACTCTCGGAACGCTGCAACAGCCCGACCGCCTTCCGCAGCCGCCGCGCCTCCTCCGCGCACGGGCCGCAGCCACCGAGGTGCGCGTCCACGGCGGCGGTCTCCTCCGCGGAACAGGCGGCCAGCGCCCAGGCCCCGAGCAGCGACTTCAGCACCCGGTGCTCGAGCGGGACCGCATCGGCCCCGGGCGCCGCGCCCCCACCGGCCAGCGGACCCCGGGCCACTTCGGACACCTCCCGCTCGCCGGCGCCGCCGGGTGCGCCCCGCCCGTCGTTCCCCTCGTACGCGCCGCCCCCCTCGAACTCCTCCCGCCCAAGGGAACGCTCCGCCCCGCTCACCACACACCCCCCGTTTCCGGAGGCGTGCCCGAGGGCCGCGTCTCATGGGCGGTGGCGAGGAGCTGGAGGCCGAGACGGAGCCGGCGGCGGGCCTCGTCCTCCGTGATGCCGAGGTCGGCGGCGGTCTGGCGGTAGTCCCGGCGCTGGAAGTAGGCCCGTTCCAGGGCGGCGCGCAGCGGTACCGGCATCGAGGTGACGATGTAGTCCGCGCGGGCCGCCACCGAGGCCTGGCGCACCCTGCGCTCCAGGTCCTCCGCCGTGCCCCGGCCGTCCCGCGCCAGTGCGGCGGTCTCGGTGGCGCGCAGCCGCTGGACGGCGAGCCGATGGGTCAGTGCGGCGACCCAGGTCCGCAGCGGCTCCCGCCTGGGGTCGTAGGACTCGGGGTTCTCCCAGACGTACGCGAACACCTCGCGTGTGACGGCGTCCGCCCCCTCCTCGTCCCCGAGCACCCGGTGCGCGAGGCCGTGCACCAGGGAGGCGAACCGGTCGTAGCACTCTCCGAGCGCGGCGGCCTCACCCCGGGCGAGCCGCTGCTGCATCCTGCGGTCCCACCGGGGCGGTGCGTCCTTCTTCGCCATGCGGCCCCCTCGTCCCCGGACGTGCCCTGCGCCCTGTTCCGGTTCAGCGTGCGCCCCCCGATGCCTTCGAATGTAGTCCGCACATCGGACAACGCACGCCCCTTTGTGGCAATGTGCGCCCCTCGGCGAGCCGCGGATGGTAGAAGCGGTCCCGCGCGGGAGCAGGCCGGAGGCGGGCGCCTACCCAGCCGACTACGGATCAGGCCTGAACGAACAAGACCGTTACCGATTGAATTGGCTCATCTACTACCCAGTTTCGATCGACAGTTCGGTGTTTCATAGATGGGCGTTCGGGCAGCTGCGCTCCAAAGGAAGCGAAGGGACCGCTTCCGTTTCACGGACGGCGCGGGCAGGCCCGGGCAGGCGGGAGGCATGGCGGTGACGCTCACAGTGACCGGCGAGAAGCACGGCGAGTGGACGGTGCTCCAAGTGACGGGCGAACTTGACCTGATGACGTCACCGCTGCTGCGCCAGCGGGTGCACGACGTGGTGGCGGACGGCCGCCACTGCCTCGTACTCGACCTCTCCCAAGTGGTCTTCTGCGACTCCAGCGGTGTCGGTGTGCTCGTCGCCGCACGCAGACTGATCCGCTCCTGCCGGGGCCGGCTCCGCATCGTCCTGCCCGGGCACGGCGCGCCCGAGGGCACACACGTCAACCGCGTCCTCGCCGCCCTCGGCGTCCGCCGTCTCTTCGACGTGCACCCGGACCTCGGCTCGGCCACCGACGACACCTCGCGGCCCCTGTCGGCCTGACCGTACGCCAAGCGCGCGACCCGACCCCACGCCACCGCCCGACCTGCCCACGGCACCCCTCGGTGTGAGCGCCGGCACACCCTGGTCAACGGAACGTCGCAGGACAGCCACACTGTTGTCCCGGAATTCCTGCGGTCTTGGTACAACCGCCGTTTTCCGGCTCCCCGCAGGCCCCCCGCGTCGTACGCTCCCTGCGAGAAACACCCCCGATGTGATGTGAGGCGGCCCGAAACACCATGGTCAGCACCGAGTACGAGCGCAGGATCGCCGCCCGGTTCGCCGGTTTCGACCAGGACGGCAACGGCTACATCGACCGCGCGGACTTCAGCGCGGCGGCCAAGGCGGTCCTCACCGAGTTCGGCACCGCGGCCAGGTCCGAGCAGGGGCAGGCCCTGTACGCCGGGGCTGAGGCGTTCTGGCAGGGCATGGCCGGGATAGCGGACCGGGACGGCGACCAGCGCATCACCCGCGAGGAGTTCGTGGGCGGGGCGGTGAAGCGGTTGCGGGACAACCCGGAGAGGTTCGCGGAGATCGCCCGTCCGTTCCTGCACGCGGCGCTCGCCGTGGCGGACGGCGACCGCGACGGCGCCGCCACGGTCGCGGAGACGGCCCGTGCCCTGACGGCCCTCGGCGCACCGGAGGAAGTGGCCCGGGCGGCGGCCGCGGCACTCGACGCGGACGGGGACGGCAAGGTCGGCGAGAGCGAGATCGTGTCCGCGTTCGCCCGGTACTTCACGGTCCCGGAGTAGTCCCCGAGGCCTCAGAGCCCGAATAGCGCTCCCGCAGCTCGTACTTGAGCACCTTCCGCAGGGTCTCCCCCCGCGGAAGGGCCTCCACCACCTCGAGCCGCTCCGGCAGCTTGTGCACGGACAGCCCCGCCGCCCGCAGGTAGGAGGTGACCGCCGGGAGCGTCAGCTCCTCGGCGCCCGGCGGCTGTTCGACCACCGCGCACACCAGCTCCCCGCGCACCTCGTCCGGGAGCCCGATCACCGCCACGTCCTGCACCGCGGGGTGCGTGTGCAGCAGGTCCTCGATCTCCCTGGCGGAGATGTTCTCCCCCTTGCGGATGATGACGTCCTTGCGGCGCCCGGTCAGCACCAGATGACCGCTGCCGGTCAGGTGGCCGAGGTCGCCGGTGCGCAGGAACCCCTCCTCGTCGAAGGCCTCCGCCGTCTGCGCCGGATCCAGATACCCCTGGCAGACGGCCTCTCCCCGCAGCCGTACCTCCCCGTCGACGATGCGGACCTCCATCCCCTCGGGCGGCCGCCCCTCCGTCGTCGCCAGGTTCTCGGGAGTGTCCCCGGGGTCCCCCATGGTGATCATCGGGACCTCGGTCATGCCGTACCCGTGGGTCAGCTGTACGCCCATCTCGCGGGCCACGGAGTGATACAGCTCGGGCGGCTTGGGGGCGCCGCCGCCCGCGAGGAGCCGGAGCGAGCGGATCAGCTTCCGGCCCGGCTGTCTGCGTTGCTCGGCCAGGAACATCGAGTAGAACGCCGTCGAGCCGCCCGCCACCGTCACCCCGTGCCGCCGGTACTCCGCCAGCGCCCGAGGGAGCGCGAAGTGCTCGAACATCACGGCCGGGAAGCCGTACAGCAGGAGCATCACCGTGTAGTCGGGGCCCGCTATGTGGGCGTACGGAAAGGCCATGGAGCCGACGTCGTCCGGGGTCAGGCGCAGGGCGTGGGCCAGGCAGGAGCCGCCCGCGATCAGCGAGCGGTCGGTGTGCAGGACTCCCTTGGGGGCGGAGGTGGTGCCCGAGGTCCAGTAGATCCAGCGGACCGAGGTGCCCTCGGCGGGCGGGGCGGGGAGCGTCGACGGGTCGCCGTCCGGCAGGTCGTCGTACGCCTCGAAGACGCCTTTCGCGCCCAGCCGGCGGGCCATCTCCGTGTGGTCGTGTCCGCGCCAGACGCCCGGCACCGCGAAGAACTCCGCCTTGGACTCGCACAGCGCGAAGCCGACCTCGCGGTCCCGGTAGTAGGGGATCACCGGGGACTGGACGGCGCCCAGGCGGGCCAGCGCGAAGGACAGCAGGGCGGTCTCGATGCGGGTGGGCAGCTGCCAGGCGACCACCGTGCCGGGGCGTACGCCCATGCGGTACAGGCCGGCCGCCACGCGCTCGGCGCGGGTGCGCAGGTCGCCGAAGGTGAGAACCCGGTCCTCCTGGAGCAGGACCGGACGGCCGGGGGTGAGGCCGGCGCGGCGCTCGACCAGTTCCCACAGCGTGCGGGCGGAACTCAGGGCGTGCGGGGTCTCGTTCACGGCCGGCCCCTCTGCTTGGCTGACGACTCGTCAGATGACATGCTATCTGACGATCCATCAGATGAGAGCCGGTCCGGCGGAGGGGAACCATGGCGAGTGAACTGCCCCGCATCATCAGCGTCGACGACCACGTGATCGAGCCCGCGCACCTCTTCGAGACCTGGCTGCCGGCCAAGTACCGGGACCGGGGCCCGCAGCCGCTGACCGCCGGGATCGGCGAACTGGTTTACGTCGGCGGGAAGTACCAGATCACCATGGACCCGGAGGGGCCGCCGACGGACTGGTGGATCTACGAGGACCTGAAGTTCCCCTACAAGCGGAACATCGCCGCCGTCGGCTTCGACCGTGACGAGATGACCCTGGAGGGGATCACCAGGGAGCAGATGCGGCGCGGGTGCTGGGACCCCGAGGCCCGCCTGGAGGACATGGACCTCAACCACGTCGAGGCCAGCCTCTGCTTCCCGACCTTCCCGCGCTTCTGCGGTCAGACCTTCGCCGAGGCGCACGACAAGGAGGTCGCCCTGGCCTGTGTCCGCGCCTACAACGACTGGATGGTCGAGGAGTGGTGCGGCGACAGCGGTGGCCGGCTCATCCCGCTGTGCCTGATCCCCCTGTGGGACATCGGCCTCGCGGTCGCCGAGATCCGGCGCAACGCCGGCCGGGGGGTCCGGGCCGTCACCTTCTCCGAGATCCCCACCCACCTCGGCCTGCCCTCCATCCACTCCGGCTACTGGGACCCGTTCTTCGCCGTCTGCCAGGAGACCGGGACGGTGGTCAACATGCACATCGGCAGCAGTTCGCAGATGCCCGCCGCCTCGCCCGACGCGCCTCCTGCCGTCCAGGCCTCGCTCAGCTTCAACAACGCGATGGCCTCGATGATGGACTACCTGTTCAGCGGGGTCCTGGTGAGGTTCCCACGCCTCAAGCTCGCCTACTCGGAGGGACAGATGGGCTGGATCCCGTACGCCCTGGAACGCGCCGACGACGTCTGGGAGGAGCACCGCGCCTGGGGCGGTGTCCGCGACCTGGTCCCCGAGCCGCCGTCGACGTACTACCGCCGGCAGATCTTCTGCTGCTTCTTCCGCGACAAGCACGGCGTCGCGTCGCTCGACGTGGTCGGCCGAGACAACGCCACCTTCGAGACCGACTACCCGCACGTCGACTCGACCTTCCCGCACACCAGGGAGGTCGCCCTCGACCATGTCAAGGGCCTGGACGACGAGACGGTGTACAAGCTGATGCGGGGCAACGCGATCCGCATGCTGGACCTGGACCTCGACCGCTGATGGACCTGTCCTGCACCCCGGAGGAAGAGGAGTTCCGGGCCCGGCTGCGGGAGTGGCTCGCCAAGGTGCTCCCCACCCTGCCGCCCAAACCGTCCCCGGACGACTGGCCCGGGCGGCGCGCCTACGACCTCGGGTGGCAGCGCGTGCTGTACGACGCCGGGTACGCCGACGTCCACTGGGACGCCTCCCCGACCGTGCGGCTGATCTTCCTCGAGGAGACCGAGAAGGCGGGCGCGCCCTATGTGGGGGCCAACTTCGTCGGGCTGCTGCACGCCGGGCCCACCATCGCCGCCGAGGGCACTCCAGGGCAGCGGGAGCGCTGGCTGCCGCCGATCCTGCGCGGGGACGAGGTGTGGTGCCAGGGGTTCAGCGAGCCGGACGCCGGGTCCGACCTCGCCGCGCTGCGCACGCGCGCGTGGCGGGACGGCGACGACTACGTGGTGAGCGGATCCAAGGTCTGGACCTCCCACGCGTTGGTCGCCGACTGGTGCGAACTGCTGGTGCGCACCGACCCCGACGCGCCGAAGCACCGGGGCATCACCTGGCTGGCGATGCCCATGGACGCACCGGGCGTCACCGTACGGCCGCTGCGGACGCTCGCCGGGTCCGAGGAGTTCGCGGAGGTGTTCCTCGACGAGGTGCGCGTGCCGGTCGTCAACCGGGTCGGCGCGGAGAACGACGGCTGGCGCGTGACCATGGTGACGCTGTCCTTCGAACGCGGCACCGCGTTCGTGGGGGAGGTGGTGGCCTGCCGCCGCGTGCTCGGCGAACTCGCCCGCCGGGCACAGGCGAACGGCCGCTGGGACGACCCCTGCCTGCGGCGGAGGCTGGGGCGGCTGAACGCCGAGTTCCGTGCCCTGTGGCGGCTCACGCAGTGGAACGTGAGCGAGGCGGAGCAGACGGGAGGGATTCCGGGCGTGGGCGGCTCGGTCTTCAAGCTGCGGTATTCGCACGCGCGTCAGGAGCTGTACGACGCAGCCGCCGAGGTCCTGGGCCCCGAGTCCCTGGACCTCGGCCGCCCATGGGTCCTGGACCGGCTGTCGTCCCTGTCGTACACGATCGCGGCCGGCACCTCGCAGATCCAGCGGAACATCGTGGCCGAACGCATCCTCGGCCTGCCGAAGGGACGGTGACGCGGACGTGCACTTCCAGCCGACCGACGACCAGCGGGTGTTGCGGGCAGCTGTGCGCGGTCTGCTCCAGCGCCGCTTCGGCCGGGAGGTGCTGAGGGCCGCCGTGGACCGGCCCGGCGCGCTCGACCGTGGGCTGTGGCGGGAACTGGGCGAGTCGGGCTTCTTCGCGCTGCGGTTGCCGGAGGCGGACGGCGGGGCCGGACTCGGCCTGCCGGAGGCGGTTCTGCTCTTCGAGGAGGCCGGCCGGGCGCTGCTGCCCGGCCCGCTGGTGGCCACCCACCTCGCGGCGGGCGAGGTGCCGGGCGCGGCGAGCGGGCGGACGGTGGTCACGGCGGTGTACGGCGGGCTGGTGGAGTGGCTGGGGGAGGCGGACGTCATCCGTGGCGACGCGACCGGAGCCGCACCACTGGCGTCGGTGGACCCGCTGACCCCCCTGCACCGGGTCGCCCGGGCCGCCGGGCCCCCGGACCCCGTCGCCGTCCTCCTCACCGCCGCCGAACAGCTCGGCGGCGCCGCGCGGACCTGCGAGCTGGCGGTGCGGCACGCGCGGACCCGCGAGCAGTTCGGTCAACCGATCGGGGCCTTCCAGGCGGTCAAACACCTGTGCGCTGAGAGCCTGGTGCGGGTGGAGACGGCCCGTGCCGCGGTGTACGCCGCCGCCGTCACCGCCGACCCCCTCGACATCGCCGCGGCCCGTCTGCTCGCCGACGAGGCGGCCGTTCGCTGCGCCCGCGACTGCCTCCAGGTGCACGGCGGTATGGGCTTCACATGGGAGGCGGAGGTGCACCTGTACCTGAAGCGAGCGTGGGTACGGACCCAGCGTATGGGTTCGAGTGCGGAGAGTGAGGAAAAGCTGGCTGGGGAACTGCTTTCAGGGGTGAGCTGAAAGGCCCTGAGCAGGGCTTATTCGGTGCGTCCGGACCTGAATGTCGCGGATTGTGGCAATCCGTAATCACGGAGCGTTGATACCGGGTTGTGTCCTACGCGTGACTTGTCACGGGGTGGAGTCGCGGGAGGGCTCCGGTACCTTGTGTGGGATGCGAGCGGTTCTGAGCCCGATCCACCACGGTGCGGCCCCTGGGGCGGCGCCGGATCCGGCGATGTGTGCCGTTCGTGAGGCAGGGCGGCTCGTCGTGCCTGCCTGTTCGACTCACCGTGGCAAGCGTCGCACAGTATGGCGTACGCGTACTCCTTCGCGCTGGAATATGCCCGAAGCGCTTGTTGGGGTGACTGTACGTCAACCATGCTGTCGTGCAAGGGAATCACGGTCCGTGATCCTGGTTCCTGCCATGCAGACGATGACCACGATCGTGGCCCTTGCGAGGTGCGAGGCGATGTGTCCGCCGGTTCGGATGGTGTGAGCGGTGCAGGTGCTTCAAGTGCAGCTGGAGATCCGGCCCGACCCCGCTGAAGTGGGTCGGGCCCGGCGGTGGGCGCGCTCGCGTCTTACCGGGTCGGGCATAGCGGCGGACGAACCGCTGGCCGAGACGCTGATCCTGCTCGTCTCGGAACTGGTCACCAATGCCGTGGTGCACACCGGTTGCCCCGCTGTGCTGCGCCTGCTGCTGACCGGCGCCTGTGACGGCCCCTCCGATGCCCCCGCGGGGACCGTCCGTCTGGAGGTCGCCGACCGCAGCGCCTGCCCGCCGCAGCCCCGGCACGCGGGGGGCGAGGAGACCGGGGGCCGTGGCCTGGAGCTGGTCGACGGGCTCGCCGACCGCTGGGGCTGGGACGCCGAGGGTGCGGGCAAGCGCATCTGGTGCGAGGTGGACCGCTGTACCGCGCCGGCCGAGGACGGGGCGACGGTGTGCGGCGCGAAGGCGGCACCTCGCTTCGCGTATGGCGTGGTGTGACGGGACCCTACGGCGGGGTGTGAGCGGACCGGACCGGGCGTCCGCCCGGGGGAGCGCCGGTGCATGCGCCTGGGTGCGGGCGGCTCGGCGGTCGTACGGGCATGGCTGCCTGGAGTGGATCGTGGATGAGTGCGCCGGGGTCTGCTTCCGTACGCGCCGTCACAAGAACGGCAAACGTGAGGAATCGCCGAGGGCCTGTTGACGCCGTGTGTCTGTTTGATCACGCTTGTGTTCGGCGATCCGTCGTGAGGGGACGCCGAGGACTCGGGTGACGGGAGCCCTCGACGAGTGCGGATCGTGCTTCGGCGCCGGCTCCTGCGGGGTCGGGCGGCCCGGGGGGACCGTCCGGGGGTGGGTGGAGATGCCGAACGGGCCGGCGGCGCGCCGCCGGCCCGTTCGGCATCTCCGGCTCACAGGACGGCCACCGGGGCCACGGGGCTTCCGGTGCCGCCGACGAACGGTTCGGGTGTCGCGGACAGCAGGAAGGCGTAGCGCCCCTCTTCTCCACAGGCTGTGGACAACTCCTCGAGGTTCCAGTTCTGCCCCTGCGGCATACCCATCTCCACGAGATGGAGGGCGTGCACGGGCAGCCATAGATCCTCGATCTCGGGGGGAAAGACCTCGAAGGTGAGCGTGTCGTTCGCGACCGCCGCCACATCGCGCGCGTGGAACCACTCCGGGGTCCGCACCGACAGCCCCGGCGACGGATAACCGTAGGCCTGTTTGTCGCCCGAGAGATAGGTGCGGATCTGCCCGGTCCGTACGAGGACGATGTCACCCGCCCGCACCCGCGTACCGGCGAACTCCTCGGCCGCGTCCAGGTCCTCCGGCGTGACGGTGTACGAACCCTCGAGCCGCTCCCGGCCGAGCGCCCGGGGGATGTCGAGGAGCACCCCCCGGGAGACGATGTGCCGCGGTTTGTCGATCCCGCTGAACGCGGCGCCGCCGTGTGGTGTCACCGTTGCGGCCGGACGGCCGTTGTAGAGCTTCCCGGAGTGCGAGACGTGCGGGAGCGCGTCCCAGTGCGTGGCCGCCTGAAGGCCCATGGTCACGGCGTCGTCGCTGCACGCCACCGTGCCCGGGCCGAAGATCTCCTGGTTGATCTGCACCATCACGTGCAACGGATTGACCCGCCCCGCGATGACGCCGGTCTGCACTCCGTCCTGCCGGAGCGGAAGGGCGAGCGGTACCCGCCGCCCACTGCGCACACAGGCGGCGGCCTCGCGCACCACCTGGTCGGTGACGAGGTTCAGCGTCCCGATCTCGTCCTCCGCGCCCCAGCGCCCCCAGTTGTTCACGCGTCTTGCGATCTCGTGGAACTCGGCGGGCAGTGACATCGGCCCTCCCGGGGGCTTGTCCCGGAGTATCTGACGACCCGTAAAATCCGACTGCGAGAGAATCTAACGGATCGTCAGAAACCCTGGAAGGGGAAGAGGAGGGGCTGAGCATGGCGGACTTCCTGGCGGGCAGGGTCGTCGCGGTGACGGGCGGGGGCCGGGGCATCGGACGGGCGGTGGCGCTGGCCGCGGCGGCGGAGGGGGCTCGGGTCGTCGTCAACGACTACGGGGTCCTGGTGGACGGCGCCTCGCCCACGAGCGAGGTGGCCGACGCCGTGGTCAAGGAGATCGAGGCGGCGGGCGGGGAGGCCGTCGCGGTCGCCGACGACGTCTCGACCATGGCGGGCGGGCAGCGGGTGGTGGACCAGGCGCTCTCGGCGTACGGCCGCCTGGACGGGGTGGTGTGCGTGGCGGGCATCCTGCGCGAACGGATGCTGTTCAACATGACCGAGCAGGAGTGGGACCCGGTGCTCGCCACGCACCTCAAGGGCACGTTCACGGTGTTCCGCGCGGCGTCGGCGGTGATGCGGAAGCAGCGCTCGGGCACGCTGATCGGTTTCACGAGCGGCAACCACCAGGGCTCGGTGTCGCAGGCCAACTACAGCGCGGCGAAGGGCGGCGTCATCTCGCTGGTGCGCAGCGCGGCCCTGGGCCTGCACAAGTACGGGGTGACGGCGAACGCGGTGGCCCCCGTCGCCCGTACCCGAATGTCGGCGAACGTCCCCATGGAGCTGAAGGAGATCGGCGACCCCGAGGACGTGGCGGCGCTGGTGGTGTACCTCCTGTCCGACCGCGCGAAGGAGGAGGGCATCACGGGCCAGGTGTACACGATCGCGGGCCGGAAACTGGCGGTCTGGGCACAGCCGAGGGAACTGAGGGCGGCCTACGCGGAGGGCGCGTGGACCCCGGAGAGGATCGCGGACTTCCTGCCCGGAACGGTGGGGGCGGATCCGATGCCGCTGCTGGAGCAGGTGGCGGCGATGGAGAGGGCGGCACACCGCGGCCGCTGAGCCCGGCGGTTCGCGACGGCGTTCGAGACGGAGCTCGGGACTGCGAGTACGTCGGCGGCTGCGGGTGGTGTGTGGCTGGTCGCGCCGTTCCCCGCGCCCCTTTCGGGGCGGGCGCAGCCCGGCCGTTCAAGCCCATCTGGGGGCCCCGCTCGTGGAGCCCGGGGCGAGTTGGAGGACGAGGCCGTTCAGGCCGAGGCGCGGGTCTGGGGCGCAGCCCCCACGGCCGGGACGGGTAGCGGAAGCGGGGGCGAGAGACCTCCGGTCCGCGGACAACGCATCGCCGATCCACAACACAAGGCGGAGACCATGGACTTCAGCCCCGACCCGCAGGACGAAACCTTCCGCACGCAGGCCCGCACCTGGCTGCGCACCCACCTCGGCACCCCCCACACCCGCCGATCCTGGGAACGCACTCTCGGCCGAGCCGGCTGGATCGGCCTGTCCTGGACCGAGGACGGCTACGGAAACCGCCGCGCCACCCTCACCCAACAGGTCGTCTGGGCCGAGGAATACGCCCGCTCCCAGGCACCACCCCGCTCCGGTCACATAGGGGAGAACCTCCTCGCCCCCACCCTCCTCGCCCACGGCACCCATTCCCAGAAATCCCGCTTCCTGCCACCCATCGCCCGGGGCGAGGAACTGTGGTGCCAGGGCTACAGCGAACCCGGCGCCGGCTCGGACCTGGCGGGCCTGCGCACCACCGCCGTACGTGACACCCCCACCTCGTACCGGGTCACCGGCCAGAAGATCTGGACCTCCCTCGCCCACGAGGCGGACTGGTGCTTCGTCCTCGCCCGCACGGATCCCACCTCCCGCCGCCATCACGGCCTGACCTTCCTCCTCCTCCCCATGGACCAGCCCGGCCGTATCGAGGTCCGCCCCATCCGCCAGCTCACCGGGACCAGCGAGTTCAACGAGGTGTTCTTCGACGGTGCGACGGCCCGCGCCGAACACGTCGTCGGCGGCGAGGGCAACGGCTGGCGGGTGGCGATGAGCCTGCTCGGCTTCGAACGCGGCGTCTCCACCCTGGCCCAGCAGATCGGCTTCGCGAACGAACTGTCCGAGGTCGTCCGCACGGCCGTGGCCACCGGCGCGGCGGACGACCCCGTGCTGCGCGACCGCCTCGTCACCCAGTGGGCCGAACTGCGCACCATGCGCTGGAACGCCCTGCGCACCCTCGGCGACACGACGGACTCCGCCGCCCCCAGCGTGGCCAAACTGCTGTGGGCCCGCTGGCACCAGCGCCTGGGCGAACTCGCGATGCAGGTCAGGGGCGCGGCGGGCGCGGCGGGCCCGGCCGACTGGTCGCCCACTGCGCCGTACGAGCTGGACCCGCTCCAGCACCTGTTCCTGTTCAGCCGGGCCGACACCGTCTACGGCGGCTCCGACGAGATCCAGCGCACGATCATCGCCGAGCGCGTGCTCGGCCTGCCGAAGGAACCCAGGGGAACCAAGGGCTGAGGGGGTTGCGATGCGAGGCGTGCTCTACGACGGCACCCGGACCCAGGTCGTTGACGATCTGGAGGTCCGGGACCCGGGACCCGGCGAGGTCCAAGTGGCGGTCCGTGCGGCGGGGCTGTGCCACAGCGACCTCTCCGTGGTCGACGGGACCATCCCCTTCCCCGTCCCCGTGGTGCTCGGCCATGAGGGCGCCGGCGTGGTGGAGGCGGTCGGCGCGGGCGTCACCCATGTCGCACCCGGCGACCACGTGGCGCTGTCCACCCTGGCGAACTGCGGTACGTGCGCGGACTGCGACCGCGGCCGGCCGACGATGTGCCGGCAGGCGATCGGCCGCCCAGGCCGCCCGTTCACACGGGGCGGCGGGCCGGTGTACCAGTTCGCCTCCACCTCGGCCTTCGCGGAACGCACGGTCGTCAAGGCCGTCCAGGCGGTCCGCGTCCCCGGGGACATCCCGCTGCCGTCGGCGGCCCTGATCGGCTGTGGAGTCCTCACCGGGGTGGGCGCCGTGCTGAACCGCGCCCGGGTGGACCAGGGCGACACGGTCCTTGTCATCGGAACGGGCGGAATCGGCCTCAACGTCATCCAGGGCGCGCGAATCGCGGGAGCGTCGCGGATCGTGGCGGTGGACGCCAACCCGGCGAAGGAGACGGTGGCCCGCCGGTTCGGCGCGACCGACTTCCTGACCTCGACGCACGGGGTGAAGGACGTCCTCCCCTCCGGTGTCGACCACGCGTTTGAGTGCGTGGGCCGGGTGGAGCTGATCCGCGCGGCGATCGACGCCCTGGACCGCCACGGCCAGGCGGTGCTCCTCGGCGTACCGCCGGCGACGGCAGAGGCGTCCTTCCTCGTCTCGTCGATGTACCTGGACAAGGCCGTCCTGGGCTGCCGCTACGGCTCCTCCCGTCCCCAGCGGGACATCGCGCGCTACGCCCGGATGTACCGCGAGGGCCGGCTGCTGCTGGACGAGTTGGTGACGGCGACGTACCCGGTGGAGGACTACGAGAAGGCGGCGGCGGACGTGCACGCGGGGCGGGTGGCGAGGGCGGTACTGACGTTCTGACCCGGCCCGCCGCCCGGTGGACCTAGGGAGTGACGGCCGGGTCGGCGGCCCCCATGCGGAAGGTGCGCCGGTATGCGGTGGGCGTGACCCCGAGGGCCGCCTGGAGGTGCTGGCGCAGCGACTGGGCGGTGCCGAAACCGGCGTTCCGCGCCACCTGGTCCATCGACAGGTCGGTGGACTCCAGCAGATGGCGGGCCCGCTCGACGCGCTGCTGGGTGAGCCACTGGCCCGGGCTCATGCCGACCTCCTCGCGGAAACGGCGTGTGAAGGTGCGTACGGACATGGCCTCCTGCTCCGCCATGTCGCGCAGCTGGATCGGTTCGTGGAGACGGCCGAGCGCCCAGGCGCGGGCGGCGGTGGTGGTCGCCAGCTGCGGCTCGGGCACCGGGCGGTGGATGTACTGCGCCTGGCCGCCGTCGCGGTGCGGCGGGACGACCGTGCGGCGGGCCACCTCGTTGGCGACGACGCTGCCGTGGTCGCGGCGCACCATGTGCAGGCACAGGTCGATCCCGGCCGCTACGCCCGCGGAGGTCAGGATGTCGCCGTCGTCGATGAACAGGACGTCCGGGTCGACCTGGATCCGCGGGAACAGCCGCTGGAAGTGCTCGGCCTCGGCCCAGTGCGTGGTGGCGGGACGCCCGTCGAGAAGGCCGGCGGCGGCGAGGACGTAGACGCCGGTGCAGATGGAGGCGAGCCGGGTGCCCGGCCGGATCCGGGCGAGGGCGGCGGCCAGCTCGTCGGTCAGCACGCCCTCGTCGAAGACCGGGCCCAGCTCGTAGGACGCCGGGACGATCACGGTGTCGGCGGTGGCCAGGGCCTCCGGGCCGTTCTCGACGTGGATGGAGAAGTCGGCGTCCGTCTCGACCGGGCCCGGTGGCCGGACGGAGCAGGTGACGACCTCGTACAGATGCCGGCCCTCGGCGTCCTTGGGGCGCCCGAAGATCCGGTGCGGGATGCCCAGTTCGAAGGGGAGCAGCCCGTCGAGGGCGAGGACGACGACGCGGTGCGGCCGGAACGCGGACTCACGGGTCATGGCCCGATCCTAGCGAACGCTGTCCTCCGGGCCACTCGATCGAAAGGAGCCCAGGCCCGAAGATCTATGACGTGACCCAGACAACCGCAACCGCACCCACTGTCGAGGAACCACAACCGACCCGGACGACCCGCATCCACCGCGCCTGGTTCGTCGCCGCCGTCACCTTCGTGACGATCATCGGCGCCGCGGCCTTCCGTTCGCTCCCGGGCCTGCTGATCGACCCGCTGCACCAGGAGTTCCACTGGTCGCGCGGCACGATCGGCGCGGCGGTGTCGATCAACCTTGCGCTGTACGGCCTGACCGCCCCGTTCGCCGCCGCCCTGATGGACCGCTTCGGCATCCGCAGGGTGGTCGCCGTGGCCCTCGTGGTGATCGCACTGGGCTCGGGCGCGACCGTGTGGATGACGGCGCCCTGGCAGCTTCTGCTGTGCTGGGGTCTGCTGGTGGGCCTGGGCTCGGGCTCGATGGCGCTGGCCTTCGCGGCGACGGTCACCAACCGCTGGTTCACCACGCGGCGCGGTCTGGTGAGCGGCATCCTCACCGCGGGCTCGGCCTCCGGACAGCTGATCTTCCTGCCCCTGCTGTCCTGGATGGTGGAGCACCACGGCTGGCGCCCGGCGGCGGTGACGGTGGCCCTCGCCGCTCTCGCGGTCGTCCCCTTCGTCTGGTTGCTGCTGCGCGACCACCCGGCGGACGTGAGTCTGAAGCCGTACGGCGCCGAGGAGTTCGTACCGAAGCCGGAACCCGCGCGGGGCGCCGCCCGCCGCGCCGTCACCGTGCTGTTCTCGGCGGTGCGCACCGGGCCGTTCTGGCTGCTGGCCGGCACCTTCGCGATCTGCGGCGCGTCCACCAACGGCCTGATCCAGACCCACTTCGTCCCGGCCGCCCACGACCACGGCATGCCGATCACGGCGGCGGCATCGCTGCTCGCGGTCATCGGTGTCTTCGACGTGGTGGGCACGATCGCCTCGGGCTGGTTCACGGACCGCTTCGAGCCGCGCCGCCTGCTCGCCGTGTACTACGCCCTGCGCGGCACCTCGCTGCTGTTCCTGCCCATGTTGCTGGCCCCCTCCGTCCATCCGCCGATGATCTTCTTCATCGTCTTCTACGGCCTGGACTGGGTCGCCACGGTCCCGCCCACGCTGGCGTTGTGCCGGGAGCAGTACGGCGAGGACAGCGCCATCGTCTTCGGCTGGGTCCTGGCCTCCCACCAGGTCGGCGCGGCCCTGGTCGCCTTCCTCGGCGGCATGGCCCGGGACACCTTCGGCTCCTACGACGTGGTCTGGTACGCGGCGGGGGCGCTGTGCGCGGCGGCGGCCCTGATGGCCCTGGTGATCCGGCGCCGCCCGGCGGGAGCACCGGCACTGGCCTGACCCGGCCGGCTGATCGTCCGGGGCATGGCCCTAGAGGAACCGCCCCCTGTGGAACAGCAGCGGCGTGTGGTCCCCGTCGCCGGTCCCCAGGGCCTCCACCCGGCCCACCACGATGAGATGGTCGCCACCGGTGTGCACGGCGTGGATCGCGCAGTCGATCCACGCCGTGGCGCCGATGAGGCGCGGGGCCCCGGAGAAGGGCGCCGCCTCGTGCCGGACCCCGGCGAACTTGTCCCCGCCGCTCACCGCGAAGCCCCGGCACAGCTCGCCCTGGTCGGCAGCCAGCACGTTCACGCAGAACACCCCGGCGCGGGCGATCCGCGGCCAGGTCGTCGATGCCCTGCCGACCATGAACGCGACCAGTGGTGGATCAAGGGAGAGGGACGAGAACGACTGACAGGCGAAACCGGCGGGGCTCACCTCACCGTCCGCCGCCGGCGCGGTGACAACGGTGACACCGGTGGCGAAGTTTCCCAGTACACGCCGGAATTCAGCCGAGTCGACGGGCGCCCGCTCATCTTCCCGCACGGCCCGCAACTCCGGGCGCGGCAGCGCTTCGACGGGTCCCGCGACCGTGCGCGCCCCGATGGACCTGAGGTAACGGACGGCGGTGGCGGCCATCCCTGCGTGTCCCATCACACCACCCATTGAAACTGACGGAACGTCAGAAGTGAAGTCACGAGTGAAGGCCCGCGCGGTCCTCAGCGGCCGTGGTAGCGGGGCTCCCGCCGTTCCACGAAGCTCCCCACGCCCTCCCGGGCGTCCGCCGTCGTCATGTTGATCTCCTGGGCCGTGGCCTCGGCCGCGAAGGCGGCGGCGCGGTCGGCGTCCAGGGAGGCGTTGACCAGTTGCTTGGTGAGGGCCAGGGCACGGGTGGGGCCCGCGGCGAGGCGGGCGGCCCAGTCGCGGGCGGTCTTCTCCAGGGCGTGCTCCGGTACGACACGGTTGACCAGGCCCAGGCGTTCCGCGTCGGTGGCCGGCAGGGCGTCGCCGAAGAACATCAGCTCCTTGGCGCGTTGCGGACCGACCAGCCGGGGCAGCAGATACGCCCCGCCGCCGTCCGGGACCAGGCCGCGGCGCACGAACACCTCGATGAACCTCGCCGACTCGGCCGCGAGGACCAGGTCGCAGGCGAGCGCGAGGTGGGCGCCGAGTCCGGCGGCGGTTCCGTTCACCGCGGCGATCACCGGCTTCTCGCAGTCGAGGACCGCGGCGATCAGCCGCTGGGCGCCCCGGCGGATGGTCCGCGCGACGTCGCCGGCGATCCGCTCACCGGACCCCGCCCCGCCGCGCAGGTCCGCGCCGGTGCAGAAACCGCGTCCTGCGCCTGTGAGGACCACGGCGCGCACATCGGGGTCGGCGGAGGCGTCCTGCAGTTTCCGGATGAGGAGTTCGCGCAGGTCAGGGGTGATGGCATTGAGGGAGTCGGGGCGGTTGAGGGTGAGCTGCGCGACGTGATTGTCAGTGGTGTGCAGTACCAATGACTCGACGGGATCTTCGCTGTCCATGGAGTCTTCGGGGGAGGACATGATGCTGTTCCGTTTCCTGGTTCGGCTGGTTCGGCTGGTTCGGCTGATCCGGGTCTCAGCGGCACACCGCCAGCGCGTCCAGCGCCACGGCTCCCTGCCCCCTGGGCAGCACCATCAGCGGATTGATGTCCAGCTCCGCGATCCGGTCCCCGAGTTCGAGCGCCATGCGCTGGACACGGAGCACCACCTCGACGAGCGCGTCGAGGTCGGCCGGGGGGCGCCCGCGCACCCCGGCCAGCAGGGCCCGCCCGCGCAGTTCGCCGAGCATGTCCCGCGCCTGCTCCTCGCCGAAGGGCGGCACGCGCACGGCGGCGTCCCGCAGCACCTCGACCAGCACACCGCCGAGCCCGACGGTGACCGTGGGCCCGAAGAGCCGGTCGTGCGAGACGCCGACGACCATCTCGACACCCCGCTCGACCATCTGGCACACGAGGACACCGTCGAGCTTGATCCCCTCGTAGCGCGCGATGTCGGTCAGCTCCCGGTAGGCGTCCCGGACCTGGCTGGCGGAGGTCAGCCCTATCTTCACCAGCCCCAGCTCCGTCTTGTGGGCGAGCTGGGCGCCGGACGCCTTCATCACCACCGGGTAGCCCACGAGCCCCGCCGCGCGCACCGCCGCCGCCGCGCTGGTCACCAACTGCTCGCGCGGTACGCGGATGCCGTACGCCCGCAGCAGCTGCTTCGCCGCGTGCTCGCTCAGCTGCTGCCCGGGGCGCATCAGGGCCTGCGCCTTGCGGAAGGAGGGCGAGGGGGTGCGGGGTGCCTCGTCGAAGGGGGAGCGGTAGCCGCGCACGAAGCGCTGGTGGTCGAGGTGGGCGCGGACGGCCGAGACGCAGTTCGCGACCGTGCGGAAGGTGGCCACGCGCGAGGAGCCCAGCAGCGTCTCGCGGTAGGCGGCCTCGGTGCCGACCGGCGACCCCCACACCGCGCACACCAGCTTGTCCGTGTGCTCCGCCGCGTCCACCAGGTCCCGCACCAGCTTGTCGCTCAGCGGAGGGAAGGGTCCGGTGATCGGGCAGATGAGCACGCCCACCTCCGGGTCGTCCAGGAGCGCGTCGATGATCTTCCGCCCCCGCTCGTCGCCCACCGGGTGACCGCCGCTGTCGACGGGGTTGGCGACGCTCAGGTACTCGGGTATCCACTGGTGCAGCTCGGCCTGCCTGGCCCCGGACAGCACCGGCAGCCGCAGCCCAGCCCGGGCCGCCAGGTCCGCGACGTGCGCGCCCGTGCCGCCCGAGATCGAATAGACGACGACGCCGTCGGCGCGCGGGGTGCGGGCCCGGGCCAACAGGGCGGCGGTGTCCTGGAGTTCGTCCAGCCCGTCGACGCGGATCACCCCGTACTGCCGCATCGCCGCGTCGATCACGTCGTCCGCGCCGGTCAGCTTGCCGGTGTGTGAGGCGGCTGTGCGGGCGCCGGCCTCTGTGCGGCCGACCTTGACCGCGACGACCGGCACACCGCGCCGGGCGGCCCGGTCGGCGGCCAGCAGGAAGGCGCGGCCGTCCTTCAGGCCCTCGATGTAGCAGGCGATGGCGCCGACCTCTGGCCGCTCGGCGAAGTAGGAGAGGAAGTCGGCGGTCTCCAGGTCGGCCTCGTTGCCGGTGGGGGCCCAGTGGGAGAGCCGTATGCCGAGTTCCTGCAGGGCGAAGACGGGACGCCCCTGGTGCCCGGACTGGGTGATGAGCGCGATGGCCGGCCCGTCCAGGTCGTCCCGGAACCGCTCGAAGGCGTTGAGGTTGGTGTTGGGCCCCAGCAGCCGCACCCCGGCCCGCTGGGCGGCGGAGGCGAGCACCGTTTGGGCGGCGGCTCCCTCCTGCCCGGTCTCGGCGAATCCGGAGGCGAAGACGACGGCGAACTTCACCTTCGCCGCCCCCAGTTCCTCCACCACGGGAAGCGGGTCGGAGACCAGGAGCACGGCCAGGTCGACCTGTTCGGGCAGGTCCGCGACGGAAGGAGAGCAGGGCATCCCGAAGATGGACTGACGGGTGGGGTGCACGGGGTGCAGCCGGGCGCCGACCCGCTCGGCCCAGGCGAGCAGCTGCCGGGTGATGCCGGTGTGCGGGCGCCCCTCGGCGTCGGAGGCGCCGACGACGGCGACGGACTCGGGCCGGAAGAACCGGTCCAGGTCGGGGACGTCGGCATGCAGCGGCCGCCCGCTGACATCGAGGTCACCGGCGTCGGCGGCCCTGCCCCGCACCATGGGCGAGGACGGTTCCCCGCAGGCGGCGACGCGGGCCCGGCGGGAGTCGGTGGTCAGGGTGCCATGGGTTGATCCAAGCATCGCTCCGCCCGCTTCCGTGTGACGGCTCAGCAACTGACGTTCTGTCAGATTACTGAACCGACGCGAGGTCAGGAAGAGATGGGGCGCACGAGGTGGCGTGAGGCCGCCCGGCGACACCGGTGGCGGGCCGGCGGCGGCCGTGTGGGTCCCAGCTGGTTCGGTCGCCTGTGGCCGGCACCGGGTGGGCGGCCACCGCGCCGGCCCGTTCGGTCGCCGGGTCGGCGGCCGCCGTGCCGGACCCGTCCGGCCGGTGTCAGTCTGTGGTGCGCGTCCGCTCCACCCGGCGGGCGACGGCCTTCGCGATCTTCTGGGCGTCGATGGCCAGTTCGCGGAGCATCCCGCTGATCGGGTTGGTGAATCCGGTGAAGTACAGGCCGGGGGCGGTGCCCGGGGTGCGGGCGCCGTGGACGGCCGGCCTGCCGCGGGCGTCGAGCACGCCGAGGTGCCCGACCAGCCCCTCCAGGGCGCGGACGTATCCGGTCGCGGCGATCACGGCGTCCGGCTCGATCCGGCTGCCGTCGGCGAGGACGACCTTGCCGCCCTCGAAGCCCTCGACGGCCGCCACCACCTCCACCCGCCGCTTGCGCACGGCGTCGATGAGCCCGACGTCCTGCACGGGGATCGAGCCGTCCTTGACCCTGCTGTACAGCCCGGTGCCGGGCCGGGGCAGCCCGTAGGCCGACAGGTCCGGCACGCTCAGCCTCGTCACCGGCCGGGCCAGCCGGTCGACGAGCCCCACCGGCAGCCGCCGTACGAGCACACCCGTGTACTGGGTGGCCCACCCGGCGGTCGACCGCCGCAGGATGTGGGGCGCCGTCCGCACCGACAGCCGCACCCGCGAGGCGCCGCCCTCCACCAGGTCGACGGCGATCTCGGCGCCGGTGTTGCCGACACCGACGACGAGGACGTCGCGGCCGGCGTACGGCTTGGCGTTGCGGTACTCGCCGGCGTGCAGGAGCTCGCCGGTGAAGGCGCCGCGGCCGGGCCAGTCGGGCACGCGGGGGGTGTGGTTGTAGCCGGTGGCGACGACCACGGCGCTGCCGGTCAGCTCACGGCCTCCGGTGGCGTGCAGCAGCCAGCCGGTGCCGTCGGGGGCGGGATCGATGCGGGAGACCTCGACGCCGGTGACGATCTCCAGCTGGTGGTGCTCGGCGTACTTCTCCAGGTAGCGCACCACGTTGTCGCGTGACACCCACCGCCCGAAGGACCGAGGCATCGGCAGCCCGGGCAGGGCGGACAGGCGCCGCGTGGTGTGCAGGTGCAGCCGGTCGTAGTGGCGCCGCCAGGACGCTCCGACCCGGTCGGACTTCTCCAGTACGACGGCCCGTACGCCCTGGGCGCGCAACGCGTGCGCGGCGGCGAGCCCGCCCGGGCCGCCGCCGACGACGTACACCGGTCGGTCCTCGTGGGCGGGCACCACGGCACGCGGTGAAGCGGAAGACGAGTCGGCCATGAGCGGGAGCGTAATCTCGCACAGCGTTGATGGGTCTCGGTCAAGACCGGAATCGGTTGCGAATCGATCACGGCTGTAGGGGGAGTGGGTGGGACCGGTGGCGCAGGCGGACCGGTTGTGGCGGAGCCGTGGGCCGCCCTCTTGCGTGTGTGCCGCGCATGAGCTGAACTGACATACCGTCAGATCCACTCGGCGGCAGGAGAGCCCATGGACACGATCTGGCTCACCGGCGGGGAATGGCTCGCCGTGCTGCGTATCGGGCTCGGGCTGTGGTGGCTGGAGAGCTGGCGGCACAAGGACAAGAAGGCGTGGTTCGAGCGGGGGACCGGGATCGCGTGGGCGGCGGACATCGCCGCCGAGCACCGCTGGACGGCGGTGCGCAGCGGCTTCGACGCACTGGTCGCGCCCAGGCCGAAGACGATGGCGTGCGTGGTGGCGTACGCCGAACTCGCCCTCGGGCTCGGACTGATCACCGGCTTCCTCACACCGGTCGCCCTGGCCGGCGGGCTCGTGCTCAACGTCCTCTACTTCGTCCTCATGATCCACGACTGGGCCGAGCAGGGGCAGAACTCGATGATGGCGCTGATCTCGGTGGTGGCGCTGTTCGGGATGTCGTGGCAGACGTGGTCGGTGGACGGCGTGCTCGGGCTCTTCCGGTGAGCGGGCGCTTCGACGTCCCCGACGTGGACGCCTTCACGCGCCCCTACTGGGACGCGGCGGCGCGGGGACGGCTGCTGGTCCGCCGCTGCGCGGCCTGCGGGCGCGCCCACCACTACCCGCGCGAGTTCTGCCCGTTCTGCTGGAGCGACGACGTGACCTGGGAGTCGGCGAGCGGCCGGGCGACCCTCTACACCTGGTCCGTCGTCCACCGCAACGACCTGCCGCCCTTCGACGAGCGCGCATCGTACGTCGCCGCCGTGGTCGACCTCGCGGAGGGGCCGCGCATGATGACCGAGGTGGTGGGGTGCGGACCGTCCGGGCTGCGGATCGGCATGGCGCTGGAGGTGGCCTTCCAGGAGGGCGTGCCTGTCTTCCGGCCGCGGGAAAACCGGTGATCGCATCCGGTCCGATTGATTGAATGGCCAGATGGCCGACATACGCGAGAGCACCCTCAGCCGCCCCGTTCCCGAACTCCAGGGTCACGGTCTGCGGTTGAGCCTCTGGGACCCGGAGTCCGACACCCACCTCGACGCATGGTTCCGGGGGCTGACCGACCCGGATTTCGCGCGGTGGAACACGCCGCTGAAGATCGTGCGGGACAGGGCCGACGCGCGCGAGTCGCTGCGGTCGAAGGCGGCGGGCACGGCGGACGGGACCAACGTGTCGTTCCGGATCACCGACGCGGCGAGCGGTACGACACTGGGGCACATCGGCGTCAACGAGATCGACCGCGTCCTTATGGTGGCCCGCGTCGGCTACTGGGTCCTGCCCGAGGCCCGCGGCCACGGGGTCGCCGGTCGCGCGCTCGCGCTCGCCGCCCACTGGGCCCTCACCGACCTCGGTCTGCACCGCCTGGAACTGGGCCACGCCCTCGGCCACGAGGCGTCCTGCCGTATCGCCGAGCGGTGCGGCTTCCGGTACGAGGGGACGCTGCGCGACGCGATGTTCGCAGCGGGACGGCACGACGCGTTCCGGGACGTGCACCTGCACGCCAGGATCGCGAGCGACCCGGAGCCGACGGTTCCGCACCGGGAGGCGTAAATCGGCTGCACCGCACGGCGGTTCACGAGATCGTGGCCCATGGCCTCAGACGCGTACGACTGGCAGTTCACCGATGACCTCGAGGAGTTCCTCGACCGGGCCGGGGCGTTCCTGTGGTCCGAGCCCGCGCTGCACACCGTCCAGCTGACGGTCACCGACAGGCTCCGGGCGGAGGGGCGGACCGTCTTCGGTGAGGAGGCGCCGTACTACGGCCGGTGCGTCGACGGCGACGGCACCGTACGGGCCACCGTTTTCCAGACGCCGCCCTACCCGCTCAACCTGACCCCGCTCACCGCCGAGGCCGCCGACGCGCTGGCGGCACGGCTGGTGCAGGACGGGCGAGCGGTCCCGTCCGTCATGGGACCGGCGCAGGCCGCCGCCGCGTTCGTCGCCGCCTGGGAGCGCCGCACCGGGGCCCCCGCCCGCCTCGCGCAGCGCCAACGGCTCTACCGCCTCAGCACCCTCACCCCGCCCGATCCCGCGCCGCCCGGTCGCGCCCGTGTCGCGACGGCGGACGACCACGAGCTGGTTGCCCGGTGGTACGCCGGGTTCTCGGCGGACGTCGACGAGAACCCCGGGCCGAACCCGGACCGCTGGGCCCGGAGCCGGCTCGCGGAGGGCGGGGTCACGCTGTGGGAGACGCCCGACGGTACGCCTCGCGCCATGGCGAGCGTGACACCCGAGGTCGCCGGGCAGGTCCGCGTCGCCACCGTCTACACCCCCGCCCCGTTCCGCGGCCGCGGCTACGCCGGGGGCGCCACCGCAGCGGTCAGCCGGGCCGCGCTCGACGCGGGCGCCAAGGAGGTGCTGCTCTTCACCGACCTCGCGAACCCCACGAGCAACGGCCTCTACCAGCGCCTCGGATACCGGCCGGTGGCGGACTTCGCGGTGTACGAGGTCGGGGGCGGCTGAGCACCGACGCTCAGGGCCACAGCAGCTCCTTGGCCCATGTCCCGTCGGTACGGCGGTAGCGGAGCCGCACATGCCGGCGCCTCGCTTCCCCCTGGAAGAACTCCACTTCCTCGGGCCGGAGGCGGTACAGGGTCCAGGACGGGACCGGGGCGTCCGGCTCGCGCTGCGCCTGCTCCCAGGCCTGCTCCGACGTCCGTGCCAACTCCTCCGTGGAGCCCAGTACTTCGCTCTGGCGGCCGGTGAGCGCCGCCGCCAGCGCACCGGTCGAGCGGGCGTGCAGATCCGCCTGCCCCTCCTCCGACGGCGCGGCCGTGACCGGGCCGCGCACCCGGATCTGGCGGCCGTGCACGGGCCAGTAGAAGCCGAGGGCACCATACGGCCGGGCCGCCAGCTGCCGGCCCTTGCGGCTGCCGGCGTGCGTCGCGAACGACCAGCCGTCCGCGTCCGCGCCGTGCAGCATCACGATCCGCACGTCGGGTGTGCCGTCCGCGTCCGCCGTCGCCAGCGACATGGTGTGCGGCTCGGTCTGCCCCGCCGCCACCGCCTGCGCGAACCACTCCGTGAACAGCGCGAGCGGCTCCCCGGGCGCCGCCGCCGGGTCGAAGGCGGGCAGCTCGGTGGTCTCCGGGTCCCACACCCGCAGGGACCTGAGCAGCTCGTGAAGATCCGTTGCCATGCCCCCGAGTATCCGTCACCCCGGAACGCCGTTCCCGCCGCCCTCACCCAGCGCCCCTCACCCCGCCGCCCTCACCCCCGCCCCAGCACCACCGTCCCCGACGAACAGAACCAGCCCCCCGTCCCCGACGCCACCGCCAGTTCCGGCAGCCGCCCACCCCTCTTGCGGACCTGCCGTGCCCCGGCTTCGCCGCGCAGTTGCCGTACCGCCTCGACCAGCAGGAACAGCCCCCGCATCCCGGGGTGCTGGGCGGACAGCCCGCCTCCGTCCGTGTTCACCGGCAGCTCCCCGCCCTCCACCAGCAGTCGCCCCTTCTCCACGAACGCCCCGCCCTCGCCCTTCCCGCAGAAGCCGAGGTCCTCCAGCGTCACCAGCGTCATGTAGGTGAAGGCGTCGTAGATCTCCGCGAAGTCGATCTCCGCCGGGCGCACCCCGGCCCGCCGGAAGGCGAGGCGGCCGCTCACCGCCGCCGGGGACACCGTGAAGTCCGGCCACTCGGACATCGTCGTGTGCGAGACGTGCTCTCCGGCCCCCAGCACCCACACCGGCCGCGTCCGGCAGTCCCGTACCAGTTCCTCGGCCACCAGCAGGACCGCCGCCCCGCCGTCGGAGCGTATGCAGCAGTGCAGTCTGGTGAAGGGGTCCGCGATCACCGGCCCCGCCAGGACGTCACCGACCGTGATCGGGTCCCGGAACATGGCCTCCGGGTTGGCCGCCGCGTTGGCCCGGGCCTGCACCGCCACCTCGGCCAGCTGCTCGATCGTCGTGCCGTGGGCGTGCATGTGGCGGCGGGCCGCCATCGCGTACTTGGCGATCAGCGTGTGGCCGTAGGGAACCTCGAACTGAAGGGGGCCGCCGGCGCCGAAGGACAGGGTGCCCGTGCGGCGGCCCGCCCTCACGTCCGCGCGGGCCGTGGAACCGTACACCAGCAGCACCGCCCGGGCGTGGCCCGCCGCGATCGCGTCCGCCGCGTGGGCCGCCATGACCTCCCAGGTGGAGCCGCCGACGGAGGTGGAATCGACCCAGGTGGGCCGAAGGCCGAGGTACTCGGCCACCTCCGCCGGCGCCAGTGTGCCTAGCCCGGCGGAGGCGAAGCCGTCGATCACCGCCCGGTCCAGGCCCGCGTCGGCGAGGGCGCGGCGGGCGGCCTGTGCGTGCAGGGCGTACGGGGTCGCGTCGTCGACCCGCCCGCAGTCGGAGAGCGCCACTCCGACGACCGCGGTGCGCTGACCGGACCTGGGAGTCATGTACCTGACGGTACATCAGATACGCGGCGTCGGGGTCTGTGCGTGCGAAGACCGGTCGCCGTAATATGACGGCCCATCAGATCGTGGAAGGGTCGGTCGCGCATGGACACACGCTTCACCGCCGAACAGGACGAGGTCCGCCGTACGGTGCGCGAGGTGCTGGCCAAGCGCTGCGGGCCGGAGGACGTGCGCGCCGCCGCAGGGACCGCCGCCGGGTACGACCCCGCCCTGTGGGCCACCCTCGGCGGACAGCTCGGTCTGCCCGGGCTGGCGCTCCCCGAGGCCTACGGCGGCTCGGGCTGTGGCACCACCGAACTCGCCCTCGCCTGCGAGGAGGTGGGCCGGACCCTCGCCCCCTCCCCGCTGCTCGCCACCGCGGTCCTCGCCGCGCCCCTGCTGCTCGCCCTCGGCACCGACGCCCAGCGCAGCGCACTGCTGCCCCGGATCGCCGCCGGGGAGCTGACCGCCACCCTCGCCGTCCCGGGCGCCGCTCTCGCCACCGCCCTCGCCCTCGTCGGGGACAACCGGGGCGACTGGGCGGGCGGCGGACGGGCCGGTGGCATCCAGGCGCGGCGGTCGGCCGGCACCTGGCGGCTCTACGGGGAGGCGGCGCAGGTCCTCGACGGGCACAGTGCAGGGCTGCTGGTCGTGGCCGCGCACGCCGGAGGTTTCGCGCGGTCGCGGACGCTGCTGTTCCTCGTACGGGACGGTGCCGTCCGGACGCGGCAGACCGCCCTCGACGGGACGCGGCCCTGCGCCCGGATCCAACTCCGCCAGACGGAGGCGGAACTGCTCGGTGAGGACGGTGCCGACGTGCCGGGGGCGCTCGCCGCGGTCGGGGACCGTGCCGCCGCCGTGCTCGCCTGCGAGGCCGTGGGCGCCGCCGACCGGGTGCTGGAGCGGACCGTCGAGTACGTCCGTCGGCGGGAGCAGTTCGGGCGGCCCATCGGGTCCTTCCAGGCTGTGAAGCACCGGCTGGCCGACGTGTACGTGCGGGTGCGCGCGGCACGCTCGGCGGCGTACTACGCGGCCTGGGCCGGTGCGGAGGAATCAGGAGGTGCGGCGCGATGGGGGTACCCCCAGGCGTTGAGCACTGGGGGAGCCTCCCTGGAAGGGCGGTGGCGGGAGTCGGGTGGGCAGGTCGGCGGGCTCGCGCTCGCCCAGGCCCTTCAGGCGCTGCGGACCGCCGCGGCCGAGGGGATCCAGTTGCACGGCGGTATCGGTTTCACCTGGGAGCACCCTGCGCATCTCTACTTCAAACGGGCCACCGGCGACGAGCTGCTGTTCGGGCCCGTGCACCGGCTGCGGGCGCACGCGGCGGACGCGGCGGGGCTCTTCGAGCAGAGGGAGGTGGCCGTATGACGGCCCTCGGTGTGCGGATCGTGCAGAAGGTGTCCTCCACGCGGGCCTTCGCCAGGGCCGCGCCGCACGTCGTGCCCGCCCTGGACCGCGCGGTGCACCGGCTGACCGGTGGAAAGGTGCTGCTCAGCGCGCAGCTGCTGCCGGGCGTGATCCTCACGTCCACCGGCGCGAGAAGCGGCCTCGCCCGCCGTACGCCGCTCGCGTGCATGCCGGAGGAGGGCGGCAGCTGGCTCCTGATCGGCTCCAACTTCGGGCGGCCCGGCCATCCGGCCTGGACCCACAACCTCCTCACCCACCCCGAGGCGGAGATCAGCTTCAGGGGCGAGGACATCCCGGTCACGGCCCATCTGCTGCGGGGGAGTGAGCGGGAGGCCGCGTGGAAGGCGGCACTGGCGTTCTGGCCGCCGTACGCCACGTACCAGGAGCGGGTGGAGCGGGAGATCCGGCTGTTCCGGCTCGTACCGCGATGACCGCGCTCCTGGACACGGGGCACTGGCACGGTGGGCCGGACGGCGCGACAGGCGGCGGTCCACTCGGGTGAACCGCCGCCTGGGTGACAGGACTTGGCGTCGTCGCGGCGAAGTGCCGTGGCCGGGGCTACTTCGTCGGCTTCCTGCCGGTGACGCCCAGATACACCAACAGCGCGAGGTTCGGCTTCAGTTCGGCCTGCTTGACGCCCCAGGACGTGAAGCCCTTCTGGTGGGAGGACACGGACGCGAGCATCGCCACGAGCGCGCCCGCCACTGCCGCCGGGTTCACGTCCTTGTCGACCCTGCCCTTGGACTGGAGCTCGGCGATCGAGTCCGCGAGGGAGTTGTTCACCGAGTTCAGGATCTTCATGCGGATCTTGTAGAAGCGCTTGTCGCCCTCGGCCGCGCCGAGGTCCACGACGCGCAGGATGGCGTCGTGTTTGCGCCAGAACTCCAGGAACCCCTCCACGAGTTCCTGCGCGGTCTGCCAGCCGGCCTTCCCGGCCCAGGAGCGGCCTTCCAGCAGCTGGGTCAACCCGGCGCCCTCCGCGGCCATTTGGTCCGCGATCTCGAGAACGGCGCCCTCGACGTCCGGGAAGTACTGGTAGAAGGTCGCCGGTGACGTCCCCGCCTTCCGGGCGACATCAATGACTTTGACGTCGCGGTAAGGCGAGGAGCTGAGCATCTCGCTGAGGCAGTCGAGCAGCTTCTGCCGCGTCGCCTGCCCGCGTCGACCGGCCACGCGGCCGTCGACGGTACGCACTTGTCCTGTCATGCCGTCAGCTTACCGAGGGGTGATCGAAGCGCGATTCGGCCGACTGCAAATGGGGAGTACAGGGGCCTGCACCCGCTTCCGGGGCGGTGAAAAGGGAGTACGCCCGCGAGCGCTCCACGGGTCGTGCACGTTAGCTTGGCAGCATGGCCGAAAATCCGCCATCGTCTTCGCACGACGGCCCCTTCCCCGAGGGCGTCCCGTGCTGGATCGACGCGCAGTTGCCCGACGTCGAGGCGGGCAAGCGGTTCTACGGTGAACTCTTCGGGTGGAGCTTCGAGGAGGCGCCCGGCTCCACCGTGTGGGCGCACCTCGGCGGCGAACCGGTGGCCGCGCTGACCCGCAAGGTCGACGGGCGGATGCCCACCGTCTGGACGGTGTACTTCGCCACCCCCGACGCCACCGCGCTGGCCCGGCGGATCCTGGCGGCCGGCGGCCAGGTCGTCGCCCTGCCCGAGCCCGTGGACGGCCTCGGCACCGCGGCGCTGGCCGCCGACCCCGAGGGCGCCGTGTTCGGGCTCTGGCAGGCCGGGGCGCACGCGGGCTTCGGCAAGCGGCACGAGCCCGGCTCCTTCACCTGGGCCGAGCTGTACACGCGGGACACCGCCGCCGCGAACACCTTCTACTCGGGCCTCTTCCACGACGCCCTGTTCGGCCCCGGTGCCGTCCCCGACTTCGGGCGGGCCCCGCTCGAGGACGTCTTCCCCGCCGAGATGCCGCCGCACTTCCTCGTCCACTTCGGCGTCCGGGACGGCGCGGCGGCGCTCGACGCGACGGTCCGGCTGGGCGGGCGCGTACAGGTACCGGCGTTCGACACCTCGTACGGACGGGTGGCGGTGGTCAGCGACGACCAGGGGGCGTCCTTCGCGCTCCTCCAGCGCTGACGCGGCCCGCGGGCCCCTGTCCGCAGGCCCCTGTTCCACCATGCGGGCGCCCGCTTCCCGTACCCTCGTGCGCCATGCTTTTGTCCTGAGACACCCCGTTCCGCCCTCGGGTTAGCTTCCGCACGCCCGGACAGGAAGAATCGGGGTGCGTGCCGCCATGGCGGTGCGGTGGTGAGACGCTGCACGGGGTCGCGTGCACAAGGCGCATGACGCGACCCGTACGGGGAGGTGGCAGGCAAGTGGTGGATCAGCTGACGCAGCACGATCCGCGGCGGATCGGGCCGTTCGAGGTGCTGGGACGGCTGGGTGCCGGCGGCATGGGGCTGGTCTATCTCGCGCGCTCGGCGTCCGGCCGGCGCGTGGCGATCAAGACGGTGCGTACGGAACTGGCCGAGGACCAGCTGTTCCGGGTGCGCTTCACCCGCGAGGTCGAGGCCGCGCGGGCGGTCTCCGGCTTCTACACGGCGGCCGTGGTCGACGCCGACCCGCGCGCGGCCGTGCCCTGGCTCGCCACCGCCTATGTGCCCGCGCCCTCCCTCGAGGAGATAGTGACCGAGTGCGGCCCGCTGCCGGCCCAGGCGGTGCGCTGGCTCGCGGCAGGCGTGGCCGAGGCCCTGCAGTCCATCCACGGGGCGGGCCTGGTCCACCGGGACCTGAAGCCGTCGAACGTCCTCGTCGTGGAGGACGGCCCCAGGGTGATCGACTTCGGGATCGCCTCCGGTGTATCGAACACCCGTCTGACCATGACCAACGTAGCCGTCGGCACGCCCGCCTACATGTCCCCCGAACAGGCCAAGGACTCACGCAGCGTCACCGGCGCCAGCGACGTGTTCTCGCTCGGCTCGATGCTCGTCTTCGCGGCCACCGGGCACCCGCCCTTCCACGGCGCGAACCCCGTCGAGACCGTCTTCATGCTGCTGCGTGAGGGCCCGGACCTGTCCGGCCTGCCGGACGAGCTGCGCCCGCTCATCGAGTCCTGCATGCAGATGGACCCCACCGCCCGCCCCAACCCCGCCGACCTCCAGGCGCAGCTCGCCCCGCACCTGTTCGGTTCGGGCTCCGACGACAGCGGTACGGCGTCGGCATGGCTGCCCGAGAAGGCGGTCACCCTGATCGAGGCCCGCCGCGGCGGGCGCCCCGCCACCAAGCCCTCCACCTCCGGCAACCGCAGCGGCGGCGGCGCGCGCCCCGCGGTGCCGCCCCCGCCGTCCCACGACCCGGTGCCGATGCCGGTCGGCGCACCCGACTCCGGGCCGGTGCGGCTCGCGGGCGCCTCCGTGCCGATCGGCCCCGGACCGCGGGTCGCCGACGCCCGGGCCGCCGCGCTGCAGGCGCCGCCGCCTCACGCCGCGCTCGCCGCGTCCTGGTCCCGTCCGGGGGCCGGGGTCAACGGCGCGCCCGGAGCCGTGCCCGCGGTCCCCGCGCCGCCCGTGCCCCCGGATGCCGCCTCCGGTTGGCGACCGTGGCGGTTCCGCATGTCGAACGACGTGTGGGGCACTCCCGCGGTCGCCGACGACCTGGTCTACGTCACCTCCTTCGAGGTGCACGCCCTGGATGTGGCGACCGGCCGCCGCCGTTTCAAGACCCGCGACGTCGCCTGGTCGATGTCGGTCGCGGACGGCCGTGTCCACGCCTCCGACGGGCCCACCCTGTTCGCCCTGGACGCCCGCGAGGGCACCGATCTGTGGCGGCTGCAGATGGACGGCTGGGTGTACTCCCTCAAGGCCGACCGCGGCACGGTCCTCACCGCCACCCGCGGCGGCGGCGTCCAGGCGTGGGAGGCGTCCGGCGGCCGGAAGCTGTGGGAGCTCACCGGCGCGCAGACCGAGTTCGAGACCCCGGAGGCGGGTCCCGCGCTCCACGACGGCACGGCGTACGTGTGGCAGGACGCCCGGCTGCGCGCCCTGGACGCCCGCAGCGGCGAGGAGCGCTGGTCGTACCCCATCGGCGACGCGGCCTCCTGCGGCGGGGTCCCCGTACGCATCACCCACGCGACCGACGGCTGTGTGTACGTCTGTGCCGGCACCCGGGTCCTGGCCCTGGAGGTGGCGAGCGGCATGCTGCGCTGGCACTTCGAGGCGCCGGCGGTCTTCCTGAGCCCGCCCGCCTTCGCACCGGGCCCGGCGGTGACGGGCGGCGGCGTCTACCTCGCGGACTACCTGGGCACGGTGTACGCCCTCGACGCGGCGGACGGCCGCGACCGCTGGCGCATCGCCACCGAGTCCCGGGCGGCGATCGACCCGGTGCTCGTGGCGGGCGGGCACGTCCACGTGGGCAGCGGCAAGGGTCTGTACACCCTCGACGCGGTCACCGGCACCCCCAAGTGGCGCTTCCAGGCGGGCGGCGACATCGTGGGCTCCCCGGCGGTCGCGGAGGGCCGCATCCACTTCGGCTCGACGGACCACCTGCTGTACACGCTGAAGGCCGACGACGGCCGCCTGCGCTGGAAGCTGGCCACCGGCGGCGAGATCACCGGCGCCCCGGTGGTGAAGGACGGCGTGGTGTACGCGTGCAGCAAGGACCGCTGCGTGTACGCGCTGGACGCGGAGAAGGGCACGGGGACGTCCCGCACCACCTGAGCCACCGGGTGGGCGGAGACGGCCGCCGCACCGGACCGGACGGAAGGGGCTCGGGGCGGCGGCCGTCACCGCTGACGCTACGCCCTGTGGTCGGGACGTGCCATACCGTGGCGGCCCGGACGGGGGCCGGGCGGTGCCTCACCGCACCCGGAACCCATCCCTCCGTCGCGCCGCGAACAGCTCCGCCTGTCGCTCCGCCGGCAGGTTCCCGAGCGCGATCAGTGCCGGTGCCTGCGCCAGGGCCTGCACCCGTGCCGCCTCCTTCGCCGCCCACAGCGCCCGTACGGTGCCCTGCACGCCCTCCGGCGGATACGAGGCGACGACGGCGGCACAGCGCAGCGCGGCCTCCAGCGCGCCGCCGGGCGCGGTGAGTTCGGACACCAGCCCGATCTCGTACGCCCGCCGCGCCGAGATCCGCTCGGCGGTCCCCATCAGCGCCATTCGAGCGGCCTCCCCGTACGGCATCCGGTGCGCCATGTAGACCGCCTCGTACGCGCTGACCATCCCGTAGGCGGTGTGCGGGTCGAAGAAGGAAGCCGTCTCGTCCGCGACGACGAACTCGCTCTCGCCGAGCAGATAGAAAGCCCCGCCGCAGGCCATGCCGCACACGGCGGCGATCACCGGCTTCCACAGGTCGTTCGCCTTCGGGCCGATCCTCAGCAGCGGATCGTCCAGCATGTACGGCGAGCCCGGCTGCGGCACGTCCGCGTCCCGGTCGAGCCCGGTGCAGAAGGCCCGCTCCCCGGCACCGGTGAGGACGACGGCCCGTACGGAGTCGTCGTACCTGAACGCGCGCCAGCAGGCGGCCAGTTCACCGGCCGTCGCAAGGTCGACGGCGTTGAGCCTCCCGGGCCGGTCCAGGGTGACGACCGCGACCCCGGTGTCCCTGTCGGCGTCGATCCGCAGCCCTTCGCTCACGACCGCTCCAGCACCCACCGGGGCAGCCCGTCCCCGTCGAAGACGGCCTGCACTCCCGCACCGATCCGGATCCGCTCGGGCGGCACGGAGTTCAGGGGCGCGCCGGGCCCGGTGACGAGGTTCCCGACCAGGCGGATGTGCGGCGCCTCGGCCAACTCGACCAGGATCACGTTGTACGGGGCCTGCGCGGCGTACGCCGGGAGCAGCGGCGGGTGCGGGACGACGTACGACCAGATCCTCCCCTTCCCGCTCATCCGCCGCCACCGGCTCGCGAAGGACCGGCAGTGCGGGCAGCAGGGCCGCGGCGGGAAGCGCGGCTCGCCGCAGTCGGAGCAGGTCTGGACGCGCAGTTCGCCGCGGGCGGCGTACTCCCAGAAGGGGGCGCCGTCGTCGTCGGGGACGGGGGAGAGGAGGGCGTCGGGCATGGTTCAACTCCTCAGCAGCAGGGCGGAGGTAGGGACCCCCTCGCCGGCGGTGACGAGGCAGGTGGCGGCGCCCGGAACCCGGGCGGTGCTGGTCCCGCGCAGCTGCTTCACGCCCTCGTTGATCAGGTTGAATCCGTGGACGTACGCCTCGGACAGCCCGCCGCCCCCGGTGTTGATCGGCAGCCGTCCACCGGTCTCCAGGGCACCGCCCTCGGTGAACGCCCCGCCCTCTCCCCGGCCGCAGAAGCCGTACCCCTCCAGAGAGAGGAGGACCAGCGGCGTGAACGCGTCGTAGATCTGCGCGACGTCGACGTCGTCGGGGGTGAAGTCGGCGTGCTTCCACAGGTGCCGGGCGGCGGTCCAGGCGGGGCCGGTGAGCGGGTCGTCGTTCCAGTAGTTGACCATGCCGTGGTGCTGGGCGGGCAGCCCCTGGGCGGCGGCGTGGACGTAGACGGGCCGCTGCCGGCAGTCACGGGCACGCTCGCGGGAGACGACCACACAGGCCAACGCCCCGTCCGTCTCCAGGCAGTTGTCGAAGAGGCAGAGCGGCTCGCTGATCCAGCGGGAGCTCATGTACATGTCCCTGGTCAGTGGCCGCTCGTACATCATGGCGGTGGGATTCTGGTTGGCCCTGTTCCGGCAGGCGAGGGCGACGTTGAAGAGGTGGTCCCTGGTGGCCCCGTACCGGTGCATGTACCGGCGCGCGAGCATCCCGATCTCGTCGACGGGCCTGAGGAGCCCGAAGGGCCGGGTCCACTGGGCGGGAGTGGGAAGTTGCACCGCCGTGTTCTTCCACGGCCGGGGCCCGCTGCCACGCTTGCGGGACCGCCAGGCGACGCCGACGGTGGCCTGTCCGGTGGCGACGGCGGCGGCGAGATGGGCGACGGTCGCGCAGGAGCCGCCGCCCCCGTACCCGACCTTGCTGAAGAAGGTGAGATCCCCGAGGCCGAGGGCCTTCGCGACCTCCACCTCGTCGGTCTCCTCCATGGTGTACGAGGCCAGCGCGTCGACCTCGCCGGGCGCGATCCCGGCGTCGTCGAGGGCGGCGAGGACGGCACGGCAGGCCAGGGCCTTCTCGGACTCCGGGAGCCGCTTGGCGAACTCGGTCTGTCCGATGCCGACGACGGCGGTCGCGTCCTTGAACCCTGCCATGGCTGCACCTCCGCGGAAGTCGTGCGACGGCTGACAGGCCGTCAGGTTACAGCTAATCTGACGGTCAGTCAGCTATGGCGATCGGCTGCGCGTACCGTGGGGAGGACGCCGTGCGCGGTGACCTGGAGTGGGGCGGCATTCCGGAGCTGGTGCGGAGCGCGGCCCGTCGCTACGACGACACGGAGGCGGTCGTCGAGGGCCGTACCCGGATTTCGTACGCCGAACTGGGCGCCCGCGTCGAACGCGCGGCGGCGGCCTGCATCGCGAACGGCGTCGGCGTCGGCGACCGCGTCGGGATCTGGGCGCCGAACACGCTCGACTGGATCGTTTCCTCTCTGGGCGCCGTGTCGGCGGGCGCGGTCCTGGTGCCGCTCAACACCCGCTTCAAGGGCTCGGAGGCGGCCTACGTCCTGCACCGCGTCCGGGCGAAACTGCTGTTCGTGACCGGCGCGTTCCTCGGGACGTCGTATGTGGCGTCGCTGCGGAGGGCGGCGGGGGAGGGGCCCGGGGACGGTCCGCTGCCGGGCCTGCCGCACCTGGACCAGGTGGTGGTCCTCGCGGACGACGCCCCGGCGGACTTCCGCACCTGGAAGGACTTCCTGGCGAGCGGGGAGGGGGTGGGGGAGCCGGAGGTGCGGCGCAGGTCGTCGGCAGTGACGGGCGACCGGCCCTCGGACATCGTGTTCACCTCGGGCACGACGGGCCGCCCCAAGGGCGCGGTGATCACGCACGCGCAGACCCTGAGGGCCTACGAGACGTGGGCGGACCTGACGGGTCTGCGGCAGGGCGACCGCTACCTGATCGTCAACCCCTTCTTCCACACGTTCGGCTACAAGGCCGGGGTGCTGGCCTGCCTGATGCGGGGCGCCACGATGATCCCGCAGCCGGTGTTCACCGTGGACACGGCACTGGCGAACACGGCGGCGGAGCGGGTGACGGTCCTGCCGGGCCCGCCCACCTTGCACCAGGCGCTGCTGGACCACCCGTCACGGGCGTCCTACGACCTCGCCGCACTGCGCCTGGTGGTGACGGGGGCCGCGGTGGTGCCGCTGCGCCTGGTGGAACGGCTACGGGACGAACTCGGCGTCGAGACGGTCCTGACGGCGTACGGCCTGTCGGAGGCGAGCGGTTTCGTGACGATGTGCCGCAGGAACGACGCGCCCGAGGTGATCGGGACGACCTCGGGCCGCCCGATCCCGGGAGTGGAGGTACGGGTGGTGGACGTCCAGGGCGAACCGCTCGGCGCGGGGGTCCCCGGAGAGATCCTGGTCCGTGGCTTCAACGTCATGCAGGGCTACTTCGAGGACGAGACGGCCACGGCGGAGGCCCTGACGGCGGACGGCTGGCTGCGCACAGGAGATGTGGGCGTCCTGGACCCGGCGGGCAACCTCCGCATCACGGACCGCACCAAGGACATGTTCATCGTGGGCGGCTTCAACGCCTACCCGGCGGAGATAGAGCAACTGCTGGCCCTGCACCCGGATGTGACGGAGGCAGCGGTGATCGGGGTACCGGACGCGAGGCTGGGGGAGGTGGGGAAGGCGTACGTGGTACGCCGCCCGGGGGCGGTGCTGACGTCCGACGACCTGATCGCCTGGTCCCGTCGCGAGATGGCGAACTACAAGGTCCCGAGGGAGGTGGAGTTCGTCGAGGCCCTTCCGAGGAACGCGAGCGGGAAGGTGATGAAGGGAGAGCTGCGCGGGCGTACGCGACAGGGCCTTCGGACGACGTAGGCCCGATGGAGGGGAGAGTCTCGATCCGGGGCCTGATGATGAACGGCCGTTGCGCGCTTACCGTCAGGTCTCATGGACATCGACGGCACACTCGACGAGGCGTACGAACGGCTGCACCGGACGGGACCGGAGTTCGAAGGCTGGCTGAGCAATCACGGCCCCATGGCGGTGGAGTCCATGGTCAGACGTGGTCACGCCCGCCAGGTCCACCGCTGGTTGGACGTCTACGCCCGTCGGCTCGACGATCTGCCGCGCGGCACCTCACGCCTCACGGCCGACGACTGGCGCGCGGCGCTCGGGGATCCGCGTCGCCTCGGCGACTGGCTGGCGTTCTTCGCCCGCGAGGTGACGGAACAGCCCTGGCGTACCGTGCTGGAGACATGGTGGCCACGGCTGCTGCCGGGCATCGCGGCCGGCGCCACCCACGGCGTGATCCGCACCGGCCACGCGGTCCACGCCCTGCTGGACCACGAGGACGGGCCGCGCCTGACCGAATTGGGCCAAGCCCTCGGCTACTGGGCGGCGCGCTGGCAGCCGGTTCCGTTCACGAGCCCGTCCGGAACCGCCGATCCGGCGTCCGCGCTCGCCGCCGTCCCCCGGGTGCCCGACCAGAGCGCGGGCATCAACCACCGGCTCGACCAGCTCACCGACCTGCCCGACTGGCCCACCGCGCTGGCCGCACTGCGACCCGCCACCGAGGCCGACCAGGCCCGGGACCGGCTGGCCGACCTGACGACCGCGGCGGCCCTGCACTACCTCCCCAACGCCCACGGCTCCGCCGTCATGCTGGTCCACGCCGCGACCGCCCCGATGGCCGTCCTGCGCACCCTGCCCGCACTGCCGCCCACCCAGTGGGCGCTCAGCCTCCACGCGGCCTGGGCGGCGAGCGCCGCCGTGACCGCGGCCTACACCCCCGCCGCCCCCGCGCCCCGGCACAGCCTCCCCACGGCCCCCGAGTCGGCGGAGGAGGTGTTCGCCCTGGCCGTCCACCACGGCGACGAACACGTCATCAAACTGGCCGACACCTGCCTCGAGGTCCACCAACGCACGGGCGAAGCGGATGCGTTGGCGGCGGTGCTCCGCGCAACCGGGCTGATCGAGGAGCTGTGAGGACTGGGTGGGCCGGGGTGGGGTGGGCTGGGTTGCCCGGGGGTGGGCTGGGTTGCCCGGGGGTTGGTCTGGGGCGGCTCGGGGGTGGGCTGGGTTGCCCGGGGGTTGGTCTGGGGCGGCTCGGGGGTGGGCTGGGTTGCCCGGGAGTTGGCCTGAGCGGGCCCGGGGGTGGGGAAGTGGCTGTTGCCGAGTCAAGGGCGCTCCACTCCGCTGCGCTGCGTTCCGCGTCGGCTGCGCCGATCGACCTCCGGCCGAGCCTTGGCTCGGCCCGCGGAAGCACGACCCTGGCAAAGAAGCGGGCGGTCCGACAGCCACTTCCCCACCTCCGGGCCGTTCAGGCCGACCTCCGGGCCGTTCAGGCCGACCGAGGAAGTCGAGGATGACACGGCGGCCGGCGGGAGTGAGGAGTTCGGCCTGTGACTCCGGCGGGCCGGTGGGTGAGCTGGGGGTCGATGAACTCCAGCGACGCACCGGTCGACCAAGTGAACGTCTCGATGAGCCACAGAACGGCCGCCGAACGGTGGCTCACGACGAGCCGGGGATTGAGGAGCTGCACCGCGCGGAGCCGCATGCGGAGGTCCGGAGTGCGCCCCGGCTCCGCCCAGACGCCGTTCCGTACGTGGAGCCAGCCCTCGCTCCGAAGCACCCGCACAAGACTCCGCCGAGGCCAACCGGCTTCAACAGCATGCGAAGTGAGGAGGAGTCCCTCCTCGGCCAGTTCCTTCAGCGCCCTTCGCTCCACCCGGCCGAGATCGCAAAGTCTTGGCAGCCCCGCTGGCCCCTGTGGATAACCGCGTGGCCACGATCCGCCAACCGGTTCCGGGGGCTGGGTCCGCGTTTCAGGGCGAAGAGGAAGGCGGCCCCAGACGGAGGGGTGGAAGAGGAGTACGGGGCCCTCCTCCGGACGCTGCGAGTCGTGGACGGGGGCTACGCCGGGGAAACGGTGTGGTGCGAGTTGGGCGGTCGAAGCAATGCCAGGTGCGGGGGCGGAGGCGCGACAACGGGGCCGGGCGTGCACCCGACCCCCGTTTCCTGCGCATCCGCCACTGATTGTCCTGAACCGGATGCCGGACACGCTTCGGCCGCGACGGCTCCCCCTCCGCGCCGCCGCGGCCGATCCCCGTGTGTGAGGAAGGTCTGGTCAGGCCTTCTCGTCCGTGACGTGGACGTTGTCCGGCGTGGCGGTACCGGTGTTGGTGCCGGCCGCCGTGAGCGGTTCGCCCGTGACGTGGACGTTGTCCGGCGTGACGGTGTCGTCGCCGGCCGCCGTGAGCGGTTCGTCCGTCACGTGGACGTTGTCGGTGGTGATCTTGTCGCTCATCTCGCTGGCTCCCCTGGCAGTGTTGTGCGATGGATGGGCAGATCCGCCCGGCAACTCCCCCGAGGGCTGCCGGACGGATCTGGCTGGGCCGGTTCACCTTAGAGGGCCGACCGTTCGCCGTTCCGTCTGCCCTCCGACGCGACGGCTTGACACAGTTGAGAGTGCCAAGTGGCGATAAACGAATGATGAACGCCTGCACCCGGGCGGCGCGCCGCTGGTCAGACCACGGCGGCCGGCGTCAGCAATCCCCTGACTTCGTCTGCTTCCGGCGCGCCCAACGACTCGAAGATCTGGAGTGCCTCCGTCCAGCACACCTGGGCGCGGTCGAGCTGGCCGATGGCGTTGAGGGCCCGTCCGAGGACCGTGAGGACATTGCCACGGCGCCATTCCCCGCCGATGCCTCGCAGCAGCGTCAGCGCTGTCTCCGCGTTGGCCGCGGCCTGTGCGGGGCGTCGGGCCGCCAGGTCGAGTTCGGCCAGGCGGAACAGCGTCATGCCTTCCCACAGGCGCTGGCGGCTGTCCCGGAACACCTGCAGGGCTTGGTGCAGACACTCGGTGGCCTCGGGGAACCTTCCGCTCTGCGTGAGGGCGAGGCCCAGCGCATACCGGCCGTTGGCCCCCCTCAGGGCATGCCCCATGTCGTCGTACATCTCGGTGCCCTGCTGGGCCAGGGCCACTGCGCTTTCCGTACGGGCGGTGGCCAGATGGGTTCGGGACAGGTTGCACAGAGCACTCGCCTCGCCCGGGCGGTCTCCCACGGCGCGGAAGTTCTCGATGGCGCGTGTGAAGTGCACCTCGCTGTCCTCGTACCTGCTCTGGTACATCGCGATCGCGCCGCTGATGTTCGACGACCAGCAACTGGTGAGCGGATCGTCAGCCGCTTCGGCCAACTCCGTGGCCCGCTCGGCCTCCTGGACGGCCGCGTCGAACTTGGTGCCGGAGATGTGATGCACGAAGGCCAGGGCCATGAGCGCTCGCGCCTCGCAACGCGGGTCTCCCGCCTCCTGCGCCACATCCCGCAGGCGTGAGGCAACGGCCTCGTACTCCCTGGAGTTGGCGCCGGACTCCGCAAGGTCGACCGCCGCCCACAGGACGTCCACGGCGCGCCGTAGCATTCCTGACCGTTGCGCGGACTGCCGTACGCACGCGAGCAGCGAGACCGCCTCGGAGTACAGCCAGTCCTGTGCCGCGCGCCGGTCCGCGAACGTCAGCCCCGGGCCCTCGGCGCGCTCCAAGTGGTCCACCAGCCGGTCACCGGGCCGTTCGATCAGGTAGACCCCCGCGACAGTGGACAGATAGAAGTCCAGCAACCGCGACATCGCCGCATCCCGCTCGCTCGGCGGATGTTCGTCCCGTTCCGCGCACGCACGCGCGTAGAGACGGACCAGGTCGTGGTAGCGGTAGCGGCCCGGGGCCGCCGACTCCAGCAGGGACGTGTCCACCAGGGACTCCAGCAGGTCCTCCGTCTCCTCCAGCGGGAGGTCCAGGACCGCCGCGGCGGCCGCCAGGGAGATGTCCGGGCCGTCCGCCAGGCCCAGCAAGCGGAACGCTCGCGCCTGCGCGGGCTCCAGTTGGCCGTAGCCCAGTTCGAACGTGGCCTTCACGGCCAGGTCGCCGGCCTGGAGTTCGTCGAGGCGGCGTCGCTCGTCCGCCAGCTTCGCGGCCAGCACGGACACCGTCCAGGTCCTCCGCGCCGCCAACCGCGACGCCGCGATGCGGATCGCCAGCGGCAGGAAGCCGCACGCCGCCACCACGTCCAGCGCCGCCTCCCGCTCCGAGGCCACCCTTTCCTCGCCCACGATCTTCGTGAACAGCGCCAGCGCCTCGTCGGGCGACATCACGTCCAGGTCCACCAGGTGCGCGCCCGCCAGGTCGACCATACGGACCCGTGACGTCACCAGGGCCGCGCAGCCCTCCGTGCCGGGCAGCAGCGGGCGTACCTGGGCGGCGTCGCGCGCGTTGTCCAGCAGGACCAGCACCCGGCGGCCGTCCAGCACCGAGCGGTACAGGGCCGAGCGTTCCTCCAGCGAGTCCGGGATCGCCGAGTCCGCCGTGCCCAGGGCGCGCAGGAAGGAGCCGAGGACCGTCTCCGGTTCCGCGGCCCGCGGGCCCGCGCCCTGCAGGTCCACGTAGAGCTGGCCGTCCGGGAAGGCCGACCGGGCCTGGTGGGCCACGTGGACCGCCAGCGTCGTCTTGCCGACGCCTCCGATGCCCGCCAGCGCCGACACCGCCATCACCCGGCCCTCGGCCGACGCCAGCACCTCGCTCAGTTCGGCGACGAAGGCGGCACGGCCCGTGAAGTCCGGGACGGTGGCCGGGAGCTGCGCCGGGCGTACGGGAGCGGCGGCGGGCTCCGGCGCCGGTGCCGAGGGTTCCGCCAGGGTCGGGTCCGCCTGGAGGATGCGCTGCTGGAGTTCTTTCAGGCCGGGGCGGGGGTCCACCCCGAGTTCGTCGGCCAGCAGGCGGCGCGTGTCCGCGTAGACCGCGAGGGCCTCGGCCTGGCGGCCGGAGCGGTACAGCGCCAGCATCAGCAGTTCCCGCAGGCGCTCGCGCAGGGGGTGCGCGGCCGTCAGGGCCGTGAGTTCGGAGACCGCCTCCGCGTGGCACCCCTGTTCCAGGTCCATGTCGAGGCGGGATTCGAGGAGTTGCAGCCGCCATTCCTCCAGACGGGCCCGCTGCGCCTCCGCGTACGGGCCGGGCACCCCGGCCAGCGGCTCCCCGTCCCACAGCGCGAGCGCCTCGTTCAGGACGTGTCGGGCATGGCGCAGGTCCCCGGAGTTCTTCGCCTTCTCCGCCTCCGCGGCCAGCTCCTGGGCGGCGGCCAGGTCCAGGGAGCGGGGCTCGCCGAGCCGTACCGCGTAGCCGCCCGACTCGCTGAGCAGGACACCCGGTGAGAGCACCTTGCGCAGACGGGAGGCGTACGTGCGGACCGCGGCCAGCGCCCGCGGGGGCGGGTCGTCGCCCCACAGCGCGTCGATCAGTTCGGACGCCGTCGCCGTACGGCCCTCCCGCATCAGCAACGCGGCCAGCAGGGCGCGCTGCTGCGGCGAGCCCGTGGCCAGCAGCTCCTCCCCGCGCCAGGCGCGCACCGGTCCGAGCACCCCGAAGCGCAGTGTCGCCGAATCCTCGGGACCCCGCTGCTCAGGTACTCGCGGCACACCGTCCATCGCTGCCCCCTGGCCCCCTGCCGAAGCGTCCACAACCAAGAGGCCAGTTTGCCTTGTTCATGGCGGATGCGTCAGCCGTGGGAGACTGCGATCACAGGCCACCGTGCGGTGCGTCACAAAGTTCCCACACGCTCTCCCCATATCCCGGGCGCGGCGTCTCCCCGTATGCAGGAGCGCCCCGTCTCCCCCTGTCCGGAGCGCCCTCTGTCCGCAGTAGCTGACGTACCGTCAGATCGGCGCTACTTTGGCCGGCATGGAGACCTCAGCGACCGGCAGCGCCTTTCCGGAGATCATCTCCGTCGACGACCACACCGTGGAGCCCCCGAACGTCTGGCAGGACCGCCTCCCGGCGAAGTACCGGGGCATCGGTCCGCGCATCGTCCGCGCGCCCCTGAAGGAGATGACGTTCCTGGGCGGCAGGTTCGCCCCGGTCATGGGCGCTCCCGGCGACGAGGGTCCGCTCGGCGACTGGTGGGTGTACGAGGACCTGCACCGGCCCCTCACCCGTCTCGACACCGCCGTCGGGCACAGCAGGGACGAGATCAGGCTCGAGGTGATCACCTACGAGCAGATGCGCCCGGGCTCGTACGACGTCCCGCAGCGCCTCGCCGACATGGACGTCAACCACGTCCAGTCCGCCCTCTGCTTCCCCACCTTCCCGCGATTCTGCGGACAGACCTTCACCGAGGCCAAGGACCGCGAGCTCGGGCTGCTGTCCATCAGGGCGTACAACGACTGGATGGTGGAGGAGTGGTGCGGGCCCGAGGCGCGCGGGCGCCTCATACCCCTCACCCTCATCCCCCTCTGGGACGCCGGACTCGCCGCCGCCGAGGTGCGCCGCAACGCCGAACGCGGCGTCCGCGCCGTCGCGTTCTCCGAGATCCCGCCCCGCCTCGGCCTGCCGTCCGTCCACACCGACGACTGGGACCCCTTCCTCGCCGCCTGCGACGAGACGGGAACGGTCATCGCGATGCACATCGGGTCGAGCAGCAGGATGCCGTCCACGTCCGCAGACGCCCCGCCCGCCGTGGGCTCCACGATCACCTTCGCCAACTGCTGCTTCTCGATGGTGGACTGGCTGATGAGCGGCAAGTTCGAGCGGTTCCCGAACCTGAGGGTGATGTACGCGGAAGGGCAGATCGGCTGGATCCCGTACATCCTCGAGCGCGCGGACGTGGTCTGGGAGGAGAACCGCGGCTGGGGCGGCGTCGCCGACAAGGTCCACCGCCCGCCGTCCGAGCTGTTCGCCGAGCACGTCCACGGCTGCTTCTTCGACGACGCCTTCGGCTTGCGGAACCTGGACGCCATCGGGGTCGGCAACGTCCTGTACGAGACCGACTACCCCCACTCCGACTCCACCTGGCCCAAGTCGCGGGAGGTCGGCGAGGCGCAGATGGGGCATCTGGAGCCGGACGTCGTCGAGCGGATCGTCCGGCGCAACGCCATCGAGCTGCTGGGGCTGACGCAGGACGGTCTGTGGCCGGGCGGCAGGCGTTGAGCGGGCCCCTGCGGTACGGGCGCCTCCGGTACGGGATGCAGCTTCCCGTCCAGTCGCAGTCCACGCTCTACGCCGAGCCCTGGGAAGCCGGGGCCGGTCCGGAAGACCTGGTCGCGGTCGCCCGGGCCGCCGACGCCGCCGGGTTCGACTACGTCGCCTGCTGCGACCACGTCGCCGTCCCGCGCCGGCTGGCCCCCGCCATGGGCACGGTCTGGTACGACCCGGTGGCCACCCTCGCCCACCTGGCCGCCGTCACCGGGCGGGCGCGGCTGCTCAGCCATGTCGCGGTCGTCGGACTGCGGCATCCGCTCGTCACCGCCAAGCAGTACGCGACCCTCGACCACCTCTCCGGCGGACGGCTCGTCCTCGGGGTGGGGGCCGGGCATGTGCGGGAGGAGTTCCAGGCGCTTGGGGTGGACTTCGGGCGGCGCGGACCCCTGCTCGACGAGGCGATCGACGCGCTGCGAGCCGCCCTCGGGCCCGAGGAGTTCCCGGTCCACCACGGGAAGAAGTACGACTTCGAAGGGCTCGGGCAGCGGCCCCGGCCCGCCCAGCCGCGCATCCCCTTCTGGGTGGGCGGCTCCTCGCCCGCCGCCGTCCGCCGGGCCGCGCTCAAGGGGGACGGCTGGCTGCCGCAGGGGGATCCGCGCGAGCGGCTGCCCGCGCAGATCGCCCGGATCGGGCGGCTCCGGGAACAGGCGGGGCTCGACGGCCCCTTCACCGTCGGCGCCATCACCGAGCCCCTGTATGTCGGTGAGCCGCGTTGGGACGTCGGGTCGCGCACGATCACCGGCGCCCCGGAGGCGATCGCCGAGTCCCTGAGGGCGTACCGCGCGATGGGCGTGGACCAGATCCAGGTGCGGTTCCGCAGCCGGAGCCGCGCCGAGCTCACCGATCAGATCGCGGCGTTCGGGGCCGAGGCGGCACCCCGCCTGGACTGAGGAGGAAGCCGCATGGGCAAGCTGGACGGGCGCGTCGTCATCGTCACCGGGGCGGCGCGCGGGCAGGGCGAGCAGGAGGCGCGGCTGTTCGCGGCGGAGGGCGCACGGGTCGTCCTCGCCGACGTGCTCGACGACCGGGGGGAGGCGCTCGCCAAGGAGCTGGGGCAGTCGTACGTCCACCTGGACGTGGGGCGGGAGGCCGACTGGGCCGCCGCCGTGGCCGCCGCGAAGGGGGCGTACGGGCATATCGACGGGCTGGTCAACAACGCGGGGATCCTGCGGTTCAACGCGCTGGTCGACACGCCCCTGGACGAGTTCATGAGCGTCGTCCAGGTCAACCAGGTCGGCTGCTTCCTCGGCATCCGGGCCGTCGCTCCAGAGATCGCGGCGGCCGGCGGCGGCACCATCGTCAACACCGCCTCCTACACCGCGATGACCGGTATGGCAGCCGTGGGGGCGTACGCGGCGACCAAGCACGCCGTGCTCGGGCTCACCCGGGTCGCCGCGATCGAGCTGGCGCCGCGGGGGATACGGGTGAACGCCGTGTGCCCGGGGGCCGTCGACACCCCGATGTCCAATCCGTCCCGGCTGGACCCGGAGGCGGATCCGCAGGAGACGTCCCGCGCCCTGGACGAGCTGTACCGCCGGCTCGTACCGCTCGGCCGCGTCGGCAGGCCCGAGGAGGTGGCGCGGCTCGCGCTCTTCCTGACCTCGGAGGACTCCTCGTACGTCACCGGGCAGCCGTTCGTGATCGACGGCGGGTGGCTGGCCGGGCTCTCGATCGTCTGAGCAACTACCTGACTGACCGTCAGCTATTGACGGTCCAACGGGGCGGTGCGACAGTCGGCGGCAAACCAATCTGACGGTATGTCAGATAGATACTCGTGGGGACGGTGACCTCCGTGGAATTCGGGCTCTTCGTACAGGGATACGTCGGCAAGCGGGCCGAGACCGACCCGCTGGCCGAGCACAAGGCGCTGATGGAGGAGACCGAGTACGTCATCCAGGCGGACAGGTCCGGCTTCAAGTACGCCTGGGCGTCCGAGCACCACTTCCTGGAGGAGTACTCGCACCTCTCCGCCAACGACGTCTTCCTCGGCTACCTCGCCCACGCCACCGAGCGCATCCACCTCGGCTCCGGGATCTTCAACCCGCTCGCCCAGGTCAACCACCCGGTGAAGGTCGCCGAGAAGGTCGCGATGCTCGACCACCTCAGCGAGGGCCGCTTCGAGTTCGGCAGCGGCCGCGGCGCCGGCTCCCACGAGATCCTCGGCTTCCTGCCCGGCATCACCGACATGAACTTCACCAGGGAGATCTGGGAGGAGACCATCGCGGAATTCCCGAAGATGTGGCTCCAGGACGAGTACGCGGGCTTCCAGGGCAAGCACTGGTCGCTGCCGCCCCGCAAGGTGCTGCCCAAGCCGTACGGGAAGTCGCACCCCGCGATGTGGTACGCCGCCGGGTCCCCGTCCTCGTACGCCATGGCCGCGAAGAAGGGTCTCGGGGTGCTCGGCTTCAGTGTGCAGAAGGTGTCCGACATGGAGTGGGTGCTGGAGCAGTACAAGCGGGCGGTGGTGGACGCCGAGCCCGTCGGGGACTTCGTCAACGACAACGTGATGGTGACGAGCACCGCGATCTGCGCGCCCACGCACGAGGAGGCGATCCGCATCGCGGTCAACGGCGGACTGCACTACCTGCCGTCGCTCGTCTTCCGCTACCACGACACCTTCCCCCGCCCCGAGGGCTTCCCCGTGTGGCCGGAGACGCTCCCCGAGTACACCGAGGAATTCCTCGAACTGCTCATCGAGGAGGAGCTGCTCGTCTGCGGGGACCCGGACGAGGTGCTGCGGCAGTGCAAGAGGTGGGAGCAGGCGGGCGCCGACCAGCTCAGCTTCGGGCTGCCGGTCGGGATACCGAAGGAGGAGACGCTCCAGACGATCCGGCTGATCGGCGAGCACGTGATCCCGAAGATCGACACGGATCCGGTTCACCGGACCAGCCGATTCCGTCAGGCTGCCTGAGGGGTGCGGCGGATGCTCGATCACGTCATCAAGGGTGCGACCGTCGTGGACGGGACGGGCGCGCCCGCGTACACCGCGGACGTCGGCATACGCGACGGCCGCATCGCCACCGTCGGCACGGTCACCGAGGGCGCCCGCAGCAGCGAGGACGCCACCGGCCTGGTCCTCGCCCCCGGCTTCGTCGACCCGCACACCCACTACGACGCCCAGCTGTTCTGGGACCCTTACGCGACCCCGTCCCTGAACCACGGGGTCACCACGGTCGCGGCCGGCAACTGCGGTTTCACCCTCGCCCCGCTGAATCCGGCGCGCCCCGAGGACGCCGACTACACCCGGCGGATGATGTCGAAGGTGGAGGGCATGTCCCTGGTCGCCCTGGAGGAGGGGGCGCCCTGGAGCTGGCACTCCTTCGGGGAGTACCTGGACGCGCTCGAAGGGCGGATCGCGGTCAACGCCGGTTTCATGGCGGGGCACTGCGCGCTGCGGCGGTACGTGATGGGCCCGGACGCGATCGGCGGGCAGCCGACGGACGAGCAGCTGGGCGCCATGCTGCGGCTGTTCCACGAGGCCATGGACGCGGGCGCCTGGGGGCTGTCCACCACGCAGTCCTCCACCCACTCCGACGGTGACGGAAAGCCGGTCGCCTCCCGGCACGCACGGCCGGCGGAGCTGCTGGCGCTCGCCAAGGCGGTCGGCGAGCACGAGGGAACCCAGATCGAGGCGATCGTCGCGGGCTGCCTGGACCAGTTCAGCGACCCGGAGATCGACCTGCTGGCGGAGATGAGCGCGACGGCCGGACGGCCCCTGAACTGGAACGTCCTCACCATCGACGCGGCCGTCCCCGAACGCGTACCCCGCCAGCTCTCGGCGAGCGAGCGGGCCCGCAAGGTGGGCGGCCGGGTGGTCGCCCTCACCATGCCCGTCCTCACGCCGATGAACATGTCCCTGGGCACCTTCTGCGCCCTCAACCTGATCCCCGGCTGGGGACCGATCCTCGCCCTGCCCGTGCCCGAGCGGATCGCGAAACTGCGCGACCCCGAGGTCCGGGACGGGATGCTGCGCCGCGCCCACTCCAAGGAGGCCGGCGTCTTCCGCCGCCTCACCGACTTCGGGCGGTACGTCATCGGCGACACCTACAGCTCGCGCAACGAGGGCCTGACGGGGCGCGTCGTGAAGGACGTCGCGGCCGAGCGCCGCCAGGACCCCTTCGCGTGCCTGGTCGAGATCTGCGCGAACGACGAGCTGCGCACGGTGCTGTGGCCCATGCCCACCGACAACGACCCCGGCTCCTGGGCCCTGAGGGCCGACACCTGGCGGCACGAGGACGTCCTGCTCGGCGGCTCCGACGCGGGCGCCCACCTGGACCGGATGTGCGGGGCACCGTACACGACCCGGTTCCTCGGGGACTGTCTGCGCGGCCGGAAGCTGGTGCCGCTGGAGCAGGCCGTGAAGATGCTGTCGGACGACCCCGCGCAGCTGTTCGGGCTCCGGGAGCGCGGCCGGGTGCGGGAGGGCTTCCATGCAGACCTGGTCCTCTTCGAACCGGAGCGGATCGACGCCGGACAGGCCACCCTGGTGCACGACCTGCCGGGTGACAGCCCGCGGCTGGACTCACGGGCGATCGGGATACGGGCCGTGTGGGTCAACGGCGTCGAGGCGATCCGGGACGACGTGGTGACCGGGACCGTACCGGGGAAGGTGCTGCGCTCCGGGCGGGACACCAGGACGGTGAGCACCACGTGACCGACCGGCAGCGGCTGTTCGTCGGCGGCGCCTGGGTGGAGCCGGACGACGGCCACCACCAGGTGACCGACCCGGCGACCGAGGGGATCGTCGGGTGGGCGCCGCAGGCCTCGCGGGACCAGGTGCGGGCGGCCTGCGCCGCTGCCCGCGAGGCGTTCGGGCCGTGGTCGCTGACGCCGCCCGAGGAGCGGGCGGCGGTGCTGGCGCGGGCGGCCGACCTCATCCAGGGCCGCCTGGGGTCGTACGCCGAGCTGGCGCAGGCGGAGAGCGGCGCGACGACCGGGACGGCGCGCGGGATGCAGGTCGGGGTCGCGGTGGCGCGTTTCCGGAGGTACGCGCGGGTGGAACCGGTGGAGCAGCCGCTGCCGCCGCAGATCAACGAGGCGGGGCCGTTCGGCCCGGCGACCGTCATGGGTGCCCTGGCCGTGCGCCGGCCGGTCGGCGTGGTCGCCTGCGTCACCTCGTACAACAACCCCTGGGCGAACCCGGCCGGCAAGGTCGCGCCCGCGCTCGCGATGGGCAACACGGTGGTCGTGAAGCCGGCCCCGCAGGACCCGCTGTCGGTGTACCGCATGGCGGAGGCACTCCAGGAGGCGGGCGCGCCGCCGGGCGTGGTGAACGTGGTCGGCGGCGCGCGCCCGGAGGTGGGCGAGGCGGTCGTGGACTGCCCGGACGTCGACATGGTGAGCTTCACCGGCTCCACGGCCGTGGGGCAGCGCATCGCCGAGGTGTGCGGCCGGTCCATGAAACGGCAGCTGATGGAGCTGGGCGGCAAGGGGGCGGCGCTCGTCTTCGACGACGCGGACCTGGACGCGGCGGTGGCCGGGATCGGCACCACGTTCTCCTTCTACAGCGGCCAGATCTGCACGGCACCGACGCGGGTGCTCGCGCAACGGGGCGTGTACGACCGGCTGGTCGACCGGCTGGCGGCGTACGCCCGCCACCTGAAGGTCGGTGATCCGCGTGAGAGGGACACCGTGGTCGGCCCGCTGATCTCGGCGGCGCACCGGGACCGTGTGGAGGCGTACGTGGAGCTGGGCCGCAAGGAGGGCGCCCGGCTGGTCACCGGCGGCGAACGGCCTCCGCACGACCGCGGCTTCTACGTCGCCCCCACTCTCCTCGCGGACTGCACACCCGACATGCGGGTGGTCCGGGAGGAGATCTTCGGCCCGGTGGTCGTGGTGGTGCCCTTCGAGGGCGAGGAGGAGGGCGTCGACCTGGCCAACGCCTCCGACTACGGCCTGATCGACTACGTCTGGTCGGGCGACGTGGCCCGCGCCTTCCGCGTGGCGCGCCGGCTGCGCGCGGGCGGCGTCGGAGTGAACACGGTCGGCCGCAACATGGAGGCGCCGTTCGGCGGCTTCAAGAAGAGCGGGGTGGGGCGCGACGTGGGCTCCTACGCCCTGCACGCCTACAGCGAGTTGCAGGCGATCGTGTGGCCGGGCTGATCAGGGGTGCCCGGCGATTCCCCACCGCCTGGGGTGTTTCTGGATCAGGCCCCGCGAGCCCGGCATGATCCAAACGAGAGGCCCTAGCCGTCCAGGTCCACCCGGACCGTGAGCAGCTGCGCCCCCAAGGCCCGTACCGCCACGCTGTTCATGCGCGGCAGTTGCTTCAGGCGGGCCCGGGGGTCGTCGTCCGGGAGCAGGTGGGCCGTGCCCGTGTGCCAGCGTCCCAGGATGCGGACACGGACGCGCGGGTTCGCCCGGATGTTGCGGACGTACTGGGACTTCTCACCGTATTCCGACACCAGCCAGAAGGAGTTTCCGACGCGGCGGCCGCCCACCGGGGTCTGGCGCGGCAGCCCGGACACGCGGCCCGTCGTCTCCAGCACCGTCTGGAGCGGCAGGCGGCGCAGCACCGGGTTCATCCGGCGCTGGAACGCCGTGACGGCGCGGTACTTGCGATCGACGAAGTCCGACATCGTCCCTCGCTCTCCTTGACGGCGGGAAGGTGCTGGGCACTCCGCGCAGTCTCGCAGACCGGGGCGCAGGGCGCGCGTAGAACGGCCGCGCGCCCTACGGATGCCTCTACGCCCCGCCCAGGAAGATCGGATTGGTGAACGCGGCCAGCGCCCCCGGTACCGGTCCCGCCGCCGCCTCGTGCCGCAGCTCGGCCCGCACGTAGGCCGCGTAGGCCGGTGTCGTACGCCATTCGGCCGTGCCCGAGCCGGACACCGGCAGCGGGTCGCTCGTGAACAGCACGCCCTGGTCGGTGACGAAGCGGACCGTGCAGCGCGGGGCGCCCCGCACCTCCAGGCGGACCGTGACAGGAGTGTCGCCGTCCACCCGCAGCCGTTCGCCGATGCCCGCGTGCTCGCCGCGGCTGCCCGAGGCGGTGAAGGTCAGGGAGACGTTCTTCGACTCGGCGACGTACGAGCGGCCCGCACGGATGCCCTCCTGGATGGCCTCGCGGGTCAGGTCGTCGGCGAGGACCACCGTCTGCGGGCTGCCCACCGCGTCCGGGTCGCGGTGCGCGTCGCTGTTGCCCATCGCGGGCAGCCACCGGCCGTGGCCCTCCCGGACCGACGCCACCAGCGTGTTGTCCCACTCCGCGAGCGTCACCTCGTCGTCCGGGGTGTAGGGGCCGTTCCACACCTCCACCGCGTCCGCCTCGCCGAATCCGAACTTCCAGCCGCAGCCGACGCAGGTGGCGTGCGGATGGGCCGGGACGACCAGGCCGCCCGCCCGGCGGATCTGCTGGGCGAAGCGGGCCCAGCGGTTGTCGCGGGCCCGGTAGCGCCAGTCGACGAACGTGCCCGGGTCGGTGCCGAGCGCGACCACGTGGCCGTTGCGGGTCGTCACCTCCTCGCCCGTCATGATCAGCAGGTCGTCGCCCGCCTGGTCGGCCCAGTGGGCGTGCGAGGAGTGCGTGTTGTGGTCGGAGCTGTTGATGAAGTCCAGGCCGGCCGCCCGGGCCAGCGCCGCGATCTCGGCGGGCGTGCGGCGGCCGTCGGAGTACCAGGAGTGCAGATGGCAGTCTCCGCGGTACCAGGCGCGGCCCCGGCCCTTCGCCCGGGACGGCGGGTACACGGGCTTCGGGGTCTCGCTCTGCGCGCCGCGGGTGAGCGTGATCGTGATCTCGTATGTGAGGCCCTGCGGCGCCACCGTGTACGGGCCCAGCACGATGTGCCAGGTGCCGGGGCGGATACGCCCCGGGATGTAGCCGGGGGTCGCGTCGTCCGCGCGGACGAAGAACTCGCTGCGCGCGCCGCCGGACCAGCCGCGGAAGCCCTTGCCGCCCAGCTCGGTGCCGCGCTCGTCGAAGATGCCGACGTCCAGGCCGTTGCCCTGGGTGCCGGCCGGGACGGACGGCCTGTCGTACGTGTAGGCGACCCTGATCTCACGGACGCCCTCGGGGACGTCGACGGGCAGGTACACGAAGTCGGGGGAGCCGGTGGGCAGCGTGCCGCGCACCGTCCTCGTCTCCTGGTTGTCGGCCGCCTCGGCGGCGGGGCCCTCGGAGAAGCTCACGGTTCCCAACGTAAGCGCGGCGGCCGCACCCGTCACGAACAGTGCGCGTCTTCCCATGCCGTTGCCGTTGCCGTTGCCGTGGTCGTCCTCGCACATGCTGCTGCTCCCGACGTGTCCGATGACAGGGGTGGTGCAGGATTGGCGCACACCACTGTGGTGTTCGCCCGTGAACTCCGGTGCACCGGAAGCCGATCGGCAGCCAGGGGGCGGCGTAACAGCGGATGGCCACGGCAACCAGTGACACCCTGTGAGCGGGGAACCGCCCCACCGGTGCACGTACGCTCTGTATGACCTGATCAACGCATACGTATGCTCGAGGGATGACGACTTCCGCGACCTCCGGAACCGGCCCCACCGAGAACTCCATGCGTCGCGCCCTCAAACGCGCCCGAGACGGTGTCGCGCTCGACGTCACCGAAGCCGCGGTGCTGCTCCAGGCCCGTGGCGCGGACCTCGAGGACCTGGCGGCGTCCGCCGCCCGGGTGCGCGACGCGGGCCTCGAGGCCGCCGGCCGGCCCGGCGTCATCACCTACTCGAAGAGCGTCTTCATCCCCCTGACCCGCCTGTGCCGCGACAAGTGCCACTACTGCACCTTCGTCACCGTGCCGGGCAAGCTGCGCCGCGCCGGGCACGGGATGTTCATGTCCCCGGACGAGGTCCTCGACATCGCCCGCAAGGGCGCCGCCCTGGGCTGCAAGGAAGCCCTGATCACCCTCGGCGACAAGCCGGAGGACCGCTGGCCCGAGGCGCGCGAGTGGCTGGACGCGCACGGCTACGACGACACGATCGCCTACGTACGGGCCATCTCCATCCGGATCCTGGAGGAGACGGGCCTGCTGCCGCACCTCAACCCCGGTGTGATGTCCTGGACCGACTTCCAGCGGCTCAAGCCGGTCGCCCCGTCGATGGGCATGATGCTGGAGACGACGGCGACCCGGCTGTGGTCGGAGCCGGGCGGCCCCCACTACGGCTCCCCCGACAAGGAACCGGCGGTCCGCCTGCGGGTGCTGGAGGACGCCGGCCGCTCCTCCGTCCCCTTCACCTCCGGTCTCCTCATCGGCATCGGCGAGACCTACGAGGAGCGCGCCGAGTCGCTGTTCGCGCTGCGGAAGGTGTCCCGCGCCTACCACGGCATCCAGGAGCTGATCATCCAGAACTTCCGCGCCAAGCCGGACACGGCGATGCGCGGTATGCCGGACGCGGAACTGGACGAGCTGGTCGCCGCGGTGGCCGTGGCCCGGCACATCATGGGCCCCTCCGCCTGTCTGCAGGCACCGCCGAACCTGGTCGACGGGGAGTACGAGCGGCTCATCGGCGCCGGCATCGACGACTGGGGCGGGGTGTCGCCGCTGACCATCGACCATGTGAACCCCGAGCGGCCCTGGCCGCAGATCGAGCGGCTGCGGGAGCGTTCCGCGGCGGCGGGTTTCGTACTACGCGAACGCCTGTGCGTGTACCCGGAGTTCGTGCGGCGCGGGGAGCCCTGGCTGGACCCGCGGCTGCGCCCGCACGTGGCGGCACTGGCGGACCCGGAGACGGGCCTGGCGCGTGAGGACGCCGTGGTCGAGGGGCACCCCTGGCAGGAGCCCGAGGAGGTGTTCGTCGCGGCCGGACGCACCGACCTGCACCGCACGATCGACAGCGACGGCCGTACGGGCGACCGGCGGGACGACTTCGACGAGGTGTACGGCGACTGGGAGGCGCTGCGGGAGGCGGCGGCGCCCGGTATGGCACCGCAGCGCATCGACGCCGACGTACGGACGGCGCTGCGCACGGCCGCCGACGACCCGACGCGGCTCACCGACGACGAGGCCCTGGCGCTGCTGCACGCGGACGGCCCGGCGCTGGACGCGCTCACCCGCATCGCGGACGACGTGCGCAAGTCGGCGGTCGGCGACGACGTGACGTACATCGTCACCCGGAACATCAACTTCACGAACGTCTGCTACACCGGCTGCCGTTTCTGCGCGTTCGCGCAGCGCCGCACGGACGCCGACGCCTACACGCTCTCCCTGGAGCAGGTCGCGGACCGCGCCCAGCAGGCCTGGGACGTGGGCGCGGTCGAGGTCTGCATGCAGGGCGGCATCCACCCGGACCTGCCCGGGACGGCGTACTTCGACATCGCGAAGGCGGTGAAGTCCCGTGTCCCCGGCATGCATGTGCACGCCTTCTCCCCGATGGAGGTGGTCAACGGGGCGACCCGCACCGGCATGTCGATCCGCGAGTGGCTGACGGCGGCGAAGGAAGCGGGCCTCGACACGATCCCCGGCACGGCGGCGGAGATCCTGGACGACGAGGTCCGCTGGATCCTGACGAAGGGCAAGCTGCCGACGGCGACCTGGATCGAGGTGGTCACGACGGCGCACGAACTGGGCATCCGCTCCTCGTCGACGATGATGTACGGCCACGTCGACCAGCCCCGCCACTGGCTGGGCCATCTGCGCACCCTCGCCGGCATCCAGCAGCGGACGGGCGGCTTCACGGAGTTCGTCACCCTGCCCTTCATCCACACCAACGCCCCGGTGTACCTGGCGGGCATCTCCCGCCCCGGCCCGACGATGCGGGACAACCGCGCGGTCACGGCGATGGCACGTCTGCTGCTGCACCCGCACATCCCCAACATCCAGACGAGCTGGGTCAAGTTGGGCACGGAGGGTGCGGCGGAGATGCTCCGCTCCGGCGCGAACGACCTGGGCGGCACCCTGATGGAGGAGACGATCTCCCGCATGGCGGGCTCCTCCTACGGCTCGTACAAGTCGATCAGGGATCTGGTGGCGGTCGCGGAGGCCGCGGGTCGCCCGGCCAGGCCGCGCACGACGGTCTACGGCGAGGTCCCGGAGGAGCGGCAGCGGGCGGCGGAGGCATCCGACGGGCATCTGCCGGAGTTGCTGCCGGTGCTGGAGAACTGAGCGCCCCGGCACGTCACGTGCCGGGGGCCTCGCCGACGACCGCTCAGTCCGCGTCCCGAGTCGCCCCCGGCAGGTGCGTCACCAGCAGCACCACCCCGGTCAGGACGATGACCCGGATGGCCGCGTCCAGGCCGTTCCAGGTCTTGGACTGCCACATCGCGAACCACTCGCCGCCTATCGCGACGAACCCGGCGCCGAAGAGCAGCAGGAGCATCAGCAGGCCGACGTCCGAGAACCACCGGGCGCGGGGGTGGTGGCGGGCCCACAGGCAGGTCGCGGCGATCAGGACCAGGGCGGCGGCCGTCTCCCAGGCGATGATCGCCACGTACGCGGTGTCCTCCCAGGCGTGCGAGGTGATGGCACGCCACATCAGGTCGTCGTCCTTGAAGGTGGTGTCCATTGCGAGGACGTGCCGGACGAACTGCTGGTTGGTGCCGAAGTCGGTGATGTTCCCGAACGCGACGAGCGCGATGTAGAGGGCGACCGTGCCGGTGAGGAGGGTCGCGGCGAGGGGGAGCGCGGACCGGGTGCGGGGGCTTCTCGTTGTTTCGGCCATGATCCAACTATGGAGACGGCTTTCGGCCGCTCACAGAGGATTTTCGGGCGGTCACGGAAGTGTGGTGTGCATGACGTTGCGCAGCCCTGAGCCGGGCGCTCCCGCTCGATTACAGTGCTGCGCGTCTGAGGTGCGTGTGATGCCGTGAGGAGGTCTGGGGTGGGTGCGACAGCCGGTGCCGTCTGGGGGCGCACCGAGCAGCAGGACTTCCGCAGCCGGGTGCGCGGCACGCTGCTCGGTGTGGCCGTCGCCGACGCCCTGGGGGCGCCGGTCGACGGGCTCACCCTGGAGGAGATCCGGCAGGCCCACGGGCCGCAGGGGCTGACGGACCTGGCGTTCGGGCACGGCCGGCGTGGCGCGATCACCCACCACACTCAGCTCACCCTGTTCTCCGTCGACGGGCTCATCCGCGCCCAGGTCCGCCGAGACACGGGTGCCTGGCATCCGCCGACCGATCTGCACCGGGCGTATCTGCGCTGGGCGGCCACCCAGCGGGACTGGGGGCCCGACGAGCGGCGCAAGGAGGACGGCTGGCTGGCCCGCGAGGAGTGGCTGTACGCCCGGCGCTCGCCGGCCCGGGCCTGTCTGCTCGGCCTCGGCGACGACACGATGGGCACGCTGGACGCGCCGAAGAATCCGGGCGACCAGGGGCCCGAAGCGGCGGTGCGCTCCGCGCCGTTCGGGCTGCTCGTCGGGTGGGAACCGCAACTGGTGCTGCAACTGGCGATCGAGTGCGCGGCGCAGACGCACGGGCATCCCACGGCCTACCTCGCGGCGGGTGCGTATGCCGTGATCCTGCACGCGCTGGCACGCGGGGAGAGCCCCGATGCGGGCGTGCAGCGGGCCCTGGCGCTGCTCGCCCCGCGGCCGGGGCAGCAGCAGGTCGCGGACGCCTTGCAGCACGCGCTGGGGGCGGTACGGCAGGGCATGCCGACGCCCGACCGGATCGAGGAGCTGGCCGGGGACGGTACGGCGGCCGGGGCGCTGGCGGTCGCCGTCTACTGCACGGTGGTGGGGGAGGACGTCCCGCACGCGCTGTGCCTCGCCGTGAACCAGGGGGGTCCCTCAGGAGCGGCGGGGGCTCTGACCGGTGGCCTGCTGGGGGCGCTGCACGGCGAGACGGCCCTCCCGCCGGCCTGGCTGGCCGAGTTGGAGGGCCGTCCCACGATGCTGGTACTGGCGGACGACTTCGCGATGGAGATGACGCAGGGCGCCGCGCTGCACAGCCCCACGGGGTCCGCGCCGGGGTGGCTGGAGCGGTACCCCCGGGCGTAGGGCGACTGTTGCGCCGGCCACCGCCCGGGGGCTCCGCCTCCGCACCCCCGTCGGCCGCGGCGTCCTCGCGCTCAGACCCCGGACGGGCTGGCAGTACCCGGAGCCGTCACCGTCGCCGTCGCCCCGTCGTCGGTGTTGATCTTCTCGATGATCGCGTCCCGCTCGGGTGTGTCCTCCGGCTTGACCAGGCCGAGCAGGATGTACAGGACCAGCGAGATCACCATCGGCAGCGCCACCTGGTACTCCAGCTTCACGTTCGTGCGCTGGGAGAAGTCCAGGTTGTAGTTGACGAAGAAGAAGGCCAGCAGCCCCGCGCCCCAGCTGACGAGCGCTGCCGTCGGGCCCGACCTGCGGAACGGGCGCAGCAGGCCGAGGATGAACGGGATCGCGATCGGGCCCATCAGGCCGGCCACCCACTTGATGACGACCGTGATGATGTCCTTGAAGGTGGGCGAGTTGACCTGCGTCGCCACCGCCATCGACAGACCGAGGAACGCGACGGTCGTGACACGGCCCGCGATGAGGCCCGTCCGCGTGTTCCACGAGCGCGCCGCCTTCGACAGCACCGGCACCACGTCCCGCGTGAACACGGCCGCGATCGCGTTCGCGTCGGAGGAGCACATGGCCATCGTGTGCGAGAAGAAGCCCACGACGACCAGGCCCAGCAGCCCGTGCGGCAGCAGCTGTTCGGTCATCAGGCCGTACGCGTCCGAGCCGTCCGGCTTCTTCGCGGTGACCAGGAGCGGGGAGAGCCACATCGGGATGAAGAGGATGACCGGCCAGACGAACCACAGGCCCGCCGACAGCAGGGCGGACCTCGTCGCCTGCTTCGCGCTGCCCGTCGCCATGTAGCGCTGGGCCTGGTTCCACATGCCGCCGTTGTACTCGAACAGCTTGATGAACAGGTAGGAGATGAAGAAGACCGTCATGTAGGGGCCCGCGAACCCGTGCCCGTGACCGTCCAGCTTCGGCGAGTCCAGCGCCTTGGACAGACCGCCCTGCTCGGAGATCTTGTGCAGCGCGATGACGAGCATGGCCAGACCCGCCAGCAACTGGATGACGAACTGGCCCAGTTCGGTCAGCGCGTCCGCCCACAGACCGCCGATCGTGCAGTACACCGCCGTGATGCCGCCGGTGATGACGATGCCCTGGGTGATCGTGACCCCGGTGAAGACGCTCAGCAGCGTCGCGATGGCCGCCCACTTCGCGCCCACGTCCACGATCTTCAGCAGGATGCCGGACCAGGCCAGCGCCTGCTGCGTGGGCACGTTGTAGCGGTCCTTCAGATACTCCAGCGGCGAGGCCACGCGCAGCCGTGAGCGCAGCCGGTTCAGGCGCGGCGCGAACAGCCTGGCGCCGATCAGCACGCCGATGGCGATGGGCAGGGCCCAGGTGACGTAGGAGGTGATGCCGTAGGTGTAGGCGATGCCGGCGTATCCCGTGAACATCACCGCGCTGTAGCCGGACATGTGGTGCGAGATGCCGGACAGCCACCACGGCATCCTGCCGCCCGCGGTGAAGAAGTCGCTGACGTCGTCCACGCGTTTGTGGGACCAGACGCCGATCGCGGTCATCACGCCGAAGTACGCGACCAGGACGGCCCAGTCGAACCCGTTCATGTGCCCCTCCCTCCCTGCCGAACTGCCCGCTCATGGTGGGTTCCGGCGCATGAGCACGACAACCGGCGTACTGGTCAAGGCGAGGTAAAATCGTTCTGTTGGCTGAGAGCCGTTCATGTATATGGTTGTTGAGGGCTATTTCCGGCCTGGTGCGTACATGCCCGTTCAGGATGCTGCTCAAGGCCGTGGGTCATCGCATCAGCTCACCCGCGTTCACCAGCAGGGACTGGCCAGTGATCGCGCGCGCCCGGTCGGAGGCCAGGAACACCGCGGCGTCCGCCACGTCGCCGTCCGTGGCCAGGTCGGGCAGCGCCATGCGGTCGGTGAGGCGTTTTCTCACCTCCGCCTCCGGCACGCCCTCGGTGTGGGCGGTGAAGCGCACGTACGCCTCGACGGGCGGACCCCACATCCAGCCGGGCAGGACCGTGTTGACCCGGATCCGGTACGGGCCGAGCTCCCGCGCCAGCGAGTACATCGCGCTGGTCAGTGCACCCTTCGACGCCGCGTACGCCGCCTGCCGCACCTGGGAGGGCGCGGCCACCGACGACTGTGTGCCGATGAAGACGACCGAGCCGCCGCACGTCCTGAGGCTCGGCAGGCAGGCCCGCGTCATCCGCAGCGACCCGAGCAGGTTCACGTCGATGACCGACTGCCAGGTGGCGAAATCCGCGTCCTCGAGGCCGCCGAAGTAGCTGTCCCAGGCGGCGACGTGGACCACCGCGTCGATCCTGCCGAACCGCTCCACCGCCAGCGCCGCGAGTGCCTCGCACTGTGCCTCGTCGGTGATGTCGGCCGCCCGGTACGCCGTGTGCGCCCCGTCAGGGTCGAGCGCGGCGGCGGTCTTGGCGAGGTGCGCCTCCGTGCGCGCCCCGAGCACGGCGTTCCCCCCGTCGCGCACGACGGCAGCGGAGACCTGGTGACCGAGCCCGGCACCGACTCCCGACACGACGACGGTCCTGCCCTGGAGCAGCGACATCGGGCACCTCCCCCTTTTTCATGGTCGTTCGCCTGCGGGGCGGCGGGGACACGCGCAGCGAGGTGTACGCCGAGCTGGCCGCCGTGGGGCCCTACGGCGTCCGCCCGGGCCATGCGCTGATCACCATGGTGGAACCGCACCCGGGGCACGAGTACGCGTACAACCGCTGGTACGAGGACGACCACTACTACGCCGGGGCGATGGCCATGCCGTGGATGTTCGCCGGCCGCCGCTGGGTCGCCACCCGCGATCTTCAACTCCTGCGCTACCCCGAGAAGTCGGCGGTCGCGCAGCCGGTGACGGCGGGCTGCTATCTGTCGACGTACTGGGTCACGGACGGCCGCTATGAGGACCACATGCGCTGGACGGTCGCCATCAACAAGCGCCTCAACCGTGACGCACGCGTCTACCAGGACCGTACCCACGTCTTCACGGCGTTCCAGGACCATGAGACGACGGTGTACCGGGACGGAGCGGCCGGGCCGCGCGACGTTCACGCGCTGGACCACCCGTACGCGGGCCTGGTCCTGCAGGTGGTCGACGCGGACGGTCCCGAGCGGCGTGCCGGCCTGCTGGAGTGGCTGCGCGTCCGGCATCTGCCGCGGCGCCTGGCGGGCTCCCCGGCGGCCATGGTGACCGTCTTCCGCCCGACGCCGCTGCCGGGCGACCGAATGACCTATGTCAAGCAGGTGGAGGGCGTGGACACGCGCCTGACCCTGCTGTGGTTCCTGGAGGAGGATCCCCGCGAGTGCTGGGAGGAACACTTCACGGGACTGGACGGGGCAGTCATGGAAAGCGGGCTGGGCAGGGTGGAGTTGGTGGCCCCGTTCATTCCGACGGTGCCGGGGACGGACCGGTACGTGGATCGACTCCGCTGAATCCTGAACGGAGGCGAACCGGGCCGCCGAAAGAAGCAGCCCCCTCGGCCGGGACGGCGGGCCAGTCGAGAGGGCTCTGTCGTGGGCGTGGTGGGGCCGCTCGGCACTACTTGATCGACGCCACGAACGTGTTCCAGGCGTCGGCGGGGAAGGCCAGGACGGGCCCTTCGGTGACCTTCGAGTCCCGCACGAACAGCGCCGACGGAAGGGGCGACTTGACCTCGACGCAGGCGCCGTTTCCGGCCGAGTACGACGACTTGGTCCACGTTGCCGTGGCCCCCTGAAGAACAGCCATGTTCACTCCGGTAGCGAGTTGCTGAGTTGCTGTGACCGCGCCGCGGACCCCTCACGGATTCCGCGATGCGAATCGCGCCAACTTGTTGACTGGTGGCGTGATCGACGCTACTCGGCAACATCCTCGTCCGGAGGGGTCGTTCACTCGACCGGGTGGCATATTCCAGTGGGGTCTTACGCCCGGATTATCCACGGGTGTAAGATCCGCCGCTCGCTGGCCCATCGGCTCAGGAGGCGTAGCTCTTGGCCGCGTCCTCGATGAACTTGCGGGACTGCTCCACATTGAGGGCCTGTGCCCGCAGGTGCTCGTACATCACGGCGTACTTCTGCACGTCCTGCGCCTTCTCCAGGTAAAGGTCGCTGGTGACGCCCTCGAGGTACACCACACTGGAGTCGGCCGCGTCGGCGAACTCCAGGATCGCGTACTGGCCGTTGAGGCCGGGATGCGCCCCCACCTCGAACGGCAGCACCTGCACGGTGACGTGCGGCAGCCGGGACATCTCCACGAGGTGCTCCAACTGCTCCCGCATCACCAGGTTGTTGCCCACGCGCCGGCTCAGCGCCGCCTCGTCGAGCACCACCCACAGGCGCAGCGGGTTGTTCTCCGCGGAGATACGTTCCTGGCGGCGCATCCGCACCTGGACGCGCTTCTCGATGTCGGCCGGCGAGGTCTCGGGCAGCGCGCCCTGGATGAGCGCCTCGGCGTACGAACGGGTCTGCAGCAGGCCGGTGATGATCTGCGGCTCGTAGACGCGCAGCGACTCGGCGTCCGTCTCCAGACCGATGTAGACGCTGTAGGGGATGTCCCCGAACGCGTGCCACCAGCCCTGCTGGCGGGAGTCACGGGCCATCTCCATCAGCGATTCGACGACACGCTGGTCCTCGACCTCGTAGACTCCGCACAGGTCCCGGACGTCACGCGGGCTGATGCTGCGGCGGCCGTTCTCGAGGCGGCTGATCTTCGACTGTGACACCAGCAGTCGCTCGGCCACCTCTTCCGCGGTCATGCCCTTCAGTTCCCGGAGCCTGCGCAGCTCCTGGCCCAGCCGGCGTCGCCGGACGGTGGGATTGACATTCGACGCCACGGACGTGCACCTCCGGCTGCGTGCCTCTACTTTGCGTATCTGCTGCTGAGCAGATTGCCACCAAGGTGCTTCCTACCGCTGGGAAACGGCGGATATGCGGCGACCACGGGTCTCTTGGGTGGTCCTTGGCCCCAAGTCGGGCCCACGGCGCCACGGATATCGAACAGTCCGGCGCCCCTCGCACGGAGTCCCGTACGCGCCGATCCAGCCGATCCCCTCGCCGCACGAGTGGCACGCATGCGGCCGCGCGGGGCGGTGAGGCCGTGTCGTCGCGAAGGACGTACGGTCCTACCGCCCCGCGCGGCCGGGCGGCTCCCGAACGGGTCTCGGGACTGCTCGCGGGTGCCTCATCGGGCGGTCCCGCTGTCCTGCCGTACCGATTTTGCTGGTTCGGCAGGGGCGTGCCGGTGCTGCTGAGCCGTGGGGCCTCGGCTCAGTGGGCCACGACGCGCGCCATGGATCCGTGGCGTGGCTGCATCGGAACACCGCGCGCTGGTTCCGCCGCGGGCCTGGCGCCGGCGGCAGAGTTGCGTCGCGGCTGTGCGCCCACGCCGTTCTGGACGTCCATCACGGCGTGCGCCACGAGGCCGCCCATGGGGTCGTGCCTGATCAGATCCCGCAGCCGGGAACGGGACGAGCGGCCCTCGTTGCCCGGATACAGGTGCTTGCCGAGACCGACCGCGTGGGCCAGTGCGGCGAGCGCCGCGGTCCGCGGGTCCGGCGGAACGCCGGTACGGATCGCGGAATCCAGCCGGGACCTGATCTCCCGGCTGATGGCCGTGTCCGTCGCCTGGTAGCGAGTCGTCGGCAGCACCCCGCACATCTGGCCCGGCACGGCGTGGACCATGCCGCACCGCTCCAGATGCGAGAGATAGATCTGGCGCAGCCCGAGACGCGGCCCGCCGATCCAGTGGACGGCCCGCACGGGAGCGCCGCGCCTGCGCAGCAACTCCAATGCGCTGTCCAAAGTTGGATCTCCAGTCGGCCGTGGCACCACCACGGCGATACGATCCCCGTCTGGGGCTATCCGTCCGGCCAGCGCCAGCTCCACTAGCTGTGCTCCGGCCAGACCGAGGTCGAGCGACTGCGGCTGTGCAGTGGTACCCGTGGCCGGGTCCAGTGCCAGCAGCAGAAGCTCCTCCGGAAGTGTTCTGCGGCTCCTGCCCATCCATGCCTCCCCGCGTGGATGAGAGACAGGGTGACCCCTCTCACATTGGTCTGTCGAGGGTGCGTGACCGGAATGTAGTGGAACCAGTAGGTATGTCGTTCTCGTCTAGCGCAGGGGTCAATCCCTCACACAGGACACTGGTACATGGTTCGGGCAGCAGTGTCCGGGCGGCGGTTCACGGTTGGGCAAGGCGCGTACGCGGGTGCGCGGCGCACGGAGGAGGCATCGGTGGCGGGCGAGTCCCCCGACAGGTCGAAGCAGCAGGGGTCGTCGGCGGAGACGACGTCGGGGAGCGGGGCTCCGGTTCCGGGGCCGGCCAAGGCCGGACGTGACCCGAGGCTCGCGCTGACCGGCGAGAAGGTGCGGGTCGACCAGGCTACGACGGTGCTCTCGACCAAGTCGCTGCGTGGCGGCTCCGCCGGTACGGCTGTTGAGGAGGCCGAGAAGGCCGAGAAGGCCGAGGAGGGCACGGGTCCCGCGGACACGGTGGACTCGGGTGCCGACGGTGCCGACGGTGCCGACAGCGAGGCGCGGGAACGTGCGGCGCTGACTTCCTGGGTGCGGAGCGCTGAGGAGAACGGGGCCGAGGGCGAGGGCGAGGGCGAGGAGAAGTCTGAGGCGGAGTCCGGGGGCAAGGCCGAGGAGAAGCCTGAGGCGGAGTCCGAGGGCAACGCCGAGGCGGAACCCGAGGGGGAGTCGCCGAAGGAGCCGAAGGAGCCGAAGGAGCCGGAGGAGCCGGAGCGCGGGTCTTCCGACGCCGACGCTTCCGAAGTGGAGCCGGAGGCCGAGGACACCGCCGAAGAGGGCGACGACTCCGACGGCGACGGTGGCTCCGACGGCGACGGCGACGGTGGCTCCGACGGCGACGGTGACACCGGCGACGACGTCGAGCCTGCGGCCTCCGAAGCCAAGAACGAGCCCGAAGACTCCCCCAAGTCCGAAGAAAAGCAGCCAAAGCAGGAAAAGCGGCAAGACGGCGAAAGCGCGGAAGAAAAGGGTAAAGGGGAAGGAGAGGGGGAGCCCGAGGGAGAGGGCGACTCCGACTCCGACTCCGACGGCAAGAAGGACCCCGAACCCGCCGTAGACCAGCCCACCGCCGTCTTCAAGGCGGCACGGCCGCCTGCCGTCGACCAGCCCACCACCATGCTCAAGGTGGCCGACGCGAAGCCCTCCGCCAAGTCCGGTCCTGCCTGGGCAGACAAGTCGGCCAAGTCGGACAAGTCCGAATCTGACGCCGAACGCACCAGCAAGTTCGTCCCGTTGAAGTCGCTGGACGAGCCCCGACCCACGCCGGCCGAGCGTTCGCAGGTCAAGCCCGCCCAGGCGAAGCCCGCGCAGTCGGCGTCCGCGCAGTCGGCGTCCACGGAGTCGGCGTCCACGGAGTCGAAGCCCGCCGCGGGCCCCGCCGACGCGACCACCGCCATGCCCCAGGTCGGCCCCGAGCGCACCGCCCAGCAGCCGATCCCGCCCAAGCCGCCGCTGGATCTGCTCGCGGAGCTGACGAACACCCCGCCGCCCCCGGAGACCCCGGTCCGCACCGTCCTGCGGCGCATCAAGATCTGGTCGCCGCTGGTCGTTCTGCTGGTGATCATCTTTGCGATCGTGCAGGCGGTCCGCCCGCTGCCGACGCCGACCCTCGCACTGACGGCCGACGAAACGTACACCTTCAAGGGCGGGAAGCTCGACCTGCCCTGGCCGGGTCAGGGCCAGTCGGCCATAGAGGTCGAGGGGGTGGGCGTGATCGGCGCCGAGGGTCAGCAGAGCCCGAAGCCGATAGCGAGCGTTGCCAAGATCATGACGGCGTACGTCACGCTCCAGACGCACCCGCTCACGGGCAACCAGGGCGGCCCGACCATCACCGCCGACCAGCAGGCCGAGGACGACTCGAAGAAGGAGGACGAGTCGACGGCGGCCATGAAGAAGGGCCAGAAGTTCACCGAGCGGCAGATGCTGCAGATGCTGATGATCCCGTCGGGGAACAACGTCGCACGGCTGCTGGCCCGCTGGGACTCCGACAGCCAGACCTTCGTCGGCAAGATGAACGCCGCTGCGAAGAAGCTGGGCATGACCCACACGACGTACACGGACCCGAGCGGCCTGGACAAGACGACCGTGAGCACGGCCGTCGACCAGCTGAAGCTGGCGAAGGCGGTCATGCAGAACGAGGTGTTCCGCAGCATCGTCGCGATGGCCAAGGCCGACATCCCCGGCCTGGACAAGCCGATATACAACAACAACGACCTGCTGGTGAGGCAGGTCGGCGTGATCGGCCTGAAGACGGGTTCGTCGACCCCGGCGGGCGGCAACCTCGTGTGGGCGGCGACGAAGGTGGTCGACGGCAGGACACGGACGATCTACGGCGCCGTCCTCAACCAGGACGCCCACACGGGCCGTGTCTGGGACAGCCTGCAACTCGCGCTGACCAACAGCCAGAAGCTGATCAACACCGTCCAGCAGAGCCTGACCACGGCCACCGTGGTGAAGAAGGGCGAGGTCGTCGGGTATGTGGACGACCAGCTCGGCGGGAAGACGCCGGTGGTCGCCACCGAGAACCTGACGGCGGTCGGCTGGCCGGGCCTGAGGACGAAGCTGTCGATCGGTGACGGCGGCACGGCGGTTCCGCACGAGGCGAAGGCCGGGAAGGTCGTCGGCAGCCTCACGGTCGGCGATGGCTCCAGTCACGCGGTGACGGTCCCGGTGGCTCTCCAGAAGGACCTGGCCGAGCCGGGCTTCACGGACAAACTGTCCCGCCTCGGCTGAACCGGGCGCACCCGGCACCAAGCGGCACCCAGCACCCCGTCGCGGAGCCCCACCCCGGGGCCCCTCGGCGGGGTGCGTGCTAGCGTCACGAATCGGGACAGGTCGCCGGTCGCGGAGACGCGGCCGTGAAGCGGGAGCGAACGGGACGCGGCCGAGAGCGGAAGACAGGACACGGGGAGTGCCTTCAGGTGGCCACAGCGGAGCCGACACACGCCGACGACGCCGACCGGCGACGTCACCCGGACGGGTCACCCCCCGGACCGCGAATACCGCTGCGCGCGCCCACCCCTGACTCCCCGGACGGGCCGGCTCCCCAGGCCCCGGCCCCCGTCCCGGCGGCACCGGCGGTTCCCGCGGCCCCGGCCACCGGCTCCGAGCCCTCCGCCGAGGACGCCCCGAAGCCCACGCGCCTGAGCGCCGCGGCCGCCAGGCTGCGCTCCTCACGCGCGGCCGACCTGGCCCGTCGTCATCCCGGCCTCGCCGTCACGGCCCTCGCCGGAGTGCTGCACCTCATCTGGTTCTTCACCTTCGCGAACAGTGGCGGGGACCTCGCGGCGCAGGACGCGTGGGCGGAGTTCGTCGGCCGGCACCCCGACTCGGCGTACAACCTCGCCTGGTACGGGGGCATGCACCCGGTGTCGTACAGCGTCGTGTCGCCGTATCTGATGTCGGTCCTCGGCGTCCGTACGACGATGATGATCGCCGGTACGGTCTCGGCCGGCCTGCTGACGCTGATCCTCGTCCGCAGCCGTGCCGTCCGCGAGCCGTGGTGGCCGGCCCTCGCCGGGGTGTTCGGACTCCTCTGCAACGCCATCTCGGGCCGCGTCACATTCGGCCTCGGCATGGTGTTCGCGCTGGGCGCGACCGCGGCCGTGTTCTGCTGGCCGTACCGCTGGCGTCACAAACGCTGGGCGAAGGCGTTGTCCGCGGCGTCGCTGGCCGCGCTGGCCACGATGTCGTCCCCGGTGGCGGGCCTGTTCGTGGGCCTGGTCGCGGTGGCGCTGTTCCTGCAGAAGCGCCGCCCCGGCGCCTGGGCGCTTGGCCTGGCCCCCACGGCCGTCGTGGCCCTGTCCGCGTGGCTGTTCCCGTTCTCCGGCACGCAGCCGATGACCTGGGCGTCGACGATCCTGCCGTTCGCCTTCGCGGCCCTGGCGTTCTACCTGGTCCCGGAGGAGTGGAAGACGGTACGGATCACGGCGGCGGTGTACGGGCTCTCCGTTCTCCTCGTCTGGCTGATCAGCTCCCAGATCGGCTCGAACATCACCCGCCTGGCGATGCTGTTCGCGGGGGTGGCGCTGGTCGCGGCGCTGCCGTTCACGGTGCCGCGCAGCCGGAAGTGGTACGCCCTCGTGGTGGCGCTCACCGGCTTCGTCGTCTGGATCGGTGTCAAGACGGTGGACGACATCATCCACACCACTCCGGCGGCGTCCTGGGCGCACGAGCTGGCGCCGCTGGTCCACCAGCTCCAGGTGGTCGGTGCGGAGAAGGGCCGCGTGGAGGTGGTGCCGGCGCGCTCGCACCGCGAGGCCTCCGCGCTTGCGCCGTACGTCAACCTGGCCCGCGGCTGGAACCGCCAGGCCGACATGGAACGCAACCCGCTCTTCTACGACGACACGCTGAACTCCGCGAACTACCACGCCTGGCTGCAGCGCTGGGCCGTGCACTACGTGGTGCTGCCGAAGGGCGAGCCGGACGGCGACGGCGGCGAACGCGAACGTGAGCTCGTGCAGCGCGGCATGCCGTACCTGAAGCAGATCTGGGGCGACGCCAACTGGCAGCTGTTCGCGGTCACGGACCCGACCCCGCTGGCGGATCCCCCGGCGGTCGTCGACCGCGCGGAGCAGGGCGAGCTGACGATCCAGGTGAATCAGGCGGGCCGCGTCCTCATCCGGGTCCCCTACTCGCCGTGGCTGGGCCTGGTCGACACCCAGGGCAAGGGCGTGAAGCCGCCCCAGGAGACGGATGCCTCCAAGCACCGTGCCCAGGGCGCCCCGAAGACCTACGAAAACGTCAACGGCTGCCTGATGGAAGCCCCCGAGGACATCTGGGGCGACAAGTGGACAGAACTCCTGGCCCCCCGCCCGGGCACCTACCGCCTGGCCGCGCCGTATCAGCTGCCGCGGGGGACCGCGTGCCCGGAGGAGCTGAAGGACAACGCCCAGCCGTCCGGCGACTGAGGGCGGGCCCGCCGACCGATGCGCATGCCTGAGTCACCGGGCGCCGTTCGCACGGTGACTCAGGACGCTCGGCCCCGCCCCAGGGGCAGGGCCGACCGGAGCCCGGACCCCGGCCTACGCGAGCTGCCCCTCGATGGCCGCCACGACCTCGGCCGCCTCCGGCTCCGTCTGCGGCGAGAAGCGGGCGACGACCTTGCCGTCCTTCCCGATCAGGAACTTCTCGAAGTTCCAGCGGATGTCGCCGCTGTGCCCCTGGGCATCCGCGTAGCCGACCAGGCGCTCGTACAGCGGGTGCCGTCCCTCCCCGTTCACCTCGATCTTCTCCGTCATCGGGAAGGTCACGCCGTACGTCGCCGAGCAGAACTCCGCGATCTCCTCGGCGCTGCCGGGCTCCTGCCCGAGGAACTGGTTGCAGGGCACACCGAGCACGGTGAAGCCCAGCGGTGCGTACCGCTCCTGGAGCCGCTCCAGACCCGCGTACTGCGGCGTCAGCCCGCACTTGGAGGCCACGTTCACCACGAGGACGGCCTTGCCCGCGTACTGGGACAGGTCCGCCGAGCCGCCCTGCAGCGCGCCGATCTCGACATCGAGGACAGAGGCACCCGCACTGTTGTCAGTAGTCGTCATGGGCGGATGCTAACTCCGCCGCCCCGCTACCAGGTGACGCGCCCGTCACCCCCGCTGCGCTGTGACGAGCACCTCACCGGCGGCCGTACGCGAATACAGCACCGACCGTCCCGCACGCCGCCGCTCCACCAGCCGCCCGTCCAGCAGCACCTTGAGGTGGCGCCCGACCGAGCCGAGCCCCTGCCCGGTGACGGCGACCAGCTGGCTGGTGCTCATCGGGGAGTCCAGCAGCACGAGCACCCGGGCCCGGGCGGGACCGAGCAGCGCGCCGAGACTCTCCGGCACCACCGTGCGCGTCCCGTCCGCCAGCACGCCCGCGCAGGGATAGACGAGGGCGTACCGGTCGGGTTCCTCCCAGGACACCCAGCCGGCCCGCTGCGGGGTGACGGGGACGAAGACGAGCTGGGCGCCGGAGATCTCGCGCGGCGGGTACTCGTGGAGGTTGACCTGGAGCCGGTTCCCGCCGAGCCAGCGGGTCCGGCCCGGCCGCAGGGTGTCCAGCGCGGCCGCCCAGCCGCCCCGGCTCAGCTGCGCGGTCCGGGCGACGACATCGGCCTCCAGGACGCGCCGCCGCCGGTCCCAGTACGGCCGTACGGTCTGCGTCCACACGTAGGTGAGCAGGTCGGCCGCGCGTTCGGGCAGGTCGTCGCGGTCGAGGGCGGCGGGGAGCGGTCCGCGCAGGGACACGGTCAGGTGGGCCCGGGCGTCGGCGGGGGAGGCGGAGCGCACCCGCTCCACGCCCTCCTCGAAGGTCTCCCCGTCCCTGGGCGTGGGCGTGAGGAAGTCGGCGATCCACTCCGGGCCGAGCCCGCTGCTGACGAGCAGCCCGGTGACGGGGTCGGCGGCCAGCCGCGTCCGGTACGCCGGCAGGTGGGTGTCCAGCCAGGAGCGTTCCCCTGGGTGGGAGGCGGTACCGGCGTGCAGCACCTTCAGAGCGGCGAACACCTCGGCGAGCGGCGAGAGCAGGAACCGGCTGCCGGCGAGCGTGTCGGCGCTGACGTACCAGAGGCCCATGGGCGCCTTCACACTCCGGAGCGGCGGACGTTTCGCACGTACGCGAAACAATAACGACCACCCGGGACTCCCCGCCCACACTCCACGCATGCGCAGTTACGCCGACCTGTTCCGCACGCGGGAGTTCACCCCCCTCTTCCTGTCCTCCGCCTCCCAGACGGCCGCCTCGACACTCGGCGGCCTGGCGCTCGGCACGCTGGTCTACCGGGCCACCGGCTCTCCCCTGCTGTCCGCGGTCAGCATGTTCGGCCCGCAACTCGCCCAGGTCGTGGGCGCGACGACCCTGCTGTCGGCGGCCGACCGGCTGCCCCCGCGCGCTACGACGGCGGGCATCGCGAGCGCCTTCGCGGTCGGCACGGCGGTGATGGCGACGCCCGGCCTTCCGATGGGGGCGGTCTTCGCGCTGGTTCTCCTCCTCGGCCTGATCCAGTCGCTCGGCGGCGGAGTCCTCTGGGGCCTGCTCAACGAGATCCTCGCCAAGGACGGCTACCTACTGGGCCGTTCGGCGTTCAACGTGGCGAACGGCCTGATGCAGATCACCGGTTACGCGGCGGGCGGCGTCCTGCTGGCGGTGCTGTCCCCGCGTACGACGCTGCTGACGGCGTCCGCGCTGTACCTGGCGGCGGCCGCGACGGCCCGCTGCGGTCTGACCCGCCGGGCGCCGCGCAGCTCGGGCCGCCCCTCCGTGGCGCAGACGTGGCGCACCAACGCGCTGCTGTGGTCGTCACCGGAGCGCCGGACGACCTACCTCCTGCTGTGGATCCCCAACGGCCTGGTGGTGGGCTGCGAATCGCTCTACGTCTCCTACGCACCGCAGCACGCGGGCGCGCTGTTCGCGTGCGCGGCGTTCGGCATGTTCGTCGGTGACGTGACGACGGGCCGTCTGCTCCCGCCCGCGCTGCGCCGCCGCCTCGGCATCCCGTTCCTGCTTCTCCTCGCCACCCCGTATCTGCTGTTCGCCCTGCACCCCTCGGTATCGGTGGCGGCGGCCTGCGCGGCCCTGGCGTCGGTCGGCTTCGCGGCGAGCCTCATCCAGCAGGAGCACCTGATGACGCTGACCCCACCGGACCTGAGCGGCCACGCCCTCGGCCTGCACTCGGCGGGCATGCTCACGATGCAGGGGGTGAGCGCGACGCTGGCGGGGGCGGTGGCTCAACTGACGTCACCGGGACCCGCGATGGCGATGATGGCGGGGGCGTCCCTGATGGTGACGCTGACCCTGGCGACGACCCGCCGCCGACGGTCCTCTGCGACGCCGGAACCCGACGTCAGCTCTGCCGCGCGAGAGCCAGGAAGCCGGCCCAGGAGTCTCGGGGGACGGTGAGGGTGGGACCGGGGGACTGCTTGGAGTCGCGGACGTGGACGGCGTCCGGTGTGGGGGCGACTTCCAGGCAGGCGCCGCCCTGCTCACTGCTGTAGCTGGACTTGAACCAATGAAGTTCGGTGTTCACGGCTCTCCTAGTCGCCGGTCCAACAGGCCCCTGGTCTCACGTGGGTTGAGTGCCTGTGTCCGCAGCATTGCATACTTGCGCTCCAGGACGGAGACCTCGTCAGGATCGGCGATCAACCAGCCACGGCGCTGTCCTTCGACGTAGGCGATGCGCTGGTGGTCGGGTGTCTCGATGAGGATGAACGGTCCGGCGAGCCCGGCGTGGAAGTCACGCCCTACAGGCATCACCTGCACCGTGATCCCGGGCAGGTCGCTCCACTCGCGCAGTTGCCGAACCTGCTCGCGGTAGACCCCATCTCCGCCGAGTCGATCCATCAGGACCGACTCGGAGATGATGAAGCTGATGCTGGGCGGCACCGCGCGCTGGAGGACCTTCTGTCGTGCGATGCGTGCCGCGACCCGCTGCTCGATCTCACCCTCGGTGAGTGCGGGAACCTCATTCAGGAACACCGACCGGGCATACGCCGGAGTCTGCAATAGCCCGGGCAAGACCTGGTTGTCGTACCACGACAGCGCAAGCGCCTCGCGCTCCAGATCGATGTACTCCTCCGCCCACCGCGGAAACAGATCCACCTCTGGCATATGGGTTACCGCGACTGCCAAGGCGCCCTTCGTTTCCAGCACGTTGTCCAACGTGTGGGCCAGATCTTCCTTCAGCATGCGCCGACCCTGCTCGATGGACGCGATGGTCTCCTCGTCCACGAGTACCTCATGGGCGAGGGACCGTTGGGTGTAACCGGCGGCCTTCCGAAACGTACCGAGGAGGCCGCCGATCATCTTCATGGCCGAGGCGTTCTTCCTGCGACGGTTGCCATCGACGCTCATTCTCCCCCTGCACCACGTACGTTCGCCAAATCACGCTGCGCCCATGATGAACACGAACTGTCACCGCCGCCCTGCGAACGCTGTGACGTCACCGGTGGTACGGAGGTGTGGAGGGGGCGCGCGGGACGCCGGGTCTCAGGCGACTGCTCGTCGTGCGGTCAGCACGCGGTCGAAGACCTCGGAGGCACAAGCAAGCCGGTGACTGGGACCCGGTGCTTCAGCCGCCGGTGGCCCTCCAGCAGGATGTCGAGGCCTTTGTCCGGGCCGAGTGCGCCCACGTGCGACTGCGACGAGCGGTCGCCCGGCGTCACTCCTCCGCAGGCGGCTCCCCTTCCACCAGCCGCTCCGCGATGTCGTCCGCCCACTGCTGGGCCCAGCGGTGGAGTTCGGCGATCGCGGGCTCGTCGAGGCCGTACGCGGCGAACTGCGCGTCGTCGAGCCACTCCGCGCCGGTCAGGCGGGCCTGCAGATCGGTCAGGTCGAAGGTGTCACCGGCGTGGCGGCGGGCCAGTTCCTCGAGTTCCGGGTGGCTGAAGCGGTCGGAGGCGGCGTGGACGTCGATGAGGTCGCGGGCGAAACCGCGGTCGGCCAGTGCACGCACCTTTATGCCGACGACGTCTTCGAGGGAGACGGTCAGGCCGAGTTCGGTGACGACCGGCGGATGCCAGAGCGCTTCCTTCAGCACCTGCAGCTCGCACTCCTCACCGGTGGACGGATCGGTGACGACGAGCCGCGCGGCGAGGGGGTCCGTCCCCAGTGGGCGCACGGCCCAGCCTCGCTCCTCCAGACCGGCACCGACGGCGGATGCGATCTCCTCCATCGGGACGGCGCTCTCCGTGGCGACGTCCACGTCGCGGCTGGGCCGGTCCACCAACCCATGCGCCCGTACCGCGTCCCCACCGGCGAGCGCCAAGGCGTACGGCGTACCGACGGCGAGGACGTCGGCCACCAGCCGTCGATGCGGTTCAGCTAGCTTCACGCAGTCTCAACCAGGAGCAGTCGGGGAGGGTACGCCCCCGATTATGTCCGTCATTCCAGCCGGGAGCGGGTCGGCTCGGAGCCGTGGGCGTGTCCGGGCGCGGCTCGAAGCGAGAACTCAGTAGCGGGTCGGGGCCGTCACAGACCACCATGCGACGCATGACTGACCAACCCGCGCGATGGACCCAGGCAACCGTCTACCCCGACATGTGGGCCGATCCGGACGACGACCCCCGCAACAGCGAAGGCCCCAGTCCGGACGGCGAACTCGCGACGCTGCAGGACTTCCTGACCAACTACCGCATGACCCTGCGCATGAAGTGCGAGGGTCTGGATGCGGAGCAACTGGCCCGTCGATCGGTTCCGCCGTCGACGATGTCGCTGCTCGGCCTGGTCCGGCACCTCGCCGAGGTGGAACGGGACTGGCGCAACTGGATCACCGACGGTGACCCGCTGCCGAAGCTGTACGGCGAACGTGACGCGGACTTCGACGGAGCTGTCGCCGAGCAGGCCGTGGTCGACGCCGCGTACGCCGATCTGGAGCGTGAGCAGGCCGCGACCGACGCCGCGCTGGCCGCGCACCCGGATCTGGGCGAGCGTCTGGGGAAGGACGGGATCGCGGTTCGGGAGCTGATGGTGCACAGGATCGAGGAGTACGCCCGTCACTGCGGGCACGCCGATCTGCTGCGCGAGTGCGTCGACGGAAGGGTGGGCCAGTGACGAGGGCCGTGGCTCGCACCCGGTCCCACCAGTTCCTCTGCCGGAAGGCGTCCTCCTGAGCAGTGAGGTCGGCCGTCACGGCCGAGCGCCGGGGCCGCCCACCTCCGTCGCACCTCCGTCGCGGTCCCGGCTGCGGAGGTGCGCCCTCCGTGCACCCCGAGTCTCGGCAAGGCCCCCCTCCGATCCACGCGACCTGGCACGGCCCTCGCGCAACTGCCCCCTCGAATATCGTCCAGGTCCGTAACGCGCCACCACCCCCACCGCGTGTAAGAGGTGACGTCCGACCACGAAAGGACACACGGTGAGGGAAGCACCCGCGGACTACCTGGAGTTCGCAGCCGCCCGCAGCGGCCCTCTGTTCCGGACCGCCTGCCTGCTCACGGGCGACTGGCACCTCGCCGAGGACCTGGTTCAGGAGACACTCGCCAAGATGTACCGCTCCTGGCGGCGGATCAGCCGGGTGGACTCCCCGGTGGCCTACGCCGACACCGTGCTCGTGCGGACCTTCCTCTCCCAGCGCCGCCGCCGCAGCTCCACCGAGCGCCCCAGCGACCGGCTGCCCGACGCGGCCGGCCCCGCGCAGGACGCGGAGCTGCGGATAGCACTGCTGGACGGCTTGGCCCGGATGACGGCCAAGGACCGTGCCGTGCTGGTGCTCCGCTACTGGGATGACCGTTCGGTGGAGGAGACCGCACAGGTGCTCCAGCTGTCGCCGGGAGCCGTGCGCGCCCGGAGCATGCGCGCCCTGCAGCGGCTGCGCGCCCTGCTCGGCGACCAGTTGGCCGACCTGGCCGCATGACGAGCATGGCCCGGCGGTGCGGCGCTCTCCTCGCCCCGGGCCCGAACGACGCTTCAGACGAACGGAGACCCCCATGTCACCCAACGAGGACTTCGAGGAACGGCTGACCCGCGCCATGAGCCGCGCCAGCAGCGAGTTCCCGCCCCACTCCGCCGACCTGGTGCGGCGTTCCGTCGCCCGGGGCCGGCGGATGCGGCTGATCCGCGCCACCCAGGTCGCCGCCGCCACGGCCGCCTTCGCGGTGGTCGCCACGGGCGGAACCCTGATGGTCACGAACGCCTTCGGCAGCGGGGGCGGCGGCTCGCCCGAGCAGTTGAGGCCCGGCGGCCCCGCGCACTCCACCGAGCAGTCGCCCTCCCCGGCACCGGCGTCGATCAGCGGGGAGGAGATGGTCCGCACGCTGAAGAGCCTGCTGCCGCCCGGCGGTACCGTCTCCGCCGCCTCGGGGAGGGGTTCCGAGGGGGACGGTTCGGTCGTCTGGCCGTACGCCAAACTCACCTACTCCACCGCCAACGGGTCCTCCGGCATCGACATCGCCATCGCGCGGGTCGACTCCGGAGCAGCCGCCGGCCAGCAGGGTCAGGGCGGCTGCCTTCCGGTGGAGGTGCGCCCTTACGACAAGTGCACCACCCAGAAGCTCCCGGGCGGGGCGGTGCTCAACACCACCGAGTCGTTCACCTACCCGAGCAGCGACACCGGGCAGAGGCGCTGGTACGTCGTGTTCACCACCCGCGAGGGGGCCCAGCTGACGGTGCAGGAGTTCGGCGGTGGCGGGGAGAAGGGCTCGGCCTCCGGAGCCGACCCGCTGCTGTCGATCGCTCAGCTGACCTCCATCGTGCGCAGCCCGGCCTGGAACAAGGCGATCGCCGCGCTGCCGGCCCCGGAGGAGGCCCCCTCCACGACTCCCTCCACCGGCGTCAAGCGGGTACCGGGCGCACGTCTGACCGAGGTGCTGAAGTCACACCTGCCCCGGGGCGGGACCGTGTCCGACGTGAACGCCGACGAAGAGCTGGTCCAGCTGGTCTACGACGACGGCCACGGGAAGAACATGGTGGAGGTCGACGTGCAGTACGACCAGACGAAAGACCTGGCCGGGCTCATGGGTTGCGCCGGGGTCTCCGGTGAGTGCGAGGCCGTCACCCTGGCCGACGGCACCAAGGTGAAGAAGGTCAAGGGGTCCTCGGAGAAGGGTGGTTCGGCCGCGGTGTGGCTGGTCGACACTCTGCGGAAGGACGGTCGCCGGGTGGCGGTGCGGGAGGTCAACTCGTACGCCGAGAGCGCTCCGGTGACGCGACCGCAGCCGGCGCTGAGCATGGACCGGCTGGTTGCCATAGCGCTCGACAAGAAGTTCTTCACCGGCTGAGTCGGGGCACGCCTCGGCCCCCTGGGCGCCCCACCGGGCTCGTTCCGCCTGTCGAGAGCTTCACGACTCCCGCAGCGCAGGGGCGGGGCACTCGCCCGAGCCCCGGACGATCAGCCGGGTGGGGACGGTGATGGTGCGGGCGCGGGAGCGGTCGCCGTCGAGTCGTGCCAGGGCGGTGGCCGCGGCCGCCCTGCCGATTTCCTCCGGGTCCTGGGCGACGACGGTGAGGGCCGGCTCCAGTGCCTCGGCGAGCGGCAGGTCGTCGAAGGCGACGACCGCCACGTCCTTCCTCTTGCCTCGGGAGAGTTCCGCGACGATCCCCAGGGCGGCGAAGTTGTTGCCGGCGAACAGGGCCGTGGGCGGGTCAGCCAGGTCGAGCAGCTGCGAGGTCGCGGTGGCGGCCGCCTGGGGGTCGTGCGCGCTGGTGACCAGCGCACGGTCGTAGGCGAGGTCGGCTTCCCGCAGGGCCGAGCGGTATCCGGCCAGGCGTTCGCGGCGTGTGTACAACTTGACGGGCAGGTCGCCGATGAAGCCGATGCGCCGGTGGCCGTGGGCGATCAGATGGGTGACGCCCTCCTGGGCGCCTGCACGGTTGGAGCTGACGACGCTGTCCGTGGCCAGGCCCGCCCCCGGACGGTCGACGAAGACCACGGGCAGCCCCGCGGCACGGTGGGCCTTGAGGTGGGAGTGGTCGGCGCCGACGGACGGCACCACCATCAGGACGCTGACGCGCCGGGCGAGGAACTGGTCCGTCAACGCGTGCTCGCGGTCGGGATCGTCAGCGGAGGAACCCATCAGCAGGGTCAGACCGCGGTCGCGCACCGTGTCCTCTATGCCGCCGGCCACGGCCCCGAAGAACGGGTTGCCCAGGTCCGGGACGACCAGTCCGATGGTGGTGTCGGGTCCGCCGATGCGGATGTTGCGTGCCATGAGGTTCGGCTGGAAGCCGAGCCTGGCCACGGCGGCGAGCACCTGCTGCCTGGTCCGGTCCGAGACGGGTCCGTCCTCGTTGAGGACGCGGGAGACCGTCTTGGCGCTGACGCCGACTTCTCGGGCGACGTCGGCCAGGGTGGGTCGGCGGTTCACTGCCATGGAGGACCGTTCCGTGTGGGCTCGTCGGTTCCGGCCGCTCGGGCGGCCGGAACCGACGAGACTGTCAAGTCAGTTGGCCTGGACCCCGGCGGCCTTGGCCGCCTCGGAGTCCGCTACGACCGTACCGCCGGCCTCATCGAGGGTGAGCGCGCCGGTCATGATGGCGACGACCTCCGCCATGGAGTAGTCGGAGGGCTTGATCAGGGCGGCCCGCCTGCCCAGCCGGTGGACGTGGATCCGGTCGGCGATCTCGAAGACATGGGGCATGTTGTGGCTGATCAGGACGACCGGCATGCCCTTGTCGCGGACGCGGCGGATGAGGTCCAGGACCTGGCCGGACTCCTTGACGCCGAGAGCGGCGGTGGGTTCGTCCATGACGACGACCGTACGGGCCCAGGCGACCGCCCGGGCGACGGCCACGGCCTGGCGCTGGCCGCCGGAGAGGGTCTCGACCGCCTGGGTGAGCGACCGCAGCCCGATCTTCAGGTCGGCCATGTGCTCGGCGGCCTCCTGGCGCATCCGCTTCTTGTCGAGCATGCGGAACGCGCTGCCGAGGAGGCCGGGGCGGCGCAGTTCGCGGCCGAGGAACATGTTGGAGGCGATGTCCATGGAGGCGGCCACGGCGAGGTCCTGGTAGACGGTCTCGATGCCGTGGGCGCGTGCGCTCTGCGGACCGGCGAAGGTGACGGGTTCGCCGTTCAGGCGTATCTCGCCCGCGTCCGGGATCACCGCACCGGTGAGGGCCTTGATGAGGCTGGTCTTGCCGGCGCCGTTGTCGCCGATGACCGCGAGGACCTCGCCGGGCAGCAGGTCGAAGTCGGCGCCGTCGATGGCGGTGACGTGGCCGTAGCGCTTGACCAGGCCGCGGGCCTGCAGAACGGGGGTGGGAGAGGTGGCGGTCATCGGGCCTTCTTCCGGGAGATCTGGTCGACGGTCACCGCGAGGATCACCAGGACTCCGGTGATCAGGGTCTGGTAGATGGAGGCGACGCCCATCAGCTGCAGGCCGTTGCGGAAGACGCCGACGATGAGGACGCCGATGAACGTGCCGAGCACCGAACCGCGTCCACCGAAGAGGCTGGTGCCGCCGAGGACCACGGCGGTGATGCTGTCCAGGTTGTCGGTCTGCCCTGCCTGGGGGTCCCCGACTCCGGTGCGGGAGATCAGCAGCAGCGCCGCGACCCCGTACAGCAGGCCGGCCACGGTGTAGATGCCGACGGTCAGCCGGGAGTTGCGGATGCCGTTGAGCCGGGCGGCCTCGGAGCTGTTGCCGAGGGCGTAGACGTGCCGGCCCCACGCCGTGCTGCTCAGCGCGTAGGCGAGCAGCAGGAACAGCGCGATGGTGACCAGGGAGCCGTAGGTGATGTCGGTCTTGCCGAGCGGGAAGGTCTGCCCGAGGGCCGTCAGCGGTCCGGGCAGGCTGGTGACGGTCTGCTCCTCGGAGTAGATGTGGGTCAGTGCGAACGCCACGTTGAGCATGCCGAGGGTCACGATGAACGGCGGCAGCGGGATCTTCTGCACCAGCAGCCCGTTCACCAGGCCGAACCCGCCGCAGACGGCGACGCCCAGAGCGATGGCGAGGAGAGGTGGCAGGGTGCCCTGGGCCGCCATCTTGGCGATCAGGATGCTGCCGAACGCCATCACGGCCCCGCACGACAGATCGATGCCCGCCGTGAGGATGATCAGGGTCTGCCCGATGGCGAGGGTGCCGACGACCATCACTTGCTGGACGATCAGTGAGAAGTTCCCCCCGGAGAGGAACTGGTCAGTCGTCAGGGAGAAGAAGACACAGGCCAGGATGAGAGCGGCCAGCGGGCCGGTGGTCGGTGCCGTCAGCACTCTGCGGGCCGTCGTCGGTCCTTTGAGCTCGGCGTACGGCGTGGTGGTGGACGTGGCGGTCATGCGAAGTCCTTGTCGGAAGACAAGGGGGCGGCCGTCCCACGGTCGGGGAGGTGTGGGGCCGGCCGCCCCGCTGAGGGAAGAGGCGGTGTCGAACGGTCCTCGGGGGCGGCTCAGCCCCAGCAGTTCTGCAGGCCGAACCCGGTGTCCTTGGACGTGACCCCGGCCTGCGGCTTGTCGGTGATCAGGGTGACGCCGGTGTCGGTGTAGCCGGACGCCTTCGTGCCGTCCTTGGCGTACGTCGCGACCGCCTTGACGCCGTCGGCGGCCATCTTCAGCGGGTACTGCTGCGAGGTCGCGGCGATCTTGCCGTCCTTGACCGCCTGGGTGCCGGTGCAGCCGCCGTCGACGGAGACGATCAGGACGTCCTTCTCCCGGCCCTTGGCCTTCAGCGCGGTGTACGCGCCAAGGGCCGCGGGTTCGTTGATGGTGTAGACGACGTTGATGGCGGGCGCCTTCTGGAGGCAGTTCTCCATGGCGGTCTGGCCCTTGGCCTGGTCGCCGCCGGTGTCCTGGGAGCAGACGACGTCCTTGTCCGCGGCGCCGAAGCCCTTCAGGAAGCCGTCGTGCCGCTGGACGCCGACGGAGACGCCCGGCGCGAGGTCGAGCGTGGCTATCTTGGCCGTCTTGCCCTTCATGGCCGACTTGGCGTACTCGCCGATCAGCTGGCCGGCGTTGAAGTTGTTGGTCGCGAAGAGGGCGTCGACCGCGCTCTGCGGCTCGGGCGGGGTGTCCAGGGCGATCACCAGGACGCCCTTGGCGCGGGCCTTCTGGATCGCGGGCACGATCGCCTTGGAGTCGCTCGGGGTGATCAGGATTCCCTTGACCCCGGAGGCGACCATGTTCTCGATGGCAGTCACCTGACCGGCGTTGTCCCCGTCGAACTTGCCTGCCGCGGTGACCAGTTGGACGCCGTCCTCCTTGGCGGCCTTCTCCGCGCCCTCCTTCATCTTCACGAAGAACGGGTTGGTGTCGGTCTTGGTGATCAGACCGACCTTGACGCCCTTGCCCGAGCCGGAGCCCGCGCTCACCGAGCCGGAACCGGAGCCGGAGCCGCAGGCCGTCAGGGTGAGGGCTGCGATGCCGGTGCACGCGGCGGCTCTGAGGAGGGAGGGGGACAGACGAGTGGTGCGAGACATGAACGACTCCTGCGGGATTGCGGGCGGCGTGGCCGGCATCGAAACATGCCGTCCCGAGGTGTCATCGTTGACATATGTCATCGTTGACACTGCTTGCTTGCCGAGGATGATGGACTCCGCTCCCGGCAACGTCAATGCCTTGTGCTCGTCACAAATCGGCAACGTCCACGGGGGCCGCCGAACCCGTTGACGCGTGGGCCGTGTTGGCACATCATCGTCGGGCCCCCTCGATGTCATCGATGACATAAGTCAGCGATGACATGCCGGGGTGGCGTGTGCCGCCACCACTCCGGCTCCGGTGACGTGGGGGCGTCCGTGACGTCGTGATGTCCATGGCGTCCATGGCGTCCATGGCGTGCGCGCGCACGTCTGCCGTCTGCGGGTGGAGGACGGCATGATCCGGAACCAGTGGGCCCCAGGTGCCGTTGAACGGCCGCACCGACGACGCGAGGACGCGACATCGTGAAGAAGACCCTGTTCGCCGAGTTCACCGCCCGCGAGGGCGCGGAGGCCGACGTGGCCGGCCTGCTCGGGGAGTACGCCCGGAAGGTGCGCGAAGAGGACGGCAACCTCGCCTTCGACGTCTACACCAAGGCGTCCGCCCCGCGTGCCTTCTGGATCTTCGAGGTGTACCGGGACGAGGACGCCTTCCAGGCACACCTGAAGGCTCCGTACGGCGCCCCGTTCAACGCCGCCCTCGCCCCGCTGATCGAGGAGGACGCCTCCGTGCTGACGTTCCTGGATCCGATGCCCTGAGCGGGCCGGGGCCGCCTCGGGGCGGCCGACGCCCCGCCCGCCTCGGCGTCCCCGGCCTCGCTCATGCCGGGTGCGGCGGCCCCGGGAAATCCGTGTCAGCTGAGCGGGTCAAGGGTCAGGTACGCCTGTTGCGGACTGCCGTCGTGGACCAGTGACTCCTGGTTGCCGACGTCGTCGAAGGCGAACGCGTAGGCCTTGCCGTCGGCCATCTGGGCGTGGATCTTGCGGGCGTAGTGGTTGGTCACCGGGTCCTGGTAGAAGTTCGCCGTGCTCGTGTCCGGCTGGTTGGGGTTGACCAGGAGGGTGGAGCGGTTGAATCCCGCACAGAGGGTGCGTGAAATCGGCCCGCGCACCTGGTCGTTGGGCGCGTCGAGGAGCTTGTGGCAGCCGAAGATGCTGTCTGCGTCCGGCTTCTGGAAGCTGGTGACGATCGCCCCGGAGGCGTTGGTGAAGTTCATGACGTTTCCTGACACGCGGCCGTAGTACTTCGTGTTCGGCTGGTCGGCGAACGGCGTGACGGTGAGGGTCGTCGTCGCGTACTTCTGCCAGACGCGGCCCACGTAGTCGTCCATGACGGACGCCGGCAGGGCACCGGTCTCCAGCCCGTGCCCTGGGGACAGGGCTCGCAGCACGGTGCCGTCGGACCGGGTCTGGACGAGGTTGGCCCAGCCGCCCGGCTGTCCACGCAGGGCGTTGAAGAAGCCGTTGTAGCCGCCCGGCTTGAGATGCCCGGTACTGGCCGTGCTCCCGTCGGCGCGCTTCACTCCGACCGCGTAGGGCGCCGAGAACATGTCCACCTGGGTGCTGTTGAGCCACAGGCCGGAGTCGTTGAGCGTGTACTCGGACCAGTTGAACAGGATGTCGCGGTTGGGATCGCTCGGGTTCTGCACGGCCGGCTGTACCAGACCGCCCGTGGTCAGCTTGAAGACCAGCTTCTGGCCGTAGGAGAAGTAGATGCGGCCGGAGAACTTGGGGATCCGGATGGTCTTCGACTGCCCGGCCGCGGGACCTGGGATGGACGCGTCGGGCGCGGGTGTCGGCGGATTGCCGCCGGCGGGCCAGGCGTGGAAGGTGCCGTTCGCGTCCGACCAGCCCTGCTGTCCCGTCGAGAGCAGGGTGCCGATGTCGTAGACGTAGACCGGCTCGCTCCGGCCCGAGTTGTTGGTCAGCGTCAGGGGGATGGTGTCGGGGACCGCCGCGGCGGCGGACGGGGCCGAGTGCAGCGCGAGGAATGCCGCGAGCAGCGTGGCCGCCGCTGTCGGCGCCAGGAGTCGGTGAGTGAGCCTGCTGAGCACGCTCCACCTCCGTGGGGGGTTGTGCGGGGAGATTGGTCCGTACCTTGTTGAGAGCGCTCTCAACGTGGCACTGAGGCGCGTCCATGTCAATAAGTTGAACGTCGTCCCCGCCCGTTACACCGCGGCCGACAAGGCGACCGGCAAACCGATCGACGTCCGCGTCGCTTCACCCCCCGCCGGCCGCGCCGCCACCGCGGTCGGATTCGGCAACTCCGGCCGCGCCCCGCTGCTGCCGGAACGGCCGACCACATCGTGCCGGCGGCGGCCCACCACTTCGTCGTACGCGGCGGCCTGATCGTCCGCTTCGAGCAATTCGTCGACACCGCGCTCGTCCGCGACGCGATGACCGACTGACTCCCGGCCGCCCAGAGAGGCCCAGGGGAGGCGGCTCCCTGCCTCCCCGGCCCGGAGAATGCTCAGTCGATACAGAATTCGTTGCCCTCGATGTCCAGCATGGGGATGCACGACTCGTTTTCCCCATCGGCATACAGCGTTTGCACGTGGGTCGCACCGAGCGCCACCAGTCGTGCGCACTCGGCTTCGAGCCTGGCGAGGCGCTCGTCCCCCACGAGCCCGGTGCCGACCCGGACGTCGAGATGCACCCGGTTTTTGACGATCTTGCCTTCGGGGACGCGCTGGAAGTACAGGCGCGGGCCCACACCTGAGGGATCACTGCAGGCGAACCATGAACCCCGCTTCTCAGGGGGCAGGGTGCGGTTGAAGTCCTCCCAGGTCGTGAATCCCTCCGGTGGCGGCGGTGTGACGTACCCCAACACCTCGCACCAGAAGCGAGCGAGGCGCTCAGGTTCTGCGCAGTCGAAGGTGACTTGGAACTTCTTGATCGCTGACATCGGCGCACCGTACCGCCTACAAAGGGGATCCTGCCGCTCATTTCCTCAGGCGGATCGCCCGCCACCCGTCGCACCCAGGACTGCCTTGGACACCCAAGTGACCAAACCGGACATTCCATGAGAACGGCATCGGCCAGGGTGACCAGTCGTGGGTCGTGCCGGCAGACCTCGAAGGCAACGAGTTCTGTGTCCTTGGCCGGCTGTGTCAGTGAATCCAGCCGTGCACACCTCAGGGCCAGGGTTCACATGCGCTCACTTTGTCCCGAACCATCGGCTGGACGGCCATTGCTGTCCGGATCGCCGGTCACGGGCTCTTCACAGGCCTTCCATCGAGGCCGTACGCCGCGAGCCGGTCGGCTGTCGTTGCGGTGGTTGCTGCATCCGCGGATGTGCAGCAACCACCGGCGGATGCTCGTGAACTGCTGTTCAGCCGCAGATGCAACCCGCTGACGCGGAGGCCGGTTCAGCGGCCGGGGAGGTGCAGCAGCCGTCGCCGGTGGTGTCGGGGTCGGCGCTCTTGCCGAGGGTGTCGGCGTCGGCCTTCACGACGTACACCTCCCAGGGCTCCTTGCCGGGGCCGTGCACCCAGACCTTGTCCTGGAGGGCGTAGCAGCAGGAGGTGTCGTTCTCCTCGAACGTGGCCAGGCCGGCGTCCTTGAGGCGGGTGGTGGCGGCGTCAACCTGGTCGGTGGACTCGACCTCCACGCCGAGGTGGTCGAGCCGGGTCTCCTCGCCGGGCTCGCCCTCGATCAGGACGAGCTTGAGCGGGGGCTCGGTGATGGCGAAGTTGGCGTAGCCCTCACGCCGCTTGGCCGGTTCGGTGCCGAACAGCTTCGAGTAGAAGCTGATCGACGCCTCCAGGTCGCTGACGCGCAGGGCGAGCTGAGCACGGGACATGGCAGGGCTCCCAACGGCTTGCATTGATGTTTGTCGATTCAAGCTTGCCGACTTGTATCGAAGGATGTCAACATAGACGCATGTCGAAGCAAGAGCTTGTGGTGCTCGGACAGAGCGACGAGAACGGCGCGTGCTGCCCAGGGCTGGTGTCCGCGCCCCTGGACGAGGACCAGGCGGCGGAACTGGCGAAGCTGTTCAAGGCGCTGGGTGACCCGGTACGCCTGCGCCTGCTGTCGATGATCGCCTCGCGGGCGGGCGGCGAGGTGTGCGTCTGTGACCTGACCCCGGCCTTCGACCTGGCCCAGCCGACGATCTCGCACCACCTCAAACTGCTGCGTCAGGCCGGTCTGATCGACTGCGAACGGCGGGGCACCTGGGTCTATTACTGGGCACTGCCCGCCACCCTCGACCGGCTCGCCGCCTTCCTGACGACGTCGCAGAAGGCCGAGGCAACCGCGTGAACGCCTCGCTGGGCCGCCGGGCCGTCGCCGAAGCCGTGGGCTCGGCCGCACTGGTGGCGGTGGTCGTCGGCTCAGGCATCCAGGCCACCGAGCTGACCAGGGACGTGGGCGTGCAACTGCTGGCCAACTCGCTGGCCACGGTGTTCGGCCTGGGCACGCTCATCGCGCTTCTGGGGCCGGTCTCCGGTGCGTACTTCAACCCCGTCGTCACCCTCGCGGCCTGGCTCGCCGGCCGCCACAGCGAGGACGGACCGACCGCGCGGGACGTCACCGTGTACGTACCGGCTCAGATCGCCGGAGCCGTCGTCGGTGCCCTGGTGGCCGACGCGATGTTCGGCAAACCGCTCGTCCAGTGGTCCACTCACGACCGCTTCGCCGGTCACCTGTGGCTGGGCGAAGTGGTCGCGACCGCCGGGCTGGTCCTGCTGGTCGTCGGCTTGGCCCGCACCGACCGCTCCCACTTCGGACCTGTGGCCGTGGCGTCGTACATCGGCGCGGCGTACTGGTTCACGTCCTCCACCTCGTTCGCGAACCCGGCGGTCACCATCGGCCGGACCTTCACCGACAGCTTCACCGGTATCGCCCCCGGCTCGCTCGGCCCGTTCATCGTGGCCCAACTGGTGGGCGCCGGGCTGGGGCTGGGGCTGGTGCTCGCGGTCTTCGGGCGCACGGCGCCCGCACAGAACACCCCCGCCCCCTTCCCGGGCGAACCCGAATTCGCCCACACCCCCTGACCGTCCTCCGCCCAGAAAGACACACCGGCCATGCACACCCCGGCTGAACGTCCCTCCGTGCTGTTCGTCTGCGTCCACAACGCCGGGCGCTCCCAGATGGCCGCAGCGTTCCTCACCCACCTTGCGGGCGACCGCGTACAGGTCCGCTCTGCCGGGTCCGCGCCCGCCGAGGCGGTCAACCCGTCCGTTGTCGAAGCGATGTCGGAGGCAGGCATCGACATCTCCGCCGAGGTGCCCAAGGTGCTCACGGCCGAAGCCGTCCAGGCGTCCGATGTGGTGATCACGATGGGCTGCGGCGACACCTGCCCCGTCTTCCCCGGTAAGCGTTACCTCGACTGGGCGCTCCCCGACCCGGCCGGACAGGGCGTCGACGCCGTCCGACCCATCCGCGACGAGATCGAGAAGCGCATCCGCGGACTGCTCGACGAGATCGCGCCGGCGAGCCAAACATGACCACCGCGACCCCGGCGCGCTGCCAGGCGGACGGAAAGTCGGTCGAACAACGGGCTCACGGAGGCGCCATGGCGACCGGCCCCACCCACGGAGGGCTTTCCGCCCGCTGTCGACCGTGCCCGTCAGCCCTCGTGGGTGAGCAGCTTCCCTCCCCCGACCCGGTCAGCTGTCCCGTTTGATCCACTCGCTGCCGCCCAGCGGGTAGTCGTAGCCCGGGCGGTTCACGTCGGCGCTGGTGCGGAACGCGGTGCCGGCGTTGTCGATGTGGACGGTGCCGCGGCGGCCGCCGCTGGACCAGTCCAGGGTGAGGTCCCAGCGAACGTCGTGGGCCTTGGTGTGGGCGGTGACGTAGAAGACCTCCGGGTCGGACTCGGTGACCTTGTACGGGAAGTCCCGTTGGCCCCCCTTGACGGTGACCGTGGGACTGCCGTTGTCGAGGTCGATGTCGAACGACTTCGTGTCGACACCGCCGCCGCAGCCGACGCCCATCGAGTAGTCGTTCCAGGCGAGCGGCGCGCCCTTGGCGAGGACGCGCACGTGCAACGCCTCCAGTACGACGGTGTCCTCGCCGGTGCCCTGGACGGTGAGAGCGATCTCCTGCGCGTCCGAGGACACCGCCCCGTACGCGGCGGCCCAGCGCGGGGCGTCCTGCTCGTTCGCCGGCGGGCCCACCTGCTCTGGTTCGCTGTTGACGAGGAAATGCTGGCTGCACGGGTCGTCGTAGACGTAGGGACGGGTGCCGACGGTGAGCGGGACGGCGCCGGTGGCGCTGCCGTCGTTGCGCTGGGCCCCGCCCTGCTTGCCGCCGTCCTTCGAGGTGCCGGATCCGGCACCCCCGGACGCGGTGGTGGGGGCGGAGGCCGATGCGGACGGCGTGTGCCCCTTCGCGCTCGGGGACGGGGACGAGGACGGGGACGGCTTCCCGGCGTCCACCGTGCCGGTGGTCGTGGCGGTGGTACCGGCCGCCTGCTGGTCGCCGGCGTCGTTCCCGCCGCCGAACGGAAGCACGCTGAGCACGACGGCTCCCAGCACGGCGACCGTCGCGGCGGAGGCGATCAGCGCGGTACGGCGACGACGTGGCGGCGCGAACTCGCGCGGCACGTCGACGACGACCTGCTCGCCGTGGTCGTCGCCGTCGCCGTGGCCGTCGCCGTGGTCGTCGCCGTCGCCGTTGCCCTCGCCCCGTCCGTGCGGTGCCGGTGATCCTGGATCCGCCGTTTCGATGGTCTCCCGCACATCGGCCGCATCGGCAGCATCGGCGGCATCGGGGGCATCGGCAGCATCGGTCACATCCTTCGCATCAGCGGAACCGGCTCCCTGCACCGAACCCGTCGCCGTGGCCTGCTCCGCCCTGCTCCCTCGCGCCGCGTCCGCCAGGATCCAGCGCCGGTGCAACTCCACCAGCTCGTCCGGCGTTGCCCGGCAGACCCTTGCGAGGCGCTCCACCGGTGCGTACTCGATGGGCACCGCTGTGCCGTTGCAGTAGCGGTGCAGCGTCGACGTGCTCATGTGCAGCCGCTTGGCAAGCGCCCCGTAGCTCAGTCCCGAGCGGTCCTTGAGTTCCCGCAGCAGCCGCGCGAACGCCTCCGCTCCGCCGGCCCCTGTTGCCCCCGACACCCGTTCCCCCATCCCCTCGTGTTCCAGTCCCGCGTTCCAGGGCCACTGCCTTCTCCCTGGTCAGAGCGCGTTTCACTGTTCCAGCGTCCCCAACTGCCCGCTGTGCGTGGCGGTTGGGACAGAACGCCGCACAAGCTTCGGACATCCAATCACCACCCCGACCCGAACACCGAAGGGGAACGGCCGCATGTCCAACCTCCGCACCTCCCGCACTCGTCTCGTCGGCGCCGCCGCGACCGTCGTTCTCGCGGCGCTCTCCCTGACCGCGTGCAACGACGGCACAGGCGTCCGCAACGAGGGCGCCTCGGCGGCCACCGCGTCGACCGAGACCCCCTCCTCCGGCGCTTCTTCATCCGGAGCTTCGTCTTCCAACTCCAACTCCAACTCCAGCTCCGGCTCCGGCTCGTCCTCCCCGGCGGCCAGGCCCGCCACCGGCAGCACCAGGCCGGCCGCCGGCGCCTCTGCGTCGAAGGCGCCCGTCTCGTCCGGTAGGCCCGTCACCTGCGAGGGGTCCAACACCAAGACGGTCGCGGCCCCGCTGAACCGCCCCGTGAACCACATGCTGCTCACGGTGACCAACACCGGTAGCAAGACCTGCTTCCTCTACGGCTACCCGGCCGTCCGTTTCGGCGAGGCCCAGGCCGTGCCCCCGGTCATCCGGGACTCGCAGCCGCAGGCAGTCGTCACGCTCGAGCCGGGCCAGTCCGGCTACGCCTCGGTGAACCTGTCCGCCACCGACGGCAGCGGCTCGAACGGCCACACGGTGAACTCGCTGACCGTCTATTTCCGCGGCCGCTCCGGCAACGAGAGCGTCGGCGCGGGCGCTCACCCGTCGCTGCCCGCGAAGGGCGTCTACGTCGACGACTCGCTCAAGGTCACGTACTGGCAGCAGTCGATGGACGACGCCGTCAACTGGTGACGCCGACCTGGTGACGCCGAGCGCGCACTCGAAGAACCAGCCCACAGACCCGAGCAGGCAGGTGACCCACCATGCGCAGCACCCACAGGATCTCCCGCTTCGTGACCGCCTACGTCGGCGCCGCATTCCAGGTGATCGTCCTGGGCGGCACAGGCCACCTGCCGAAGGAGGCGGGAGTCCGCCGACGCCGCCCCACGGTCTGAACACGCCGACCGTGGGGGCGCGCAGCTGATCACGCCGGACGGCAAGAAGGCCCGGGTCTCCGACCCGGGCCTTGGCCGTGGAGCGGGCGCCGGGAACGGTGGTGGCCTGGTCGGCACCCGGCACCCGGCACTCGGCACCCGGCACCGGGCAGCCGGAAAGCCCCGCCATCGCCACCGGGTAACTGCGTTGCCCGGTCCGGGGAGTTGGTGTCTAGTGACCTCGCACACCATCATCCGAACAGGGGGAAGAGAGTGATCAGACTCAGACGTCTACTGGCGTCGATGACCGCCGCCGGAGTCGCGTGCATGCTGGGCGCGGCCCCCGGCGCTGCCGCAGCGCAGCACCACGAGGTGGCGCCGGGCGCCGCCTCCGCAATGGGCGTGAGCTGCCCCGAGTTTCGTGGAGTCCGGTGATCTTGTTTTAGGCGGACTGGGGGGTGGCTTCCTGTTGTCGCCACCACTCGCGTTCGTACTCGGCGGGCGGTACGTAGTCGAGGGCGGAGTGGAGCCGTTCCTCGTTGTACCAGGTGACCCATTGGAAGATCGCCCGCTCGACCTGGTCAACGTCCCGCCACGGTCCTTGCATCTCGATCAGCTCGGCCTTGAAGGTGCCGTTCAGCGCCTCTGCCATCGCGTTGTCGTAGCTGTCCGCGACCGAGCCGACCGAGGCTGAAGCCCCGATCTCGGACAGCCTCTCGGTGTACCGAATTGATACGTATTGGGCGAGTTCAATCGGTCGTTGCAACACCGGGCTGTTGTAGTGAGCGTAGCTGCTCGGCGAAGACCTCGGCGGGGGTCTTCCAACCGAGGACCTTGCGTGGCCGGTTATTGATCGCGAAGGCGACGGCTTCGAGGTCCTCGGCCGACCACCGGGACAGGTCGGTGCCTTTCGGGAAGTACTGACGCAGCAGGCCATTGGTGTTCTCGTTCGTAGGTCGCTGCCAGGGCGAATGCGGGTCAGCGAAGAACACTCTCGTGCCGGTTTCGAATGTGAACTGGGCATGCCCGGAGAGTTCTTTCCCTCGGTCCCAGGTGAGGGACCTGCGTAGCTGCTCGGGCAGCTTCGTCATCGACGCCATCAGCGCGGCGTTCATCGCGACAGCGCCGTAGCCGCCGAGCGAGGGACCGTTCTTCACGGGGGATTTCTCGCCCCAACCCTCCAGCCGAGGCAGATGCACCAGGAGCGTGGACCGGCTGCTGCGCTCAACGAGCGTGCCGATCGCGGACCGGCCAGTCCCGATGATCAGACCCCCCTCCCAGTGCCCGGGGACCGCTCGGTCCGCGGCTTCAGCGGGCCGTTCGCTGAGGACGACGTCGGCGGTGACATGCCCCTGCGCCTTGTTGCGTGACCGAGCCCGCGGTTCCCGCAGTGCCCGACCGGTCCGCAGACACGCCACCAGCTCCCGTTTGAGCGCACCACGCCCCTGGATGAACAGCGACTGATAGATCGCCTCATGGCTGATGCGCATGGACTCATCATCGGGGAAGTCGCTTCTCAGCCGGTGGGAAATCTGCTCCGGACTCCACGCCGTCGCCCATCTCCTGTCCTGCCGATGCGGCTTGTTCAGGCCCTTCCACGCGGGCGTCTCGGGGCCTGTGACGGTCGTGCCATCGGGTCGGCGGACGCTCCCCTCAAGCCGCTCTTGCACGTACTCACGCAACCTGTCGTTGCCCACGAGCTTCGCCGTCTTCGGGCGTTTCGCAGCTTGCTGCGCTTTCCACTGCGCCACCAACGCGCGGTAGACCTGCTTCCCGCTCCTGGTCGCCGCGTTGCGGCGCAACTCGCGAGAAACAGTCCCCGGGTCGCGTCCGATCCGGCGCGCGATCTCACGCACGCCTACCTCCTGAGCACGAAGCAGCGCAATCTCCTCCCGCTCGGCGAACGACAAGTATCGGCCCGTGGGCTCGTCCAGGCTGAGCGGCGGCATCCCGCCAGCGTGACGGAACCACCGCGACCCGACCGGCCACGACACACCCACCTCGCCCGCGGCCTCAACCGTCGTCACCCCCGACGCGATCAGACGCCAGAACTCCCGCTGCACCGCGCGAGATGGCTCCGGCCGCCCCGGGGAACGCATCGGTGGCCGGAGTGCCCGATCCGCTGCCCACTGCCGCCGGGCACCCGCCGGCGCCTCCAGCATCCGTCGCCTGCTCCGTGCCATCGCACACCTCCGTGATCGAGGTGTTGCGACGACCAGTTGAATCCACCTTGCGACCCGCGGTCGCTGTGATGAATGAGGCCGGAGTCCTTCTTGATCCGGCGTCTCCACAACGCCATCTCCAGTGCATCCAGCGGGAGTTCAG
>NZ_JBIAUC010000018.1:0-140177 GCF_042892355.1 Streptomyces sp. NPDC001796 | reverse complement strand
CCCGTGCCCGCACAGCGCGGTGAAGCAGGAAGCCCCCGGAAGGGTCAGACGACCCAGGCCGGAATCCCTGGACTTTAGGCCAGGGAGCACGTCAATGGATCACCCTGACGCTGCTGAACGTCCTCAAACCGGTCTGGGTCACCACGGCGAGCCGAGGTGTCGACCGTTGGGTCGGCACCCTGATCGGGGTACTCGTGGTGGGGGTCGTGGCCGATACGGTCCACCTGCGGGGAGCTGCCCTGGTGGCGGCGGTGGCGGTCCTGCTGTGGGGCGCGTTCACGGTGCAGCCGGTGAACTACGGGCTGTTCTGCGCAGGCATCGCCGGGTACGTCCTGCTGTTCCTGCAGGCCGTGGCCGCACCTCCGGGCGACTCCGCCGCCTATCGAGCGGCCGACACCACCCTCGGCGGAGTGCTGGCCCTCATCCTGCACGCCTGGGTCAGGCGGCCGGGCAGCCGTCCTAGCCGCGACTGACACCCGATGATTTGGGCGGTTTCTCCGGAATGTACCCGGGTAGCCGTTCCCCCGGAGCCCGGAGCCCGGAGCCCGGAGCCCGGAGCCCGGAGCCCGGAGCGGGCCCGCTCCGCCTCATCTCCCACAGGCAAGGATGTGGTGCTCCATGACGCAACCCGCGCAACAAGTGGTGCCCGGGCCGGTCTGGACGCCGCTGATCCCCGCGACCATGCCGCCGGAGCGGGTCGAGAACTTCGGCGCCGAGGTGCCGCTGAGCCGCCCCGGACAGCCGGCCGATCTCGCCCCGGTCCAGGTCCTGCTGGCCTCCGACGAGGGCTCGTACGTCTCCGGCGCCCGGATCGCGGTCACCGGCGGCCAGCCGATCCTCTGAGGAGACGGACCCCGTGGACTGGTACCCGCTGCGGCTGACCGCCCCGGTCAAACAGCACGTCTTCGGCGGCCGCGTCCTGGCCGACCGGTGGGGCCGGACAGGGCTGCCCCACGGCCCGGTCGCCGAGACCTGGGAGGTCAGCGACGTCGACGGCGAGGGCGCGGTGGTGACCGGGGGACCGCTGGCCGGGCGCACGCTGCGCCGGTTGGTCGAGGAGCATCCGGAGGAACTGCTCGGACGCGGCTGGCGCGGTGAGCGCTTCCCGGTGCTGACGAAGTTCATCGACGCCACCGGACCGCTCCCGGTCCACCTCCACGCCGACGACGACACCGCCCGCCGCCTCGAGGACCAGCCCAACGGCAAGACCGAGGCCTGGCACGTTCTGGAGGCAGCCCCCGGCGCCACCGCCCTGGCCGGCGTCAAAACCGGCGTCGACCGCGACCGGCTCCAACAGGCCCTCGTGGCGCAGGACTTCGACGCGGTCCTGCGCCGCCTGCCGGTGCGCGCCGGGCAGACCCTCTACGTGCCCGGCGGGACCCTGCACAGCTTCGGCCCCGGCACCCTCGTCTACGAGATCGAGCAGACCTCCGACATCCAGCAGCACGCCATGCGCCACCGGATGGAGGACGGCTCACCGATCACGGACCAGGAGTGGCACACCAACCTGGAGCGGCTCCTGGACGAGTGGCGGCCCGAGCCGCGCCCCGACTTCCAGTCCGGTCTGAGCGTGCCGGTCGACGACGGTGTGGAGCGCACCGTGCTGTGCGCCGGTCCTTACTTCGCCCTGGAGCGGTGGCGGGTCGGCACCGCCGCGCCCCCGGTCCACATGTTCACCACCGGGCTGGTCGTCAGCAACGCGGGGCCGCCCGTCACCGTAGCCACCCCCGGCGGACGCGAGCGACTGGCCCGGGCCGAGAGCCTGTTGCTGCCGGCCGTGCTCGGCCGATTGAGGATCGAGGGACCGGCCGACGTCCTGCTCGGCTACCTCCCCGACCTCGACCTCGACGTGCGCACCCCCCTACTCGCCGCCGGCCACGGGTCCGCCGCGATCGCCGCACTCGGCGAAGGGCCGGCACCCCGCGGTTCGGCGAAGCCCACCGGCTCCGCACCGGGCGCCTGATCCGGGAGCCGACGGGTTCGGCGGCATGGATGCCGGCGGGCGTCGCGGGCGGCCGCCCGCATGCGCCTGATCGGACACCCGCATAGGTGACACGGGTGCACGACCTCCCCCGCGTCGGGCGAGGACGAGGAGGCGTTTCCGTAAGGGCGAAGCTACTGTTCGTGATGACCGGTGCGACGTACTGGACGCTGAAGGACGGCTCCAGACATGCCACCGGTTACTGGGCCGAGGAGTTCGCGGCCCGGCCCCTTACAAGGCGCTCACGGAAGCCGGCCACCAAGTCGTGGTGGCCGCTCACGGCGTCGTCCCGAACGTGGACAGGATGAGCCTGCGCCCGGAGATGGCAGGCAGTGCGGAGACCGCCCGCGATGGCCGACGCCGACGCGGGCCGGCTGGCGACCGCCGCGCTCGCCTCCGGTAAACCGCTCGCCGTCGTCTGCCACGCGCCGGCCGCGATGCCGGCCACCAGGGTGCACGGCGTTTCGCCCTTCGCCGGCTACCAGGTCACGGCCTTCACCAACGACGAGGAGAACGCCGTCGGACTGGGCCCCAGGGCCCGGTGGCTGCCGGAGGACGAGCTCAAAGAGTTGGGCGTCGATTTCGCCCGCGGCGAGATCTGGAAGCCGTACACGGTGGTGGACCGCAACCTGTACACAGGGCAGAACCCGGCATCGGCGGCGGTCCTGGCGGAACGGCTGCTGAAGGCCCTGACGTAGGCGTCACACGCCCCGGAAGGCCCGTGCACCGCCCTCGTGCCCGGGTCGGCCAGGTGCCGGCCACGACAAGCCGGGCGACGATCGACCGGACCGGCCGAGACAAGGGCGCTGAGTGGAGCACGGGACTTCAGCGAGGCAGGCTGTAGCCATGCGGTCGCTGTTCGGCTCATCTGATCCCTCAGGAGCGGACGGGCACAGCGGGGTCCTCCTCAGACTCGCGCAGTGTGTGCCGTTCCTGATCATCATGCTCGCGCTGGGCATCGAGCTCTCGCCCGCACACGCCGTGGTCACCGGTCCCATCCTCGCCGCGATGCCGGCGCTGGCGTCGCTCACGATGGGGCCGAAAGGCACCCTCTCGGCAGCGGCCGGAGCTCTTGCCGTCACCGTGATCACGGCGACCCTCCACGACAGCTGGGCCGCCCAGGCCTACAGCAACCTCCTGTCCCTCTTCGTGGTGTCAGTGGCCAGCATCGCCATGAGCAACACCATGCGCATGCGCAGGCAGAGCGAGCTGGACCAGGTACGCCGCGTCGCCATGGCAGCGCAACGGGTGGTCCTGCCACCCGTGCCCGCCCGGCTGGGGCCGCTTCAGATGGCCAGCATGTACCGCGCGGCGGAGACGGGGGCCCAGATCGGGGGAGATCTGTACGAGGCTGTGCACACCCGGTACGGGGTCCGGATGATCGTGGGGGACGTCCGTGGCAAGGGACTGCCTGCCGTGCGGCTGGCCGCTGCGGTGCTGGGCGCCTTCCGGGAGGCCGCGCACTATGACGCCGAACTGGTCGAGGTGATGAACCACTGCGCGGCCGCACTGGAACGGCAGAGCACCGGGAGAAACGCGATCGATCAAGACTGTGAGGAAGAACGGGCCGAGGACTTCGTCACCGCCGTCGTTGCCCAGGTGTGCGACAACTGCACGGTCCAGGTGGTCAATCGCGGGCATCCACCGCCGCTCGTGCTGCGCAAGGGCAAGGTCGAGGCCCTGATGCCCACTTCGCCACTGCCACCCCTGGGTCTGGAGGACCTCCTCACCGTCACGCCGGCCAAGGCGGAGAACTATCCGTTCGAGCCCGGTGACCGTTTGCTGCTGCACACCGACGGCGTGATCGAGGCCCGCAGCCCTGACGGGGTCTTCTTCCCCCTGCACGAGGCCATGGAATCGGTGCACCCGTGCACTCCCTCGCAGTTCCTGGAACAGCTGCATGAGGGGTTGATCCGCCACACCGGGGGCCGCCTGGCGGACGACGCGGCGATGCTCCTCGTCGAACGGCTCCCGCAGGGCGACGAACACGGAGGGGAAGCCACCGCCTCCTCCACGGATGGACGCAACTGACCGAAGAGGGCGCTTCACACGTCGCCGTCTGCGATCGACGCGGGGCGTGGACGGGCGGCACGGGCGGCTGTTCCCTGCCGCCCGGCCGTTGCCGCGTCCCGCGCGGATTCCGCCCACCCTGGCTCGCATGCATGCCATGGTGCCCCTATGACCGGCGAGGTGAGGTTCGAGCCCGGCTTGTACCAGGGCACCGCGGCGTACTACGACCGGTTCCGACTGCCCTACCCGGACGCGATGATCAGCGACCTTGTCCGCCGGACAACCCCGTCCGGGAGCGGACGCCTGCTCGACCTCGCATCCGGCACGGGCCAGTTCGCGTTCCCGCTGCGCGGCTGGTTCGCGGAAGTGTAGGCCGTGGACGCCGAACCCGACATGACCGAGGTGGTCCGCGCCAAAGCAATCGCCGCTGGGGCGCCCCATGTCCATGCAGCCACCACAAGCGCCGAGGAGCTGCAGGCGGAGCCGGGCAGCTTCGAGCTGATCGTCATCGGCAACGCCTTCCACAGGCTGCACCGGTCCCTGGTCGCGGAGCGCTCCTACGGCTGGCTCGAGCCGGGCGGCTGTGTCGCCCTGTGCTGGTCGACCTCCCCGTGGGTGGGCCCGGCAGACTGGCAGCGCGCGCTCGACGACCTGCTGCTCAGATGGCGTGACGCGCTCGGTGCGGCCGGCCGCGTCCCGGCCGGCTGGGAGAGAGCACGGCAGCAGGACCCTGACCGCGACGTACTGTCCCGTGCCGGGTTCGAGCCCGCCGGGCGACACGAGTTCTCCGCCGAACACCACTGGACGACGGATGAGCTCGCGGGGCACATCCGGTCGACGTCGTTCCTGCCGCCTGCCGTACTCGCGGACCACGCCGCTGAGTTCGACGCCGACCTCACTGCCGAACTCAGCCGCTACACGGCCGGCGCCGACCTCACCGAAAGGGTCGGCTTCGCCTACGAACTGGCCCGCAAACCAGCTCCCGCTCCCGCCGGGACGCATCCCTGAGGGGCGGAGTCCGGCGAACGCCCGGCCCTTGGCGGTCGGGCGCGCGGCACGGCCACCGTGGTAGGGGAGCGCGGCGCAAGACGCGCGGACTGCCGCCCGTTGCCGATCCCACGGCACACGACAACCACCTCCGCGAGATCATTGTCAGCCGTGCGTGCGCGAAATGTGCGCCGATCGTACGCGATCCGTACGTTCCCCTGAGCTAGGGTTAGGGGCGGAGGTCTTCCATGTCGGAGTTGTTCGAGGCGGTCGAGGCGTTGATCGCGTCCGCGTCGCCGCTGCCGCCGCCGGCGGAACGCAAGCGGCTGCGCCAGGCGCATGGGCTGACGCTGGACCAGATCGCCGGCGCGTTGAAGGTACGGCGCGCTACGGTGAGCGGCTGGGAGAACGGGAAGACCGAACCGAGGCCGCCCGAGCGCGAGGCCTACGCGCACCTGCTGAAGAAGCTCGCTGAGCTCTACCCCGCCCAATCCGCCTCCTGCGACGACCCCGCGACGGTAGCCGCCGACGACCCCACCACGGCAGCCGCCATGCCGGTCGACGAGACGTCCGCGACCGTGCCTGCGCCCTCGGGAGCCGCACCGGCAGAGGAACGGACTCCGTCCACCAGGCCGGCGCCGGATGCTGCGGCCATGACGGCCCCCAAGAACCCCGCGCCGCCCCCCACCCTCGCAGCGGAGTCCCGTCCGGTGACCACCACAAGGCCGTCGATGACGCGGCCGGGTGCGCAGAAGTCCGCCGCGCAAAAGACCGCCCCGCAGAAGTCCGCCCCGCAGAAGGGCACTTCGACCGGACCCACCTCGACCGAGGCCGATCCGCGGTTCGAGAACGGGCCGCTCGCCGTCATCGACGCCGATCAAGACGGCCAGGTCCTCGCATACTGCGTCGGCGGCCTTGTCCTGGACGTGCCCGCCAAGTCCCTGTCCTCCCTGGTCGAGTGGACCCTGACCGAAGCCGGGCTGGGCGCCCCGCGCCTGAACGGCTCGGGGAAGGACGCGGACCCGCTGCTCGTGCTGACCGCGTCGGCCTGCGCGCGCTACGGGCTGCCGGACCGGCTCGCCCAAGAGGAACGCCTCGCCGGGCGGATCCCCGACTCCCACAAGGTCGTGAAGCAACTACAGCGGTCCGACTGGCAGTTGACCCAGCGTGGGTTCGGGCCGTGGGCGCGGATCTACCGCCCGGCCGAGGGTGGCAGGCGCCAGTGCGTGCAGCTGTGCATCCCTTCCTGGGACGCCCTGGACACGCGCCACTGGGACGGCGCGGCGCAGCTTCCGCCGGCGGAGCTCGCCCGGCTCCTCGGCACCTACGCGCAGCGGGTGATGACCCCGCGGGGCTCCACCGCGGTGACGGGCCTCGAGCTGATGACCGCTCTGCACCCACCCACGAGGGCGAGCGAGCCGGATGCCGAGGGCCGCCGTCACAGCGAGTACAACCCCGGCTCGCTGGGCGGCCATCCGGTGGACTGCGCGCCGTGCGAGGCACCGGACGGGCACCCGCTCCTCGCCGGCCTGCCGCGCTTCCACCAGCGGGGCCCGGCCGAGATGCTGCTGGAGGAGGCGTACGACTGGGCCCGGCCGCTCACGGATGACGAGTGCCTGAAGCGCTACGTGGTCGGCCTCGACGTCAACCTCGCCTTCGGCGCGGCCGCCAACGGAGCGGTCGTCGGCCTCGCCTGCGAACCCGTCCACGTCGACCACCCGACCTTCGACCCGAAGCTGCCCGGCTCCTGGCTGGTCGACCTCTCCCATGTCGACCTGTCCCGCGTGCTGGTCGGCAAGGAGTGGAAGCACCTCGACGGGGATCTTCTGCCCAGCCCGTTCACCCCCAGGGGTGACCGGCCCGAGGGCCCGGCCTGGTACGCGACGCCGACCGTGGCCTATGCCGTCGAGCTGGGCTACGACGTCGCACCCCTCGAGGCGTACGTCCGAACCACGAGCGGCCGCTACCTGGACAGCTGGTACAAGCGGCTGCGCGACGCGTACGTGGCCACCATGGCCGACCTCGGCGTGCCGGAGGGGCTGACGCCGGAGGAGTTCCTCACGGCGATGGACGGCTACCAGCAGCGCGATGCGGAGATGGCAGTCGTCCTGTCCGCGATCAAGGCGACCGTCAAGGGCGGCATCGGCAAACTGCGCGAGCGCCCGCGCGGCGGCGGATGGCGCCCCGGCCGGCCGTGGCCGGCACTGTCCCGGCCGACCTGGCGGCCCGACATCCGCGCCGCCGTCATCTCCCGGGCCCGTGTCAACATGCACCGCAAGATGCTCGCCCTCGCCGCGGCCACCGGACGCTACCCGGTGGCGATCCTGTCGGACTGCGCCGTCTACGCCGCCGACGGACCGAGCCCGCTGGACGTCCTGCCCTACCAGGGCGGCAAGACCGTGCCCGGCAGTTTCCGGCTCGGCGTCCTGCCCGGGATGGTCAAGCACGAGGGCACTCAGACCACCCTGTGGGCCGAAGAGGTGCGCGAGAGGCACGGCCAGGACCTCAACCTCGCCCGGTACATCAAGGACGGCCACATCACCGCCACCGACGGCGGAGAGTAGGAAAGGGGCTGACCGATGGACACGGTCGGGGACGGCCTCGAAGAGGTCCTGCAGAAGGCGTTCACCCGCCCGATCCCCAAGAGCGCCGGTGCCCGGATGCGGTACCTCGTCAAGCAGCTCAAGGGCACCAGGCCGGTGGCCGAGCTGCTCGGCATCACCCAGCGCACCGTCGAACGCTATGTCAGGGAACAGCTCAGGAAGCCCAGACCGGAGCTCGCCGAGCGGCTCGAGCGCGAAGTCCGCAGTCGCTGGCAGCCACAGGTCCGCGCCCGGGCCAAGAAGCAGGCGGTCAGCAGGACCGGCATCGTCATCGACACCCGCGCCCGCTTCGGCTACACCGCCGCCCCGGGCACGACCGACGACCCGCGGCAGCGTCACCTGACGGTGGCACTGCCCCCCGAGTTCGCGGCCCGTCTCTTCGATGCCCGGGAACAGGGGGCCACCGAGCAGCAGTTGCGCGACATCGCAGCCGAGGGCTTGGGCGAGATCTACTTCCGTGACCGCGGCCGCCGCGCCCAGGGCCTGGAGGTGCAGTTCACCGACGTGGAGCACGTGGAATTCGACCTGTAGGCGTACCCCGACGACGCACGCCCTGCCGGCGCCCGAGCGGCGCACCCCCGTCGGGGTCAGTCGGACTGCCTACGGGCCTGCTTCACCTCCCGGTCGATGGCCCAGGCGTCGGCGACCGGCCCGAGGTGGCCGAGCTTGTCGGGATTGATCACCACGCGGATGGCCTGAATCCGCCCGTCGAGCACCTCGAGGACCAAGGTGTGCAGGATCCTGCCGTCGCGGTCGCGGAAGATCGCGCCGGGCTGGCCGTTGATCTCGTGGGGCTCGAAGGTCACATCGATCCGGATCAGCAAGGGGAAGACGCTGCCCAGCACCCGGGCCACGTTCTCCGCGCCGATGACGGCCTTGGCCAATTGCGGGGCCTTGCCGCCGCCGTCCCCCGCCAACTGCACGTCGGCGGCCAGCAGATTCCGCAGCCGGCCCACATCGCCGTTCTTCAGGGCGTCGAAGAACCGCGTCGCCAGCTCCTGCCGCTCCTGACGGTCCGCCGCGAACCTCGGCCGCCCGGCCTCCATGTGCCGCCGTGCCCGCACCAGGAGCTGCCGGCAGGCCGCCTCCGAACGCCCCACCGCCGCGGCGATGTCGTCGAACCCGAAAGCGAAGACCTCGCGCAGCAAGAAGACGGCCCGCTCCAGCGGGCTGAGCCGCTCCAGCAACAGCAGTGCCGCCATGGACACCGAGTCGGCCAGTTCGACCGATCGCGCCGGGTCCTGATAGGGATCGCTCAACAGCGGCTCCGGAAACCACGGTCCGACGTACTCCTCGCGCCGCACCCGCGCGGAACGCAGCACATCGATCGAGATCCGTGTCACCGCGGCCGACAGAAAAGCCTTGGTCGACGTGGGCCGGGTCGCTGAGGCGTCAAAGCGCAGCCACGTCTCCTGCACCGCATCCTCGGCCTCGCTCACGCTGCCCAGAATCCGGTAGGCGATCGAGAACAGCAGCGGCCGCAGCTCCTCGAAGTCCTCGGCCTTGCCCACGCCGACTCCCTCCCCGTCATCCTCGCCCACCTGGCCGCACTGGCCGGCGCAGGCGGCTTCTTCTGTGCTCTTGTCCGTGCCCGTGGCGCTCAGTGGAACTGTCCGGGTTCGTAGTCGCCGGCGGGCTGCCGTGTGATGACGTTCAGCCGGTTCACCATGTTCATGAAGGAGACCAGGATCACCAGGGCGGTCAGCTGCTCCTCGTCGTAGTGCTCGGCGGCGCACGCCCACACCTCGTCGGTGACCCCGCCGGCCGCATCCGCGATCCGGGTGCCCTGCTCCGCCAGCTGCAGCGCGGCACGCTCGGCCTCGGTGAACACCGTGGCCTCCCGCCAGGCCGCCACCAGGTTCAGCCGCACCGAGGTCTCGCCGGCAGCGGCGGCCTCCTTGGTGTGCATGTCGATGCAGACGGCGCAGCCGTTGATCTGGCTCACGCGCAGTGCCACGAGCTCCTGCGTCGCGGCCGGCAGTGGCGAGTCCTTGATCGTCCTGCCTGCCGTCATGAGGTGCTTGAGGGCCTTGCCGGCGGTGGGGTCGGCGAAGTAGTTCAGTCGCGCGTCCATGCTGTGCTCCTCCGTGGTCGTCGGTGGCTACACCCCTGAGACGGGGTGGCCGGACTCCCTGTGACATGGACGGATGTGACGTGCGTCTCCCCGCCGCCCCTCCAGGGCGTGGCGCACTGACCCGGCACCGGCTTGACGCCTCTACGTGGAGGTGGGTGCGTTCGCGTCGCGGCTCTGGTCGATGAGGGCGGCGAAGGCGTCGAGGGTGCGTCGCAGCCCGAAGGCGTAGGCGTGGTCGGGGTCGTAGGCGGTGCCGTGTGCTGTGCCTGCCGCCGTGCCGACGCGGACGGCGGTGGGGTAGGTGTCCGGGTCGAGGACCCGGGCCAGGAGCGGGGCGTTGACCTGCCACCACTGCTCGTCGTTCATGGCACTGTCGTGCTGGGCGGCCCGGGAGTCGGCGGCGGCGCGGGCGCATGCCTGGACGAAGGTGAGCAGGTAGGTGAGGCAGTCGTCCATGTGGATGTCGCTCAGACCGAGGCCTTCGAATGCGGACAGCTCGTGCTCGTACTTCCGCATCAACCCCGGTCCCAGCGGGGGCCTGGAGGTGGAGACGGCCGCGGCCCAGGGGTGGCGTTCGAAGAGTGCCTTGTTCTCGTCGGCGATGGCGGTGACGCGTCGGCGCCAGGGCTGTCCTGCTGTGTCCGTGCGGGGCATGCGGGCGTAGGCGGCGTCGAGCATGAGGTCGAGCAGCTCGGCCTTGCCGGGGACGTAGGTGTAGAGCGTCATCGGCACCACGCCGAGTTCCTGGGCGACGCGGCGCATGGTCACCGCGTCCAGGCCTTCGGCGTCGGCGATGGCGGTGGCCGCCTCGACCACCGCGTCGATGCTCAGCCCGCGCCGCGGCCCGCGGCCGCGGTCGGGGGCGGCCTCACGCCACAGCAGTTGCAGGGTACGGGCCGGGTCGCCGGCGCTGGTTCGGTCGGTAGGCACGAGTCCAATCTTCGCGCACCCGATCTCTGTACAATGTACATTGTACGTCGTACAGAGAATCGTGCAGAGAACCGTCATCGAGGAGCCCCCGTGAAGGTCACTTCCAGTGCCGTGTCACTCAACGTCGACGATGTCCAGGCCTCCAGCGCCTTCCTCCGCACGCACTTCGGGTTCCGTGAGGAGATGGCCGCCGACGGGTTCGCGTCCCTGACGCGCGACGACGTCGGCATGAACGTCGTCTTCCTGCGGCGGGGGCTTCAGACCCTCCCGGCGGACCAGCGCGACGAGCACGCCGCCGGACTCATCCTCGCCTTCGTCGTCGACGACCTCGAGGGTGAGCTGGCGCGCCTGCACGCCGAAGGCGTCACGGTCACCATGCCGCTGACCGAGGAAGAGTGGGGCGAGCGCGCTTTTCAGGTACGGGACCCCAACGGCGTGATCGTCCAGTTGGTCGACTGGAACGCCACCGCCGGCCACTGAGACGGCCGGGTGACTGACTGTCACAGAATGTGCGGCGCGCCTCGTGGAGACGGCTCGTTCAGGCGCCTTCACGAGGCCTGCGGTCAGTCGAGCCGAGCTATCCGGTGATGCTGCTCGGGCGGATCGACGCGGCGTTGTGCCACGGTTCCTTCTTCGGTATCGGTTCGCTGGTCGCCCGCAGTCTGGTCGCGCCGGAGAAGAAGTCCCGTGCGGTGGCCGCCGTGTTCGCCGGGCTGACCGTCGCGAACGTGTTGGGCGTACCGTTCGGCGCACTCGTCGGTGAGCGCCTGGTTCGCCGGCGTGCCCGGCGTGATCACCCGCGTGACCGACTTCGCGCAGGGCGCGGCACTCGCCGCCGGCGCCAACGTGTCCGCGTCCAATATCGGCAACGCCCTTGGCGCCTGTGCCGGCGGCCTGGCGATCACGGCGGGCCTCGGCTACACCGCACCGCGCCGCCACTTGCGTGCGTGGCCTCCGACCCGCACCGGTCGGTCGACGTGCTGGCCAAGTAGCTCTGCGAGTGGCCAACCATCGCCGCGAGTCACAGTCGCTCGGCGGCACGGCCGTCTCCTGGTCGAACGTACGAGCGAGCGCCCGAGGGGTCTTCCGTTTTGGCGAGCGGAGGCGTATGTTCCGGTTACCCCGCGACGGCGCCTTTCGAAGCGTCGGCCCGCCGGTCCCGGGACGGCGGGCCACGCGGGGGCCAAGTGCCTGGTGTCTTCATCGGGCGCCGCTGAGGCGCCCAACACCAGCAGCCGCCGCGTACGCGGGCGTCTGCCGACGTCAGCAATGCGCGAGGCAGTTGGGCATTCGGCAGCGGGCTTGGCTGACGCTGACCCGAGGGCCTTGCCGACCTCTGCTCCCCCCTCGCCACCGAAAATCGACCGTGACCGGGAGCCGGGCATGGCCGGTCTCACCCGTGGGCCGTCAGGGGCAAAGCAGCCCGCGCCCGCGCGTGCCTGGCGCCAGTCCACCCTCTCCACGCTGAACAATCGGCCTGGTCTGCAGGCAGGCACGGGTTCCAGCGGCACAGAGGGGAACGACCGATGGGCACAGCAGGGCGTCCGAACCGTAGAGCTCTGCTCACCGGCTCACTCGCGGGCGCCACGGTCGCGCTCGCGGGGTGTTCGTCGACGAGCGCCGGCACGGCGGGGAGCAGTGCTTCGCCCGGAGCGCGGCCGACCACGCCCGCCGCCGCGTTCGCGAGGCTGATGGACGGCAACGGACGCTGGGTGAGCGGAAACCTTCAGCATCCCGACCGGGATCCGGACCGGCGTCAGTTCGTGGCTCAGGAACAGGAGCCCTTCGGGGCGGTCCTGTCGTGCATCGACTCCCGAGTGCCGCCTGAACTTCTCTTCGACACCGGGCTGGGTGACCTCTACGTCATGCGTACGGGCGGGCAGGCGGTCGACCCCGTGGTCACCGGTTCTGCCGAGTACGGACCCATGACGAGTGGCACGCCGCTCATCGTCGTCCTCGGCCATCAACGCTGCGGTGCCGTCAAAGCGGCATATCAGTCCATGCGTGACGGCAAACCTCTGCCCGGCAACCTCCAGGCGATCGTCAAAGCTCTGCGTCCGGCGTACGAGCAGGCGGTGAGGGAGGGCGGTGCCGACCCGGTCGAGACGATGGCGCGAGCCCAGGTCAGGTCGACCGCCACCGCCCTTCGCTCCAACCAGGACCTCGCCCCGCTGGTGCGCAAGGGCTCCCTGGCGGTCGTCGGCGCCTACTACTCACTCGACACCGGCAAGGTACAAGTCCTGACCGGCGCCCCTTCCTGAACCGGCGCGGAGAAGACGGAGGGGCATTGCCAGGCGGTGACCGGCCTCCAGCACCCAAGCCCGTGCGCCTGGGCGAGGCGTTCTACATCCACTCGCTCGCCGAGCCCGGCGCCACGCTCACCGTCGAGGCCCCCGTGCCGGTCCGCAGCGGCGACGAAGTGACCATGCTCGGCCAGGACCGGCCCCTCAACTGGACCCTCCGCAACGGCGCCCTGGTCGTCGACGTACCGGCGGCGGCTCGCAGGGCGGGCCGGTACGTGTGGGTGTTCAAGGTGGAGTGGCGTGATTGAACCTGCCCGAACGAGCGGTAGTCGACGGCGTGTTCCCCGCTGCCCTCGGTGATCAGGGTGATCAGGGTGACGGTGTGGAAGTCGACCCGCGCGAGCGGGACATGTGCGGGCGTGACCGCAGGTCGCCGTTCCGGGCCCGAAGGGTCTCAGTACCAGTGGTTGGCCTGCCAGAACGACCAGGCCTTGCAGGGGCTGCCGTAGCTGGTGTTCATGTAGTTGAGGCCCCACTTGATCTGGGTGGCCGGGTTGGTCTGCCAGTCGGCGCCGGCCGAGGCGTACTTGCCGGCGGGCAGGGCCTGGAAGAGACCGTAGGCACCGGAGGAGGCGTTGACCGCGTGGTAGTTCCAGCCGGACTCGTGGTCCACGATGTTGCTGAAGCACTGGAACTGGTCCGCGGCGACCATGTGACTCGCCATCGCCTGGATCTGCGCAACCGTGTAGCTGCTCTGGACCGGGAAGCTGGAGGAGCCGCCGGCGCCGGCGCTGCCGGCCGCGGCCTTCGCCTCGGCGCGCTGCTTGGCCGCCTTCTCGGCCGCCGCCTTCTTCGCGACCGCGGTCTGGGCGGCCACCTTGCGGGCCGCCTCCTCGGCGTCCTTCTTGGCGCTCGCGTCCGCGGCGACGGCCTGGGCGTCGGCCTGCTGCGTCAGCGACGCGGACTGCACCTGCGCCTGCTGACCGGCGGGTATGTCCTCGAGGAGCGTGGTGCCGGCCGTCGCCGCTTCGGCGCCGTTCGGCTGCTCGGTGTCGGCCGAGGCGACTCCGACAACGCTTCCGACAGCGGTGACCGCCGTGGCCGAGGCCACCGCGACTCCCCGGACCGATATCCCACTCACGCGCTTCCCTTCCGGTACGTCTGTGACGTCATGACGTGACGGTGTGAAGGTATCTCCCTTGCCGGTTCCGGCAGTTGGACACTCTGCCGTGCCGGGGCGGTGGGCGCAATCGTGGTACCCGGCGCAGGCGTGTCCGGTCGGCTGCAATGGGCGGAGGGGTCGCCCCCACATCGGGGAAGAGCGCGAGGACGACCGCTCCGGTCCTCCCCGGTGACCGCGGCGCTCCGAGGCGGACCGGGCCGAGGTCAGCTGCCGTCGGAACGTCTCGCCCCCGGGTGGTGACCGAGCGAGCGGGCGAGTTCCGGCAGCAGGTACCGCTCGGCGACGGGTTCGGCTTCGTTCCCCCAGGCTCCTCGTACAGGTCCGGCGGCCGCCCGGCCGTCTCCTCGCCCGGCGCACGGGCGGCATCCGCCGCCCGCCCGCGGGAGCGCGGGACATGTGATGCACAGCTTCCGCGAGGCCCTGGCGGCGTTTGCGGGCGCTGATCCCTGCAAGCGCTGATCCCTGTGAGCGCCGCGACCGCACGATGGCAGCGGCCAAGGGGTCAGTGCGTGGTCACGGCGGACGCGGTCTTCTTGCGTGCGCGGTAGGCGGCGGCCTTGTACTTGTTGCCGCAGGACTCCATGCCGCACCACTGCCGCCGCATGCCCCGTGACCGGTCGATGTAGACGCGCGTGCACTCGGGGTTGCCGCACTCCTTCATCAGGGGGACGTCCGGGCCGCTGAGCAGTTCGACGGCCTGCCGGGCGACGGTGGCCAGGACCTGCTCGGGGGTCGCCTCGGTGTGCCGGCCCGTGAGGGTGAGCTGCGGAGTGGCGGGGGTCTTGCGCGCGGCGCCGTTGACCACGGCGAGTGCCTGGCGGTCGAACTCCTCGCCGAGCCGGCGGTTGGTGACGAGCCGGTAGATCGCTTCGCGCACGGCGATCGCCTCCCGGACGTCGTCCTCCTCGCCAGGCGTGATCGTGTCCACGAGTCCCGACTCCAGGTACCAGGCGTTGAGCCGCTCCGGGGTCACGAACATCTCGAACCGGGTCGAGCGCCGGGCGCGGAGGGTGGCCGCGAAGTCGAGCGCCGGGTGCCCGCATACGAAGACATGGTCGAGATTCACATCACCATTTTGACAGGTGACGCTCATAGGGTGCAAGCACCGTCACGAGAACCGTGGTCCTTCGATGCGGTCACCCGGGTGAGACGGGGAAGTGATCGTATGCCACCGAGCGCCTCGGGCGCCGGTCAGGCCCCGGGGGCCGGCCGCCGCCGCGCTCTCCCGCTGCCCGCCTTCCGTCTGAAGCCGCAGTTCGCGCCCTGCCACCGCCGACGCAGCCAGCGGTCGTGGCTGGCGGGGACGATCGCGCCGGGACGCCGGCCGAGCGCGGCCTCCAGTTCGTCGCACAGCGCCGGGGACAGGTGGTTGGTCGGCTCGTCGAGCAGCAGCAGCTGGGGCGGGCGGGTCACCAGCAGCGCCAGCGCCGGCCGCCGGCGCTGCCCCACGGACAGCTGCTCGACCGGTTTGCCCAAGTCCGCTTCGCGTACCAGGCCGAGCGAGGCCAGCGGCACCTTCGCGGCCCGCTCCGAACCCAGCGACTGCTCGTAGGTGTCGCGCGCCGTGCGCTCGGGCCGGCCGAACACGGGGTCCTGGGTGCGCAGCCCCACCGCCAGCCGGCGCCGTCTGCGCATCTCGCCCTCGGCCGCGAGATGTCCGGCGAGCACGGCGAGCGGCGTCGACTTGCCAGCGCCGTTGCCGCCCGGACCAGCAGCCGATCGGTCGCCGACACCTCCAGGCCGCCCCGCGCGAGACGGCGGGCACCCGCACGTTGTGCAGGGACACCAGCGGCTGCGGTCTTTCCTCGACCCGCGCGGCCAGGTCCACGGCCGCGAACCGCAGCGGGCGCGGCGGCTCGGCGACCTGGGCGCGCTCCAGTTCCTGCAGCCGCCGTGTGGCGTTGCGGATCCGGCGGGAGATCTGGGCTCCCCACGCGGTTTCATACGTAACGATCCGGACCAAGAAACACATGTGCACGGGGGCGGTCTTGTTCAGCAGGCGCGCCCAGCCCACCTGGCCGCCGCGACAGGCAGGGTGGACCTGGGCATGTTCACACTGGTGAGCCACGTGCAGCCGCCAAGGAGCTGAGGGCTGTAGCCGGCCGCTTCGGCGCTCAGTGGCACTTGCTCAGTCGAGGACTGCGGTGGCTTCGATCTCGACCAGATGCTCGGGGACGTCCAGCGCCGCGACGCCGATCAGCGTGGTCGGCGGCACCGGAGTGACCCCGAGCTTTGCGGCCGCCCGCGAGATTCCCTCCAGGAGCGTGGGCATCTTCTCGGTACTCCAGTCGACGACGTAGAAGGTCATTTTGGCCACGTCGTCGAAGGAACCGCCGGCCTCGCCCAGCGCGGTGGCGATGTTGAGGTAGCACCGCTCGACCTGCGCAGCGAGGTCGCCCTCGCCGACCGTGACCCCTTCCGCGTCCCAGGCGACCTGCCCGGCGATGAAGACCAGCTTCGAGCCGGAGGCGATCGCCAACTGCCGGTACACATCGATTTTCGGCAGTCCATCGGGGTTCTTCAGGGTGATGGCCATGCTGTCCGCCTCCTTGCCCGGGCTCCTGTGAGCCCCGGGTTCGTCAAACCAGACCCCTGTGGTCTCTGACGGTTACTCGGAAACCGTAGGAGAGTGTGCGTTGACATGGGAGAACGCACTTTTCAGTGACCGGGGAACCTCATGGTGACCAAGCAGTTCAGCGGTTCGGGCCGGGGATGCCGACCTGAGGCGCGCCGACTCCCTGGCGCGGGAGGCCTTCTCCGGCGTTGCCGACGAGTGGGCGCGTTGATCACCGAAGCGCTGGGGGAGGGCACCCCGCGCTGACCGATTCCCCGCGCGGATCGTCACCAGACGACCGAGCTGACCTTTCGCCGTTACGTGGAACTCCCCCCGGCTGGGGTCGGAGATTGCCGCCAGCGAGCCCAGACCGCTGCCGACGTTGACGACGACCGGGGCGTTACTCGCTTACAGCAGCGGCAGGAAGGCGTGCGTGACGCGCACGACGCCGAAGACGTTCGTGTCGTACGTGATCATCATGTCGGCCGCCGTTACCTCGCCGACCGGCTTGCGCGCGCCCACGATCCCGGCGTTGTCGATCAGGACGTCGAGGGCGCGGGCGTCTGCTGCGTGCCGTCGGGAGGGTACGAGGTGATTGCGTTGGCCCGTAACGGGCGTTTGAAATAGCCCGCGCATGCAATTAATGTGGGGAGCGCGAAGGGCGACCGGCCCGCACCGCTGCCGAATGCGGTGCGGGGACGGCCACCTGTCGCGATCCGTTCGACTGCCCTGCGGGCAGTCGGCCCCGTCAAGCACCATCTGGAGACCGTTCCTCATGACCATCCCCGCCACCGCCGTCACTCCCCTCACGGTCGGCGACGCCGAGTTCCTGATCGACACGGCGCGCTCGGCCGCCGAAGCCGCCGGTGTCCCCGTCGCCGTCACCGTCCTCGACGCAGGCGGCTACATGCTCGCCTTCCGACGGGACGACCGGGCCGTTCTCATCGCAGGTGAGACCAGCACGCGGAAGGCGTACACCGCTCTGCAGCTGAACGCCCCCACGGCCGACCTGGTCGACGCCGTCCAGCCCGGCGGCCTCTTCCACACCCTGCCGACCGCCCTGGACCGCCCGTTGCTGTTCATCGCCGGCGGGGTGCCCGTCCACCGTGACGGCCGGCTGATCGGAGCTCTCGGGGTCGGCGGCGGAGCTCCGGAGCAGGACCACTCCTTCGCCGATGCGGCCGTCCAGGCGCTGAAGGCCTGAACCTCTCACTTCGAGGTGCCGGTACGGGTACCTGTACGGGACCACACAGGAAAGGGCTGGGATGATGCAGATCGATCTGAAAGGCCGCACGGCACTGGTCACCGGCTCCACACAGGGCATCGGCGCGGCGATCGCCGCCGGTCTGGCGCGTGCCGGGGCCCGCGTGGGCGTCAACGGCCGTACCCCGCAGCGCGTGGACGACGGCATCGCCCGATTGGCACAGGAGGTGCCCGGGGCGGAGCTGGTCCCGGTCGCGGCGGATGTGACGAGCGAGGACGGCGCTCGCCAAGCCGCCGAAGTCCTGCCGCAGGTGGACATCCTCGTGAACAACCTGGGCATCTTCGGCGCCGAGGATCCTCTGAAGATCACCGACGAACAGTGGCGCCGCTACTTCGAGGTGAACGTACTGGCCGCCGTACGCCTGACCCGCCTGTACCTCCCGGGCATGACCGAGCGGGGGTGGGGGCGCATCCAGTACATCGCCAGTGACTCGGCGATCGTCATCCCCGCGGAGATGATCCATTACGGCATGTCGAAGACCGCGCTGCTCGCGGTGGGCCGGGGCTTCGCGAAACAGGCCGCCGGCACGGGCGTCACGGTGAACTCGGTGATCGCCGGTCCCACCCACACCGGAGGCGTCGAGGACTTCGTCTACGAACTCGTCGACCGCGACCTGCCTTGGGAGGAAGCCCAGCGCGTCTTCATGCGCGAGCACCGACCGCAGTCGCTGCTGCAGCGTCTGATCGAGCCCGAGGAGATTGCCAACATGGTGGTCTACCTCAGCTCCGACCAGGCCTCGGCCACCACCGGTGGCGCACTTCGGGTGGACGGCGGATACGTCGACTCCATCCTGCCGTGAGCGAATCTGACGGAGGTGCGGGGAGGGAAACGGCGTCCGGTGCCGTCTCCGGCCGAGGAGTGCGGACGCGCACGGAGGCGGTCAAGCGCCTCTCGTCGGCCGGCGCCTCCGCTGTGCAGCCGGTTCGCACGGCGGCCAACACTTGACTGTCCGCCGGCCGGGGCGCAGCCGCTGCGCCCCGGCCGTCCCTGGCTTGCCGCCCCTGGCATCCGGCAGTGCCCTCTCCTGCAGACGCGGGGCGGGCGATGTCCTTCACCTTCAGCGGCCGACACCGCGGGGTCAATGCGCCTCGACTCGGAGCATGGCAGAGGCGGCGGAGGAAGGGGTTCTGCCAGGCCCGGGCGAAGGCCTCCTGCACCAGGTCCTCCGCCTCGGTGAGGCTGCCTGTCATCGCGTACATCTGGCTGGTCAGCCGGCGCACGGTACAGGCGTAGAAATCGCCGAAGACGCGCGGGTCGCGCGTTGCCCCCTCCACTCACGGTTTCGACGGGCGATGCCGTCACGTCTTGCCACGCCCGAACAGAGCAGTAGGTCGCACGACGACCGCGGGGAACGGAGCTGATCACCCAGGCGTCCCCGTGGCCTGGTCGGAGATGCCTTACGCTATGACGTCCGCACCGGTACGGTCAGCACCGGAGCGCTCAACGTCAGACTCGAGGTCTCGTTGTCCGGCCGCCAGGTGGGGGCGTCGCTCTGGGTGAGTTCCAGCCTCAGCCGGTGTCCCGACTCAAGTTGCCAGCCGGCCGGCCACAGTTCGAAGGCGAGCGGCTGCACGTCTCCTGGGGAACCGGTGACGCGGTACACCGACCGGGTGATGAGCGTCTGGGTGCCGCTTACCGGGTCGATGTCGAACAGCCGCGCCGCGAGTTCGGCGTCGGTACCCTGCAGGGTGGCAGTCACATGGACGACGGGCGACCCGGTGATGATGCCGGGTGAGGGCGGGTCGAAGACCCAGCCCGCCACGCCCTGGTCGGACAGCGCGGGGGTGGTGCGGCAGCCGGAGTTGGCGATCGGGTCGACGGCGGCTGCCTCCGGTCCGCCGGGGATGGAGCTTGTGGTCACCGCGCCGGTCGAGCCGGTGAAGGTCCAGCTCCCGTTGGCCAGTTGGGAGAAGCGGTCGGCGGTCAGCGTGGCGTTGGTCTGCCCGGGCACACAGGCGGTGGTACTGAGAGTCGTCCGTGCGGTGGTCGGCTGAGAACCGGCGAGCACCGCGTCGAGCCAGTGGTTGGCCTCGTCGTTGGCGGCCACCCAGACCTGGTGGGGGTTGCCGGCGTACGAGTGTCCGAGGTCTCCGTAGAACGTCCACACCGGATATCCGGGGGCCGCTGCCCGCAGCTTGTTCACCATCTGCGCCGTATGGACGGCGGGGAACAGCGGGTCGGTGGTGCCCTGGACGCTGAGAACGGGGATCCGGGCGGAGGCCGGCGGGACGGGCATGTCGTACGGCGAGCGGTAGTCCGCCAGTTGCCGGACGATCTGGTTGATCAACGGATCGTTCCCGTACGGCTCTCCGGTGGTGATCCGCGCATACCATCCCGGTATGTCCGCGGTGGGGTCGGCGGCGGCGTACTGGCCGTACTCAGTGCCGAGCGCGTACAGACCGTCCAGATAGCTCTCCTTCGCGACGCCGACCGGATCCTCATGAGGCCCGTCTCCGGGCGCCCCTGACAGGCCGTCGGAGCCTCTTCCGTTGTCGATGAGCGCCTGAGCGAGATCCGTCCAGGCGTACTGCGGGACCGCGGCGGCGAGATGGAGCGGCACCCCCTTCGGTGACGTCCAGGGCACCAGCGTGCCGTCGGGCGTCATCACCTTGTCCTGGGACAGTGCCAGCAGCCAGCTCTGGCCGCCACCGTAGGAGTCACCGGTGGTGACGACGTCGTCCGGTGCGGCGACCCCGGCGTCGACCAGCAGGCCCGCGAGGAACTGGGTGTCGTGCACCTCCCACCGTCGGTCGGCGAGGTGGGTCCAGCCGGCCCGGTCCGCGCACGCCGGGTCGGTGGCGTAGGTGTACCCGGTCGCCGGGTCCTTGCCGCAGGAGCGGTGAAAGCCACGCGATGTGAAGTTGAGGACGGCGAAGCCCTTTCCCGTGAACCAGGCGTTGTTCCAGTGGTAGGTGTTCGCGTCGTTGCCCGCCGGGGTGGTGGACTCGAAGTCCGTCTTGTCATGCCCCCAGCCGTTGAGCATGACCATCAACGGCAAGGGTCCTGAGCCGTCCTGTGGGAGGGAGACGTCCACGTCCAGTGGTGTGCCGTCGAAGCTCGGCACGACGCCGGAGCACACGGTGTAGGGATTCCCGCCAGGCGGGGACACCTGAGCCGAGACGCTGAGACCGAGTGGGCAGACCGTCGCCGCCGCGGCATGCTCGGCGGACGGACTCGCAAGACCGAGTACGGCTGCCGTGGCGGACAGTACGGCGAGAAACCGACGCCTTCCGAGGTCCACAGCAACTCCTCCACCAGGATGCCTCCCTAATGAGCCAGGGATCGTACGGGCGAGTAACCCGGCGCGCCACATCCCTGGACCATGCGAGTGCAAAGCCTTTCCCATCGTTGCGTCGATGAACGACGGCACGACGGCTGGGACCTCTCGTTCGGATCACGCCGGGCCCTCGCCGCACAGGGCAGGCTGCGGGAGTGCGCCATAGCTTCGCGCCGTACGCTGCCCCGCATGGGTTACATGCGTTCGAGTGGGGCCCGGCCCAGGCGGCGGCGGTCATCAGCCAGGTCGTCGGGAGCGAGGGCCGTACAGGCATTGAAGTTTCTGGGCATCAGTGCGCTGTCCGGAATCGTGCTGGCCGGTATCGCACTGCCGGCCACCGGCGCGATCGGCCTGTCTGCCAAGGGCGCCGCGACCGGTTTCGACGACCTGCCGGGCGACCTCAAGCGTCCGCCGCTGAGCCAGGCCTCACACATCCTGGACGCCGACGGCGACCTCATCGCGACCGTGTACTCCCGAGACCGCACCGTCGTCCCGCTCAGCCAGATCAGCCCGGTCATGCAGAAGGCCATCGTCGCCATCGAGGACGCCCGTTTCTGGCAGCACGGCCCCATCGACCCCAAAGGCGTGATCCGCGCGGTCGTCAGGGACACGCAGGCGGGCAGCGCTGAGCAGGGCGCCTCCACGCTGACCCAGCAGTACGTCAAGAACGTCTTCGTCGAAGAGGCGGGTGACGACCCGAACGCCGTGGCCCAGGCCACCTCGCCGACCCTCGGCCGCAAGATCCAGGAACTCAAGTACGCGATCCAGGTCGAGAAGGAACTCGGTAAGAAAAAGATCCTGCAGAACTACCTCAACATCGTGCCCTTCGGGGAGCAGTCCTTCGGCATCGAGGCGGCCTCCGAGCGCTACTTCAGCACACATGCCAAGAACCTCACGCTGCCGCAGGCCGCTCTCCTGGCCGGCGTCGTCAACGGGACCACGCTGTACGACCCCGTCCAGCACCCCCAGGCCGCCCGCACCCGCCGCGACATGGTTCTGCAGCGCATGGCCGCCGTGCACGACGTCACCCAGGCGCAGGCCGGCGCCGCCGAGCGGCAGCCCCTCGGACTGAAGCCCACCGCCCCCAGGAACGGCTGCATCACCGCCGTCCGCGGCGCCGCCTTCTTCTGCGACTACGTCCGCGATGTCTTCCTCAACAGCCCCGTCTTCGGCAAGACCGCAGAAGCCCGAGCCCAGCGCTGGAACACCGGCGGCCTGACCATCAAGACCACCCTGGACCCGAAGGCCCAGGACGCCGTCCAGGCCGCCATCACCCAGCACGTCTACAAGACCGACCCCGTCGCCACCGCCGTCACCCTCGTCCAGCCCGGCACCGGCAAGATCCTCGCGATGGGCCAGTCGCGCCCGTACGGCTTCGGCACGGACGAGACACAGATCAACCTCAGCGTCGACCACGACATGGGCGGCGGGACCGGCTTCCAGTCGGGCTCGACGTTCAAACCGATCACCGCTGCGGCGGCGATCGACGGCGGTACCGACCCCAACACCGTCCTGCCGGCTCCGTATTCGATGGACTATCCGAGTCCGGTGAGCACCTGCGGCACACCGTGGGTACGCAATCCCACCGACCCACCGCTGTCGAACGAGGACAGGTCGGAAGTCGGCCCGATGAACATGAACAAGGCGATGGCCCTGTCGGTCAACACCTACTTCGTCCAGCTCATCGGCAACATCGGTATCTGCCCAGTGGTCCAGATGGAGCAGAAGCTCGGCGTGCACCAGGCGAACGGCGCCCCGCTTCAGCAGGTCCCCTCCATCACGCTGGGCACACAGCAGGTGAGCCCGCTGACCATGGCCTCCGCATACGCCGCCTTCGCCGACAACGGCGTCTACTGCACGCCGATGGCCATCGAATCGATCATCGACGCGAGCGGCAAGTCGCTGCCGGTCCCGCAGACCTCATGCAGCCAGGCGATGTCCCCGAAGACCGCCGCGACCATCAACACGCTCCTCAAGGGCGTGGTCGAGGACGGTACCGGCCGGCAGGCAGGCCTGAAGGACCGCGACAGCGCGGGCAAGACCGGCACGACCGACAATCGTTGGGCGGCATGGTTCGTCGGCTACACCTCGAACGTGGCCGGCGCGGTCTGGGTCGGCGGCCCGTCCCACAACGTCCCCATGACGAACATCACCATCGGCGGCGTGTTCCACAAGGAGGTCTTCGGCGCCGACACCCCTGGTCCCATCTGGCGCGACGCCATGACCGGCGCTCTCGCCGGCACCGTCTCGCCCCCGCTGCCCACCGTCCAACTCGCTGCCGACAAGCCGCAGACCCCCGAGCCGGGCGCCTCCACCACCCCCGGCAGCAGCGGCAACACACCCGACCCCCGTGCGAGCCTTCGCCCTCCCCGGCTTCACGGTCCGAACGGCGGGAAGCACCGGTAGCGGGTGCGCGCGCTGGACGACGCGACGACAGGGCTGCTGCCGCCGTCGGCTGACGGAGTCGATCGTGCACCGGGACCGTCCTACTGTCCTGCCTCGGTCTCGAAGTGCAGGGAGATCGACTGCAGAACGTCCGCAGCAGAGACGTCGGCGCGCCCGCCGTCGTGGATCTCGGCGAGCTGGACGAAGGCAAGTGCGAACGCTGATGCGATCTGCACGATGGCCGGCCCCAGCTGCTCGCTCACGGCACTCGCCACCTCGTGGGCGCTCGCATCGGCGCGCAGCTCGATGCGCGGCAGCATCTCCTCGAGCAACGCGGAGACCGTTTCGCTCTGTGTGACGTCACCGTCGCGGTTCTCGCGGGCCTGGCGTCGCATCTCCAGCGCCTCGGTCAGGATGCCGACGACCCGCTGCATGATTTCTCGCTGCTCCATGCGGGCACGGTACGCCGGACAGCCGTCAGAAGTGTGCTTACCCGGGCCGTGGATGTTCGTCCTGAGCGCTTCGGGGCGGCCAAGACCGAGACCGCTGCGGGGGAGTAGATCGTGCACGCCGTCCAGGAGCCGACGTGAGGAGCGGTGCCAGTCGGGGCCTGCCCCGGGATTTCATCCGCGCCGGCCACTGAGGTGCAGCTGAGCCTGGCGCCGGGAGCGGCCCGGCCCCTGCTCGAGCGTGCTGTCCGCACTCCCGACTCCGCCGGCCCTCATGGGCCCCCGCACAGCTCGGCCGGGGCGCCTGCCGCCGCGGACCCGATGCGCGGGGCGCTGAGCCCGGCCAGGTGAGGCTCGGGGTGATGAGCGCTGTTGGCCGTCGGGCTCAGGCGTCGGATCGAGGGGGCGACGGCAGAGGGGAACGGTGGCCGCGGAAGAACTCGGTGATGTCGTGGGCCAGCAGTTCAGGTTCTTCGTGGGCGGCGAAGTGCCCACCGCGGGGCATGCGGGTGTAGCGCGTGATGTTGTAGGTGCGCTCGGCCCAGCTGCGTGGCGGTCGGCTCAGGTCGGCGGGGAACAGGGCGACGGCTGTGGGAACGCTCACGCGCTCCACGCGTCGGGTCCCTTGCGGACTGGGTCCGCGCCCTCACGCCGCAGCGCGGTGATCAGCTTGTGGAACTGCCGCGGGCTCAGCCCGGTGAATGGGGCTATCCAGGACGGTTCCGACGCCGCAATCACTCCTGCCACAACAAGATCATGGCATCGTGTCCAGCGAGCCATGGGGGGGACGGCCGACAAAGGCCGGACCAGGGATACCCTCGGACGATGTCGAATCGGGCGGTAGCAGCTGGAGTAGGACTCGCGCGGGTCATGGCGCACTGCGGGGGCAGCACATCAGCAGCCGTGCACTATCTGGCGGGTGCCATCGCCTCCGCACCTGAGAACCCCGAGCCCTACGCGGTTCTTGCCGAGTTGTGGAGGGACAAGCCGTCGGAGCTGGCCGAGGTCGTTCAGGGTACAAACTCCTTGCGGACGGTACTGGCGCAGTCGTACATCAGCTTCCTTGAGGACGACATGGACGGCGCGGCGCTGGCGATCGGATCGGTCACGGGTGTGCGATCCGACATCGCCTGGGCCAAAGCCCCCTGGTTCAGCGATGAGCGATTTCTCGGTGCGGTGAGTGCCGACGCGCTGGCCGAGGCCGCAATGCGGACGATGGACTATGGCCATGATCTGGACACCGAAAGCATGCGGGAACGATTTCGGCCCTGGTTCGAAGCCATCGACGTGGTCTCTGCCCGCCAGCCGTTGCCGCAGGCGTTGGCCAAGATGGCGATCTTGCTGCGGGCATGCGGTCTCACCGATGCGTCGTTTGCCCTCTGCGACCAGGCGGACTCCGTTGAGCGGATCATGCTGACGGAAGTTGTGCGAGCGGGCACGTGGCGCAAGCTGGGGGATCTTCAGCAGACCGTGGCGGCGTTCGAGCGCGCTCTTGCCCTGGAACCGGCCAACTGGTCGCTCTATCTCGACCTGGCCGATGTGCGTGCTGAGCAGGGCGACTTAACCTCTGCGGTCCGGCTGATCGGTCAGGGGATGAGGTACGAGCCGGCTGAGCTCTCACTTCGCGCGGCCGGGGCTGCCTACCGTGCACGACTGACCGGCTCGCGTGCCGATCTGAGCGAACTCATCGAACTGGCGCCGAATCTGCCGAACGACTCGTACCGGGACCTGCTGATTGATCACGCGTGTGCTGGTCCCGCGCTGCCTGCCGAGCTCGTGGCTGCGGCCCGGCGCATCCAGGACAGCTGAGGCTCCGCTCCTCCGCGAGCAGCAGCTTCAGCCAGCAAGTGCCCAGCATCGCGACCCAGGCCTCAGTTCCCGCGCGACTGCCACGTCAAGGGTGGCGGCATCCACGCCGTGCTTGGCGCCGCCCGCCTGCACAACCCACTCTCGGCCGCATGGCTCCCCCAGTGCAGGGGGACCCACCTGCTGCAGTCGAAGATCAGTTAGGGGACAAGCCTTAGGCTTTGCGGGCGAGTAGGTGAACCTCCTGGAACTGCCGTTGGTCGGTGGGCTGAGGCTCGCGAACCATCCGGGCCACCTCGGCCAACCCGGCCTCGCTCAGCAGCGCGGCGAGGTGATCAGGCCACCACCGATAGGCCGGCGCGACTGCGTGGTCGAAGACCTGTGTCGGGTGAGACGGATCTTCGCTTGCCGAAAAGCCGACCAGAAGGTGGCCACCAGGTGCCAGCACACGGTGGAACTCGGCCAGGATGAGGGGGAGTTCCGGAGGCGGAGTATGGATGATGGACCAACGTGACAGTACCCCCGCCAGCATGCCGTCAGCGGTGTTCAACGCGGCCATCGAGCCCACGTCGAACCGCAGACCCGGATAGGCCTGTCGAGCCAATTCGATCATTGCAGGAGAGGCGTCGACGCCGAACACCGTCAGCCCTAGTTCGTCCAGATACGCGGTGACATGGCCGGGCCCGCACCCCAAGTCCGCGACCTGACCGTCTCCACTCGCGCTTACGACCTCGGCGAAGACACTCAAGATCGCGCGGTCGAGGGGCCTGTCACTCAGCGAGTCGCGGAACAGCTGCGCATACGTGGAGGCAGCGGCGTCGTAGGCCTCGCGCGTGGCACTGAGGGCATCATGTTCGACCATGCTCGCGACAGTAGTTCCCGGTGCTGACGCGAGCCGGGGGAATCACGATCCTCCCTCCCACCTGTTCGCCCGGCGCTGTCGCCAGTGAGCTTCTCGTGCCGCCCAGCCGGCGCCATCCCCCGATCAAGGGGGTGCCGCCCACCACGGCCGGTAGGGCATGCTCGGCCGCATGGACCGCTCGGCGCGCATCCCGGCAACATGACACGGACTTCGTCGCAGACGCCGAAGCGGCTCAGCAGGGGCTCGTGGGCCCCCTGGTCTCCTGCTGGTGCAGCCGAGCGGGGAGACCGTCACCAATGACCGACGACGCCCCTCTATGGCGGAACTCCCTGGATGACCGGGATCGGCTGCCCAGTGCGGTCCGAGCCGGGGCCGCCGCCGTCCGCACCGGCGACGGCCTGGCCCGAGCCGCCGTGCCCAGTCGTGACCGCCGGTGGGTGATGCTGCACGGCTCGGCCGTGGGGGAGCAGATCGCCGTCATCGTCGAGGGTGCTCGCCCAGACGTGATCAGCGAGGTGATGACTCAGGCGTACGGGCTGACGCCCCGCGAGCGTGAGATCACCGAACTCATCGCCCAGGGCCGAAGCACTCGCCAGATGGCCACGCGGTTGTCCATCTGCCCTTCACCGTCCAGGACCGCCTCAAAGCCATCTACGCGAGGACAGGGGTCAACAGCCGGGGCGAGCTCGTCGCGACGCTGTACAACGAGCATTACGCGCCCCGGTCCGCCGTCGGCGCACGCCCGAGTCCCTGCGAGTGGTACCTCGATGACACCGCCGACCCCCGGTAGGGCAGAAGTGAGCAGGCCGGCCTCGGTTCGGGGCGGAGCAGGGGGAGTTCGTGGGCCGGGACCACGGTGACCGACAACGGCGGTCGGGGTTCCACCACAGTTCCGGACATGGGCGAGGTGCGGGATCGCAGGGTCATGACGACCTGCAGCCGGTGGCCGACATGGCCCTGCGAAGCTGGCCGCCTGCCAGACGGCCCTGCCTGCCGAGCCGCCTACCCGCGATGCCCGGACGATCCAGTGAGCGCAGGCTCGCGGATCGACGCCGATCGAGAGGGCTCCGTGGGACGATCCCGGCATGCGGCCTCGATCGCGCAGGCTGTCACACTCGTTCGGCCCTGGGATGCCGAACCAGCCGGTCCTATCGGGTAGCGGGGTAGAACTGCGCGAGCTGGTCCTCGACCCAGGGGTCGTACACCGCCACGCGCTTGGCGGCCGCGGGTTCGACCATCGCGAGCTGGCCCGCGACCCAGGGATCCATGTGCTGGTGGGCAGTGCGGTGATGGGAGCAGCTGTGGCCGGTGGCGACCGCGGTGGTACGGCCAGGAAGATGTCCCGGTGTCCGAGGAGAAGCCGCCATCGCCGAGCCACCGGTGGCGAACACAGCGCCTCCGGCGAGTGCGGCAGAAACGCCCGTGGTCGCGATACGACGCATCAGCTTCTTCATGATCTTTCCTCCTTGCGCGGCCCATCGATCAGTGGCTGCGAGCGAACCTGCTCGTGAGGCTCGAGCCACTCGAGCTGCGGGAAACATGTCGCCTTGTGAGCAGAAGCATCAGGTCGGTGTGCCTACCCACTCGCGTTCCGCACACACCGCGGCAGGGGAAATCTCCTCCGGCAGCCACCAGCCCACGCGTCCACAGGTCGGTGCCTGGTGGGTTCGGGACCGCAGACTGAACACGCCCGCCGACCAAGGTCGACCACCCTGTCGCCGTCGACAAGCTGCGCCGTTACCTGCGCGCGCAGCTGCCGAGCCGACTGCCGTGGGAGATCGCTTCGAGGGGCGCAGGCCGTGCTGGTCATGGCGCTCGGACGCGGAGGGCAACGCCACTTGGGGCCCGACCAGCCGCCCCGTGCCGCAGTGGACCCGCCCCGGCGCGACCCCCGTGGAGACCCTCGGCCGGCACGGCCACCACCACTGACGCGCCTTCCTCGACAGCGTCGGCAAACGGTGTCGGGTGCCGTCCCAGGCGCGCCACCGGGCCGCCGCCTTCCTCACCGAGGATGCAGCCGGCCTTTGCGCGAAGCGGACTGGCGGTCGGAGTTGCGGCCGCCCGCTCCGGAGGTACCGCCCGTGGCGGCGCCGGGTTGTGCCCGGCGGGCAGAACCGCGCCCGCCGGTTGCGGGGGTGCCACCGGACGCTCTCCTCTCGGCCGTGGCCCGGTGGTCGGCGTCCCGGCTCCCCGTCCTGGTCGCAGCGCCTGTCGCCGCTTGGGCGCCGCCGCCGTTCCCGGGTTGGCGGCGGCGCGATGGCCTGCCGGACCTGGTGCCGGTCTTGCGGTCCGGACGAGACGCCGTCGGTGTCGCCGGCTGGGGCACCTCGATGGTCACGGGCACGCCGGAAGGCTCGCGGGCGCCGGTGATGGTGGCCAGTTCCGCGTCGCTCGACGTGATGCGGGCTGTCCGGGGGCGGATGCCCGCGTCCGACATGAGCCGGGTGACGTCCCGTTTCTGGTCGGGCAGGACCAGCGTGACCACGCTGCCGGAGCCGCCGGCGCGGGCCGTGCGGCCGCCCCGGTGGAGGTAGTCCTTGTGGTCGGTCGGCGGATCGACGTTGACGACGAGGTCCAGGTCGTCGATGTGTATGCCCCGGGCCGCGACGTTCGTCGCCACCAGCGCGGTGACCTGGCCGCTCTTGAACTGCTCCAGGGTGCGATTGCGCTGCGGCTGGGAGCGGCCTCCGTGCAGTGCCGCCGCGCGGACACCGACGGCCAGGAGCCGCTTGGCGAGCCGGTCGGCGGACCTCTTGGTGTCGAGGAAGAGGATGACCCGGCCGTCACGGGCCGCGATGCGCGTGGTGACGGCCTTCTTGTCGGTCTCGTCCAGGACGTGGAGCACGTGGTGCTCCATCGTGGTGACCGCTCCTGCGGACGGGTCCACGGAATGCACCACGGGGTCGGTCAGGAACCGCTGCACCAGGCGGTCGATGTTGCGGTCCAGGGTGGCCGAGAAGAGCATGCGCTGTCCGTCGGGCCGTACCTGCTGGATCAGCTTCGTGATCTGCGGCAGGAAGCCCATGTCGGTCATCTGGTCGGCTTCGTCCAGCACCGTGATGCGTACGTGGTCGAGCACGCAGTCCCCGCGTTCCACGAGGTCGTTGAGCCTGCCGGGGGTCGCCACGAGCACCTCGGCACCGCGCCGGAGCGCAGCGGCCTGCTTGGTGATGGACAGTCCTCCGACCACGGTGGCCAGCCGGAGGTTCACCGCCGTCGCGTAGGGGGTCAGCGCGTCCGTCACCTGCTGGGCGAGTTCACGGGTGGGCACCAGGACGAGGGCGAGGGGCGCTCTGGGCTCCGCGCGCAGTCCGGCCGTGCGGGCCAGGAGCGCCAGCCCGAACGCGAGGGTCTTGCCCGATCCGGTGCGTCCCCGTCCCAGCAGGTCACGGCCGGCCAGTGAGTTGGGCAGCGTGGCGGCCTGGATGGGGAAGGGGGTGGTCACCCCTTGTGCGGTGAGGGTCTTCAGCAGCCCCGCGGGCATGTCCAGACCGGCGAAGTCCTCGACGGCGGGAAGTGCGGGTGTCGTGCTTTCCGGCAGCCGGAATTCGCTCGACGAGGACGCGGACGGCGGGGGTGAGGAGGTACGCCGGTTCGGCTTCTGGGGCCTACGGGGCATGCAGTTATCTGCCTTCCTGGAAAACAGCACAAACCGGGGTCCGCACCATGACGGTGCGGACCCCGGTGAGCGGATACGCGTCCGGCGATCAGGCGGGGAGGATGTTCTCCGCCTGCGGGCCCTTCTGGCCCTGCGTGACGTCGAACGAGACCCGCTGGCCCTCCTGGAGCTCACGGAAGCCCTGGGTCTGGATGTTCGAGTAGTGCGCGAAGACGTCGGGGCCGCCGCCGTCCTGCTGGATGAAGCCGAAACCCTTTTCGGCGTTGAACCACTTGACGGTTCCCTGTGCCATGACCTTTTCCTTCTGTAGGCAGAGGCCCCATCCGGAGATCCCGGAAAACAAATAATGCGCCTGAAGGATAAACATTCCCGTCAGGCGCACATGGGTTCATGGGTACCACAACTGCAACACCGAGACTCTAGCACGGCTCGGTGGCCCGTGGTGGACGATCGAGGCGCGCCGGGGTCTCTCAAAGCCCTCGATGATCGTGACGTTCGCCTGGCCGCCGCCTTCTCTTCCACCCCGGGGTGCGGTGACGCCCCACCACCGTCACGACTTCTCCGAGGCCGCCGCCCGGTCGTCGATGGGGATGCGCAGCCGGCCGGCCAAGGTGGTGAGGGCCGCTCCCAGCGGGAGCGCGACCCGGGTCAGGGCGTGCCGGTCGCCCCGGGTCGGATCCCGGTTGACGATGAGCACCGGCTTCCCGTCCTGGGCCGCCTGGCGGACGAACCGCAGCCCGGACATCACCGTGAGTGAGGAGCCCAGGACCAACAGCGAGGCCGCTTCACGGACCAGCTTGCGGCAGTGCTCGACCCGCTGCGGCGGAACGGCTTCGCCGAAGAACACCACGTCCGGTTTGAGGGTGCCGCCGCAGACCGTGCAGGGCAGCACGCGGAAGTCCCCGACCTGTTCGTCGGTGAGGTCGGCGTCACCGTCCGGGTTGATTCCCGCGGCCGCCGGCTCGAAGCCCGGATTGGCCTCCTCCAGCCTCCGGGCGAGTTCCCGGCGAGGGCTGAAGGCGCCGCAGGAAAGGCAGACGACCCGGTCCAGGCTTCCGTGGAGTTCCACGACGCCCTCACTGCCGGCGGCCTGGTGCAGGCCATCGACGTTCTGGGTGATCACACCCGAGAGCAGGCCGTGCCGCCCGAACGCGGCCACGGCCCGGTGCCCGGCGTTGGGGCGGGCGCGGCCGAAGGTGCGCCAGCCGAGGTGGCTGCGCGCCCAGTACCTGCGCCGGGCCTGGGCGCTGGCGGTGAAGTCCTGGTAGGTCATCGGGGTGTGCCGGCTCAGGCTCCCACCCTCGCCCCGGTAGTCCGGGATGCCCGACTCCGTGGAGATGCCCGCCCCGCTGAGCACCAGCACACCGCCGGTGCTCAGTGCATCGGCGACCGGCTCGAGATCCGTGGTGCCCGGCGGCAGATCCTCGGCAGGGGTCCAGCTCAGGGTGGGGCGCATGCGCATGTCATCAGGGTACGGAACAGGCCGCGTTCGGTGGTTCGCGCGATCAGCAGCGGCCGGCCGCCCCACCCGCGGCCCGGACCCTGCGACAACCCCGTCGACGCTGCCGGGGCAGACCCGCAGCGCAGCCGCGCGCAGCGGGACAGCCGGATGCCGTGACCCTCAGCTTTGAGCTCGCGCGACGAGCAGAGCGACGTCGTCCTCGCCGCCGGGTTGCCGGAGCATGCCCAGGAGGCGGTCGCAGACTTTTCCCAGATCCGAGCCGCGCACCTCCGTGAGGGCGCCCAGAAGGGCGTCCAAACGGGTGTCGATGGGTTCGCTTCGGGTTTCCACCAGGCCGTCGGTGTAGAGGGTGAGCTGATCGCCGGGGCGGAAGGCGATGGTGGTGGTCTCGAAGGGAACGCCTCCGACGCCCAGGGGCACGCCGGTGGGCAGTTCGAGGAGCTCCGCCGGCCGGTCGGGACAGAGCAGGGCCGGGGGCATGTGGCCGGCGAGGCTGATGTGGCACTGGTCCTCGTCGGGGTCGTAGACGCAGTAGACGCAGGTGGCAATGGTCTGCTGGACGCTCTCGGTCAGGTGATCGAGGTGGCGGAGGGCTTCTGCGGGGGCGAGGTCGAGTTCGGCGAAGGCGCGGGTGGCGCTGCGGAGCTGGCCCATGGTGGCGGCGGCGTTGATGCCGCTGCCCATGACATCGCCGACGACCAGGGCGGTCTTGCCGGCGTGCAGGGGAATCGCGTCGTACCAGTCGCCGCCGACCTCGCTCGTGGCGCCGGCGGGCTGGTAGCGGCAGGCGATCCGAAGGCCGGGAAGGTGTGACGGGGGCTCGGGGAGCAGGCTGCGCTGAAGGGTGAGGGCCGTGTGACGCTGGGCCTGGTACCCGCGCGCGTTGTCGATGCACACCGCCGCGCGGGAGGCCACCTCGGAGGCGAGGAAGACGTCGTCGTCATCGAAGGGCGCGGGGTTGTGCGTGCGCTTGAGGGCGATGGCGCCGAGGAGCTCGCCGCGGGCCACGAGCGGTACGGCGAGGTAGGAGTGCACACCGGCCGCCGCGAGGAGGGAGGCGGCCTCACTGTCGCGGGCGATGCGCCGCAGATCGCCAGGGGAGGTGTGGGGCACCAGAACCGGCTTCCGGGTGCGCACGCACTGGGTGATGAGGCGGTCACTGCCGTAGGTGGCGAGTCCCCCCGGTGGGCCGACCGCGCGGACCGCGTCTGTCGGGTGGGCCGCACCGATGGCGAGGACGCAGAAGCGCGTCGGACCCGCGTCCGGCACGGTCCCTCCGTAGAGCAGGCTGTGGAGTACGTCGACGGTGGCCATGTCGGCCAGATCCGGTACGACGGCCTCCGCCAGCTCATGCGCTGTCGTTTCCAGATCGAGGGTGGTGCCCACGGAGGCCGAGACCTTGGCGATCAGGGCGAGGCGCTGCCGTGCCTGTGCCGCATCGATGGCGGCTCGGTGGCGCTCGGTGATGTCGATGACGAAATAGGCCATGCCCAGCACCCGCCCGGCGGCATCCTCCAGCCGGTAGTAGGAAACGGACCAGGCATGATCGTGATCGGGGTCGCCGGGGGGACGACAGACGATGTGCCGGTCCACGACCGGTTCCCCCGTTTCGAGGACGCGGCGGAAACGTGCCTCGACATTCCCCCTGTCCAGGAAGGTCAGCACCTCGCCGGCCGGCCGCCCCACCCGCCTGGCGGCGGGCAGGCCGGTGATGCGTTCCAGGGCCGGATTCACGGTCACGTAACGCAGCTCCGTATCCAGGACGGCCAGTCCGATCGGGGACTGGGACACCAGACGCGCGGTCAGGGCGACGTCCCGCTCGACCCGCCGCACGGTGGCCTGGTCCGCGGCCAGACCGAGGGCATAGGTCTCACCGCGGTCGTCCAGCAGCCGCATGTTGCGGAACTCCACCAGGCGGGTGCTGCCGTCCTTGTGCCGGATCGGGAACGCCCCGGCCCAGTCGGCGCCCGATCCCATGACCTCGGCGAAACGCTTGACCACCTCGTCCCAGTGCTCCTCGTGGACCATCAGCCGCGCGGCGAACCGGCCCAGTGCCTCCGCCGCGGTGTAGCCGAACAGTTCCTCGGCCTGAGGACTCCAGAACACCACCTGCCCATTCGCGTCCAGCACCACAGCAGCGACACTCAGGAGGTCGAGCAGGCCACTCGGTGGAGCGGCAGCACTGGCCACCGGCCGGTCTTGTCCCGCTCCGGAGGAGTCCGCTGTGCTCATGCGCCGACCTCCTGCCCCACTCGGTACCCCGGACCGCGCCGAAGCGCGGCCGCTGCCTCCCTTCATAGTCGCCCCGGGCCGAGGCGGCACGTCCTGGATCGACCGACGGGCCGGGACCGGACGGGATGTGGCGACGGGGGAGAGCTTCGGCTCACGACTTACGATTCGCGATTCCCCTCCCTCGACGCCCACGGCGGTCCGGTCGTCGCGCCCACCGACGGACACGATCACGACCACCTGCGTCACCTCGCTGCAGCTCGGCGCACGGGGTGTGCCCGGTGGAGCTCGGCTGACCGCCCTCCGGCCGACGTTCTCGGCCTCGCCGCGATCGTCCCTGACGTGAGAGAGGACTGGATCGGTGTGAGACTGGGGGCACGGAAGGGGTGATCCCGTGTCGGACCCACCGCACGCGTCCGCTGGTCCCGACACCGCCGTCGACGAGCATCGGCTGGATGAGCTGATCATCGAGGCGCAGACGGCCCTACCAGTCGAACTGTCCGCCCTGGCGAACCGGTGCGCCTCCGCCCTTGGCCTTGACACCGTGTCGATCTACCTCGCCGACCTGCAGCAACGGCTGCTCATCCCCCTCGATGAGGCGTTGAAGCCGCTGCCGGTGGACCGTTCGTCGGCCGGCTGGGCGTACCGTACGGTCTCCCCGCGGGTGGCCGACGCCGACGACGGCTTGATCGTCTGGATGCCTCTGGTGGACGGTGCGGAGCGGCTGGGCGTGCTGGCGGTGCGGACCGCCAGGCTCGACGGGGTGCGGATGCGCCGCAGCCGGATGCTGGCCCATCTGTTCGCCATGCTGATCACCTCCAAGCGCGCCTACAGCGACTGGCTCGCAGCCCGAACCCGCACCGCGACCATGCGGTTGCCCGCCGAGATGCTGCGGGCCTTCCTGCCACCCCGCACCGTCGGCAGCAAGTGGTGCGTCTCCACCGCGGTCGTGGAACCGGCGTACGAGATCGCCGGCGATGCCTTCGACCACTCGGTGGTCAAGAACGTCCTGCACACCATGATCCTCGACGCCATGGGTCACGATCTGACCGCCGGCCTGACCACGTCGGTGGCCATGGCGGCGGCGCGCAACGCCCGCCGCGGCGGCGGCGACCTGGCCGACGTCGTCGGCTCCGTCGACCAGGCGCTCGCCCAGTGGCTGCCCGACCAGTTCTGCACCGGCGTGCTGTGTCGGCTCGACGCGGAGGTCGGGCTGCTGCACTGGGTCAATTGCGGTCACCCCCCACCGCTGCTGATCCGTGGCGAAAGGGTGCTCGCCGGAGCGCTGGACAGCCCCCCGCAGCCGCCGATCGGCCTGGCCGGCTCACTCGCCCCGCTGCCCCGGAAGGTCCACGAGACGGCACTGGAACCCGGCGACTGCGTCCTGCTCTACACCGACGGTGTCGTGGAGGCTCGCGACGCGGACGGAGCGGAGTTCGGCCTCGACCGGTTCACCGACTTCATCATCCGCTCCTCTGCCGCCGGCCAGCGCCCGGCCGAGGTGCTGCGGCTGCTCATCCACGCCATCCTCGATTACCAGCGCAACCAACTGCGGGACGACGTGACGATCCTGCTCTTCGAATGGCACCCTCAGTTCCGGTGACGCCGTATTGACTGATCATTTCAGAATGAGGTGAGCTGCGGGTCCTGTGCCGGCCATCGGCTTGAGGGCGGTGCCGAGTTCCGACAGACCCGGCGAAGCCGAGCAGTCGTGTTCCCTTCGGCCCGCAGCGCGGCAAGTGGCGCACCGTCACGTCCTGCTCCTGCGGGTCCCGGGTTGCCCGACAACCGAGCGCGCCCGTGCGGCTATCGTGGCTCCGCGTGACCCATACCGAGATCGAGATCACCGCAGAGCTGATCCGGGACCTGCTGCACGACCAGCACCCGGATCTGGCCGGTCTCCCTTTGAAGCTCGGTGCGCGTGGCTGGGACAACCAGCTGTGGCGGCTCGGTGACGACCTCGCCGTCCGGCTGCCCTGGGCGACGCTGTCCGCGGACGCGCTGCTGCGCAAAGAGCACGCCTGGCTTCCCGCTCTCGCCCCGCGTCTTCCCTTGCCGGTCCCCGTCCCGCAGCGCCTCAGCGAGCCCTCCGAGCGGTTTCCGCGGCCTTGGCTCGTCACCACCTGGGTGCCGGGAACCCCCGCCGACCGTGCCCCCGCCACGCGAGCAGGGGAGGCGGCCGACACCTTGGCCGCCTTCCTGACCGCCCTTCACCGACCTGCCCCCGACGGGGCGCCGAGCGGCCGCGACCGTGGGGGGCCGCTGACCGACCATGCCGAGCCGTTCGCCCAGGCGCTGGCCTCGGCCACCGAACTGGGGCTGATCCCCGACCCGGACGCCGTCCGCGCGGTCTGGGAAGACGCCGTCACCGCGCCCGACTGGACGGGGCCGGCACGGTGGCTTCACGGCGATCTCCATCCGGCCAACGTCCTCACCGCGGACGGCACCTTCTGCGGCGTGATCGACTTCGGCGACCTCTGCGCGGGCGATCCGGCCTGCGACCTCGCAGCCGCGTGGATACTGCTGCCGGACGGCGCCGTCGACCGCTTCTACGACGCTTATCAGCCTGCCCCGGACCCGGCGACCCGACGCCGCGCCCGTGGCTGGGCGGTGTTGAAAGCCCTCGCCTGCATCTTCATTGGGGAGGCAGGCGTCCACGGCCGTCCGGGTGGCAAGCGCACCTGGGGCCCACCTGCCCAGGCAGCGCTGCGACGCCTCACCGCGACGACCCACCGCCCCAGTTCCCCAAGCGCTGTGGATGGGACCCGGCCCGCCACCTGACGGCGCGGTCCGCGCGGCGCCGGTCCTCGAGTCGTACTGCTGGGCGGTCAGCGTCCAGAGGAATCGGGCGGGGCCGGCGCAGGCGCCCGCTCCCGGATCGCGCGCATCGAAGCGTCCAGGCGCATCGGTCACGACAAGGCCCGCTGGTCTGGCGGGAACGGCGTCCGAAGCGCGCGCCCGGGAGTCTCCCGGGCGCGCTTCCCGCTGCTCAGGTCCGGTACCGGTAAAGGATCCGGCCGCGGGTCAGGTCATACGGGCTGAGTTCCACGATCACGCGGTCGAACGGGAGGATCTTGATGTAGTTCTTCCGGATCTTCCCGCTGATGTGCGCGAGCACGTGGTGCCCGTTCTGCAGTTCCACCTTGAAGGTGGCGTTGCGCAGGCATTCGAGGACGGTGCCTTCGACTTCCAGGCCCTTCGCTGTACTTGCCAAGGTGTCTCGCTTCTCGATTCGATGGGTCGGGTGGGCCGGTCGGGTCGTTTCGGTGCGTCAGCAGGCGTCAGCGGCGCACCAGTTCCAGGTAGCTGCTCGACCGCCGCGCGCCGACGCCCTCTACCAGCGCGATCGCCGCGGTGTTGGATTCGTCCACCTCGGCCCAGGCCGAGTCGATCCCGTCCCGGTGCAGCGCGCCCAACGCATGGGCCAGCAGCGCCCGTCCGATGCCGTGTCGGCGCTGATCGGCCCGTGTCGCAAGCAGCCCGATCCGTGCCCGGCTACGCACCGGCACCACCCGGACCAGACCGACGTACTCACCGTTCCGGACCGCGGCCGCGTACTTCGACGGGTCCACCAGCGTCGACCCCGCCGGGCGGGGCAGCACTTCGGCCGGCATGGTGTGCCAGCCGACGGTGGCTTCGACTTCCGCGCGAATCGCGCGGTCCAACGCGCGCAGCAGGTTCGCATCCGCCTCGCCGGCGGGCAGAGTCGTCACACCTGCCGGGAGTTGCAGCGCGCCGAGCCCGGTTTCGCGCGGGTCGGTGGGCAGAACGTACTCCCACTCACGGCGCCCGACGGTGAAGCCGAGCCGCTCCCAGCTCGACTTCAGGGCGTGGTCGGCCTCGCCGACCAAGGTGTGGAGCGGCGCAGGCAAGTCCGCCAGCATCGCGGCGGCGAGCTGGTTGAAGACCGCGTCCTGCCACACGTCGATGCTGATGAAGAGCCGCCCGTCGGGCCGGTGGGAGACATCGCCCTGGCCGACGATCCGATCGTCGGTCACGGCCTCCCACTGCGCCTCCGCGACCCGCGTGATCACCACAGTGTTCATAGGTGTTCGCCTTTCAGGAGTGCCTTGTTGGAGAGGCGCTCCCGACGACACCTAGATCAGTCGCACACCGTGACGGAAAGGGGGAGCACCCACCTCGATACAGCGTTCACGGGTCTCACCTCCTCCGGCGAAGTCACGGTCGACCGCAAGTTACCAGCCGGATCATCATCCCGCCCAACCTTTTTCCCGGCCACGTGATCAGAACTCAGGAACGGACGAACCAGGGTGTGCATCGAACGCCTCTCACAGCCGCTCGTCGAGGGCCGCCACCGGGGCGTGCATCGGAAGCAGGTCTTGGAGCGGCTCGGTGTCCGGGCAGACAGCCCGTCTCGCAAGATCGGCAGCGCTCGCTGGGTGGGACGTCCGTGTTCCGTAAGACTTCGATGGTTCCGTGACGGCCGGGCGCCGAGTGGGATGGAGGGCATGAAACTGGGTCTCCTTCCGCCGGTGTTCAAAGGCAGACTGCACGATGCCCGCACGGCGACCTCCATCGGCCGGTGGCTGGGGATGGCGTTCGCCGTCTGCTTCGTCACCGGACTGGTCAGTCACTTCATGCAACACCCGCCGGGCTGGCTGGCCGACAGACTCCCGAGCCGCCCGGCGTGGGGTTACCGGTTCACTCAGGGACTTCATGTCGCCTCCGGCATCGCGGCGATCCCGCTGCTGCTGGCGAAGCTGTGGACGGTGTATCCGCGGTTGTACGAATGGCCGCCGGCGCGGTCGGTCAAGCACGCCCTGGAGCGGCTGTCCGTCGGGGTGCTGGTGGCCGGCGCCGTCTTCGAGCTGGCCACCGGGCTGTTGAACACGGCCCAGTGGTACCCGTGGCCGTTCTCGTTCGTGCCCGTGCACTACGCGGTGGCGTGGCTGGTCATCGGGGCGCTGCTGCTGCACGTCGCGGTCAAGGCGCCGGAGATCAAGGCGTACTGGACTCGTCGGTCGCCCGGGACGCTCGCCCTGCCCACGCAGGACGGCCCCGACCGGCGCTCGCTGCTGGCAGCGGTGGGCGCTGCTGTCGGTGCCGTCACACTGACCACCGTGGGCCAGTCCTTCACCCCGCTGAAGGGCTTCCTTCTGTTCGCGCCCCGCCACCCGGACAAAGGCCCGCAGGCGCTGCCGGTCAACCGGACTGCCGACGCTGCGGGGGTCGGCCGGATCACTGCCCTGGAATACCGCCTGGTGGTGACCGGCCCGCAGCCGTACACCCTGACCCTGGACGAGCTGCGCGCCCTGCCGCAGTACGAGGTCGAGCTGCCGATCGCCTGTGTGGAGGGCTGGAGCAAGTCGGCGCGCTGGACCGGCGTACGGATCAGGGATCTGCTGGAGCGTGCGGGGGCGCCGGAGCATGCGCGGGTGCGGGTGGTGTCGCTGCAGTCGAGGGGCGGTTACCGGGTGTCGGAGATGGGGCCCGAGCACGCCCGCGACCCGCTGACCCTGCTGGCCCTGCGCCTGAACGGCGAGGAACTCGACCCGGACCACGGATGCCCGGCGCGGCTCATCGCTCCCGATCGGCCGGGCGTTCTGCAGACCAAGTGGGTGGGCCGACTGGAGGTGCAGGCATGAAGACGCTGCGCGCGCTGGCGGGTACGGCGGGTGTCGCACTCATGGGGGTCGGGGCGTTCTTCCTGATGGACGTCCGCGACCTGGCGGATGTGCTGGTGTGGTTGGGCGGGGCGGTCGTCCTGCACGATGTGCTGATCGCCCCGGCCGTGCTGCTGGTCGGGCTGCTCCTGGTGCGCGGCGGTGCGCGCGGACCGGTCCGCGGGGCCCTGCTGGTCGCGGGTGCGCTGACGGCGGTGGCGTTGCCCGTGCTGCTTCGGCCGGGTAGGACGGCCAACTCGTCGGTGCTGCCGTTGGATTATCCCCGCAACTGGCTGATCGCACTGGTGGCCGTCGCCACAGTGACGGCGCTCTGGCTGGCCGTGCGCGGGTTCGGGCGCGGTCGCCGTCGGCCCGGTGGGTGACCTTCCCTGGTCCGGCGACGGACCAGCGGTCTTACGGGTGTCTTACGCGTTGCGGGCGGGCACGGCGCAGCACCGGAGGGCCGCCTAGCGTGACCGGATGCGATTCCTCCGCACTTGTCGCGTGACGGCCCTGGTGACCGCCGCCCCGCTGTCGCTGGCCGCCGCCGGTCTGATGCACCCCCGGCATCTGACGGCGGCGACGGCAGGTCACTGGGCCGGACTGCACATCGTCCTGCTGCCGGTCTTCCCCTTCCTCGTGCTCGGATTGGTGGTCCCCTTGTGGGGCAGGCCGCGCCGCGATGCAGAAGGGGCCTTGACGGTGGTCTCCTGGGCCGGATGCCTCTGTTTCGCCGCGTACTACTCCGGACTGGACGCGGTGGCCGGCATCGCCGCCGGCACTGTGGTGGACCACGGTGTACGCGGCGCCACCGGACGACTGTTCGCCACCGGGGACGATCTGGGCCGGACCGGGGTGTACGGGCTGGCCGTCGCCTCGCTCGCCACCTGCGTGGTGCTCTGGCGGCGCCATGGTGTGCGGGTACTGCCGGGTGCCGTGGTCCTGTCGGCCGCCTGCTGGTCATTCGTCGACAGCCACATCTTCTGGCCCAAGGGCGTGCTGACCATGCTCGGCTTCGCTGTGGCCTTCGCCCTCCTGGCGGTGGCGACGTCCCGGACCGCCGAGGGCACGCGGGATGCGGAAAGGCTTACGAACCCCTGACATCCTCACACCGAGCGGCCCGCCGCCAGGTGCACCGCATTACGGTCGGTGGCATGTTGATCCTGGTCACCGGCGGTGCGGGTTTCATCGGCTCGCACATCGTCAGCGCCCTCATCGATGAGGGGCATGAGGTGCGCGTCCTCGACGCGCTGCTGCCCGCCGCCCACCGCACGGTCCCGCCGATCCCCGACGGGGTGGACTGGCGGCATGCCGACGTCCGTGACGGGGAGGCGGTGGCCGACGCCCTGCGGGGCGTCGATGCGGTCTGTCACCAGGCCGCGATGGTCGGTCTCGGCAAGGACTTCACCGACGCCCCCAACTACGTGGGCTGCAACGACCTCGGCACCGCCGTACTCCTTGCCGCTATGGCCGAAGCAGGCTTGCGGCGCCTGGTGTCGGCGAGTTCGATGGTGGTCTACGGCGAGGGACGCTACGAGTGCTCGCGGCACGGCGCCGTACGGCCGGGGCCGCGCCTCGTGGCGGATCTGGAAGCGGGAAGCTTCGAGCCTCCGTGCCCGCATTGCGGTGAGCCACTGGCCGCGGGCCTGGTGGGCGAGGACGCCCCGGCCGATCCACGCAACGTGTACGCGGCCACCAAGCTGGCGCAGGAGCACCTGGCCGCCGCGTGGGCGCGGGCGACCGGCGGCCGCGTCGCCGCCCTTCGCTACCACAACGTCTACGGCCCGGGCATGCCGCGGGACACCCCCTACGCGGGTGTCGCCTCCCTGTTCCGGTCAGCGCTCGCGCGCGGCGAGGCTCCGCGCGTCTTCGAGGACGGCGGGCAACGGCGGGACTTCGTCCACGTTCGGGACGTCGCCGGCGCCAACCTCGCGGCGCTGGACGGTGTGGACGGTCTGCCGGAGGGCGGCTTGCGGGCGTACAACGTCGGCAGTGGAGAGCCGCACACCGTGGGTGAGACGGCCGCGGCGCTGGCCGCGGCGCACGGCGGACCGACACCGGTCGTCACGGGGGAGTACCGGCTCGGCGACGTCCGCCACATCACCGCCTCCTCTCAGCGGCTGCGCGACGAGCTGGACTGGAAGCCGCAGGTCGCCTTCGCGGAAGGCATGGCGGAGTTCGCGGCGGCGCCCCTGCGGGCCGGGTGAGCTCGTCCGGTTCCCGGGTGACCGCGCCGGAACGGCCCGGGCGTTTCCCGCCGGGCCGTCCTGCGTCCTCGTCGTCCTCGGATCAGACCGCTGCCGGCAGGTGCACCTCGAACCGGCAGCCGCCCGGAACGTTGCGCACCGCAGCGCGTCCCTGGTGGGCCTCCACGATGCCGCGCACGATGGCCAGGCCGAGCCCCGCGCCGGCCGGCGGGGTGCGGGCGTCAGTGCCGCGCCAGCCGGTGTCGAAGACGCGGGGCAGTTCCTCCGGCGGGATGCCGCCGCAGCCGTCCGTCACCGACAGCACGACCCTGTCGGCCTCACGGCGGGCCGAGACGGCGACCGTGCCGTCGGCGGGCGTCCGGCGGATCGCGTTGACCAGCAGGTTCGCAAGGACGCGGGACATCTCGCGGCCGTCGACCTCCACCGGTACGGGCTCGACTCCGTCGCCCACGAGCCGTACTCCGTGTTCCTTGGCCAGCGCGTCGACGCCGGCGATGGCGTCGCCGACGAGGTCGTAGACCGACATCCGGGCGGGGGACAGTGCGAGCACACCCGCCTGGATACGGGAGAGTTCGAACAGGTCGCTGACCATGGCGCTCATACGGCCGACCTCCGCGCGGATGCGGGTGTGGTAGTCGCGGGGATCGTCGACCATGCCGTCCTCGAGGGCCTCGGTCATCGCCTGCAGACCGGCCAGCGGGGTGCGCAGGTCGTGGGAGATCCAGGCGACGAGTTCGCGTCGGGAGGCTTCCAGGGTCCGTTCCCGTTCCCGGGAGGCGGCTAGCTTGGCGCTGGTGGCAGCCAACTGGCGACTGAGGTGGGCGAGTTCGGCCGTGGGTGCGAGGGCGGGCGGGGTGAAACTGCCGTCGTCTCCGAGGGCGCGGGTGGCCTCGGCCAGCTCCCGACTGCCCTTCACGACGCTGCGGCCCAGGATGAGCGTCACGACGAGCGAGACGACCGCTGCCATGGCGCACACCATCGTCACCACCCACAGGTCGTGGTCGGACAGGAACATCGCCCAGGACACCAGCATGGTTCCGGCGAGCATCGCAGCCACGGTGACGGCGGCGACCACGGCCAGGGAGACGGCGACGGACCGGTTGCGCAGCGCCCGCAGGGCCGCCGCTCCCAGCAGTCCGGAGACCCCCGCGCCGATCGCCGCGTACAGGGCGATGAGGAGTGTGTCACCGATCATGGCCGGCCTCGGCTTCCTGCGGCCGGGGAGGGTCGAAACGGTAGCCGACGCCCCACACCGTGCTGATGAGGCGAGGGTGGGCCGGGTCGTCCTCGATCTTCTCGCGCAGTCGCCGCACGTGCACGGTGACCGTCGACAGGTCGCCGAACTCCCAGCCCCAGACCCGCTGCATCAACTGCTCCCGGCTCGTGGCCTGCCCGGGGTGCCGGATGAAGTACTCCAGCAGGTCGAACTCGCGGATGGTCAGGGCCAGCTCCGAGCCGTCACGGGTGGCGCGCCGGGCCGTGGGGTCCAGCGCGAGAGGGCCGGCCCGCAGCCAGGGCTCCGCCGTCTCGGACCGGACGGCCGTCGACGCGCCGGCCCGGCGGAGCACGGACTCCACCCGCAACACCAGCTCCCGGGGGCTGAACGGTTTGGTCACGTAGTCGTCCGCGCCGACCTCCAGACCGAGGATGCGGTCCTCCTCGTCGCCGCGCGCGGTCAGCATGATCACAGGGAGAGGGCCGGCCGCACGGATGCGGCGGCAGACCTCCAGCCCGTCCATGCCGGGCAGCATCAGGTCCAGCACCACCAGGTCGGGCTCATGGCAGGCGGCCTGGGCCACGGCGGTGGGTCCGTCGGGGGCGACGTCGACGGCGAAGCCCGCCCGGGCCAGATATCCGGCGACGACCTCGGAGACGGTCGGGTCGTCGTCCACGACGAGTACGTGTTTCACACGACCGAGTCTCGCACCCGGGTTCCGCCGCGAACCGACGCACCGAACGACGTCAGCGATCCGTAAGGAGGCGACATCCTTTATGTCTGTTTTGCGTCCGTACTGTGAGTGAGGTGATCGAGACATCCCCTTCTTCTGTGGACGTCGTGCTGCCCTGCCTCGATGAAGCCGAGGCCCTGCCGTGGGTGCTGGAGCGGATTCCGCCCGGTTGGCGCGCGATCGTCGTCGACAACGGCTCCACCGACGGTTCCCCGGACATCGCCCGTGACCTGGGTGCGTACGTGGTCAGCGAGCCGCGGCGCGGCTTCGGCGCCGCCTGCCACGCGGGCCTCACCGCCGCCACGGCCGACGTGGTCTGCTTCTGCGACTGCGACGCCTCCCTCGACCCCGGCCTGCTGCCGACCGTCGCAGGCCCCGTTCTCGACGGCGCAGCGGATCTGGTCCTGGGCCGTCGCCGCCCCACCGCACGCGGCGCCTGGCCCGTCCACGCCCGCCTGGCCAACCTGGAGCTGGCCCGTCTCGTCCGCCGCCGCACCGGCGTGCGCCTGCACGACCTTGGCCCGATGCGCGCCGCCCGCCGGGAGGCGCTCCTGGCGCTGGCCCTGACCGACCGGCGCTCCGGCTATCCGTTGCAGATGGTCGTCCGTGCCGCCGACGCCGGCTGGCGGGTGGCGGAGACCGACGTGCCCTACCGACCTCGTACGGGCCGTTCGAAGGTCACCGGCACCTGGCGCGGTACCTGGCAGGCCGTGCGCGACATGCGTGCCGTCCTGGCCGAGCGGCCGTCTGCGGCCCCGGCCGTCGACGCCGGCGTTGCGGGAGGTGTCCGATGAACGCTCGCGCCACGACCACCAGGACCACTACGACCACCACGACCGCGGGTTCGAACACCTTGCTGGTCATTGCGAAGGCGCCGGTGCCCGGGCGCGTCAAGACCCGCCTCACCCCGCCCTACACCCCGCAGGAGGCGGCTGCCCTGGCCGAGGCCGCTCTGACCGACACGCTCAACACCATGCTCCAGGTCCCCGCCCGCCGCCGGGTGCTGGTCCTCGACGGAGCCCCTGGTCCGTGGCTGCCACCCGGCTTCGAGGTCCTGCCGCAGGCGTCCGGCGGCCTCGATGAGCGGATCGCCGCCGCCTTCGCCCTCTGCGACGGCCCCTCGCTCCTCGTCGGCATGGACACTCCCCAACTCACCCCTCACCTGCTGACCGGCGTCGGCCGCGACGGGCGCGACGCCTGGTTCGGCCCAGCCGCCGACGGCGGATTCTGGGCCCTGGGCTTCGCCGATCCGACCCGCGCCGGCGCCCTCGTCAGGGGTGTCCCGATGTCCACCGACCGCACCGGGGCCATCCAGCGTCGCAGGCTCACCGAGGCGGGACTGGCGGTCGGTGAACTCCCGCTGCTGCGGGACGTGGACACCGCCGCCGACGCCGCCTCGGTGGCCGCCTGCTGCCCGCCCGGATCCCGGTTCGCCGCCACCCTGGCCTCGCTCGCGGAGACCGTCCGGTGAGCGGCACCTCCCACGGGACGCGCACTGCCGGCACCGGACGGACGGAACTGGTGGAGCGAAGCGCGTCAGAAGAGAACGCCCTGCACGTCACGCTGCCTTCCCAGCCCCAAGCCCCCCTGCAGCGCGCTGACAGCCAAGTGTCCGTCGAGCCGGGGGAGCCCTGGACGGACGACCCCTACGGCCGTGCCCTGCGCGTCGGCCGCGGCCCGCTGTATCTGCGCCGTATGACACCGCCCATCGAGGGGGTGGCCGAGCTACTGCCTCTGGACGTCGAGCGCTTCTGCGCCGCGCCCGACCCCGCGGACACAGGCGTACTGCACCGTTGCACCGGCCCCGTCCTGGACGTCGGCTGCGGGCCGGGACGTCTGGTGGCCGCCCTGGCCACCCGGGGCATACCGGTGCTCGGAGTGGACATCAGTCCGGCCGCCGTCGCCCGGACCCGCCGCCGAGGCGGTACCGCCCTGCAGCGGTCCGTCTTCGACCCGCTGCCGAGAGAGGGCCGCTGGGGGACCGCCTTGCTGATGGACGGCAACGTCGGAATCGGCGGCGATCCGGCGGCGCTGCTCGCCCGCCTGCGCCAACTGCTGCGACCCGGCGGGCGCCTGCTGGCCGAAGTCGCCACGCAGGACGTGGACGAACGTCTCACCGTCCGCGTCGAGGACGCCCACGGCCGACACGGACGCCCCTTTCCCTGGGCCCGCCTCGGCGCCACCGCCCTGCTGCACGCCGCCGACGCCACCGCGTGGATCCTCACCAGCCGGTGGACGACCGGCAACCGCACCTTCGTGGAACTCCATCGCCCGAATCCGGGGCTCGACGCCCCACGCGCCATGCCCCATGGAGGGCCGGCCCGCCCATGACCGACACCGCTGCTCAGCACCGGCACGATCCCGGACGTTCCGTTGCACCCCCGCCCTCACGTCCCACCGCACGGGCGACCTCGCGGAAGACCCGGGTCCGAATCGCTGCGAACGCCATCCTGCTTGCCGCCCTCACCGCCATCGTCGTCGCCACCCTCCGTGCAGGCGACAGTCACAGCGCCCCTGGCCGCCTGCTCGGCGGATACGCCGTCGCCTGGATCCTGTTCGCGGCGGCCGTATGGACCGTGCGCAAGGTCCCGGCCCGCGCCGCTACCGTCCTCGTCCTGACAGGTTCGGCCGCACTCGCCCTGGGCGGGCTCACCGCCCAGCCGCGCACCAGCGACGACATGTACCGCTACGCCTGGGACGGTCGCGTCCAGGCAGCCGGAATATCCCCGTATGCCTACCCGCCCGCCGCACCTGAACTGGCCCGCCTGCGCGACCATTGGCTGTTCCCCACACAAGAACCCTGCAAGGGATGGGGGCTCACCCACACCGGCAGTGGTCTCTGTGTCCGCATCAACCGGCCCACCGTCCCCACCATCTACCCGCCCGTCGCCGAGGGCTGGTACCTCGCCGTCCACACGCTGTCCCCGCCGGACAGCCGCCACAAGCCGCTACAGGCGTCGGGCGCCGTCCTGGCCTTCGGCACGACCCTCGCCCTGCTGCGAGTCCTGCGCCGCCGCGCCGACCCGCAGCGGGCTCCAGCTGGGGCCGCACTCTGGGCCTGGTGCCCGGCTGTCGCTCTGGAAGCGGTCAACAACGCCCACATCGACACCCTGGGCGTTCTCCTCCTCGTGCTCGCGCTCGGCACCGCCACAACCGGGATCCGCCGCGGCGCGTTGCTCGGCGCGGCGATCGCCGTCAAACTCCTTCCCGTCCTCGCCCTGCCCGGCGCCTTGTCCGGGCAACGCAGCCCCGCCCAGGTCCTGCGCGTCGTCGCGGCCGCCGTCGCAGCCATCTGTCTCGCCTACCTGCCCTACGTGACGGCCTCCGGCGCGGACGTCCTGGGGTACCTGCCCGGCTACCTCCACGAGGAGGGTTACGAGCCCGGTGACGTACGCCGTTTCGCCCTGCTGCGACTCCTGCTGCCGGGCGCCGCCGCCGGCGTGACCGCCGTCGCGCTGCTCACGCTGATCGGGCTGCACATGTGGTGGCGCGGGGACCCTGCCCGCCCCTGGCGCGGCGCGCTGCTGCTCAGCGGCACCGCCCTGCTCCTCTTCTCCCCGAGCTATCCCTGGTACTCCCTGCTCGTGATCGCTCTCGTGGCCATGGACGGCCGCTGGGAGTGGCTGACGCTGACCCTCGCCGGCACCGCCCTCTACCTCGCAGGCCGCCTCCTGCCCGGATTCCCCCTCCAGGCATGGGCGTACGGCACCGCAGCAATCGTGATCACCGCGGGCGCGTGCCTGCGCTCCGGCCGGGCACGCCGAATCCTGCAGCGCCATGCCCGCAGCCTTCGGTTCGGCGGCGAACGGATCTGACGGTGCCGCGACGACCGACGCGCCTATCCGGGCGCTACCGGCCGGCTGTCGCCGCGGCTCTTCCGGTCCCCCTGCTGTCCTCGGCCGACCTCACGCTGGACCGCATGCCCCCGCGCCGTTCAGGAGTCGTCCGACTCCCGGTCGGAAACCGGCGGGCGGAAGCAGGCATGGACGATCTTGCCATCGGGGCAGGTTCGTGCCTGCCACTCGTCGGCGAGGGCGTCCACCAGCAGCATGCCCCGCCCGCCGAGTTGCTGGGTGCTCGGTGGACGAGGGGTGGGCAGGTCGGTTGAGTTGTCGTGCACGGCGACGTGGAGACAGCGCGTGTCCCAGGTCAGCATCAGCTGGGCTGAGCTGTGCGCGTGCAGGTGCGCGTTGGTCACCAGCTCCGAGACGGTCAGGAGAACGGCGTCCACCGTCTGCGGTGCGCTGTCCGTCCAACCCAGCGACTTCAGATGTGCGCGCGCCCAGTCCCGGGCCGTCTTCACCTCGCTGTTCAACGGCAGGGAGCGCGCCCACCCCACCGCCTTCACCGACGAACCGCTCACGGTGTCCTCCCTGTGGTCGACGTGCCGATGCCGAGTACCCGCTCGGCACGCCTTGACGCAGGCCGGCCGTGCCTCGACGCCACGTAACCTCGGCTCGCTGCGGGATCGTCGGCCCCAGTCGCCTCTAGGGTGTTCGTCGCGGAAGTCCACGATCGGCCCGGAGATGCCATGCCCCTGCAGATGAAGTTGGTCGCGATCACACTTGATTGCCCTGATCCGCCGGCTTTGGCGGCGTTCTATCAGCAGGCCACCGGCCTTGAACCGCACCCGAAGTCGGACGCCGACTTCGCGGGTCTCAACGGTGAGTACGGACTCTTCATCGGTTTTCAACGGGTTGACGACTACCGGGCTCCGAGCTGGCCCGACCAAATCGTTCCCCAGCAGCTTCACATCTGCTTCAAGGTCGAGGACGACTTGGACGAAGCCGAAGCCCGGCTGCTGGAACTGGGTGCGGGCAAGCCGGATCACCAGCCTCATGGGGACAGGGCGCGGGTCCTCACCGATCCGGCCGGGCATCCCTTCTGCATCACCGCGCGCTGATTGCCGGTATGCAACTCGGGGACGGCTCACGCTGCGGGCTCCGGCGGAGTTCCGGCGCCGCCGGAGCGGGTGCGGGAGCGTGCCGCCGCGCATGCCCACCGCGGTGGCGGGTACGACCCCTCCCGTACGGGGCGTCGCGGACGCGTCCGAAGAGCGAGGGGTGTGGGAAGTGATCCGAAAGCTGCAGGCGGTCGCGCTGGACTGCGCTGATCCGGTACGGCTCGCGGAGTTCTACGCGGAGCTCCTCGGCGGCCGGGTGGTCGCGGACGCTGAGGATGCCGACTGGGTCGAGGTGCACGGATTCGAGGGGATACCGCTGGCCTGCCAGCGGGTGGACGGGTACCAACCGCCCGAATGGCCGGGCCAGGAGCGCCCGCAGCAGCTCCACCTGGACTTCGACGTGGACGACCTCGACGGAGAGGAGAAGCGGGCGCTCGCCCTCGGTGCGACCGTGCTGGAGCGGACGGACCAGCTCCGCCCGGGGGCCAACTGGCGGATCTACGCGGACCCGGCCGGCCATCCGTTCTGCCTCTGCCTCCACTGAGCCCGTCAGGGGATGGGCCGTCCGGTGTGGGATCGCCGCCAGGCAGTCCTCCGCGGCCGGCCGCGCCGCGAGCACGTCCTGGCCCGGATGAGGGGTTGGAAGATCCCCCGCGACTGCCGTTCGAGGGTGACGAACACGATGTCACCCGGGGGCCACCCGGTGGATCGCCAGGGCATCCAGCCGACGTACCTTCGCGTCGGAGGGCGCGTACACCAAGTGCTCGACCATGGCCGGACGGCCGGGCAAGGGGTCCTCACCGGACAGCGCCGTGCTGACGAAGTGCTGCAGACGTTCGCTGCACCTGCGGTAGAACCGCAGTTGAGTGTGGCGGCCGAACAGCCGCCAGCCGAGGGACGTGACCCGATCCAAGGTGGGGGCACCTTGCGAATGACATGAGACCAGGAATTGCACCTCGCCCGTGTCCTGCTTCTTCACGACCTCGTAGGTGGTCTTGCCGCGCTCCAGGTGGCCCTCCAGGGTCTCGTAGGCCCAGCCCCAGACGCGGTCCGTGTCGTCGCGGGTCTCGTCCACCACTTCGGTGACGCGCACACCGCAGTAGAAGTGCATCCCGTGGAAACGGGCCTCGAGCAGCATGTCACGGCCGAGCAGCGGCGCGGCCGGGTCGTACAGCGCTCGGACGATCTCCGGCGGCGAGAACTCGTAGTCGCGCACCAGGCGGCAGGCGTGCTCCCAGCAACCGCCGGGTTCCGGCGGGCCTGGCCGCTCCGCCGGCAGCGCGGTGCGGTAGGTGTCGATGTTCCAGGTCGGCCGGCGAACCTCGTCAACCGAGTAGTTGACGCGTGCGTCTACCAGCCCTCGCCACACGCGCGCGGCATGGGGCCGTCCGAAGGTCAAGTCGCCCAATGGAGATCACTTCGGTTCCCGCAGCGCTTCGCCGATCAGCCACAGCATCGGCGGCCAGAGGCCTACGAAGAGCGCACGCCGCTCGGCGTTCCCCCGCTGCTCCTGGTCGATGGTTTTCGCGCGCACCCACAGCGTCAGACACAGACCGATCGCGCCGAGCGAGGCGAGATGCAGGTGATCACTGCGCGCGCCCGCTCGGCGCAGGAGCCGGAGCACCATGTGCGCCTCCAGATTCGTCCGCCTGTGTGTCGACTGCGCCATTACCGGCTATACCAGGGTATTCACGTATTCATTCTTGTTTGTCATGTTTTTGTGATCCGAAGGGGCGCGAATGTCGCGATCGCACTGTCCTCGGGTACTTGCCGTGCTGGCGCGCTGGCTCCTGGGGACCGTGCTGGTCACCTGGCGTTATCTCTGGGAGACGACTCCCTTGTACCGGGGTGGCGAGTGCCGGGGTGACGAGCGGGACCGTCCGCCCCCGCTGCCCGGTGAGACGGTCGACGGCCGGGTGCAACGGGTTGAGGACGGCTGTGGATCCCTGTTCCATCGCCTTTTTCGTGTACGCATCGTCGAGGCCGAGATCGACGCCGGCCGGCTCATCGAGCTGATCTGCCGGGATTTCAAACGTTTCATCCCCTCCGAGGTCGTCACCATCCGGGCGGGTGAACTCCGCGTGCAAGGCCTGGACGTGGCGGACGAGCTGCTGGTGGAGATGCCGGGCCCCTGGAACGGACCCGTCCGGGTCGTACACCGCGACGCCGAGTCCCTGCACCTGGCGACTCTGCGCGGTCACATGGAGGCCGGTCAGGTCCAGTTCCGGGCGCGCAACGACGATGACCTGCTCGTGTTCGAGATTGAGCTGTGGGCACGATCCGGCAGCCGCTTGGTGCACCTGCTGTACACGCGCCTGCGTCTGGCCAAGGAAGTTCAGCTCAACATGTGGGTCCGTTTCTGTCTGTCCGCCGTCACGGCCTCGGGTGGCCGGCTCAGGGACGGGGTGCACATCTCCACCCGCTGGCTCGACTCTCCTGCCACGGCACGTCCGTCCTGAACCACGGGGAGCACCCCCGGAACCGACGTGCAGCCCGGAACACGGCCCTGTTCGGCATGGCCGATGAGGTCGCACCCATCATCCTCAGCGACCTCTTCGGCATCCCCAAAAACCGCCCATTCCGTGTGCCTTCCGTGGCCGGGTCAGGGGCGTTCCGAGCGGTCTGTCCACCTCTTGGCGGGGTGCTGCCGCTGCGCGGCTCGACCAGGACGAGCCGAGCCGAAGGCTGTCGCGAGCTGGTCGAGGAGGGGCGCCGTGGACGGGTGGGCATCGCGACACGGCGTGATCGTGTAGATACCGCGAGTCGGAGGGTCGAGGAGGGGCACTGTGGTGACGTCGGTCCGCAGCGCGCCCGCCAGTACTCCGGGTATCAACGCGATGGCGTGGCCGGTGGCGACCAGGGCCATCTTGCCGAGCAGATCGGCCGCTGTGAGGTCGATACGGGCGGTGACTCCGGCGCGGGCGGCGTGCTGGCGCAGCAGCGTCGCCGAGCCGTCGTTGTCCTCGACCCAGGTCTCATCGGCCAGCGCCTGAATGTGCACCGGACCGTGCCCGGCGTGCGGGTGGCCGACGGGCAGCACGACGACCATCTCGTCCATGCCCAGGAACCGCCGTTCGACACGCGGGTCGTTGGGCACCCCCGGTGGCGCGTCGGTGACGACAGCGACGTCGAGAGTGCCGGCGATCACACGGTCGTGCAACTCCGGGCTCAGCTCGGGCAACAAGCTCCACCGGAGGGGCCCGGCCGCCTCCAGCAGGCGGCGGATCGCCGTCGGCACGATCCCGGCGGCCAGGGACGGCGTGGCGCCTACGGCCAGTGGCCGACTGGGCGCATCGTGACGAACGTCCCGTACAGCACGCATGGCGCGGTCCGCTTCGTTGAGCGTGGCCAAGGCGTGGTGAAGGAACACCTCCCCAGCTGGCGTGGTGCGCACACCGCGCACATGCCGCTGCACCAGCGGCACCCCGAGTTCACGCTCCAACCCGGCGATCTGCCGGGAGACGGCCGACTGCGTGTAGCCGAGCTCGACGGCCGCTGCCGACAGCGATCCCAGCCGACACACCGTCACGAACGTCCGCCATGCAGTCAATGCCATGCCAGGAGTATGCCTGCTCGGTATGCGGATACCGCATCCCTGCTCTGCAAGATCTGCGCTTGTCGCAGACCTCTGCAGGACACCACGCTGGGACGCATGACACCGCACTCAATCGCCGTTCTCGGCTTGGGCCGTATGGGCACGGCGATCGCGACACGACTCATCGACCAAAACTGGGACGTTGTCGGCTGGACACGCTCCGGGCGCACGGCAGGCGCTGTCGAGACGACCGACGACCCGAACGCTGCCGTGGCGAAGGCCGACATCGCGCTGCTGGCGTTGTTCGACGGTCGGGCCTGCCGGCAGGTCCTCGACCAGGTCCGCGACTCGCTGCACACGGACACGATCGTGCTGAACACCAGCACGATCGCCCCCGCAGAGGCGGCGAGCCTGGCCCGGCAACTCGGCACTCGTTACGTCCACGCACCCGTGCTCGGCTCCGTGCCGGCTGCCGCCGTCGGCGCCCTGCAGGTTCTGGCCGCCGGCGACCAAGACGCGCTCGATCGAGTGGGATCGGTTCTGGAAGTGCTCGGCACCGTGCGGCGCGTCGACGACGCCGCAACTGCCGCCGCGCTCAAGCTGATCGCCAACAGCAGCCTTGCCGGCGCCGTCCTCACACTGCGCGACTCGCTGCGGCAAGCCGACGCTCTGGGCCTTACCCGTGCCCAGGTGCTGGACGTGCTCGAACTCGGCCAGCTCGGCGGGCTCGTGGCCCGCAAAAGGTCCTTCCTCACCGACACGCCGACCGCCGGCACGACCGAGTTCACGATCGGCGCGCTGGCCAAGGACATGGCACTGCTCGCCACCGCGTCAAACACCCCCCTGCGCAGCGCAGCCGACCTCGCCGACACTCCCGCCGAACCTGAGGCCGACATCGCCGTCGCCGCCACGGTCCCCGCCGTGGATGTCGCCGTGCTCGAACCTCTGCGCGCCTACATCCGCGGACACGCCACTGGCGACCCCACCCATTTCCGCGATGCCTTCCTGCCCACTGCCCACATCGAGGGCATCCGGAACGGCGCATTCGTCTCCTGGCGCCTGGGGGAGTACTGCGCTCTCTTCCACGGCCGGCCGGCCCCGGACGAACCGACCCGCTCACGCCGCATCGACGCCATCGACGTCCACGGCACCGTCGCCACCGCGTCCATGACCCTCTGGCACGGCGCGGACACCTTCACCGACATGTTCCTGCTGGTCCACGTCGACGGAAGCTGGCGCATCGCCAACAAGGCCTATCACCGACACTCCCGAAGTGACGGGGAGAGCCCCGGCCGTCGAGGGGATGAGCGCCGCCCCTTCGTCGGTGAGCCTGCGTAGGGCGGCGCCGCTCCCCAGGTCCACTGGGGCACCGGCTGCTCCGCGGCGGCTTCGCGTTCGGTCCACTCGCGCAGCGCAGGCGCGCCCCGCACGTCGTCTTCACCGCCTTCACCAGCGGCCACGGCCGGCTCGCCAGACGCGAGCCGGCGCTGGCCCAGGAGTCGTCGGGGAGGGCTGCCGCGCCGGCGCCGGTGGTACTTCGCGACCCCGACAGCAGGGGGTGAGCTGCCGTGTGGCCGGTACATGTGACACGCTCGGCCAGGACCGGTCGCTTCAGGCGCCGGTCGACACCTTGATCGTCAACGTGGAGAGGCAACGGCATGCGCATTGGGCTGCTCGGTACCGGCCCGTGGGCTCAGGCGGCCTACGCACCCGCTCTGAGCGGGCACGACCGACTGGACTTCGTGGGTGTGTGGGGACGCCGGGCGAGCGCGGCCAGGGAGCTGGCCGACCGCCATGGCACGCGGGCGTACGACGACGTGGACGCGTTGCTCGCCGACGTGGACGCCGTTGCCGTGGCCCTGCCGCCGGACGTGCAGGCCGAGTTCGCACCGCGAGCCGCGCGGGCGGGGTGTCACCTGCTGCTCGACAAGCCCTTGGCCGTGACGGTGGCGCAGGGACGGGCAGTGGTCGACGCCGTGCGGGAAGCGGGCGTGGCATCGGTGGTCTTCTTCACGACCCGCTTCCAGACCGAGCCGGATGCCTGGATCAACGAACAGGCGGGCGTCGGGGGCTGGTTCACCGCACAGGCGCAGTGGCTGGGCGCGGTCTTCACCGGTGACAGCCCCTTCGCGGCATCGCCTTGGCGGCGGGAGAAGGGCGCCCTGTGGGACGTCGGGCCCCACGCGCTGTCCGTGCTGCTGCCGGTACTTGGTGACGTGAGGCGGGTGGCAGCCGCTGCGCACGGTCCCGGGGACACCGTCCATGTGGTCCTCGACCACGTCGGCGGCGCATCCAGCACCATGACGTTGAGCCTCACGGCACCGTCCGCGGCGGCGGGAGCGGCCGTCGAGCTGCGCGGAGAGGCCGGAGTGGCGTTGCTCCCGGAGAGTTCGGGCGGCGTGGTTCCGGCCCTCGGCCGGGCAGCGGACGCCCTGTGCGCCGCCGCCCGTTCCGGCCGGCCACATCCCTGCGACGCCGCGTTCGGTCTGCGGGTGACCGAGATACTCGCGGCGGCCGAGCACCTTCTGCGCTCGTCCGCGCAAGGCGCTCCCAGGGACGGACGGCTGGTGCACGAACCGGCGGCGCAGCGCTGAACTTCGTTGTGCGCAGGCCGCATCCGTCACTCGATGCGACACTCAGTACGGTGGAACGGCCGCTGTGTCGCGCCCGCTGTGCCGCCACTCAGCCCGTGCCCGGCCTACGGTGGCGCGAAGCTTTCCTGGACGACGGCTGTCGTCCCTTCCAGGGCCGTCCAGGCGTCGGCGCACCAACCGTCCGGGCGGGCGGCAGCATCGCCTTGCAGGCCGCTAACCCAGGCTCTGCAGCCGTGTCACGGCCTCGGCGAGAGTGCCGCGGCAGAATGCGAGGTGATCGGGACCGTAGCCGCGCGGCCCGCATTCGACGACGAGCAGCAGGCCCAGGTACAGGTGGTAGAGGGCCAGTCGGTGCCGGAAGGCGGGACTGAATTCGAGGTTGCCTCCGGCCTCGACGTAGCCGGCGACGAGGTCGCTGTCGGGGTCGGTGTCGCCGCCGAAGGCCAGGGAGACCAGCTCGGCGGCGGGGTCGCCCCAGAACGCCCGTTCGTGGTCGATGAGTCCGGTGATCCGGGCGGGCGTCCCGTCGACGCCGGGGTCGACGAAGATGTTGCCCGGCCACAGGTCGAAGTGGACGAGCCGGGGCTCGGCGACTTCGTCCAGGGCGTACCGGCCCTCGGCCACCAGCGTCCGAATGTCGGCCGGTGGCACGTCCAGCGGGGACTGCCAGCGATCGGCGTCGTCGAGGAGCGCGTCCACCATCGCGGTGAACGCCGTCCGCCAGTCGGGGGCGGAGAGCCCGGATTCACCGGCCGGATAGCCGAACCGCCCGTCCTCCGGGGCCAGGGTGTGCAGACGCGCGGTGATCGCACCCAGCTCGCGGCGAAGCACCGCTCCCGTGGAGGGGTGGATACGGTTGGGGACCCTGTCCCACAGGATCCCCTCCAGGACTGAAAGGGCGAGGAACTCATCCCCGGCGTACAGCAGTTCGTGCGTCGGCACGCCGCCGTCGGATAGGGCGGCGAGCCGCCGGTAGACCATGGCCTCCGTGGCGAGGATGCCGCGCTCGTACCGCAGGACAGCCGCGCCGGCCGGAGGGGCGACCTTGACGACGGCTGGTCGGCCGTCGTCGAGCAGGACGCGGTAGGCGCTGTTGAACCAGCCGTCGGTCAGCTCGGTCTCAAGGCGGCACCCGATGCCCACAGTGCCGCGCAGCAGAGCATCGAGCTGGGTGGGGGACATGTGGCGCTTGGTCCGGCTCTGCACGGCGGCACCCTTTCGGTTGCGGTCGGGTCATTGACTGGAGTCGCGGACGGCACCGAGGCGGTTCCCCGACGTCCCCTGGCGCGGACACGTCGGCGACCTCGGGGCGTGGCGGGCCGTGCAGCCGGGACGCATCGGCAAGTAGCCGTCCGTGAACTTCAACGGGCAGGTTCCTCCGTACGCGCACGGTGCGCGGTGATCAGGCCCCGGTACCAGTGGTAGCTGTCCTTGGGGGTGCGGGTCAGCGTGCCGTAGTCGACGTGGACGAGGCCGAATCGCTGGTCGTAGCCGCGTGCCTACTCGAAGTTGTCCAGCAGCGACCAGGCGTAGTAGCCGCGTACGTCCACACCGGCGGCGATGGCGTCGGCCACGGCGGTGAGGTGGTCGGAGAGGTAGGCGATACGGTCGGCGTCGTGAATGCGGCCGTCGGGTGCGACGGTGTCGGCCTCCGCCGAGCCGTTCTCGGTGATCCAGATCGGCGGCGCCTGTGGGTACCGGGCGTGGAGGTCGCAGAGCAAGAAGTCTGGCTGCGGCGCAAGGGTCACTGCTCGGGTGCGAGCCTGAGCTCGGCCAGCCAGTCCAGTTGGACGGGTGGATTGGAGCCGTAGCCGCCGCCGTGGTCCGCGAACGGCCAGACGGTCATGGAGCGGTCCTGGCCCGCGTAGTGGTTGAAGGCAGCGTAGACGGTGGAGGGCGGGCAGACGGGGTCCATCAGGCCGACGCTGAACAGTGCGGGAGCAGTGGCCCTCTGGGCGAAGTGGACGCCGTCGAAGTAGGCGAGGGTGGTGAAGGCGTCCGTGACGCGGTGGCGGCTGTGCCAGCGCAGGTACGCGGCGATCTCCTGGTAGGGCCCGTCCCCGGCGGCCTCGACGGCCCGGCGGTAGTGGCAGAGGAAGGGGACGTCCGGCAGGACGGCCGCCACCCGGTCTGGCACCAGCCCTGCGACGGCGAGGGAAAGACCGCCGCCCTGGCTCGCGCCGGTGACGATCACGCGCTCGGGGTCGAGGCCGGGCAGCTCGGCCACCGCGTCCACCGCGCGGACGCAGTCGGTCATCAGCCGCCGGTAGTAGTGGTGCTGGGGCGAGTCGATGCCGCGGGTCATGAAGCCTGAGGCCCACTGCGTTCCGTCGCCCTCGCCGCGGTCGGGGGTGTCATGGCCCTGGCCGCGGGTGTCGACGACGAGCTGTGCGTAGCCTGCGGCGGACCAGAGCAGGTGCTCGGTGGGCAGGCCACGGCCGCCGCTGTAGCCGATGTAGGTGACGACGACCGGCAGCGGCCCCTCGGCGCCGCGTGGCCGGATCAGCCAGGCGGCCACCGGCTCGCCCTGCCAGCCGGGGAACCGCACGTCGTCCACCTCGACGGTGCGCAACAGGTACCGGTCCGTCACCGGCTCGGCTTTGACGGCCTCGCCGTGGCGACGCGCCTCGGCGAGGGTTCGCGACCAGAAGGCGTCGAAGTCCTCCGGGGCTCGGCACTCCGGGCGGTAGCCGACGAGTTCGTCGAGTGGCATGTCTGTCAGCGGCATGGCGTTCCTCGGATGTCGGGAAGGGGCGGCCCGCCGCCTTTACAGGCGGGCCGCCGGTTTCGGTGGCCCGCCGGTCTCGGTCCTCTCTGTGATGGGCAAGGAATCCAAAGCATGCGGCGGCAGCACGATCGTCGAAGCGCTTCGAAAGTGACATGGAGCCGACTGCCTGTCAATCGGCTGGTAATCGTTTCGTCGTCTCGTCGGCGCCTCTCAACTGCTTGAGCCCTGGAGAAGTCTGATGACCGGCAAGTCAGGACCTGTGCCGGGAGAGCAGGAAAGGAGTTGCGTCCGACCGCTTGGTGGGTGTGAAACCCCGAGTTGACGTGAACGCTCGTCGAAGCGCGTCGACTCATTCTGGTGACCTTTCGCCCGCCTCCGAGCGCCCCACCGCGCCTCCCCCTCCGCACCGCTCAAGGTGCGCGGAGACGTGCCTTCCTGTCAGAGCTCTCCGCGTCACAGAAGGGCCACTGATCGCCATGACCACCTCTGTGAACCGCAGATCCGTCGTGCGCACCGCCGTCGGCGCCGGGGGCAGTCGCCCTGAGCACGCTGCTCTCTGCGTGCGGGAGCGGCTCACACCAGAAGACGGGGCCGGCACCGAGTCGGCCTCAAGGTGGCGCTTCCCGCACACCTGCCGAACACGTCCCTCCGCCCGCTGTAGTGGGATGAGGAGGGCGAGTGGTGTCGGATCGGCTCACGGCTGCGGCCGGTGGGGGAGTGCTTTGCCGTGAACGGACGCTGCCGCAGCCGTTGCCGGGCTGAAGCAGGTGTTCGGTCAGGCGGTCAGCGCCGCGAGCTCCGCGTTGGCGCGCTCGGTGACCAGGGAGAGGACGCGGCCGGCGGCGGCCAGGTCCTCGGCGGGTATCCCACCCCAGATGCGGGCGGTGATGGGGGCGGTCTCCGCGCCGACGGCCGCGATGAGCTCGCGCCCTGCGTCCGTGGGGCGAAGGTGCGCTCCACTCTCGACGAGCAGCTGCTTGGCCAGCAGCTCGTCGAGAGTGGCGCGGATATCGGCCGGATCGGCCTTGAGGGAGCCCCGGACCTGGGTGACGACATCGTCCGGCGTCTGCGGAGCGTCTGCGTTGATGGCGGCGCGCAGGGCGATCTGCTGCTGGAACGTGATGCCGTGCCGGGCCAGGACGTGCTCCAGGACGCCTCGGGCGGCATAGTGGGCCAGGCCGAGGACGCGGGCGTCGGCGGCGGGTGCAGTGGTGGTCATGGTGTTCTCCCCTGAGTGCTGTCGGCGTTCGGTACGGCTGGAGCGAGAGGTGCGTCGAGCAGCGTCATCAGTTCGTCGGTGAACGCGCGCGTCCGCGGGGCGTCGAGGCCGCCGAACGGCTCCAGGAACTGCTGAAGCAGTTCCTGGACCACCGCGATGGCCTGCCGCGTGACGGCCTGGCCCTGCTCGGTGAGGGAGAGCTGCACGGCGCGTGGGTCGCGGGGGTCGCGGGTGCGCTCGATCAGGCCGGCCGACTCCAGCGCGCGCGCCAGCTTGGAGACGTACAGCGCCTCCAGGCCGGTGTGGTCGGCGAGTCGGCGTTGACTGGGCCGCTCGCCTGCGCGCTGCATGCCGTGCAGCGACGCGACCAGTGAGTACTGCGCGTGGGTGAGGCCCAGCGGAGCCACCGCGCGATCGACCGCGACGCGCCATTTGTTGGCGAGCCGCCATACCAGGAAACCGGGCGTGGGGCCCGGCGAACCCTTGCTCATGGCGAATAGATTACATGGCATCTATGTACATGGCTACTATTTTTCGCTGGATATGACGGCGCACCGCACGCGGCTCCGCGACGGACCGCCGGCCCTTACGAATCCCGGTGCTGACCGGTGACGTGCTCAACTACTCTCGTCCTGGGCCCTTCACCAGCCCGGAAGCGGGGGAGGACGGTATGGAGCCATTGGAACTCCGTCGCGCAGCCGAGGCAGGACGGGCGACCGCCTCGGAGCTGGGCCTCCAGGTCGACGATGTCGTCGTCATCAACGACTCGGACCGCGTCGTACTGCGCCTGGTCCCGTGCGACGTTCTGGCTCGGGTCGCACCTCCGGGGCATCTGCCTGGTTCTGAGTTCGAAGTGGAGGTTGCCCGCCGTCTCGCCGAAGTCGGCGCTCCGGTGGCTGAACTCGAGCCTCGGGTCGACCCTCGAGTTCATGTGCGTGATGCCTTCGCCATCTCGTTCTGGGTCTACTACGAGCCTCTGGGATCGGAGATCCCCCCGGCCGACTACGCGGACGCGCTCATGCGGCACCATGCCGCCCTGCGCCAGATCGATCTGGACGCACCGCACTTCACCGATCGAGTCGCTGGGGCGCTGAGAGAGGTGAACGACCGGGAGCAGTCCCCCGAGTTGCTCGATCATGACCGGGAACTCCTCCGCAACGCACTCAGTGGACTGAGCGCCGCCATCAGCACGGAGCAAGCCGGCGGCCGGCTGTTGCACGGCGAGCCGCATCCGGGCAACCTCCTCAACACGAGGAGAGGGCCGCTTTTCGTAGACCTCGCCACGTGCTGCCGTGGGCCGATCGAGTTCGATCTCGCCCATGCGCCCGAAGAAGTGGGGAAGCACTATGCGGGAGCTGACCACGGCCTGATCGACCGGTGCCGCGCCCTGAGCTGGGCGATGTTCTCGGCCTGGCGCTGGCGCCGAGACGATCAACTGCCTGACCGGGACCACTGGAGAGCGGAGGGGCTCAACCAGGTTCGTGCTGCGCTCGATCGCTGCGGACTGGGCTGAACTCGAGAGGGGCCGCTGGGTCCACAACCGGCAGCTCGATCACACGCTGCTGTTCGGTGAGTCAGAGACACCGCGCGACCTCGGGAGGTACTGCACGCGCCCGGGTGGCCCTGGCGGACGGTCACGAGGATGTGGCGCACGCCCTGACCTACGCCTTCGGTGAGGCAACCTGCCCACAGTGCGAACGGCGCCTTTCCGTCGTCGGACGGGTCGTCGCTCGCTCGAGCCGAGCAGCCGTTCTCTCCGGTTGTGCGGTTGGTCGCGTGGAACCAGGCGCTGGGTCCATCCGTGCGCGGCCCGTCAGCGGCATCGGCGGGCGTTGAGCCGGGCGGCTTGGCGCGTCAGGTGGTCGCGTTCGGCGAGGTTGGGTGCCTTGTGGGCCGCCTCGGCGTAAAGCCGTGCCGCCGTCGCCAGGTCGCCGTCGCGCTCGTGGAGGTACGCCGCCACCGCGGCGTGGCGGGGCAGGGAGGCGTCCAGCGCCGCGAGCGCCGCCAGCCCGGCGCGCGGTCCGTCGGCCTCCGCGACGGCGACCGCGCGGTTGAGCCGCACGACCGGGCTGTCGGTCAGCCGCGTGAGCTCGTCGTACCACTCGACGATCTGCACCCAGTCGGTCTCCTCGGCGGTGGGCGCGTCAGCGTGGAGTGCCGCGATGGCGGCCTGGGCCTGGAACTCGCCCAGCCGGTCGCGGGCGAGGGCGGCCTGCAGGATCCCGACGCCCTCGGCGATCAACGCGGTGTCCCACCGGCCGCGGTCCTGCTCGGCGAGCGGCACCAGGCTGCCGTCGGACGCGGTCCGGGCGGCGCGCCGGGCGTGGTGGAGCAGCATGAGGGCGAGCAGCCCGGCCACCTCGGGGTGGCCGACGGCGGCCGCGACCTGCCGGGTGAGCCGGATGGCCTCGGCGGCGAGGTCGACGTCGCCGGAGTAGCCCTCGTTGAAGACGAGGTAGAGGACGCGCAGCACGGTGGCGACGTCGCCGGGCCGGTCGAAGCGTACGCCGGCGACGGTGCGCTTGGCCCGGCTGATGCGCTGCGCCATGGTCGCCTCGGGCACCAGGTAGGCCGCGGCGATCTGGCGGGTGGTCAGCCCGCCGACGGCGCGCAGCGTGAGCGCGACCGCCGATGCCGGGGTCAGCGAAGGGTGGGCGCACAGGAAGTAGAGCTGGAGCGTGTCGTCCACCGCGGGCGCCGGCCCGGGCGCCGGCTCCTCCTCGACGCGGTCCTCACGCCGGCGGCGGGTGGCGTCCGAGCGGGCCGCGTCGAGGAACTTGCGCCATGCCACGGTGACCAGCCAGCCCTTGGCATCCCGCGGCGGCTCTGCGGGCCAGACGCGGATCGCCTCGACCAGAGCGTCCTGCACGGCGTCCTCGGCCGCCGCGAAGTCGGCTCCGCGGCGGACGAGGACGGTGAGCACGCTTGGCGTGAGGCTCCTGAGCAGGACCTCGTCCATCGGTGACGTCACTCCGTGATGGTGGGCAGCGCCGCCAGGAACGGGCGCACCTCCAGCCACTCGTGGATCGGCTTGCCGCCCGCTCCAGGGGCGGCCGACAGTTCCCCGGCCAGCTCGACGGCGCGCTCGTAGCTGTCGACGTCGATGATCATCCAGCCGGCGATGAGGTCCTTGGTCTCCGCGAACGGTCCGTCGGTGACGGGCGGGCGCCCCTCACCGTCGTAGCGGACCCACGCTCCCTCGGGGGCGAGCGCCTGACCGTCGACGAACTCGCCGGTCTTCTCCAGCCGGGCCGCGAAGTCCTGCATGTACTGCATGTGCGCCGAGATCTCCTCCGGCGTCCACTGGTCCATGGGCACGTTGTTGACCGGGGCCGGAGCGCCGCGGTAGTGCTTCAGCAGAAGGTACTTGGCCATCGGGGGTTCTCCTCGGTGCTCGTGCGACCCATTGTGGTCGCGTTCACCCCGGGGACGGAGCCGGAACCGGGTTCTCGACATCGCCGTCCGATTTTTTTTGGACTCTCATGGATGAGCTTCGGTGAGCCTCGGCGAGCCGTCTCGTGGTGTCCGGGTCCACAGCGGCGTTGGGGCAGTACGGCGTCGCGGGCTGGGACATGCGCCACCTGCTGTGCGCAGCGGTCGGCTTTGCCCTGCTGGTCGTGTCCGCGTCACGACTGCTGCCTCCGGCACCTGGCGTGCCGCGCTCGGCCTGCCCGCGGACCTTTGCCTGGCTGCACGACCCCGTCGGCAGGGTGCGGCAGGCCGGCTACGGCCCCGTCAGCAAGAAACCGGCCACCTTCACCACGGCCGCAGTCGAGAACGCCTTGCTGACGGCACCGCGTCGTCGCTGGTCACGCGCTGGTCCGGGGGCCCGCGGCGCGGCGGAGCCGGTTTGCGATCGCCAGTCCCAGCCCCTCCTCCACGGGCAAGGAGGCGACGATGAGATCACACCCTCGCTGGTCGAACTCGCGCAGGAACCCGTACAGCCCGCGCGCGTAGGCGGCCATCGAACCGGGAACCGTCACCACGGCGTGCGCCTTCACCGGAACATCGGCGAAGGAGGGCGGAAGGAAGACGCCCACCTGGTGCCCCACCTCCTGCGCAGTCTCCGCTTCGGCGACGACCTTCTCCGGCTCGACGAGGACGACCCGAGCACGCGGTGCGTAGTGAGACGGATGCTGGCCCGGCACCCGAATGTGGCTGGTCGAGGGGACCGCAAGCGGGCGCCCCAGCACCGCTTCGAGGTCCTCGCGCGTCACCCCGCCGGGCCGAAGGATGCTCGGGACATCGCCCGTGGCGTCGACGATGGTCGACTCGACGCCGACCTCGCAAGGGCCGCCGTCCAGCACGAAGTCGACAGCATCGCCGAGCTCGGCACGGACATGGTCCGCCGTGGTGGGGCTGACCGAGCCGAAGCGGTTGGCGGACGGGGCCGTGACACCGCCGCCGAAGGCTGACAGCAGCGCGAGTGCGACGGGGTGGTCGGGCACGCGCACGGCCACCGTCTCAAGGCCACCGGTCGCTGCGAGGGGCACGCGGGAACCGCGCCTCAGGACCAGCGTGAGCGGCCCCGGCCAGAAGTGCTCGGCCAGCAGGCGCGCCGCTTGGGGCACGTCCTGGACCCAGTCGTCCAGATGCTTCGCGCCGCCGATGTGGACGATCAGTGGGTGGGACGGCGGGCGTCCCTTGACCTGGAAGATGCGCGCAACAGCGGCGGGGTCCTCGGCGTTGGCGCCCAGTCCGTAGACGGTTTCGGTCGGGAGGGCCACCAGACCGCCGGCGCGCAGCACAGTGGCCGCCTTCTCGATGTCATTGGTTCTCGCCGTCACCCTCGCAATCCTAGGTGCCTCGACGACCGGCGAGGCACGATCTTCGCCCGGCACCTGAAGTGAGGCCGGGCCGTCGGGGCCGGCGGCAGTCGGTAGGCGGTGCCGGCCAGGATGCCGCTCATCGAGGACAGGTCCCGACCCATCTCGATGGCGGGACCCTCCTCGACGGCGGCGGCCGGCAGCCGGTCGTCTGCGAACCACGGGACGGGACGCGCCCGGAGAAGGTTCGGACACCGACGCCTTCGCCGGGCGCCCACGGCCGGGCGGAGCCGCTTCCGGCGGCCGTTGCCGGCCGGACGTACTGTCCACACGGCCAGCTCGGTCAGCCGCTCGATCTGGATGCCCCCCACCGTCAGCGTCTCCGCGAGCTTCGCGAACTGCCGCAGGTGGTCGCTGCCCGAGTGGGCACGCAGGTGCTCCTCGCTCTGCCACACCTCGTGCATCACCAGCAGCCCGGGGTCGTCCAGACCCTGGTGCGGCACGTAGGTGAGGCAACCGTCCTCCTGCCGGGTGGCGGCCACCAGCGCGGGCAGCGCGTCCCGCAGTTCCTGCTCCTTGCCGGGACGCGCCTGCATGCGCGCGACGAGGACGATGGGCCCGGTCTCAGGGTGGGGCATGGGATTCTCCGTAGGTCGTCGGGTGGCCCAGGGGGGCCGGATGCGGCCGTGCACACCCGCGGGGACCGCCGCACGGCCGGCCGCGGTCCGGAACAACTGTCGTCACCGCGGATCGGTCAGACGAATGATGCTTGTTGCTGATGCCCATTGACGCAGGTCACCAGCGCCTGCGGGCAGCATTGCGCGGCCGGGCCGGCATGTACGACGGGCCACGGTGATGCGGGGCCCGTCGGTGGCGGGCGGCTCAGAAGCCGGTGAGAGTGATCTTGCCGATGGCGGTGCCGGACTCCATGACGCGGTGTGCCTCGCGGAGGTTCGCCGCGTTGATCCTGCCGAGGTCCTTCACGGCGGTTGTGGTGATGATGCCCGCGTCCACCAGGCGGGCGATCTGGGTGAGGATGTGCTGCTGCCGGTCCTGGTCGGGAGTCTGGAACATGGAGCGGGTGAACATGAACTCCCAGTGGTAGGAGATGCTCTTGGCCTTCAGCACTCCGATGGGCAGGGAGTCGAAGTCGTCGATGGCGACGATCCTGCCGAAGGGCCGCAGGGTTTCGGCGTAGGCGCTGAGGTTGCCGTCGGTGTTGGCGGTGCTGAACACGTGTGTCAGTCCGTTCGGGGCCACCTCGGCGATCTGGGGGACCAAAGGCTCGCGGTGGTCCACGATGTGCCGCACACCCATGCGGGTGGCGAACTCGACGGTCTCCGGACGGGAGGCGGTGCCGATGACGGTCAGGCTGGTCAGGGCGCGGGCCAGCTGGGCCGTGATGGAACCGACGCCTCCGGCCGCGGCGGTGATCAGCAGGGCGCCGTCCTGGTTCAGTCCGCCGTTCTCCAGGCCGAGGTGTTCGAACAGACCCTCCCAGGCGGTCAGCGAGGTCAGCGGCAGGGCTGCGGCTTCCGTGAAGGACAACGTGGCGGGCTTGAGGGCCACGATGCGCTCGTCGACCGTGTGGTACTCGGAGTTGGCGCCGGCCCGGTCCAGAGCGCCCGCGTAGTACACCTCGTCGCCGGCCTTGAACTTCTCGACCTTCTCGCCGACCGCGACCACGGTGCCCGCCGCGTCCCAGCCGAGCACCTTGATCGCGCCGCCCGGGTCGTTGTTCTGCCGGATCTTGTAGTCGACGGGGTTGACCGCTACGGCTTCGACCTTCACCAGCAGGTCGTGCGGGCCGGGCTCGGGGACGGGCAGTTCCACGTCGACCAGGCTGTCCGCGTCGCTGACGGGGAGGCTCTTGCGGTAACCGACGGCCCGCATGGTGCTCTTGTTCATGGGGAGAATCTTCGCCTTCCGTGTGCTGCTCGAATGGGCAAGTCGTTGTGCACGGGCGCGCCGCCGCGTCGTCGCGTGGCGTGTCACACGGTCTGGGGTTGGTCGTGCTTCGCGAGGTAGCGGTCGGCGGCCTGCAATGGGGTGAGGCCGTCGACGTTGATCAGGGCATCGATCGCATCGATCTCCTCGACACCGTCATCGCCCAGGTGCAGGCTGTTCAGCCGGGCGAGCGCACCCGCCGCCTGCCGACGGGGGAGTGAGCCGCCAGGCGGCTGGGCGGAGCGCGACGCGCCCACCACGTGTCGGCCGCCCGCTCACTCAGGGCCGCGAGGAAGCTGACGATGTCGGCTGTCGACTGGTCGAGCCAGTTCAGGTCCTCGACCAGCAGCACGACGGAACCTCGCGCCGCGGCTTCCTCCAGCAGCTCGAAGCTGGCGAGCCCGGTGATGAAACGGTCGGCCGGTTCCCCCTCCGCTCCGAACGCGACCTTGAGGGTCATGCGCTGGCGCGGCGGCAGAGCGTCGATACGGTCGAGCAGGGGCAGCAGCAGTTCGTGGAACCCCTCGAAACCGGACGCTTCGGCGCCACGGCTACCGTGACAGGAGAGAATCGTGAAGCCTGATGAGGAGCTCGGTGGGCCCCCTGTGTGGTGAGGCGGGTAGGACGAAGCCCGGCGCAGCGCGCCGGGCTTCTGCTTCGCCTTCACGGCCACACCTCGCCCGCATCACCCGGTCGTCGTTGGGTTGTGGGACAGCGATTCGCCGAAGGTCACACCACCCGTGCCGCGGCGATCGGCCGGTCGGCGACCGTCAGCGTCTCCGCCGTGGTCTTGCTGGTGTTGACGCTCCACCGATAGCGCGAGAACTCCCCAGTGGCGTCGGAGGCGTAGAACATCATGTGACCGATGCCGACGCCCTGGAAGTTCTCGCCGGTGACATTGCTGACCATGCGGCTGTCGGGGTACGCCGGGTAGTTGGACAGGCCGTACACGCCGTGCGGGTCGGACGTGCAGTCGATGACCTCGACGGCGTACTGCGTCTCGCCGGTGAAGTCGGCGGTGCCGGTGAAGGTGCCCTTCACCTCGCGGACCATCACGATGTGGCCGGTGTTGTCCGCGACCTGACCGTTGTAGTCGATAGCGATCAGGTCGCCCGGCCGCAGGTCGGTCACCTTGCGGATGCGCCGGAAGCGGGGGCCGGCCGTACCGTCGGCGAAGGCTTTGCGGTAGTCCGCGGCCTCCGGGATGGTGTCCTGGAAGTACTTCGTGAAGTAGTCGTCCGTCGCCCAGCCGTAGGTGTGCTTCAGCACCCGCGTGAGGAAGGACGAGCAGCGGGCGTGGGCGATCCACGTCGTCGGGAGTGCCCCATGTCACGGACGACGGGGAGCCTATCAAGTAAACGTTGTTGGCGCGGGCCGTCCGGCCGCTGATGACGGCGACCTCGTCGGCGGTCAGTGCGCGGCCGTAGGCGCGAACGTCATCGACGGCGCCGTTGAAGCGGTTCGCCGGGGCGCTGTTCCACTTGGCGCGCCCGATGTTGAAGCCTTCCGTCGCAGCCCAGGACAGGGTCGAGTCCGCGCTGCCCTCGAGCGTGCCGTTGACGTAGAGGTGGATCTGCGTGCCGTCCCAGACACCGGCCAGGTGCGTCCAGAGGCCCCGTGTGGCGGGGTTGGCCGCCAGGGCGGAGACCTTGGTGCTCTGGTCGGCGCTGCGCACTTTGAATGCCCATGTGCCGGCTGTGTCGTCGTACTGGAGGAGGAAACGGCTCACCATCGAGCCGTCCTGGCTTACCGCGGTGTACATGGTGGAGAGACTGGCCGCGTCCGAGAGACGCACCCACGCCGAGACCGTGAACGGTGCCGTCGTGTCCAGGACCGAGCCAGTGGCCGCGTACGCGCCCGACGTGCCGTCCAGGCTCAGCTCCCCGCCGGCCCGAAGCGTGGTCCACGTTGCGCCCGAACCGAGGGTGACGGAGTGTTCGTAGCCCGACCTGTCGGCTGCCGTGCCGTCCAGCGGCCAGTGACCGACCAGACCGTCCGGCAGGTGACCGGCCGCCAGCAGACGCTGGTACTGCACCATCTGCTCGGCCTGCAGTACATGCGGCGCCGACACCGGTGTGAACGGTGTGTCCAGTGGCGCCTCGGCCGCAGCCGTACCGGCGCTCTGTACCACGCCCGCCAGCGCTCCGACTCCCACGAGCGCGGCCCCGCCCAGCAATCCGCGTCTGCTCACCACTCCGGCCATCGCGTCCCCCTCCCCTAACAGGCCGATCGTGCTGTGACCGGCCCGCCCTTTGAATGATCGGGATGAGTCTAGCCAGGTGGGCGAACGCGTGGCTGACCGGTCATCCGCTCTCTGCCGCCCAGCAGGCCATCGACAGCGACTGGACCATCCGCACCGCGCGTTCCGCCGTCCTGGCTTCGACGAGACGGTGACCGCCGACGCGACCGACGCCCTGCTCGGCTGGGCCCGCTGGGTCGTCTCCACGCTGCCGGTGACCTTCGAGACGGAGAACTTCGTCGACGCCGACAGGTTCGACGCCGTGCGGGGCGCCACGCTCATCAACGCCGGTCGCGGCTCCGACGTCGCCCTCGCCGCCCCCGCCACGCGATGGACACAGGCGCGGTGCGCACGGCCGCGCTCGACGTGCGGGGTGAGGGGCCGCCCGAATCCGACGACCCGGTCCGGAGACTGCCGCCCACCGTGGTCGCCTCGCACTCAGCGGGCATCACCGCGCCGGGGCACCTGACCCCTGATTCGCCGCCTGCTGGGAGGAGTTGAGCAAAGGCGCCTTCCCGAGCGCGCCGTGGTTCCTGCCCAAGGCTGAAAGGGCCGACGGGCGACGGCTGCCACCGGCTCGGCGATTCTCGTGGACGCCGGCTCGGTGGCCGAGCCGGCGTCAGGGGCTGGTCGCAAAGTGTCACACGGCGTCCAGCTCGGCGATTTCCTCGTCCGTCAGCTTCAGCTCGGCAGCCGCCGCCGAGTCACGGATGGTCTCCGGCCGGCTCGCGCCGGGGATCGGAACGACGATCGGCGACTTCGCGAGCATCCAGGCCAGGCAGACCTGCTGCGGACTCACCCCGTGGGCCTCGGCCACGCGCGCGAACGGTGCGTAGGCGGAGCCCAGTTCGCGCGCACGGGAGATGCCGCCCAGGGGGCTCCACGGCAGGAACGCGATGCCGAGCTCGTCACACAGCTGAAGCTCCGGCTCACTGGAGCGGAAGGCCGGCGAGAACTGGTTCTGGACGGAGACCAGGCGGCCGCCGAGGATCTCGCCCGCCTGCCGGATCTGGTCGGGGTCGGCGTTGGAGATACCGGCCATGCGGATCTTGCCCTCGTCGAGGAGTTCCCGCACCGCACCGACCGATTCGGCGTAGGGGACCTTGGGATCGGGACGGTGGAACTGGTAGAGCCCGATGGCCTCAACGCCAAGGCGGCGCAGGGAGGCTTCACAGGCCTCCTTGATGTGCTTGGGGGAGCCGTCCTGCGTCCAGCTGCCGTCTCCGGGACGCAGGTGGCCACCCTTCGTGGCGACGAGGACATCCCCGCCCAGCGCGTGGGAGGCGAGAGCCTTGGCGATCAGGGTTTCGTTATGACCGACTTCACCGGCGTCCCGGTGATAGGCATCGGCAGTGTCGATCAGCGTCACGCCGGCGTCGAGCGCGGCGTGAATGGTGGCGAGGGAACGTGCCTCTTCGGGGCGGCCCTCGATCGACATGGGCATGCCGCCCAGGCCGATCGCACTGACCTCGACGTCACCGATGCGGCGAGTGTGCATGTGCTCGAGACCTCTTTCGGCTCACGGAGAACTGATGCCGACCAACACCTGCGGCAGGGGCCCTGCGGCAACGTCGGCACAACCCAGCGTCGTGGAGCAGCAGCCAGGGGTCCAATAGAAGAAAGTGAACGCATTCAGCAGCGAGTCATCTGAATGGGGCGACCTTCACAACGCTCACCGATTGCAGCACGAGCCGGACCGCGCACAGCGACCATGCCGCTGGGCGAGATCCGGCTGCGGAACTCTCGCGGCGACGCGGGTGCGTGCACCGCTGCCCGTCAGGCGGTGCTGTCGGCCAGGGTCTCGCGCACCACGATCGCCGCGCGCTCCGCGTCCTCCCGCGAGACGTCCAGGTGGAACACGAACCGGAACTGCGGTCCGCCCGTGCACAGCACACCCCTGGCGGCCAGCCGCTCCACCAGGTCCTGCGGAGTGACGCCCGCGACGGCCCGTGCGAACACCATGTTGGTGCGCGCCGCGCCGACCTCGAGTCCCGGTACGCCGTCGAGGGTTTCGGCGAACAGCGCGGCGTTGGCGTGGTCCTCGGCCAACCGTTCGACGTGGTGGTCCAGCGCGTACGACGCGGCCGCCGCCAGTACTCCCGCCTGCCGCATGCCTCCGCCCAGAACCTTCCTCCACCGCAGGGCCTCACTGATGAATTCCCCGGAACCGAGCAACACCGAGCCCACCGGTGCCCCCAAGCCCTTGCTGAAACACACCGACACGCTGTCGAAGTGTTCCGCGATCTTCCGCGCTCCCTCGTAGGGATCGCCGCCGCCGGCCACCGCGGCGTTGAACAGCCTGGCCCCGTCCAGGTGCGTCGCCAGTCCGTGCTTGCGGGCCACAGCCGTGGCCGATTCCAGATACTCCGGAGCGATCACCATGCCTCCGAACGTGTTCTCCAGACACAGCAGCCGGGTCCGCGCGAAATGCGGATCGTCCGGTTTGACCGCCGCCTCGACGCGCGTGAGGTCGAGTGTCCCGTCCTCCTGGTGCGGCAACGGATGCGGCTGAATCCCGCCGAGCACCGCCGCCCCGCCGCCCTCGTGGGAGTAGACATGTGCGTTCCACCCCGCGATGTACTCGTCACCGCGCCCGCAGTGACTGAGCAGTGCGCACAGATTGCTCTGGGTGCCCGACGAGACGAAGAGCGCGGCGGGGAAGCCGAGCAACTCCGCCAACCGTTCCTGCAAGGCATTCACCGCGGGATCGTCGCCGAACACGTCGTCCCCCACGTCGGCCCGCGCCATGGCGGTACGCATCGGCTCGGTGGGGCGGGTGACGGTGTCGCTCCGCAGGTCTATGACGTTGTCCATGCCTCCTTCCTACCGGGCCACCGTCCGCGGAGCGTCGGCGGGGCGGCCGATCCGCGTCACGTACTGGCCCAAAGACCCGCACAGGCGCGGCGAGGGGAACGGTCAGGACTACTCTCGCAACCCAGTCGCACGCCACGAGCCGCTTCACACCCACGGCCTGCCCGGTCGAGGATCGTGTGACCGGCCCGGTGTGCGAGCTCCCGCCCTGATCCGTCACCGTTGTGCGCACCCGCACGGAACGCGTTGTGCGCACCCGCACCGAAAGCGATCAGCGATGACCCGGCAGCCACGCCCGATCCCCCCGCACCAGGCGCGTCCGCCGATGGGGTGGAACAGCTGGGACTGCTACGGCACCACCGTCACCGAGGACGAGGTGCTCGCCAACGCGGAGTTCATGCGGGACCACCTGCTGGCGCACGGCTGGGACACCGTCGTGGTGGACATCCAGTGGTACGAGCCGACGGCCCGCGCCCACGGCTACAACCCGGACGCACCCGTGGTCCTGGACGCGTACGGCCGCCAGCTCCCGGCGCCGAACCGGTTCCCCTCCGCCGCACAGGGAGCAGGCTTCGCGCCGCTGGCCGGGCGGATGCACGGTCTCGGTCTGCGGTTCGGCCTGCACATCATGCGGGGCATCCCGCGCCGTGCCGTCGCCGCCCGGCTGCCTGTCGCGGGAACCGGCTTCACGGCCGACGAGATCGCCGACACCGGCTCGGTCTGCCCCTGGAACTCCGACAACTACGGCCTGAACCACGACCACCCGGGCGCCCAGGCGTACTACGACTCCCAGGTCGCCCGGTTCGCCGAATGGGGCGTTGACTTCATCAAGGCCGACGACATGCTCTTCCCGTACCACGAGCGGGAGATCGCCGCCTACGCCCGGGCCATCGAGCGTAGCGGGCGGCCGATCGAGCTGAGCCTCTCGCCCGGCACCGACGTCTCGCTGGCCCGTCTGGACCATCTGCGGGAGCACGCCACGATGTGGCGGATCTGCGACGACCTGTGGGACCGGTGGGAGGACGTCGAAGCCCAGTTCGCCCGCACGGCCCGCTGGGCTCCCTGGCAGAGCGAGCGCGGCTGGGCGGACGCCGACATGCTGCCGCTCGGGCATATCGGCATCCGTGCCGAGCGCGGCGAGGACCGGCTGTGCTCCCTCACCCGCGCCGAGCAGACCAGCCTGCTCACCCTGTGGCTGATCTCGCGCTCCCCGCTGATGATGGGCGGCGACCTGCCCACCAGCCCGCCGGAGACCATCGACCTCCTCACCAACGACGAGGCGCTGGACGTGCTGTGGCACAGCAGGGACAACCGGGAGGTCCTGCGCGAGCGGGACCTCGTCCTGTGGACGGCCGGGGACGTGGACGGCCGCACCCGTTACGCCGCGGTGTTCTCCCTGGCCGACGCCCCGAGCCAGGTGGCCGTACCCCTCGGGTCCATCGGCGCGGGCGCCGGCGACCACGTGCGGGAGGTATGGACGCGCAGGGACATCCCGCACGACGGACGTGACCTGCGTCTCGAACTGCCCGCTCACGGCGCGGTCCTGATACGCCTGACTCCGTCCGGCATATCCGCCTGAGCCGAGCCACGGCCGGGGCCGGACAGGCCACGGCGGGCCATCACCCGTCGACGCTGGTTCGGCGGGGTGGGGCCGAAGATCGGGTTGGCCGGCAGTCCGGCCGCGGCCCAGTCGTAGATCCGCGGTCCCTTCGCGCCGTCGCGCAGGACAGCCGCTGTCAGGTGTCACCGGGTGATACGTCGATGAGCTGTCGATGCGCCAGATCCCGGTCAGGACTTGATCCGCTGGGATCTGGGCACGGCGACCGCGCAGCCGACGTCAAGCTGCGCGCGCAGGCGGCGGAAGTGCCGGTCCCGGCCGCAGGCCTCGTCCGCGATTGATCCAGGCGGCGGCAAGCCCCCAACTGCCCCTGCGGACGCCTGAATCGCCGACGTCACGGTGGTCGATGTCCTAGAGTGGGAGCGGGCGGACCAACAGCGAAAGCGGTGGCGGGATCAGGGCCGGCCCAGCCGACCGCTCGGGCGACTCCACCACCGCAGGCAGCCACCGAACACTACTTCTGCGGAGAATGTGACCCGTGGGACCGGAACGCTTCCGCATCGCCGCCGTGCTGGGCACCCGCCAGGGCAGCGGGTATCTCCTGACACCCCGTCTCGTCCTCACCGCCGGACACGTGGTGCAGAACCGCTACCTGGCGAAGGTCGCGGCGCTCGGCGGTGTCGGAGAGGTCGAATGCCGCGTGGTGTGGTCGCGGCACGACCGCGAGTGCGACGCCGCGCTACTGCTGGCCAAGCGAGACCTGATCCCCGCCGAACTCGCCGAGCAGCTGGAGCCGGTGCGCTGGGGCGTGCCCTCGGGACTCGCGCCGATGGAATCCTGCCAGGCCATCGGCTTCCCGCAGATGCAGCGCGACGGCGAGGACGGACTCGACACGGAGCAGATCGTCGGCACGTTCAAGCCCGGTTCGCGCATGGTCCGCTCCCGATACGTACTCGACAGCCCGTACACGCCGCCTCTCGCGCGGACAGAAGGCGCCTCACCGTGGGCGGGCATGTCCGGTGCGGCTCTGTTCGCGCAGGGAACGATCATCGGTGTGGTGGTGGCCGACCCCGTCGACTGGCAGCACGGTCGCCTTGAGGCCGTACGCAGCCGCGTCCTCTTCGGAGACCCGGAGTTCGTGGAGCGGCTGGTGAAACACACCGGTCATCAGCCGACCGTGGACGAACTCACGGATCCCGAGCACAACCCGCACGCCGAGTTCGAGCGCCGGTACGCGGCGTACGTGGCCGAGTTCTACAACGAACTCAGGATTTTCGGGCTCGACTTCAGCCGCCAGGAACACGCGCAGTGGCCGCTGGACACGGCGTATCTGAGCCTGGAGCTGGCGCCCCACCACAGGCGAAGGCCCGGATCGGAGGACACGGTCGGCGAGCCCGGCGGCCGGTTCCACGATCCGGTCGGCGGCGGCCGACAGCGCGTCGAGACGGCGTTCGCACGCCGGACCCGTATCCTCCTGCGCGGCCACGCCGGTTCCGGCAAGACCACCTTGGTGCAGTGGCTGGCTGTGACCGCAGCCCGGCGGGAGTTTCCCCTGGCGCTCGGGCACCTTCAGGGCTGCCTGCCCTTCGTTCTGCCCCTGCGCACCCTCACCCGACGCGACGCGCTGCCGGAACCACAGGACTTCCTCTCCACCGTCGGCAATCCACTGCACTCCCTGCAGCCCGAAGGCTGGGCCGACCAGGTCCTTCAGTCCGGGCGCGGCCTCCTGCTCATCGACGGCGTGGACGAGATCCAGGAGGGCGACCGACAGCGGACCCGGGACTGGCTCAAGCAACTGATCACCCTCTACCCCGACTGCGTCTTCCTGGTGACGACCCGGCCCTCGGCCGTGGACGACGGCTGGCTGAGCAGCCGGCAGTTCACCGAGCTGAACCTGCTGCCGATGAACCGTCAGGACGTCACCGCGTTCATGCATCGCTGGCACCAGGCGGCCGCCCGGACCGTCGAGCGCTCGGATGACCGGGCCCAGCTGGCGGAGTACGAGCAGGTACTGGCCGATGCCCTGCCCCGTAAGAACGACTTGGGCCGCCTTGCGACCAACCCCCTGATGTGCGCGATGATCTGTGCGCTGAACCGCGACCGCAATTCCTACCTGCCACAGAACCGGCTGGAGCTCTACGAGGCCGCGCTGAGCATGTTGCTGGTCCGTCGCGACGTGCAGCGAAGAGTCGCCACGCATCTGCAGATCAACGAGAGCGCACAGCTGTGGCTGCTGCAGCAGCTCGCCTACTGGATGATCCGCAACGGCCATGCCGAGGCCGACCGCTCCAACGTGCTGCGGGTCGTCGCCGACGCTCTGCGCTCGATGCCTCAGGTCGCCGCGCCCGAGCAGGCCGCAGACGTCCTGGACCACCTGCTGCTGCGCAGTGGAATCCTGCGCGCGCCATCTCCCGACACCGTCGAGTTCATCCACCGCACTTTCCAGGACTACCTCGGGTCCAAGGCCGCCGTGGAGGGCCAGGACCTCAACCTGGTGGCCGCGCACGCCCACGAGCCGCAGTGGGAAGACGTGGTGCGGATGGCGGTCGGGCACGCCCGCGCGGACGAACGCGCAATACTGCTGCGTCGCCTGCTGGAACTGGGCGACATGGCCGCCTCACCGCAGCGCGAGCGGCTGCACCTGCTCGCCGCAGCGTGCCTGGAGCACGCGACGGCTCTCGCCCCCGAGGTTCGCGCCGAGGTCGAGAGGCGTGCGGCAGCTCTGGTTCCACCCGAGAGCCCGGCGGACGCCGAGCTGCTCGCTCAGGCCGGAACGGTCGCACTGGACCTGCTTCCCTCACCCGAGGGGCTCACGGCGGGGCAGGCCGGCGCGGTCGTCCGGACCGCCCGACTGCTGGGCGGGGAGCACGCCTATCAGGTGCTGCACTCCTTCCGGGCGCATCCGGACCAGAACGTCCGACAGGAACTCGCGGACGCCTGGGACGGCTTCGACGCCCGGGCATACGCAGAGGGCATCCTCGTCCACACACCGCTCGCGGGAGTGCGCCTCACCGTAAGCAGTTCGGCGCAGCTCTCCGCACTGTCCACGATCGGTTCTGTCCCCGCGCTCGCCTGCGTGGGCGACTTCCCGGCAGAGGCGCTCTCGCCCGTGCTCCGCCGCGCCCGCCCGGACGACTTCACCCTCGATGCCAACGACGTGCTGCGCGGCCTGGAGTTCCTGGCGGTGGAACTGCCGGAGCTCTCCGCGTTGTGCCTTTCCGACTGCGGCGGCCTAACGGACTACTCGGCGCTGCGTCGCCTCCGTATGAACACCGTCGTACTCCGGAACGTGCCAGGCGGCCCCGACCTGTCCCCGTTGCAGGACGTGGAGACACTCCAGGATGCGACCTTTCGATGGGATCGAGGCGGGGCGGCACGCCGCCTCACATTGGCAGACGTCCCCTTTCCGACAGATCTCCGACGCCTCCGGCTCCTCGGCAACCTGGTCGTCGCCGACCTCCATGCCATCCGTCGCTGGCCGCACCTCACCTCGCTCACCCTGTCCGGCGCACCGGTGCCGGCCGAAGAGCTGGCCGCGCTCAGCCGGCTCCCCTCGCTGAAGGACGTGGACCTCGCCATCGAAGACCTCTGCCCATCGGACCTCGCACAGGTGGTCCGTCTGCCCGGCGTCACCGGCGCGCAGGTGACCACCTGTGCGACCGGAGACCTCTGCACCGCAGATCTCCTTCCCCGGATGCTTCCTTCGCTTCAGAAACTCCGCCTGCACGTACAGTTCACGCAGGCAGGCCCCAGGTCGGCGACCGTGGACCTCTCGGCGCTCGCCGGCATCGCCGACGTCTCGGTCACCCTGAGCTGGGCATCCACAGGCGATCTGCGGGTCACCGGAGCCGAGTGCCTGCCGCCTGGTTCGGTACGCCAGGTGCTGAGGTACGACCCCACGGCCGATGCGCCGAAGCCACCGTCTCCGTGGTGGCGCCGCCTCAGCGGCCGGTGACGAAGACGGGACGCGGCGGCATGCCCTAGCGTCGATCATCAGTCAACGACAGGAGGGGCAGTGCCGGACTTCCAGGACATCGAACTCGCCACTGCGGTGAGGGCGATCAGGGACGGGCTGATGCAGGCGGCAGCGGCCGGGGCCGGGGAAGCGGTGCGCTTCGAAGTCGGCCCGATTCAAATGGAGTTCACGGTCGAACTGCGCCGCGAGGCCGGGGCCAAGGGTGGCGTCAAGGCATGGGTGGTCAACGCCGACGCCGATGCGAGGGCCTCCCGGAGCCGTACCCATCGAATCGCCTTCACCCTCACCCCCAAGGACGCCGCCGGGGGCAGCCTGGAAGTCGGCAACGACAACCACGGGGGCACCAGCCGCTTCCACTCCGTGGAGTGATCGCCCTCCTGCGCCGCGGGATCGCCCTTGCGGACTCTGCATGACGCCGTCTGCCCGTGCGTCAGGAGCGGGTCCCCGTCGGTGAACGGCCTACCACGAGGCGGGGAGCAGCAGGCGACGACCACCGGCCCGTCGACGAAGCCGATGGCCGTACTCTCCGCGTATATACACTCAGAGTATATCTCTGGTGTATGGTCCCTCTCATGAGTGTTCCTCTCACCCTGTTGGGGCTGTTGGAGCGGGAGCCGAGCCACGGCTACGACCTCAAGCGTGACTACGACGCGTTTTTCGGCCGCGGCAAGCCGCTGCCGTACGGGCAGGTCTATACGACTCTTGGCCGGTTGGCGCGGGACGGGAAGGTGATTGCCGGCGAGGCGGAACCCGGGGACGGCCCCGAGCGCAAGCGCTACGTGATCACCGAGGCGGGGGCGACGGAGTTCGAGGCCTGGCTCACCGAGCCGGTGGCACCCGAGCCCAATCTGCAGACCGTGCTGTTCACCAAGGTGGTGCTGGCCCTGATGCTCGGGCGGGATGCCCAGCAGTACCTCGACACTCAGCGGGCCGCCCACCTCGAGCGGATGCACGAGCTGACCCAGCTGCGCCGCACCGGCACGCTCGTCGACGCCCTGCTCGCCGACCACGGCCTGTTCCACCTGGAGGCCGACCTGCACTGGATCGAGCTGACCGCGGCCCGGATGGATGCGCTCGCCGAGGCGGTGCGCGCGTGACCGCCCTCATCGAGGCCCGCGACCTCACGCTTTCCTTCGGTGAGACCCCTGCCCTGCGCGGTGCCGACCTGGCCGTCGAGGCCGGCGAAGTGTTCGCCGTGATGGGCCCGAGCGGCTCGGGCAAGTCCACCCTGCTGCACTGCCTGGCCGGCATCCTCATCCCCGACTCGGGCGAAGTGCACTTCGACGGACGCCGCATCGACACCATGAACGAGGATGACCGCAGCGCGCTGCGCCGCGACACCTTCGGGTTCGTCTTCCAGTTCGGCCAGCTTGTCCCCGAGTTGACCGCCGAGGAGAACGTCGCCCTGCCGCTGCTGTTCTCCGGCGTGCGCCGGGCGGCCGCGCTCGCTGAGGCCCGGCCCTGGTTCGCCCGGCTGGGCCTGGACGGCCTGGAGCGGCGTCGCTCCGGGGAGTTGTCGGGCGGTCAGGCGCAGCGGGTGGCACTGGCCCGCGGCCTGGTGACCCGGCCCAAGGTGCTGTTCGCCGACGAGCCGACCGGGGCGCTGGACTCGCTGACCGGCGAGCACGTGATGGACCTGATGGTGGACGCAGCCCACAAGGAGGGCACCACCGTCGTCCTGGTGACTCACGAGCCCCGGGTCGCCGCGTACGCCGACCGGAAGGCAATGGTCCGGGACGGCAAGGCCGGCCTGCTCACGACCGGACGGATCGCCTCATGATCGCCTTTGCCCTCCGCCTGGCGGTCGGCGGCGGCCGGGAGGCGATCGCCCGCCTGGTCATGATCGCCGCCGCGGTGGCCGTGGGGGTCGGGCTGCTGCTGTCGACTTTCGCCAGCATGAACGCCGTCGAACGGACGAACCAGCGCCAGGTGTGGCTCGACACCGGCGCCGAGAGCCGTACGGCATCGGCGGACCCGTTGTGGTGGCGGCCGCACGGGGACTACTACGACGGCAAATCCCTCACCGAGGTCGATGTCGCCGCGACCGGCCCGACCTCTCCCGTCCCGCCCGGCCTGACGCACCTGCCGGCGCCCGGCGAGTACTACGCCTCTCCCGCGCTGGCCGAACTGATCCGCGAGACCCCGACCGACCAGCTGGGCGACCGCTTCCCGGGCCGGCTCGTCGGCACGATCGGCGACGCCGCTCTGCCCTCCCCGGACTCACTGACCGCCGTCATCGGCCGTACCCCGGCGCAGATCAAGGGTGAACCAGGGGCGAGAGAGGTCACCACCATCGCCACTGCCCGGCCACTCTCCTGCGACAACCAGTGCTGGGACAACGCCGTGCGCGGTGACGCCATGACGCTCATCTCCTCCGTGGTGGCCGGCGCGCTGATCTTCCCGGTGCTGATCTTCATCGGCACCGCGACGCGTCTGTCCGCCGCCACCCGCGAGCAGCGCTACGCGGCGATGCGGCTGGCCGGTGCCACTCCCCGGCAGGTGGCGGTGATCTCGGCGGTGGAGTCGACGCTGGCGGCCGCGGCCGGGACAGTGGCCGGTTTCGGGCTCTACGCCGCACTGCGCCCACTGGTCGCCACCATTCCGTTCACCGGGCAGCAGCGGTTCTTCCTCTCGGATCTGACACTCGGCGCACCGCAGGTCCTCGGCGTCGCCGTCGGTGTGCCGGTGGCGGCGGCGATCGCGGCGCGGCTGGCGCTGCGCCGGATCACCATCTCCCCGCTCGGCGTGACCCGCAGGGTGACCCCGCGCCCGCCGCGCGCCTGGCGGCTGATCCCACTCTTGGCGGGCCTGGCCGAGCTGGCGTACTTCATCCACCGCCGCCCGATGACCGGGAACGGTCAGGCGGCGGCCTACCTCCCCGGCTTCCTGGTGGCGATGCTGGGCCTGGTGATCGCCGGGCCGTGGCTGACCATGACCGCTGCCCGGACGGTGGCCCGGCGAACCCGACGCCCGGCCACACTGATCGCGGTGCGCCGGCTCGCCGACGACCCGAAGGCCGGTTTCCGCGCGGTCAGCGGTCTCATCCTGGCCCTGTTCGTGACCACCGCGACGCTCAGCATCATCGGCACCATCAACCACCACCGCGGCACACTCGGCGGCGACCGGCAGACCCGGACGGTGGTGGAGGACGGCGACCCCGGCGAGGCGCCGTTGGCCGGCACCATCCCGACACGGCTGCTCAGCGAGATCCGGACGATTCCGGGCGTCCGCGGCTTGGCCGCCGTGCACGCCAATCCCGGCGGCGTCGGCAAGGTCCTGGTCCCGGGCGATCACCCCCCGTTGGTACCGGCGCTTGTCTCCTGCTCCGATCTGGCGCAGATCCCGATGGTCGGCCGCTGCCCGGCCGGGGCGAGCGTCGCGCCCGTCGACTTCTTCGCCTTCGGCAGCCTGGTCTCGCAGCCGGACCGCCAGTGGCCTGCCGCCGAGATCACCCCGGCCGCCGTCGCAAGGCTGCCCGTGCAACTGGTCTACGTGGCCACGGACGGGTCGACGGCGGCCAGGGAGCGCGTGCGGACCCTGCTCACCATTGCCTATCCGCAGCAGCAGGCCCGTACGGTCGGCGACTGGGGCACTACCCTGCAGCAGGAGCTCGCCAGTTGGCGGCAGCTGGCCAACGTGGTGCTGTTGACCACGTTGCCCATCGCGGGCTGCAGCCTGGCGGTGAGCGTCGTCGCGGGCCTGTCGGACCGCAGGCGCCCGTTCGCGATCCTGCGGCTCTCGGGCGCGCCGCTGCGGCTGCTGCAGCGCGTGGTCGGCCTGGAGAGCGCGCTGCCGCTGCTGGCGGTCTCCGCGATAGCGATCGGCACCGCCTTCGCCGCGTCGGCGATGTTCCTTACCTCGCAGATGCACTACGGCCTGATCTCACCGGACGCGGCGTACTACGCCCTGGTCGCGGTCGGACTGGCCGCCGCGCTCGGGATCATCGCCTCCACCCTGCCCCTGCTCAGACGCATCACCGGCCCCGAAGCCGCCCGCAACGGCTGACGCGCCTCCCGCTACGGCCCCGGATGCCGCGGCGTCCAGGGCCGTAGCAGCGACGGCGAACCGGTGGACGACTGCCCGTCGTCGTGCCGCCGGACCGGCATCGGTGACGCCGTCGAGGGTGATGTAGCCGCCGTCCCCACCCTCGTGGCTCCAGTAGGTTCCTCCGCAGCTCAGGGGGCGTTCGACCAGGCCGAGCCCGTATCGCCCGCCGGGCCGGAGCTGTTGGACCTCCGCGCTCACGGCGACGGTCTGCTTCAGCTCGGCCGGCTGCCGCGCCGGAAGCAGGCGGCCTGCGAGCAGTGCGCGGAGAAGGGTGTTCTGTCCCGAGTGGTCGTGACGAACGAAAGGTTCTCGTGGTCCACCGGTATCTGGTCGGTGACGTCCACCCGGGAACCGGGCCCGAACAGTTGGTAGGCCTGGGCGTGCGGCCGGGGGAGGGAAGTGGGGCGATCACGCGGTCGGGCCGATGATCCTCACGATCGGCCTTGCCATCGCCACCCTTGGCGTCTGGCTACTGGGACCGTATGACGTCAGGCGACCTGGGCCCCGGACCATTCCCCTGCAGGGATGGCGCCCGAGGTGGCGCTACGGCCAGCAGGAGTTGACCCGAATCAGCCAATGCGGTCTGCGCTGCCGGCTCCGGCATTGAGCTCTGTTCACCCTGAAGTCGCAGGGCCAGGAGCTGATGTGATCGAGGCGGGCACGCGGCTGCCATGGCGGCGGTCGGCCTCGCGTACGACATCCTCGGGCGCGAGCGGCGGGAGCTGAGTGCGCGTGGGCGGTACCCGGGGCGCCCTTGCGGGAGATCGCCGGCAGGATGCGGCACCTGCCCAGGCCGACATACGGCAGGGACGCTATGCCTGCAGTTCGGCCCAGACGGCCTTGCCGGTGTCGGTCCACCGCACCCCCCAACGTGTGGTGAGCTTGTGGACAACGTGCAGGCCGCGCCCGCCGTCGTCGAGCAGCTCACCATGGCGCAGACGTGGTCGGCCGTTGCCGGCGTCGCCGACCTCGCACGACAGGCGGCCTCTGGCCCTCACCAGCCGCACCGTGACAGGCCCGGTGCCGAACCGGACGGCGTTGGCGACCAGTTCGCTGATCACCAACAGCGCACTGTCCCGGGCCTGGTCGCTCATCTCCCATCGCCGCAGGAGTGGGGAGGCCAGGGCACGGGTGCGGGAAGCCGTGTCATCGCGGGCGGGCAGCTGCCAGGTCGCGGTGTCCCGGCTGCGGCGGCCGGCCATACGGGCCAGCAGCAGGGTGACGTCGTCCCGCAGGCGCCCCTGCGGGGCCAGAGCGGAGATCACGCGACGCGCGGCCAGCTGCAGATCGTCCCAGGGATGCACCTCGCGCACCACGTCCGTCAGCCGGCCGATGCCGTCGTCGATCGAGGCCGCTGGATCCTCCACCAGGCCGTCGGTGTAGAGGGCGAGAAGCGAGCCCGGCGGCGCGGCGAACTCCTGCACGTCGAACGGCTCCCGCACAGCGAACTCCGCTCCCAGGCCCGGGTGGGGCTGCGCCGCGATGGTCTTGGCGGATCCGTCGGGATGGACGAGGACCGGGGGGAGGTGGCCGGCATTGGACATCACCATCTTGTTGTCGACCGGATCGTAGACCGCGATGCAGCACGTCGAGCCCAGCGCGCTGTAGCCGGCGGCCAGGCCCGCCTCCGTGTCGTCCAGGAGCGTGACCGTCTCGTCCAGGCGCTCCAGCACCTCCCCGGGGCCCAGCCCCGCCGACAGCAGCGCGCGTGCCTCCATGCTCAGCTGGCCCATGGCCGCCGCGGCCCCCAGCCCATGCCCGACGACGTCACCGACGACCAGCGCGGTACGGTCACACGGCAGGGGAAAGCTGTTCACCCAGTCACCGCCGACGCCCGCACTGTCGGGGTTGGTGGGCTGGTAGACGCTGGCGACCTCGATGGTGTCGCTGCCGGCCCGCGGCAGCAGTCGGCGCTGCAGCGCCAGGACCTGGGCGTGCTCACGCTGATGCTGGCGGGCCAGATCCACATGACGGGCGGTCTTGGCCACGAGTTCTTGCAAGTCGAGCAGTTCACTGTCGCGGAAGAGGCGCTCCGGCCGCCGCCAGACCTCGGCCACGCCCAGCACGATGGGCCCTGGTGTGCCTTCTGGTCCTTCCACAACCAGCGGAATGCAGGCGACACTGACCGGCCGGTCGCCGGGCACCAAGGCGCGCACCAGCTTCGGATCGTCGAGTACACGCTCGATCGCCTCACGGTCGAGAATGACGATGGCCTGCGGCACGTCGTCGCGCATGACCGCACCGGCCAGGAGACGGCTTGCTTCGCGGGGCAGGTTGTCGCCGGGAGTCAGGTACCCCTCGGGCCAGGCGCGGTCCGGCACCAGGGCCGCGCGCCGCAGTCGGATGCGCTCCTGCGCCTGCTCGGTCACGGCCTCGCCCGTCCACACCGCGTAATCGAGGTCGACGGCGGCCACGTCCCCCCACGCCAGCAGGGACTGGGCCAGGGACTGCGCGGTCTCGCCGATGTCCAGTGACGTCCCGATCGCGGCCGCGGAAGCGTACAGATGCAGCCGCTTGGCCATGGCGATCAGGGAGACCGTCAGACCTTCCTGCGGTGATGCGGCCGGCAGGATGCTCATCGAGACCACCAGCTCTGTCCCGTCCTCCCGCCGCAGGCGCTGGACCCGGGCGACGTGCGCCTCCCGCGTCTCGAGCACCTTCTGCAACCGCTGCGTGACCGTCGGTACGTCCCCGGGCGGCAGCAGATCGGCGAAAGCGGTCCCCGGCGCGGCGCTCACCCCCTTGAAGGGAGCAGCGTCCAGATTGCAGCCGGTGATCCTCAAATCCCGGTCGAGATTGACGGCGCCGAGGATCTGTTCCTGATCTCCGCTCTCCATGCCGGCATCTGCGGGCCGACGGGCGCGGTGGTCGTCCGGCGAAGCGGCAGGACCTGTGGCCGCCCTTTTTCCGGCCCTGGGGATGTAATCCGCCAGGGCGTCTCTGATCATGTCGAACGGCGAATGGCAGGAAGAAGGGGGTGTGGGGTCCATGCAGATCACCCAGCTTGCTGACTCCGGCACACGCCGGAAAGCATTCCCGAGTCCATGCGATCAAGCCCCGAGATCCTTTACCGCACACCTCCTGAATAACACAAATACTCTGATCACCGAAGAGGTAAAAGCGGTAAAGGGCTGAACGGTACTGACCGGCCGATACCCCGGACCGGGCAGCAGATCGTCAACCACCCGGTTGGCGGCCCAGTGCGAGTAGTACCGCTGCCAGGCGCCGTTCTCGACCACCACGTACTGCGCTCGCGATCCCACGACAGACGAGGCCGGCGTCGCTGGACGACGGGCGGCGAACGCTTTTGAGGCGACGAGCTCGGGCTGGTCTCTTCGGTCCCCGGAGGACGGGCCGCATCGTGCGGATCAGGCGTGCAGATGGGGCAGGCGGCGCTCGAGCCGGTCGGGGAGCCACCAGTTGGCGCGGCCGAGGAGAAACATGCTGGAGGGAACGAGGACGAGGCGGACGAGAGTGGCGTCGAGGACGACGCTCACGGCGAGGCCGAGGGCGAGCATCTTGACGACGACCGTGGGCGAGCTGGTGAAGGACAGGAAGACGGCGGTCATGATGAGGGCGGCGCTGGAGATGACGCGGCCGGTGGCGGCCAGGCCGGCGCCGACGGAGCGGGTGTTGTCGGCGCTGGTGTGCCAGAGGTCGGCGATACGGGAGAGCAGGAAGATCTCGTAGTCCATGGAGAGCCCGAAGACGATGGCGAACATCATCATCGGGACGTACGACTCGATGGGTACCGGCTCGTGCAGGCCGAGCAGGCTGCTGCCCCAGCCCCATTGGAAGACGGCGGTCAGCACGCCGTAACTGGCCGTGGTGGTGGCCAGGTTGAGCAGGACGGCCTTGAGCGGGATGACCAGGCTGCGGAAGACGGTCATCAGCAGAAGGAAGGCTGCGGCCAGGACGGTCGCGATGATGACGGGCAGGCGCTGCCGGACGGTGTCGCGGAAGTCGATCTGGGCGGCCGTGGTGCCGGTGACGTAACCGTGGGCAGTCGTGCCGTGGAGGGCGCTGGGGAGGGTGTCGTCGACAAGCGTGGTCACCAGGGCGGTGGTGGACGCGTCCTGGGGGCCGTGGACAGGGGTGACGGTGGTGGTCAGGAGCCTGCCGTCCGGTGTGGACGTGGGCGTGGTCACCTGGGCGACGTCGGGGGCGCTCCGCAGGGCCTGCTGCAGGGTCGTGGCGAGGTCGGACGTTCCGGAGCGGTGGGTGCCGAGGTCGATCACGACGGTCAGGGGGCCGTTGGCCCCGGGGCCGAAACCGGGGCCGGTCGCCTGGGCGATGAGGTCGTAGGCGGTGCGGCTGGTGGTTCCGGCGCGGTCCGCGCTCGCGTCGACGTGGCCCAGCCGCATGGACAGGGCGGGGACGGAGAGCAGGGCCAGAGCCGCTGTGCCGGCGGCGAGGCAACGCCAGGGGTGCCGGGCGATGCGGGCTGCATAGCGGTGCCATCCGTCGCGATCGCCGGAGGTTTCGGCTATGGGTCGGCGAAGGGCGATGCGGTCGATGTGACGACCGGTCAGGCTGAGAGCGGCGGGGACTAGTGTGACGGCGGCGGTTGCCGTGATCGCGACGGCGAGGGAGGCGGCGAAGCCCAGTTTGCCGATGAAACCAAGGCCGCAGGCGCAGAGGCCGAGCATCGCCACGATGACCGTCACCCCGGCGACCAGGACGGCGCGGCCGCTGCTCGCCGTGGTGCGCGTGGCGGCCGACACCGGGTCGTGACCGTCCATCAGGTCCTGCCGGAACCGGGTGGTCAGGAAGAGGCCGTAGTCGATGCCGACGCCCAGGCCGATCATGGTGGCCAGGGTGGGGGCGGAGGTGGCGAAGGACACGGTGCCGGCGACGACGCCGACGACTCCGAACCCGGTGCCCACCGCGATCAGCGCGGAGACCAGCGGCAGCAGCGCGGCGAGGACGCTGCCGAAGGCCAGCAGCAGCACGAGCAGGGCGGCGACGATGCCGACGAGTTCGCTGGCACGGTCGTCTGCGGGCTGTCTGGTGACCTGGTCCAGGTCCCCGCCGTACGCGACCTTCAGGCGGGAGTCGCGGGCCGGTTGTGTCGCCCGGTCGAGCTGGCGGGTGTAGTCGTGGCCGAGGGCCTTGGCCTCCACGTCGAACCGCACGGTGGTGTAGGCGGTGTGTCCGTCGTCGCTGACCACCGGAGCGGACACGGAGGTCACATGCGGGAGGTGGGCGAGGCCCGACAGCGAACTGCTCACCGAAGGACTGGACGTCACGGCACCGCTGGGGCCGTGGAAGACGACATGGCCGCTGGAGCCACCGGCGGTGCGTGAGTGAGCGGCGAGCAGGTCCGCGCCGGTGCTGGACTGTGTGCCCGACAGGCTCACCTGGTCGCTGAATGCAGGAGCCACGGCGTGACGGCCGGCCAGTGCCGCCGTCAGGGCCAGCAGCCAGGCGGCCATGACCAGCACCGGGTGGCGTGCGCACCAGCCGCCGAGCCGGGTGAGGCCGCCTGCTGGTCGGGCGGAAACGGAAAGAGCAGGCGTGTCGGTGTCGGATCCCGCAGGCATGGACGGCTCCCGGCAGAGGGTCGGAGGGTTGCAGGCGCCGACGTTAGACCAAAACTGTCACGACTGCCATTTGTCTCGACTGACTTTTGACATGTATGACGTTTGGCAGGACTGACAAGATATGCTGGTGTCATGCCCATTCAGCCTGAGTCGTCGCCGGTCCCGGGACTGCGGGAACGCAAGAAGGACCAGACCCGGCAGCGGTTGCGCACCTGTGCCGCCGAGCTCTTCGCCGAACGCGGCTTCGCCGACACCACCGTCGCCGACATCGCCGCCTGCGCGGACGTGTCCACCCGCACGTTCTTCCGGTACTTCGACAGCAAGGAGGACCTGCTTCTGCCCGACGGCGTCGAACTCTTCGCCGCGGTCGAACGGGCCTTCGGGCATCGCCCCGTGGACGAGCCTCCCTTCGACGCCGTCTGCAACGCGCTGCTGGCCGCCGCCGCCCCTTTCCAGAACAGCAGCCTGACCGCCCTCACTCACCCCCTGGACGGAACCGAACAACTGATCGCGGCGCGGATGATCCAGGCCTTCACCGAGTTCGAGGACCGTCTCACCCGCCTCGTCCTCGACCGGCTGGCACCCAACACGCCGGACGCGGATCTGCAGGCCGCCGTGGTAGCCGGCGCCGCCCTGGCAACCGTCCGCGCCGTTCTGCGCACCCAGCGCAGCCGCCGCGCCGCGGGCACCCACCGGCCGGCCGCCATGCTGCCCCAGGCCTTCCAGATGCTGCGGCAGATGGGGACCGCAGCTCCATGAGCCGCCGACGACTCCTGCTCGTCACCTCCGCGGCCTTCGCCGTCATGGCGCCGCTGGCAGGCAACGCGGTGCTCACGCATCGGGCCGAACAGCGCATCGACCGCGTCGCCGCATGCCGCCTCGCTCCCGTCGCGCAGGTCAGCGCGACGCTCGACAGCCCACTGGCGGCCGTGAACATGCTGGGCGGAAGCGTCGGCGACGTCGACCTCCAGGCCGACGGCCTGCGACGCAACGGGATGGCCCTGCACCTCGATGCGCACCTGCGCCAGGTCACGACAGGCGGTGCCACCCATGGCGGAAGCGCCACCGTGACCATCCCCTACCCGCAGCTGACCAAGCGCCTGCCCCACCCGGACAGCGGCCCCCCGTGGACTCCCGGCACCGACGGCACCGGCCTGATCCTCACCGGCACCGCCGGGACCCTGGGTGTGCCGGTCACCGTCCACACCGACATCGCAGTGCACGCCGGCACACTCGTGGTCACGCCCACCGAACTCACGGTTCTCGGGCGCACCCTTCCCGTCGCCACCGTGCGCGACGACGTCCGCGACACCTCGCTGGCCGAGCGCCTGAAGCCGCGTGTCATACGTTTCCCCACGCTTCCCACCGGCGTGCGCCTGACCGGCGCGCGCGCCGCCGACGACGGCCTCGCGCTCCACCTCCACCTGGCATCCGGGGCCGCCGGCACCCGTCCCAAGGCCGAGGGCGCGTGTGCGGCGAGGTGAGCCACAGCAGGCCCGACCTGCGCGACTTCCGGCCGGCCGCCCGCTCTGGCGATGCACGACGGCGCTCAGCGACGTCTGTCGGCTCAGCCCCGTTGCCCGAGGCGCATCACCTTTGTGAGGCTGCGGCGTCAGGGCGCAGGTCGTCGAGGGTGAGACGGTGGGCGGGGGACTGCGGGAGAATGACGTGGCTGGTGGTGTGCCGGCGCCGGTCGACATGGAGCAGCTCGCCCGGTTCCATGAGGCGCCAGTCGGGGTTGTCGTCCATGCGCTCGCTGGCGATGACGACGGCGGCGTGGTGGGCCAGATCGGCCGAGTGGACGCGCATGTGCCCATGACTGCCGCTGTGGTCGAGGTGCCGGGTGCCGTGGTGCCCGCCTACCGGCCGCTGGAGTACGTACAACTTGTGCGTCTCCGGGTAGCGCAGTGCCCACAGCCCGTCCGGGGTGGTCAGGACGACGTTGAGGGCGTAGACGGGCAGGTTCCGGGCCACCCATTGTGCGGCGTGCCGGATGCCGGCGCAGATGTCACCGCCCTGGTGTTCTATCTCCCGAGTGATGAGGGCGAAGAACCGCTCCGAGTCGGTGTCGCCCTGAACCCGCGCCCGGTCGCTTCCGAGGTGGTTGTCGAGCCTGTCGAGACCCTCGATGACCCCGTTGTGCGCGAACAGCCGTCCTTCCTGCTCGAAGGGATGGGTGTTGCGGAGCTCCAGATCGCCGGTGGAGGCGAAGCGCACGTGGGCGAGGAAGGTCACCGACTCCACCCGCCGGGCTTCCTCCGCGAAGGCCCGGTCCGCGTAGGCGGCGATCGGTGCCTTGTGGACCTGCGGGCTGCCGTCTGACCGGAAGTAGCCCAGTCCGGTGCCATCGGGGTCGCGATGGCTCTGGTCGCTGAGGCTGTCCGGCGCGTCCAGCAGCCAGAACGTCGCGTGGGTACGCCGGGGTGCACTGGTCAGCCCGAACAGGCGGCACATGCCGGTCACCTTTCCTCTCCACACAGTGCCCGAGGCGTCTTCCGCGGCCTCCGGACGTCCCTCGGTCGGGCCAGGTGGCGGCCTGGCCCGCCCGGGTGCTCGGCCTCTGTTCGATGGATCGATGCGCGGCCAGGCTCCTTCGAGCGCTCGGCCGAAGTCGCGGACGACCGCGTCGCTGTGGCCGGTGGCGAGGAGTTGGCCGAGGCCGACAGCTGCGGCGACCGGCCAGTCGAAACTCCAGCCACGGCGAGGAAATCGAGCTGCTTGCGCGGCGGCGAGGCGAGGGCGCCAGCAGGGGCAAGTCCACACGCCCCGACCGGACTGCCGGGGCGGCGCCCTGGCCGCCGGGCGTGAGCCGCGGCGTGATGTCGGCCGGGGAGCCGGGCGGTTGGCGGCGGCTGATGGGTCCGGAGCCTGCGCCTTGTCCTCGAGATGTGAGTCGCTGACATCGGAGCATCCCTTCGAACGGAATGGCCCGTCCCGATCGGGTTTCCCGTCCGCACCTCGCCATGCGCCGTCCACCACGATTGCCGAGGCCGGCGGCCTGCGGATCCACGAACGACACCGGCCGGATCCGCCACCCTGCTCTGGGCCCGCGCTGAGCGACCGGGACCCGGTCGCCGCGGTCATCGGCGTGGTCCGGCAGACCAGGACCGTGCGCGAGCGGGTATGCGGTGACAGGGCCGCCAGGCGGCCACTACCGGGCTGTTGACCTCCTCCAGCATCCCCGGCACTCAGTGGCTGGCCGACCAGTTCCGCACCCGCGTGCTGTGCCGGACCGTGAGTCAGATCACAAGGAAAAGGTGACAGGCTGTTGTCGCGGACAGCTGCGACTGTCGTCGGCATGACGATCACAGATGAGGACTGCCTCCCCGAGACCCTGGCGTTCAACGAGCAATTCGAGGCGGCCGCCGCGAGCCGTCCGACCCGCGGGCAGACGCCGAGCGCAGCCGCGCTGGCGGTACTGCGGCGCAACCGGCTCGGCGGCGACACGCCACCGGTGAGACTGCCGCACGGCCAGGACCGCGTCGTTGAGGGCGGAAGGAGGATGCGGGTTTTCGTGCCGGACGACATCAACGGCGTGTACCTGCACATCCACGGAGGTGGCTGGGCCTTCGGTTCCGCGGACGGACAGGACGAACGGCTCTGGCGGCTCGCCGAGCAGGCACGTCTGGCCGTGGTGAGCGTGGACTACCGCCTCGCGCCGGAACACCCGTTCCCCGCCGGGCCCGACGACTGCGAAGCGGCGGCCCGATGGCTGGTGAAACACGCCGCGGCCGAGTTCGGTACCGAACGGCTGCTGATCGGCGGTGAATCGGCCGGTGCCCACCTCAGCGTCGTGACACTGCTGCGTCTTCGCGACCGGCACGGCATCACCGGCGCGTTCCGGGCGGCCCATCTTCTCTTCGGCCCCTACGACCTGTCGATGACGCCGAGCCAGCGGAGGTTCGGCCGCCGACCGCTGCTGAGCAACACCGACACGCTACGGGGAAGCTATGAGCTGTTCACGCCAGGGATGGGAGAAGAGCAGCGCCGCTGTCCGGAGGTTTCGCCCCTGTTCGCGGACCTGAAGGGGCTGCCGCCCGCCCGGATCGTCGTCGGCACCGAGGATCCGCTGCTGGACGACTCGCTCTTCCTGGCCGCACGCTGGCAGGCCGCAGGTGCGCCTGTGCAACTCGCTGTCGTCGCCGGCGCGATGCACGGCTTCACCCTGTTCCCGCTGACCGTCACCGAGCGGGAACTACGGCGGGAGCGGGACTTCCTGGCCTCCGCGTGACGGTAGCGTCGGCGGCATGAACCGAACCGCCCGGCTGTACGCGTTGGTGGAAGAGTTGCGCGCGGCGGCGCCGCGGCCGCTGACAGTCGCGGCGCTCGCCACGCGGTTCGAGGTCAGCGCACGCACGGTACAGCGCGACCTCCAGACACTGATGCACACCGGTGTCCCGGTGCACTCCACACCCGGGCGAGGCGGCGGCTGGTCGATCGACCCGGAGATGACCCTGCCCCCGATCCATCTGACCCCCGACGAGGCCTCGGCGCTGACCGCGGCGCTCGCCGCGGCCGACGCCACCACCCCCTACGCCGGCGCGACCCGTACGGCGGCTCAGAAGATCGTGGCCTCCATGGCCGGCCCCGCCTCGGCGGCGGCACGAGAACTCGCCGCGCGGATCGTCGCCCTGCCGACACATGGCGACTTGTCGATCCGTACGGCGGTGGAGCAGGCTCTCGCGAACAACACGGTGCTGCGGCTGTCCTACACCGACGCGGCAGGACACGAAAGCACCCGTGTCGTGGAACCGGCCGGACTGCTCACCGCCAGCGGCCGCTGGTACCTCATCGCCTGGTGCCGCACACGCCGGGCCGGCCGGGGCTTCCGGCTGGACCGGATCGCAGCAGCGGTTCCAACCGGTGAACAGGCAGAGGCCCGTGGCCTGACCGACCTACTACTCGGCTCGGCCGCTGCCGGCGCAGTACAACCCACCGCACTGGCCTCACTCACACCCGCGCCATGAGAACTGGCCTCAGCTGCCTGGTCCCACCAGCACGACCAGTGAGTCGGCCCCGCAAGGCTTGCCGGCGTACTCGGCACAAGGTGCGGGCGGGCCGTCGACGATGTCGTCCGCAGTCGACAGGACGTGCTCCAGGGCGACAGCTCCGTGTCGGACGCTGCGACGGGCGGACGTGCGATGACGTGCGACGGGCGGACGTGCGATGACGACCCCCGGAGACCTTCTGCGAACCTTCTCCATTCGATCTTGTCGCCGAAGGGCGCGGTGACCTCGTGACACCTGCGCGTCACCACCCCCACCGGGTTGTTCACAGGCTACGGGCGAACGACGATGAAATAGCCCAAACCGGTGGCCGGGATTCCGTACCTCAGGCTGCCGCTCGACCTCGCAGCGATCGCGGTATTCGCCGTCTTCTTCAAAACCGCCTGCTCGGCCGGCGTGCCCATCAGATGGTTCAGGTCCGCTCAGTGGCCGAGACCGCGCAACTGGCCGTGCTGCATCCGGTGCCGCGACACCTCGGGCCCGTCACGCTCGAGAGCCTGTACCTGGCCGCAGCGGCGGAAGCCCGGATCGGCGGCGACCTCTACGAGGCGATACACACTCCGCACGGCGTGCGGCTGCTCATCGGCGACGTACGCGGCAAGGGTCTGCTCGCGATCCAGGCGGCCGCGATGCTGCTCAGCGCGTTCCGCGAAGCCGCCCATGACGCACCTGACCTGCCCCACCTCGCGCGCCGCCTGGAGACGAGCATGAGTCGCCATGCCTGCCAGTACCCGGGGGTCCCGGGCTCGGAGATCGCTGAACGTTTCATCACAGCCCTCCTCGCCGAGATCCCGGACGATGAACCGGTCGTCAGGACCGTCACCTGCGGCCACCCGCCCCCGCTGCTGCTGCATAGCGGCGAGGTCCGGGAGCTGCAGCCCGCCGATCCCTCGCCGCCGCTCAACCTGGGCATGCTGGTGAGCGACGGGTACCACGTCGATCTCGCCCCTTTCCACCCCGGAGACCAGATCCTGCTGTACACCGACGGGGTGACGGAGACCCGCGACCGCTCCGGCGCCTTCTATCCCCTCGCCGCACGCATCCGCTCATGGAGCGGTGAGACGCCCCACCAGCTCCTCGCCCATCTCCACCACGACCTGCTCGCCTACAGCGGCGGCGAGCTCGACGACGACATCGCTGCCCTCGTCGCCCGGCGGCGCCTGAGCGGCTGAGAGGATCCACTTGTGAGCCGCGGTGCGGGTATGCCCATCACTGCGGGACATCGGCGCCGGGCCGGCCGGATCGAACACGCTCGACGGAGGTCTCAGCCACGATCAAGCCCGGTCGGCTGTTGACATCGTTCATGATCAGTACATCTGACATCCGGATGACAAGATGAAGCGATGATCTCTTCGGTACCTGCCGTCGTCCCTGCGGGTCGGATGGGCCAACGCGAACAGCCTGTGTTCCGACTCACTGGGAACGTGGAACTCCGTCCGTGGCGGCAAGACGATGCCCAGTCCCTCGTGGACGCCTGTGCGGACACGGACATCCAGCAGTGGAACCGTCCAGGGCGTGACGTATCGCTGGAGGATGCACAGCAGAGGATCGCCCGCTGGCATGAGCGCTGGAAGTCCGAGCAATCGGCGATCTGGGCCGTCGCGCACCTCGGTGAGCGGCCAGTGGGCTTGATCGGCTGGGGCGACATCGATCTGAAGGGCGGGAGTGCCGAGATCGTTTACTGGCTGCTGCCGGCGGGTCGCGGTGGTGGCGTCATGGTCGACGCCACCATTCGCCTCAGCCGGTGGGCGATGGACGACCTCGGCCTGCACCGGCTCCGCCTGACCCATTCCGTGGCCAACCCGTCGTCCTGCCGGGTTGCGACGAGGGCCGGATTCTCTCTGGAAGGCACCATGCGAAGCGCCCTGCTGCACGCGGACGGGTGGCACGATGAACACCTCCACGCCCGAGTAAGAGGCGACGAATGGCCTGGCGCGTGACATGACGATGTGCCGTGTCGCAGGAGGTTGAGTCCCCGGCGGACGAGGACGCGGTGCACAGTGGCCGGGGCCGGTGTGATGCCGTGCAGCCGCTGGAGGTCGGCTGCCAGGCGGGCCGGACCGTATTTGGTCTGACGGCGCAGTGCCTCCACGAGATCTGCGATGTCTTCTGCCCCTTCGGGTGTGAGCGGGGCGTTGCGGTGCCCTGTCACGTGCCTGGCGTTGGACGATTCTGCGGGCTGGACGACTGGCAGCACCACGATCGTGGTGAGCCGGTCGTCACGTTTCCTCGCGCAGGCTCGGGAACAGGGCACGGGCGCGGTCGGCGTCCGGTGCGACGAACGTGCCGTCCGCCGACACGAGGATTGCCGAGCGGTCGTGGTCGGTGGTGATCGAGCCGGCCAAGAAGATCTTGCGGTCGTCGGTTCCGGTGATGCGCGCCGAGAGGTGCAGGGGTGTCTGCAAGGGTACGGGGCGGTGGTAGCGCAACTGAAGGCCGACGGTCATCCCCGGCAGTCCGGCGGCGGTGCAGGCCCACCCCATGCGGGGCGGGTGCGGGGGCGGCCCACCGGCCCGCGCGCCCAGAACGGCGGTGAAGCGGGGACTGTCGGCGGCCTGGCCAGGGCGTGAGGACGAAGGACAGCGGACGGCAGCGGCGGTCCACCGACAGGTGCACCTTGCTGGTCAACCCGCCACGGGAACGGCCCAGTTCGGTAGCGCGGAGACGGGCCTTGCGACGCCGGCGCAGACGCCGACGCTCCTCACGGGCCTCGTCCGGCCAGGACCCGTATTGCTGGCGCATGTCCCGCCACGGAGTGCCCGTACGGAACCGCCGCATCACGCCGTTCACCAGTCGCCGCAGGTCAGGAATCGGACCGCGCTCGCCCAGCGGCAGCATTGGCTCCATCACCGCCCACTCGTCGTCCGTGAGATCACCCCGAGCCATCCCGCCTGTCTACCGCCCCGGATCCAGCCAGGGCAGCAGAACGTCCAGACTCGTGATCCGAACTCGGTAAACGCCTAAGAGCGCGCGGGGACCCACACCCGCCTATCCTGAATCTGCGGTGTCTTCCTCGCGTCCAGAAGAAGGGGATGCGGCGCAATGGGCAGCGGCGTATGGCTATCTCGAGACCCGAGACACCCGCACAGCCGAGACGCCTACTGTCAGGAGCGGGCATGGCTGATCGCGCAACGATGGAGCGTATCTGGGAAGCCCACACCGCCGGCGAGTTCGTGGCGCAGGACGTGGAGGCTACGATGGCCACGATGGACGACGACCCCATCGTCGTCCATGTGCCGACCGCCATGGGCGGTAGTGGGTACGACGGCGTCAAGGACTTCTACGCACGCTGGTTCATTGGACGGAACCCGGACGATTTCACTGTGCGTTCGATATCCCGCACGGTGGGAGACGACAGCCTCGTAGACGAAATGATCGTGTCGTTCACCCACGACATCGAGGTGCCCTGGATTCTGCCTGGATCGGCACCCACCGGGCAGCAGGTCCGTATACCCGTCATCGCCGTCGTGGACTTCCGAGGCCCGCGTGTGCGGAGCGAGCGCATCTACTGGGATCAAACGGCGGTGCTCGCGCAGACGCAGTTGCTGAACGACGACATCGTCCGGCGCCTGCCCGTGGTCACCACACCGTTGGACGTACTGGACGGCAGGGTCCCCCTCAACCAGCTGACGTCGCCCCGCCTCGATGCCGAACCGTGAAGGTCAACCCCCTCGAATCCGGAACCGGTCGTAGATCGTCGACCAGCATCCGTACCGGCGGGGAACGTCGCGCCAGGGCTCCCCGTACGGAACCTCCACATCACCGCGTTGAAGTAGGTAGCTGCGCAGGTCAGAGAGCGGTCCACGTTCGCCCGACGGCAGATGCGGCTCGATCAACTCCCATCGGCATCAGTCGCATCACCGCGCGTCACAGATCGTTCCTGCAGCAGCCGGAAGCCTCCCGGGAGCCGAAGCAACCCACCAGTGATCTCAACTCAGAACAGGCCCTGGTCCGCATTGGCGCGGCATCCACGAGGCGTTCCCATCGATGGCGCAGCTGGTTCCAGCACCCGTTGCGCGGGTGGCGCTACCCGAGCGTGCGGTGGCGGTCTGAGCACCCGGTTGGCGGCACGAGCGGTGACCAGGGCAATCCGCCCGCGTTGTCCGGCCGTGGCGGGTCCCCGCTCCACTCCACCCGCCTCTGCCGCCCTCGGGACGGTGGCATGGCGAGCGTTTGGCGCCATCGGCACCGCCGAGATCCGAACCACCCACCGACAGAGATGCCGCGGAGGGAAGCCAGCGTGACGACGGAGCCATTGACCGACTGGTCGCAGGACCACCGAGAGCAGCACTTCCACAGTGTGATCGGCGGCGGCTGGCTTCGCATGCCTCCGCCCATGCTGGGGTTGCTGCTGGCGGCCCTCACCGGAAAGGGGAGGCCCTTGACGCGGGGAGAACTGTGCCCATTCGTGCGCAACAGCGCCAACCCTTCCGGTGATTGGCAGGCCTCCTGCTGGGAGGACGGAGGCGAGCGTACTGGGAAGGACTTGGCGGATCTGCGGGCGGCTCAGGCCACTTCAGCCCGATATGCGGCTCACTACGGGTTGCCGCCGCTGTCGACGCTCGACGACATACTGACCCTCATGATCGCTGCCGGGCTCGTTCACGAAATCCCCGACGCGGATGGTCAGATGCGGCTGTACCCCACGTTTCCGCTGCCAGGTCGTCACGAGGTCTTTCCCCTGGACGACGAGGAGTTGAGCGTGCAGCAAGCGCTAAGCCGCCACCATGCCTATGGGGGCGACTCGTCCCGGATCATCGCCTTGTTCGAACCGACGGGCCTGCGACACCAGGAGATCACCACAAGTCTCGACCGCCTGGCACGGGTGATCGACGGCCATTCGCACGATGCCCGTCAAGCGGTCCTTCTCCTTCTGGAAGGACCGGACTTCACGGCCACCATGGATATCTCCGAGATTTCTCCGCAAAAGGTTTTCCAGCTCCGCTGCGACTGGGACACGTTCCACGAGCACCGCATCCGACGCGAGCGGCACGCACGGACCGGGGCCACTGTCCTCCCTGATGGGCATGACAGCTCCTGAGAGGGGACGTGTGGGGGAACACCACATCACGAGTGGGCGGCAACCGGGCCCGAGGAGCCCATGCCGCCCGGCGTGGCGGTCAATGCCTCCTCGTCACTCGGTGAGGACGAGACCGACGTTGTGTCCGCCGAACCCGAACGAGTCGGCCGACGCTCAGTTCCCCGTTTTGGCCTTCACAGCGGTTGCGAGTTTACGTGCGTTCTCCTGGGCCGTCTGTATCGCTTGAGAGCGGGCATCAGTGCAGCTGGAGAAAATGATGTCGTGGCCGATCCGGGAGACGACTGCGGTGTGCCCCATGACAGTGTTGACATCAGAGGTCATGTCGACTTCGAGGCTGTCGTCGCCCGGGCCCGGCAGTGGTTTCGTCGCTGCCGTGACGGTGATCGGTGATCCGTCGGTGTCCTTGAAGGTGGAGCAGCCGCGCGCGTACTTCTTCAGGCGGTCCATGGCGGTCCAGGCGTCGGCGCTGCGGTAGGAGTCGATCTCCTCGAGGTATTCGTCCTGCGCGGAGTTGGCGAAATAGGAGCCGGCATATGAGGCGGGCCCGACGTTGGAGGCCTCGGACCACGTAGTGCTCATGAGCCATTCGCAGCGTGCTTTGACAGGCTTGCTGAACGGACCGCCGAAATGGGTACCGCTGTTTACCGGGTACCCTTTCTGCACCTTGTACCCTTTGCCTTTGGGCAGGTCGCCGACCGAGAGCAGCAGGGTTGACAGGTCTTCCCCGGTCCATACGTCGTGGTCTGGATCCGCGGACTCGGCGGAAGCCCGCGCGGGGGCCTCGGTAGCCTTCGGGATCGAGGAGGATGAGCACGCACTCACGCCGACCGCAAGCGCCGACAACGCCCCGCCGATGACAAACCCTCTGGTCGTTCGACGGAACATGGCTCCCCCCGGGGTCAGCTGACAGAGGCAGATCATAAACGCATCCTCAGCTCGCCGCCGGGCAGAGACTCAAGACGGCTTTTTCGGCAGTCATGAAGTCATTTGCCGATGGGTTTGAACGGGGCTCGGATCCACGGACGGGTGATGGTCGATGTGCGCGGATGGCGAAGGTCGAACTCTACGCGGCGATGCGGCGTGACCATCGTGGCGGCATGTCGGCCGATGCTACCGCCTCACCAGCACCCGAGCGAGGAACCCGCTGGCTTCTTGGTGTTCACGTCCAGCGAGCTTCGTGGGGTGGGGCGGCTGCGCGGCCAGTGGCGTATCCAGTGACGGGGAGACGTCTGTGATCATGTGAGCCATGGTCGGCGGCCGAATGACGCGGACCACAGTCGTGCACCCCTCCGCGCCCCGCGTGCTATGGCGCTGAGACCTGACTGGAGGAGCCATTGAGGGCTCAGCCCGACCACGGGGGCACCGTTCCCCCACGGCAGCCTCCTCAACTGGCTCGCGAGTATGGGCTGCGTGGGCCGGTTGTTCTTCACCGCAGCCGGTCATGAGCGCCACGCCGAACTGGTGGAACCCCGGCGGCACTTGACCCGCTGACGCTCCCGGGACGAGGGGCGCAGGAGCGGTCACTTCCGCTTTGCTTGTCGCACCTTCAGCGTAAGAGCATGTTCGCGTCACGCTGGGTTCGAGTAGAGAGACACCGGTCCATGAAGCACGCTGCGCGCCACAGATGGATGGCTCTCCTTGCCCCGGCCGCGGCCCTCGCAGCCGCCGCGCCGTTCGTCGTCCCGGCTCTGGCGGGCGCAACCCCGGCTCCGGCCGCACGGGCAGCCGTGCAGATCGACGACCGCCAGCAGGTACTCGACGCCGTCGCCGATCAGATCACTCAAGGGTTCTCCGAGTCCGACCGGGCCCGAATACCCGGCTTCGCCGACATCGTGGTCGACCCCGACCACAACCGCCTTCGCCTGTACTGGAAGGGCACCCCGCCCGAGCGGGTCCGGCGCATCCTCGCCCATCTGCCCTCCGGGGTGACCGCCGAGGTCACTCCCGCCCGCTACTCCAAGGCCGAACTCCACGCGGCGCGCACGAAGTTGCTGCGCGGCCGTTCCTCGATGAATCTGCGGATCGCAGGGGTCGCGGCCCCCGTCCACATCACCAGCATCGCGCCAGCGGTGGACGGCAGCGGTCTGGAGGTCGGCTATGACAGCACAGCCGGTCGGGCGAACAGCCCCATGGCGGTCACGGAGGAAAACGTTTCGCGGCGGGTCGCGGCGGCCACCGACCGGCTGGTGGGGTTGCACACCGTCGCGATACACCGGCTGCAGAGCGTGGACCTGGCCTCCCGGCAGCACGACCGCTCGCCCTGGACCGGAGCGTCGGCGCTGAGCAACCCCACCGGCGGCATCTGTTCCGGCTCCTTCAGCGTGAAGAACGCCGCGGGTGGGTACATGCTGATGTCCGCTTACCACTGCGGCTCGGCCGCCGGCGGCCGGTGGACCACCTGGTGGGGCGGCGACCTGGTCGGCACCACCGACGCCTCCCAGCGGTCCGCGCAGGACGACGTGGTGGGCATCAAGCCGGCGTCGCAGTGGACCCGCGGCTGGCTCTATGACGGTCCTGCAAGCCGCACCGACGGCTACGCCAAACCCGTCGTCGGCTGGGGCCACAACAACGTCGGCGACTACGTGTGCACCGACGGCGCCAACGGCGGCGTGCACTGCGGTGTGCGGATCGCTCAGACCGACATCGGCGTCACCGGACCGAACCACGTCTACCGCCCCGATGTCGACCTCGCCTACGCCACCTCTGCGACTCCGGGCGGTGTCGCGGCGATCAACGGCGACAGCGGAGGACCGGTCTTCGCGAGCGTCCGCAACCACACAGCCGATGAGGCGCGCGGAATGATCACAGCTCTCGATCGAACGGTCACCTGCCCGCCCGCATACAACAGGGACACCGTGCTCGACGGTCACCGCAGGACGCCGTGGTGCGTGGCGGGCGTGTACTACGTGCCGATCGGTCAGACCCTGCACGACATGCACTGGACGCTGGTCACAGGCTGACCACCCATGGGCCGGCCGCGTGGCGGAACACGTCCCCGCCGAGCGAGCCGTGGGGCGGATCGCGGCGGAAACGATCAGCCCTTATCCGCCGGGCGTGCCCGCTGTGGCGCCTGGCGAGGTGATCACCGAGGCGGTTGTGGACTACCTTCGCAGCGGGGTCGCACACGGGGTTCTCATTCCCGACGCGGCCGATCCCTCGCTGGAGACGTTCCGCGTGGTCGTCCGCGACTGAGAGCGCGACTGAGAAGGGGGCCGTCCGTCGGCCGGGCGGCCCCTTCCGTCGGCCGACCGGGCCACCGCGCCGTCACCGTCCGGCCGCAGCCGCCTCCCGGTGCCGGGCCCACGCCTCCTCGCGCAGGTCCGCACTGTGCAGGACGTCCGCGGCGGTGCACGCCAGGGCCTCGGCCGCTGCCAGCATCACCTCGCGGGCCCGCCCGGAGGCAGAGGCCGCGGCGAACTCCGGGGTGTGGTCCGATCCGTCCGCGTCCATGACGGCGACGAAGGGATGGATGGCGGGCAGCCGAACGCTGACGTTCCCGATGTCGGAGGAGCCCAGATGGACGCCGGGGACCGGTGCGGTGAGGTCGATGCCCGCGCGTGCCAGGTGTGCGGCGAACCGTTCGGACAGCACCTCGCTGTCGCGGAAGTGGTCGTAGCGGACGGTCGCGCGTTCGACGGTGACCCTGGTGCCGGTGGCCAGAGCAACGCCCTCCGCGCAGGTGCGCAACTGCTCGCCCAGGTCGTCCAGCGCCCGGCTGGTGGCGGCGCGCAGGCCGAACAGTCCCTCGGCGTACTCGGGGACGATGTTGGTGGCGGTGCCGCCGTGCGTGACGATGCCCCGGATGTGGGAGGCCTCCGGCAGCCGACGGCCGAGCGCGGCCAGCACGTTGAACAGTTCGACGAGGGCGGCGAGCGCGTCGATGCCCTCGGTGGGGTTGCCCGTCGGATGGGCGGCCCGCCCGTGGAAGCCGACCCGGTGCTGCTCCTGTGCGGTGAGCGGCGCCCGCCTCCAGCTGTACACGCCGGGATGGAACATCAGGGCGGCGTCGACACCGTTGAACACGCCCGCCGCCACCTCCAGCGCCTTGCCGCCCCCACCCTCCTCGGCCGGACTGCCCACCGCCAGCACCGCGCCGCCGAGCGCGTCCAGCACGGTATGCACGGCGAACGTCGCACCGAGGCCCGCCGCCGCGATCAGATTGTGCCCGCATGCGTGACCCAGCCCCGGCAGGGCGTCGTACTCCAGCAGCAGCGCCACGGTCGGCGGGCCCTCGCCCGAACCCGCGGTGAAGGCGGTCGGCATCCCCGCCACCTCTCGCCGTACGACCAGTCCGGCGCGCTCCAGCTCGTCCGTCAGCAGGGCCGCCGCGTGGTGTTCGGCGAAGGCGTACTCGGGGTCGGCGTGCAACGCCAGGGCGACGTCCCACAGGACATCGGCCCGGTCGGCGACCTCCCTGCGGATGCGGGAGTACACGGCTTCGGGCGTGCGGGACACGGGGCCTCCAGACGGCGGACGGGGTTGCTCAGCGGGCCGGGTTCCACAGAGCGGGTGCGCGACACCGCCGTACGGGGCCGTCCACGCATCGACCCCTCGGAGGGGGCGCCGAAGGTGCTCGAAGCGACCGGAGAACGACTTCCACTTTCGGCCGGCGAGGCAGGCGGCCAGTGAGCGGGGCCGTCCAACTGCCCGGACTTGGCCTAGACCAAGTTGACATGTACGCTCACAGAATCTTGCACTGCGGCACACCCCAGCACGGCTCCCCACGGTCGCGCACGAGGAAGGTCCCCCGCATGACGCCCTCCCGCACGCAAGTTCCCCGGCTCCGCGCTCTCACCAGGCTGCTCGCCCTGTTCGCCGTGCTCCTCGGTGTCCAGGCCGGCCCCTCCCACAGCGCCCACGCCGCCGCGTCCTTCAACGTGATCGCCTTCTACGACGGCACCTACGACGCGGCGCACATCAGCTTCGACCACGAGGCCAACGCGTGGTTCCCGCAAGCAGGCGCACAGAACGGCTTCTCCTACACCGCGACCACCGACTGGAGCCGGCTCAACACGTCGAACCTGGCGAACTACCAGGTCGTCATGTTCCTCGACGACTACCCGCACACCGCCGCGCAGCAGTCCGCCTTCCAGACATTCCTGGCGGGCGGCGGCGGCTTCATCGGCTTCCACGTCTCGGCGTACAACGACAACACGAGCGACTGGCCCTGGTACCACAACACCTTCCTCGGCACCGGCACGTTCCGGAGCAACTCCTGGGGGCCGACCTCCGAGACGCTGCAGATCGACGATCCCGGCCATCCGGCGACCGCGGGTCTGCCCGCCACCATCACATCCTCGGTCAGCGAGTGGTACAGCTGGCAGAACGACCTCCGGCAGAACCCGGACATCGACATCCTGGCCTCGCTGGCCCCGTCCACCTTCCCGGTCGGGACCGACCCCAACCAGACGTGGTACAGCGGCTATTACCCGATCGTGTGGTCCAATCGCCACTACCGGATGGTCTACAACAACTTCGGCCACAATGCCATGGACTACTCCACCAACACCGCCCTGTCGTCGACGTTCGCAAGCGCCCAGCAGAACAAGCTGCTCCTGCAGGAGATCAAGTGGGCAGCGGGGCAGTCCGGGCCGGTGACCCCACCGCCCGCGAACGCCACCGGCCCCATCCACGGGTATGGCGGCAAGTGCGTGGACGTCGCGGGCGGTGGCACCGCCAACGGCACTGCGATACAGCTCTACGACTGCAACGGCACCAACGCGCAGAACTGGACGGCGGGCAGCGCCGGTACGCTCAGCGCGCTCGGCAAGTGCATGGACGTGACCTCGGCCGGCACCGCCAACGGCACCAAGGTGCAGTTGTACGACTGCAATGGGTCGGGCTCACAGGTCTGGCAGCCCGGCGCGAACGGCTCCCTGGTCAATCCGCAGTCCGGCAAGTGCCTGGACGCGACCGGGCCCAGTTCGGCCAACGGCACCCGCCTGCAGATCTGGTCGTGCACCGGAGCGGCCAACCAGAGCTGGACCCTGCCCTCCTGAACAGGGAGGCCCGGCGAGTCGATGGGCTTGCCGGGCCCGAAGGGGGCAGTCGGCCGTCAGCCGCAGGAGTCGTCGTCCTGTTCGGGAAGACCGCGTCGGTTGCGGAGACGATGACGCCGCCCCGGGTCTCGGGCGTCATATGCGGCTGAGGGAGATGCCGTGTGGTCTGGTCGACTGCTGATGCGCCTCGGCGCAGCCGCCTTGCTGGCCGAGTTGTCAAAGTGCTTGCTGCGGGATCGGGAGCGAGCGGAGCGGTGGCCCTTGATCGACGCGGACGGGCTTCATAGCCTCGCTCGATGGGACATGACAACCTTCCGACCCTTGAACTCGCCTTCCCCGGTCCGGAACGTGACCGTGGTGTGGCGGCGATCCTGAGCGGTCAAAAGACCGCGCTCACGGGCCTTCTGGAGATCTACGAACACGCCGGAGAGGCAGTACCGGTGACCGGCCAGCGCTTCTCGGTGCTTGATTCCGAAGGTCGTCCGGCTGTCACGATCGAGCTCGTCGACGTGCGCGTCGTTCCCATGAAGGAGATCGACGACGACTTCGCGCGAGCCGAGGGACGCGGTTATTCCGACGTCGCCGAGTGGCGGGCAGCCCACGAAGAGTTCTTCCGGAGCGATGGCGTGAGCGAGTGCCTGGGACGCTCCCCGGTCATTGATGACGACACTCTTGTGGTTGCGGAACGCTTCCGAGTGGTCGAGTCGGACGACTCGGGTGGTCAGTGACCCGCCTCCGACTCGAGAGAGCCCGGGAGGTTCAGTGGGACAGGTCCTGTGGGTGCTGGGTCAGCTGCTGGGCATAGCCACTCGTTGACGGCTGTGACCAGCACGGTTGCCTCGTAACGAACGGCGAACTCGTCATATCGCGTTGCGACGGCTCGGTGGCGCTTCAGCCGGTTGATCACGGGCTGTACCCCATCCGCGCGATCCTTGGCTCAGTCGTGGCGGTCGAGGAGAGCTGGGTTTCCTGGTCAGTCGTTCCTGGGCGTGTCCGCGTGGGGTGCGGGCTCACCGCTGACCGCGTGCTCGCCTGACCCCTTGATGAGTTTCTGGCCGGTCCGCCGCACCGGCTCTGTCCGAACATGTTCCGGGCACGGGCGCGGACCGGAAGGGCTCGACGGAACTCGGCGGGCGGCCCGGCCGGCGTCTGTGCGCGAAACTGCGCCTGCACGGCCGGCGCACTGCACCGCATAAGGGTGCCTTGCAGGCGCGGCTTCTGTCCCTTACAGAGCCGAGGCTACGGGCATGTCCAGGCCACGGGCCGCGACGAGGCGTGCGGTCCCGTCGGCCAGGTTGTAGCACAGGCCCACCACAGCGGCCCGCCCGGCGGCCACCCGCTCGGCCAGGAGGCGGGAACGGTCCATCAGCAGGTCGACGGTGTGCCCTATGTGCTCCGCGAGGATCTCTTGGTCACTCACACGTCCGGCGGCCCTCGCCGCCAGCACACTGGGAGTAACTCTCTCGACGACGTCCCGGATGTAGCCGGCCGGCGCCATGCCGTCCTCCAGCGCGGCACACGCCGCGCCGACCGCGCCGCACGAGTCGTGGCCGAGGACCACGACCAGAGGGCAGTCCAGGACGTCGACGCCGTACTCGATGCTGCCGATCACTTCCGGGCCCATGACGTGGCCGGCAGTGCGCACTACGAAGAGATCGCCCAGACCGCGATCGAAGATGATCTCGGCGGCCAGGCGGGAGTCGGAGCATCCGAACAGCACGGCGAACGGGCGCTGGGACGGAGCGACCTCGGTGCGGCGGGTGGCGTCCTGGTTCGGGTGCTCCGGGGCACCCGCGATGAACCGCTGGTTGCCGGCCAGCAGCAGCTCGAATGCTTCACGGGGGGTTGCGGCCTGGATCTCTGTCATGGCCGCAGGGTACGGCCGACCCGGCAGAAGCGCGCGGTCGGGTCCACGATCGACGGCCTCCGCACCCCCGTGGCCGGCACGACCGGACGCGGGCAATGTCCCCCTCGGTCCGCCTCCCCGGTGCGCTGCGCAGCTGTCCAGCCCATACCCGACTGCCCGCACCGCCTGGCCAGGCGTGAGCCTCTTCCCGCGACGCCGTCACACACGACCCAACGGACACCGCCGCGGGGCAGGGGTGCACCCCGCTGCCCACGAGCGAGCTCGGCGGGCGCAGGAGCTGGACCTTTCGTAGATTGAAGAGCGAGCGACTGGCAGGGAATGCCTGTGACACCGAAGATCGACTACACAGGGGTGTTCGCAGCCCTTCCGAGCCCGTGCCTGGTGCTCGGCACGGACCTGGTGATCGCCGATGCCAACCCGGCCTTCTGCGAGGTGACCAGGCGGAGTCGGGCCGAGCTGCTCGGGCAGTACCTCTTCGACGCCTTCCCGAACAACCCCGCCGACCCGGAGGCCGACGGGGTGGCGACGCTGAAAGCCTCACTGCACCGTGTCCTGTCCTCCGGCCAGACGGATCACATGGCGTTGCAGAAGTATGACATCCCGGTCGCCGGCAACCCGGAGGTGTTCAAGGAGCGGTGGTGGACCGCGATCAACGTGCCCGTCCTCGGTCCAGACGGAAAGGTCGACTGGATCATCCACCGGTCCGAGGACATGACCGACGTCGTCCGCGCCCACCGCGCGGCGCACCTGCCGTCGGTGAGACCCGGCCGGGAAGCGGCCATGGAAGCCGAGCTGTACGCCCGGGCGCGGCAGTTGCAGCAGCTGAACGAGGAACTGCGGCAGGCCCACGCCCGTGAACGGCGCATCGCCGTCGCCCTCCAAGAAGCGATGCTCCATTCCCCGGACCTGGCCCGGCACCCCAATATCGCCGTGCGCTACCTGCCCGCGACCGGATCACTGAACGTGTGCGGCGACTGGTACGACACGGTCGACCTGACCGCGGACCGCTTCACCGTCGCGGTCGGCGACGTGGTCGGCCACGGCCTGATGGCCGCCACCGTCATGGGCAGGCTCCGCAGCGCACTGAGCGCCGCCACCCGCACCGCCCTCGGCCCCGCCCAGGCACTGGAGGTCCTGGGGCTGTATGCCCGCTCGGTCGACGGAGCACTGGCCGCCACCGCCGTCCAGGTCCTCGTCGACTGCCGCAGCCAACTGCTCGTCTACAGCAGCGCCGGCCACCCCCCGCCCGTCCTGCTGCACCCGGACGGCACCTGCGAACTGCTCGACCAGGCCACCGACCCACCGCTGGGCGCCCGTCCCGAACACGTCCCCCGCCCGCAGGCCAACGCGACCTACACTCCCGGCGACACCCTCATCCTCTACACCGACGGCCTGATCGAACGCCGGGGCGAGGACATCGACGCCGGCTTGACCCGCCTGACCTCCACGCTCGCCACCTGCACCGACTTCGGCGCGGAGCACCTCGCCGACGCCCTCCTCGCCCGCCTCGACGTAGCCAGCGGCGCCACCGACGACATCGCCATCGTCGTCGTCCGCCTGGACCGAACGACCTGACCGTACTGATCATGCCCGATGCGGGACGGTAAATCGTCGGCGCCGGTGGCGTCCGGGATGAGGTGGGCGGGGCAGGGGATCGGCAATCGAGGCCTCGTACATCCTGGTGTACGGCCTCCTCCCGGAGGCCAACCAGGGAGCCATCGCCCACCCGCCGCTGCCCAAGGTCCCACAGCCGATGCAGCCGGGCCGTACGGCCGGCCAGCCGGGGGAGCGGAATCCATGTACGGCTCCGGAAAACCGGGCAGTGACCTGCCGGAGCCAAAGGGGGCTGGAAGGCGTCCTCGTTCCCGTGAGCGAGTACGACGGGGACAACGGTGCCAGATCCGCAACGGCGCAGCCGGGTTCATATGGCGCGGCAGCGACCGCGCCCTGATGCGGTAAGAAGCCCCGGGCCGAGGCCCCAGGGGGCTTCATGGTGGCGGTGCATTCCCGTCGGCATCAGCAGCCCGATCCGCGCCGGGCGCGGATCGCCCGACTCCGAGACCACGACCAGAGAGCGCCGGTCCTGCAGCACAGCAAACCTGTGAATCAACTCCGCATGGCAGTGGGGGGCTTGGGACGCGGCTGACGATGACGTGGCGTGGTCCCGGCACCGGATCCGGGGTTCGGCTCGGGCCAGACCTGCTGGCGGCGGCTGGAGCGGTGGCCGCCGCGGCAGTGCGAGCCGTCATCGGGGCCCCGGTCACGGAAACGCCGTGACCGGGGCCCCGGGATCAGGTACCGCGGAAGGCGCCGACCGCCGCTGGTTCCGGCACGGGAACACGATCCGGCCGCGCGTCAGGTCGTACGGGGGAGCTCCACCAGGCGGAAGACATGGGCCGATGCTCATCGCGATGCGGCAGCACCTTCCACGACGAAACACGCATGAGTCCTGACCGGAACGCATGAGGTGTCACGCAAGCGCGAGGTCAGGACTTCCACCGCACCGGCAGCTGATGCGGGCCCCGGATGAGCATGCCGGGGCGCCAGGTCAGCGCGGCCGGGTGGGCGTCGAGTGTGAGGTCGGGGCAGCGCTCCAGCAGGGCACGGATCGCGATCCGAGCCTCCATGCGGGCGAGCGGCGCGCCGAGGCAGTAGTGGATGCCGTGACCGAAGGCGACATGACCGCCTGCGGGCCGCCGGATGTCGAAGCGCGCGGGGTCGGGGAAGCGCGCCGGGTCACGGTTCGCGTCGGCCAGGGCCACGAGGACCAGCTCACCACCGCCGGGGATCACCGTAGTGCCGATCCGGATCGGTTCGGTGGTGAACCTGAACGTCGGCGTCTCCACCGGCCCGTCGTAGCGCAGCATCTCCTCCACGGCGTTGTCGATGAGCGTCATGTCCCGGCGCAGTGCGGCGAGTTGGTCGGGATGGGTCAGCAGGGCCAGTACGCCGTTGGAGATCAGATTGACCGTGGTCTCATGCCCCGCGACCAGCAGCAGCCAGGCGGTTCCGCGCAGTTCCTCCGCAGACAGCCGGTCACCGTCCTCGTCGGTGGTGCGGATCAGGGCGCTCATGAGGTCCTGGCCGGGGGCCTGGCGCTTGCGCTCCAACAAGTCGGTGAGATACCTGGCGACCTCATCCGTCGCCGCCAGCCGCGCCTCCGGGTCGGGATCGGTGAGGATCGTGCCGGTCCAGGCACGGAACGCCGCCCGGTCGAGCATCGGCACACCGAGCAGCTCGCAGATGACCGATATAGGAAGCGGGAACGAGAGCGCCTCGACGAGATCGGCCCGCCCATCCGGAAGCGCCACCATCACGTCGAGCAACTCGTCGGTGATCTGCCGCACCCGTTGCGAGAGCTGCTCGATCCGGCGCGGAGTGAACTCACGGACGACCAGCTTGCGCAGCCGTTCATGGTCTGGTGGGTCGGAGTTGAGCATGTGGGGCCCCGCAGACGGACTGGGGATCGGAAAGGACGGCGAGGCGTTCTCCCACTGCTTGGACAACCGTGGATCCACCAGCGCGGCCCGCCCGGCCTCGTACCCGACGACAAGCCAGGCCTCCGCACCCTCCGGAATCCGCACCTTGTGCACGGGGCCGCGCTCCCGCAGCGCTGCGTAAACCGGATACGGATCGCGGACGAAGTCCTCGCCCATCGCCACCAGATCGATTACCTCAGCTGCCGCCAACGCCTGCCCCCGTCTCCCGGCTCGCTCCGACGCTAGCAATGGGCGGCGCCTCGGCGAAGGACGCATTCAGCCGAACCTGGGCCGGTCGGTCCCCACGAGTCCATCCCTCAGGTGAGGGAAGCAGTGGTCCGACGCGGCACCAGCGTGGGCGAGAGTTTGACTTGGACCGTCGGCCTTTTGCGGTCGGCGATCCGATCGAGGAGGAGGCGGGCGGCGTTGTCGCCGATCTCGCGGCCGGCCTGGTCGACGCTCGTCAGTGAGAGCGGACCGAACGCGGCGAAGGTCGTGTTGTCGTAGCCGGCCACCGAGATGTCGCCCGGCACGGAGACCCCGGCTTCGGCGAAAGCCTCCAGCACCCCCATGGCGACGATGTCCGCACCGGCGAAGACTGCCGTGGGCCGACGGGCGCGGGCGAGCAGCTCCTTGGCGCCTTGGAGTCCGCCCTTGTACACAGCGACCTTGACGAGACCATCCCCGCATTCCCCCCTCCGCGTTCTGCGGCGTGTCCCTTCGCCCCCTCGCCCGAGATGCAGGCCCTTGCCCATCACGGGCCGGTCACGCGGAACAGAAGCAACTGCTGGCCGACCCGCGTCTCAGCGGCAACTTCGCCGCACCCAACTTTCCCAGCCCCATCGACCCCCGACACAGCCATGGGGGCGCCACCGATCTCAGCTTCGTCGGCATGGACGACCCAGCACCCCGAGCAGATGGAGATGATCCGCGACGCCGAGGACCCGCAGATCGCTGTGAACGCAGTGGAGGAACTACGGCGCTACCTCTCGATCGTGCACCTGGGCCGCCGACGCACCGCGCTGGAAGACATCGAGGTCGCCGGGCACACCATCCCGGCCGGTGACGGCGTCATCCTCCTGGGCGAGCTTGCGAACCGCGACCCCGAGGTGTTCGCCAACCCCGATCAGCCGGACATCACCAGCAACGCCCGCCGGCACCAGGCCTTCGGCGGCTCATCACTGCGTGGGCCAGCCGCTGGCCCGCCTGGAACTGCAGGTGATCTACCCGCCCCTGTTCCGCCGCATCCCCACACTCCGTGCGGCCATCCCGCTGCAGGACGTGAAGTTCAAGTACGACGCGGTGATCTACGGACTGCACGAGCTGCCCGTCACCTGGTGATCGCTGACCTGGAACGACCCTTCGAGGAGGAGTCCACGCCGGCCTGCAGGCGGGGGCTGATCGCCCCGCTGGAGCGGAAGAACGGCTCGACGCGGGCCGAGCAGGCCGACCACTGCGGCCCGGACCGGATCAACCGGCAGGCACCCGGCTCAGCACTGCCAACTGCCACACTTCGCCACGTCCTGGGCGGCCGATGAGGGCCGACCGGGACGTCGGGCTCAGGCGAGGTCGAACCGGTCGAGATTCATCACCTTGTTCCACGCTGCCACGAAGTCACGTACGAACTTCTCTCCCGCGTCCTGGGACGCGTAGACCTCCGAGACGGCTCGGAGCTGGGAGTGCGCACCGAAGATCAGGTCGACCGCGGTGGCGGTCCACTTGACGTCGCCGGTGCCGCGATCCCGGCCTTCGAACACGTTCTCCTCCGTGGCCGACGCCTTCCACTCCGTGCCCATGTCGAGCAGGTTGACGAAGAAGTCGTTGGTCAGGGCTCCCGGCCGGTGGGTGAGGACACCGTGGGGGGATCCCTTGAAGCCGGTGTTCAGGGCCCGCATGCCGCCGATCAGCACCGTCATCTCGGGAGCGGTCAGCGTCAGCAGGTTGGCGCGGTCCAGCATGAGGGTCTCCGGCGACAGCTTCTCGCCCGCCGGAAGGTAGTTGCGGAAAGCATCCGCCTTGGGCTCCAGCACGGCGAACGACGCCGCGTCGGTCTGCTCCTGCGAGGCGTCCGTACGCCCCGGTGCGAACGGAACCGTGATGGCGTACCCGGCGTTCCTCGCGGCCTGCTCGACGGCCGCGCACCCGCCGAGGACGATCAGGTCGGCGAGGGAGACCCGCGTCCCGCCGGTCTGGGAGAGGTTGAAGTCCTGCTGGATCTGCTCGAGCGTGCGCAGTACCTCGGTCACCTCGGGGAGGTCGTTGAGCTCCCAGTCCTTCTGCGGCGCGAGCCGGATGCGTGCTCCGTTCGCCCCGCCGCGCTTGTCGGTGCCGCGGAAGCTCGCCGCCGACGCCCAGGCGGTGGTGACCAGCTGGGAGACGGACAGGCCCGAGGCGAGGATCCTGTCCTTGAGAGCAGCGATGTCCCCGTCCCCGACCAGCTCGTGATCGACGTCGGGAACGGGGTCCTGCCACAGCTGCGGCTCGGGAATCCACGGGCCGAGGTAACGCGAGACGGGTCCCATGTCGCGGTGCAGCAGTTTGTACCACGCCTTGGCGAACGCCACCGCGAGCTCGTCCGGGTTCTCGTGGAACCTCTTCGTGATCGGGCCGTAGACCGGGTCCAACTTCAGCGCGAGGTCCGTCGTCAGCATCATGGGGGCGTGCCGCTTCGACGGATCATGGGCGTCGGGCACGGTGCTCCTGGCCGCGGGATCCTTGGGCGTCCACTGGTGGGCGCCGGCGGGGCTGCTCGTCAGCTCCCACTCGTATCCGTAAAGATTGTCCAGGTAGCCGTTGTCCCACTTGGTCGGCTCGGTGGTCCACGCGCCCTCCAGACCACTGGTGAGCGCGTGGGGGCCCGTGCCGCTGCCGTATGTGTTCCGCCAGCCGAGGCCCTGCTGCTCGATGGGGGCGGCCTCGGGTTCCGGGCCGATATAGCTGGCGTCGACCGCGCCATGACACTTGCCGAAGGTGTGGCCGCCGACAATGAGTGCGACCGTCTCCTCGTCATTCATCGCCATGCGCCCGAACGTCTCCCGAATGTCCTGGGCGGCGGCCATCGGGTCCGGGTTTCCGTTGGGTCCCTCCGGATTGACGTAGATCAGTCCCATCTGCACGGCGGCGAAAGGACCGGTGAGTTCCCTGTCGCCGCTGTAGCGCTCATCTCCGAGCCATGTGTCCTCTGGCCCCCAGAAGATCTCCTCGGGTTCCCAGATGTCCTCTCGCCCGAAACCGAACCCGAACGTCTTGAACCCCATGGATTCCATGGCACAGTTTCCGGCGAAGACCAGAAGATCGGCCCAGGAGATCTTCCGGCCGTACTTCTGCTTGACCGGCCAGAGCAGACGGCGCGCCTTGTCCAGGCTCGCGTTGTCCGGCCAGCTGTTGAGGGGGGCGAAGCGCTGTGCGCCGCTGCCGCCACCGCCGCGGCCGTCCGCGATGCGGTACGTTCCCGCGGCATGCCAGCTCATCCGGATGAAGAGCGGCCCGTAGTGACCGTAGTCGGCAGGCCACCAGTCCTGGGATGTGGTCATCACCTCGAAGACGTCACGCTTCAGCGCGTCGACGTCGAGGGTCGCGAACTCTTTCGCGTAGTCGAAGTCCTCGTCCATCGGGTTGGCTCGGGGCGAGTGCTGGTGGAGAACCTGGAGGTCCAGCTGATTCGGCCACCAGTCCCGGTTCGTCCTGGGCCGCCGAGTCGGTGTGGGCGTCGGCGAAGGGATTACCGGATTCTCGCTTTCACTGCCGGACATGCCCGTCCTTCTTCCTGTCTCGGAGTTCCTTCTGCCGGTTACCGCTCCTGACGTCATTGGCTTTGCTGGTGTCGAGCACGTCGACCCGAACAATCAGCGCGCCATGGCGCCCACCGGCTGGAAAATGCGCTGTGCCGCGTCCGTATGGTCGCCTACCTAGGACCACACCTCTATGAAACACGCAGAGCACCCCGCATGACAGATGCGAGAGAGGGCAGCCTTTCTGCTCCCGTGCTGATTTCCGACGCAAGCCGGATGGAATACGACAGCTCCCGGCTCGCCGGAGGGGACCTGGCTGGTGGCGGCCGTGACAACGGCAGGTGCGCTCGACCACCCGCCGGTGGACGCTCAGGCCGGAGCCGTGCTCGGTGCCGCGCCGTGCGATGGCGCGCAGGATGCCCCGGGCGGCTCATCCGGCACGATCCACGGTGATGCCCTCACGCATCGGACAACGCTCAACTCGCCGTCCAGACATGGACACCACGGCTCGGCCACCTCATCGTGTCAGCCATTTCAAGCCCTGTCGTCGGCCCGAAGCGTGGCCGTGCGCTGGTCGAGCCTGCGCAGCGCCATGTCCCCCCACTGGAGGTTCTCCCGTTCGAAGGCCATCCCGCGCAGCAGGGTCAGGTAGGGGCCGATGCGTTCGGCCTCGGCGAAGTACGCCTCCTCGGAGCGTCCGTCGAGGAGGCGCTGCCGGATTTTCTCGTAGCGGGCGAGCTTGGCAGTGGCCCATTCCATGCGCTCGGAGACGGCCTTTCGGACCGCTTCGATGTCGCCGGCGTCCAGGCACTGCACCTTGACCAGCAACTCGTCTCGGATCACTGCCGGTCTGTCGGGTGGCTCGGCGGTGTAGGCGCGTACGGCCTCCCGCCCGGCCTCCGTCAACGAGAACAGCCGCTTGTTGGGCCGGCGCTCCTGCTCGACGACGCGGGCTGTGACGAGTCCTTCGGCCTCCATACGCTCCAGCTCCCGGTAGAGCTGCTGGGGCGTCGACATCCAGAAGTTGGCGACCGTCGCGTCGAACCCCTTGGCGAGGTCGTAACCCGACGCCTCACCCTCCAACAGCGCGGCCATGACCGCGTTCCGCAAAGCCATGGGCACACGCTAACAGCTTTGTGACTAGTCAACGAAGTGACTGGTCTGATAGTCGCTCCGTCGCTCCATGCGTAGACAGAGCGGGGGAGGCGCCTCTAGCCTTCATCACACTTATTCAAATTATTGAGTACAAGAGAGGGCGGACTCATGCATCCCTTCCGTAAGGCCGTCGAGAGCGGTGACATGGACGCCGTGGCCGCTCTGCTGGCCGAGGACGTCGTCTTCACCAGCCCGGTCGCCTTCAAGCCGTACCCCGGCAAGGCGATCACCGCTGCGATCCTGCGCGGCGTCTCCCGCGTCTTCGAGGACTTCACCTACGTCCGTGAGATCGCGAACCCCGACGGCCGTGACCACGCCTTCGTCTTCACCGCCACTGTCGGCGGCAGGAAGCTCCAGGGCTGCGACTTCCTGCACTTCGACGAGAGCGGCAAGATCGACGAATTCACGGTGATGGTGCGTCCGCTCTCCGCTGCCCAGGCACTGGCCGAGGCGATGGGCGCCCAGTTCGAGCAGATCGCCCGGGAGGCCGCGGGGCAGTGACCGCGGCGACGGACATCGGCGCGGTGGTCATCGGCGCGGGCAACACCGACTGACCGCTGCCACCACCCTGGAACGCCGAGGGGCAGCAATTGGTGACGGCCACCAACCTGTTTTCGCCGCGCCTGGCGGAGCGGACCGGGCGGCGGCCGGTGATCGTCGCCGCCCGGCTGGTGTTAACCGCAGCGATGCCGGCCATGCTGCCGCTGGCGGCGCAGCCACCGGTGTGGCTGGTGCTGGTCCTGCTGCTGCCGCTGAGCGTCGGCGGGGCGCTCGCGGTACCCGCGCTGACCGCGCTGCTGATCGACGCCGTCCCGGAAGAACGCGCGTGGACCGCCGAGATCCGAGGCCCGGCGCCGCACCTGCTGAGGGCTGCGGCTCCGGCCTTGTGGTGTCCCCGGACCGCTTGCGTCGCCCACCCGACTACCCGCCCACCCGATTGCTCGGCCGTGGCGGACGAGGCCTCGGGAGCCGCGAACGCCCGCGGTCGAATCCCGGCAGCCGCAACTGGAGACCGACTGCCCGCTCGGGCCACCCTCAGCGGTGCCGCTGGAGCGGACCGACTGAGCCCGCCTGGGCGCCCTGACCCTTCGGCTGGTGGCCGGAGGCCTCCGAGCCGCGCGACTGGGCCGGTGCTGCGGCTCGGAGGCTCTTTGAGACGTTCATCTCTTGGTGCTGTTCCAGCTGCAGGCACTCGATCATGTAGTCGCCGGTCTCCGGGGCGAGGGTCACCCCGTGGGTTTCGCTGCGGAACCCGGGGAACCGCCGGTCGAAGGACTCCAGCGCGGTGAGGTAACGCAGCAGGGGGCGGTCCTCGGCGCCGACGCTTTCGCCGGGCATCAGCACAGGGATGCCCGGCGGGGTGACGGTGACCATGGCGGCCGCCACCCGGCCGGGCGCATCGGCCAGCCGGACGCGCTCCGTGCCGCCGCGGATCAGGCGCTGGTAGCACAGCTGCGGAGGGGTGACCGGCTCCGGCAGCTGCCGGAAAGCGGTGTCCAGCAGTTCGACCACGCGGACCGAGCGCAGGTGGCCGTGCATTTCCTGGCACAGCTCGCGCACGGTCCGGCCGGCGTAGCGCCTCGGATGCCGGGCGACCAGCGCGCGCAGGCAACCAGGGCGGACGGTCCCCGGCGGCCTCGATGCGCCTGCGGATGCGCACCATCTCCTGGCGGAACCGAACTGCCTCGGTCACCGCCTCGTCGACCAGCCAGCGCCCCTGCGGCCCGTCCATCATCGCGGTGGCCACGTCCCTGCGCCCGCTGCGCGACCCGGACGCGGCCGGACTCGATGACGACGAGGACGGCGCTGAGAACTGACGGCGTCAGGTGCCGACCAGGCGCACCGATCAGCTTGTGAGCCGCCGCCTTGGTCAGCCGCTTCGCAGCCGTGACGGTCTGCTGCCTCCGCGGCCCCGAGGCCACCACGGCGTGGTTGTAGCCGTTGGTGGGAGGCATGCCCCGGGGCGTACGAGGTGGCGCATCGTCACGTCCTACTCATCCGGGTCCCAGGCGCTGAGCTGCTCGAAGACACGTCGGTCGCCGTCGATCTCCAGGGAGTTGACCGGGATACGGTCGTACAGGCTGAGGACCAGCTCGCTGGCCGTGCCCCGAGCGGAGAAGAAGGCGGCGGCCGGGTCCGGGTCTTGGCCGGCAGCGGTGGCCGGCATGGTGCCGGGCCCGGGGAGGCGGGCGCTCCGTGCGCCGTCGGCGGAGAGCGAGAGGCGCCAGGAGCGGCCCTCGGAGGCGTGGAAGTCGACGGCAGCGGGCTTGTGCGGCCAGGGACTTGTCGTTGCGACGCAGGTGGACAGGAACTCGTCGACACCGTCGAGCGCCACCTCGTCCGGCAGTGGCTGCGGGCCACCTACGGTGATCTGGGCGTCGTACGTGTGCACCGCCATCTGCTGGAGCTGGTGCCGAGCTACGGCACCGGAGGTCTGCGGCGACTGCAACGTCTCCCACCACGTCCAGCAACCGCGATCCGGGCCGGCCTTCCGCAATGCGTCCAGCAGTTGCTCCGTGGACTCCGCCAACCAGGCCAGCAGGGCCTCGCGCTCCCGAGGCACAGCCGGGGCACCCTCCACTGCGGACTTGGCCGGAGCAGGCCCCGCGGCGACGGTGGCGGCCCAGTCGCGGCGCCCCTCGCCGATGTGCTGCGCCAGATCGAACAGCGTCCACTCGGGGCAGGTCGGCACCTGTACGTCGAGGCTGGGCGCGGAGGCGACCGCGGCGCGGAAGGCGGTCGACCGTTCGTCGATCAGTCGCAGCAGAACGGGGAACTCGAGTGTCATTGTCACCCTGAATCTCTATCACTGCGTTCCGACAATCGGACAGCGATTTTCATGACGTCGGGCGCAATCGGCCATAATCCAGGGGCGGATTGGGGCGAGAGGCGGGTGTGTCATGCGGATGCGGATCGATGTCCGTGAAGGGGATTGGGTCGCCGTCTCCCACAGTCCCTACGGTGCCCGTGTTTCCAGGGCGTTGGACAAGCTGATCAGCTCGGGGGATTTCGAAGCCACTGACAGCCTGGAGAGGTGGGCAGAGCTTCTTCGGCGTGCGGATGAGGGGACCTTCGAGATCGCCGTGCCCGGCACGGAGATGGAACGGCTGACCGTCGGGGAGTTGAAGGAGCTGTGCATCGCCGAAGCGCGCCGCGTCGGAGCGGCCGAGCCGGTCGCCCGGGCAGCAGGGAACAGATCCGACCGGAGTCTTTGGTTTGGGGACACGATCCTGGACGTCTGGCTCTGCGACCCGGTGACGGACGAACGGCTGCCGGAGCGGAAACGGGTGAGCGACATCGGGTTGGCCGATGGCGACCTGCTGGTGCTGTGCATCGAGCACACCCAGGAAGTCCTCTACTCGCTGTTAAGTCCGCGCAACCCGGCCGAGCTGCTCAACTGGATGCAGCTCGCTGAGAATGCCAAGGCCCCAGCCGGTGGCCCCCGCCTGTGGGGGGTGCTGCTCTACACCGATGCAGACACCGAGCTTGCCACGTACGTGCGGACCCACTTCGACGATCTCAACGCGCTCTCCGGGCCCGCCACACGGGTCTTCGTCGTGGAGCGGCGGGCGCGATGGAAGGACGCCAAGAAGTACTGGCGCCGGCACCTGGAGCCCGAGCTGTACAGGGTCATGTCCACCATGCGTTGGCTCCAGTGGACCCCGTACGAACCGCAGGGCGCCTACGAGATCGCCTCACTGCTCGGTCTCGGACCCGAGCTGCTGCCGTGTCTGGTGCTCTTCCACTCGTCCGAGGGGCCCATCCACGAGGGAGAGAGGATCGTCTTTCCGATCGAGCAAACCTCGACGACCTATCTGCGGACTCTCTTCGGCGGCATCCGCCAGGCGTTGCGGTCGGTCTCGGAGTCCATCGCAACGCCGCAGGCCGAGGAGAACAGGCGACGGCTCAAAACACGCGGACCCACCTCTGAGTACTACCGGTTCAGCGAGCCGTACGAGACCAGGAAATACGCCCCGGCGCCTGCCGCCGTCCGCAACCTCCTGGCGCCCGGCCGTGCCGCCGATGCCGCGGCCTTCGCGGCCGTCCGGGAGGCGGAGCAAGCGATCAAGGCGGCGCTGCGGCCGCTGGTCCCCACGGCGGAGGGGGTCGCCATCAATGACAGTCGCGTCGTCATCGTTTCAGGAAGGGCAGGAGCCCACGTGTCCGAGAATTTCTACTTCCAGGGCGAGAACACCACGTTCATCAACCGGCCCCAAGACACGGTGGTCCAGGACTTCCAGAACACCTACTCCTCGCTGGCCAGCGGCGACGAGCTCACTCGACTCCTCCAACTGATCCTTTCCAGTCGCGACCTCAGCGACGCCGACCGCGAGGAAGCGGCTGGGGCCGTCCACGACCTGGCCCGTATCGGGACCTCCACGTCACCTGACGTTTCGGCCGCCCGCACCCGCATGGAGCGTCTGCGGGAACTGGTGACGTCGAGTGCCGACATCGTCCAGCCGGCGCTCGCCATCATCGCGTCCATCGCGGGGTTCTTCGGGGGATAGCGACCGTGACTACGACGCCGCGAGGGCACATCACATCGCGCCAGCGGCTTGGCAACACAATCGCCCCTGCGCCGTCGTAGCGGCGCGGGGGTGTCCGGAGCGTGCAGGACTGCGACGCCGCCGTCCCAACGCGGTGACAGCCATGGCCAGGACCTCCGAGTTCCGCGACGTCGCCGAACGGCTCATCGCCGCGGGCAATAGGACCGATGTCTTGATTACAGCCGCAGCGGTGCCGCAGGCAGGCGGCGGCGGGGGCCCGAGGGCCCCGGCTGCGTTCCCGCCGGGACGGTGTGTCAGAGCTTGGCGAGCCGGTCCACCAGCAGCTCCACCCTCGGCTCGGCGTCCTCAGGCAGCAGGCGGCCCGCGCGGGTCAGGGTCGCCAGGCCGTGCAAGGAAGCCCAGAACAGCTCGGTGAACAGCCCTGGGTCGACGCCGTCCCCGGCGACCTCGGCGAGGCACTCGAGCAGGGCGGCGAAGGCGTCCTTCAGCGGTTCCGGGGTGTCCTCCTGCGCGTATGGCAGGCCGCCGTCGAGCTGGAACAAGGCGTCGTAGACCGCCGGGTTGCGTACGGCGAAGTCGAGGTAGGCGCGGGCCAGGGCGGCGACCCGGGCGCGCGGGCCGTCCGCGGCGGAGGTCGCGGCCCGCACCGCTGTGGCCAGTTCGGCGGCCCCCTGAAGGGCGACGGCGCCGATGATCTCCCGCTTGCCGCGGAAGTGGCTGTAGAGGACGGGCTGGCTGTATTCGATGCGCTCGGCGAGCCGGCGGGTGGTGACCGCGTCCCAGCCCTGCTGCTCGGCGAGTTCGCGGGCGGTGGCCACGATGAGGCGCTCGCGCTCCGCCCGTTCGCGTTGCTTGCGTTCCTGTACCGACATGACTGGATTCTAGCACCGCTAGACAATCGAGCGATAGCAGTGCTAGCGTTGCATCATCAGCTAGCAACGCTAGATGTCAGGAGGGGTTGTCATGCTCAACGCACTCGAGGTCGTCACCACCGTCGTCGTCGGCCTGATGGTGGGGGTGGAGTTCTCCGTCGCCTTCATCATGAACCGGATCCTGGACGCGCTTCCCGAGGACAGCGGCCAGCTCGGCCACGCCCACGGCGGCCGGATGCTCGGCGCCCTGATGCCGTTCTGGTACATCGGCTCGCTCGTCCTCAGCGCGATCTGGGCCGTCGCCGGATGGCACCGCCACGGCGCCGGACTCGTTGTCACCGCCGCCGGACTGCTGATCGTCAGCGTGGTCATGTCGATGCTGCTGCTTGTCCCGATCAACAACCGAAACAAGACCTGGACCCCCGAGAACCGGCCCGCGGACTGGAAGGAGCAACTGAACCGCTGGGAGCGCTTCCACTACGTCCGCGTCGCCGTCATCATCGCCGCCTTCACCCTGCTCGTCTCCGCCCTCGCCTGATACCACCGCTGCCCCGACAAGCACTGGTTCGCCCCTGTATGTCGAAAGCTTTCGCCCCGTCGGGGTAGGCCGACAGGGCTTCGGATTTCTGACCCCGCGGGCCGACGCCGCGCCGGTGGCGCACAATCCCCACTCCCCAGGCGGCAACTGGCCACCGGAATCCCGACATTCGGGAATGCGGCTGCCGCCGAGAGCCCACAACTGCGATCCCGACAAGCTATGCCCCTCCAACAGCCGCGTCCGCGCGGCCTGATCAGGGCCCACGCGACTCAGCAAGCTCCACGAAGCTCACCAAACCGGCGAAGACTCGCAAGGAGAAGAACAATGTCGCTGAAGAAGATCAACACCGTCCTGGCCGCCGCCTTCATCCTCTTCATCCTCTGGTTCGGGATGGAGTTCATCCTGAGCCCGGAGACGACGGCGCCGGGCTTCGGCCTGCCGAGCTGGCCCTCCGGCGACGGCGGCGGCTTCCTGGTCATCAAGGGAATCCGCGACGTCGTCCTGGCCCTGGTCCTGGGCATCCTGCTGGTGACGGGCCACCGCCGGGCGCTGGGCTGGGTGCTTCTGGTGGAGGCCCTCGCCGCGTACGGCGACATGGCCACCGTGCTGGCCCACCACGGCTCCGTGGCCACCGCGCTCGGCGTCCACGGCTTGACCGCGACGCTGATGGTGGTCAACGGCCTGCTGATAATGCGCGAGACCCGCAGGGTCGCGGCCGCTCCGGCAACACCCGCCCCGCAGCCCGCCTGAGGGTTGTCCGGGCGCAACGATGAGCGAGAGCCGGACGTCCGCTACGTCTGGCAGCCCCGGGCCGATCTGCCATGGTGGCCCGGGCTGGTTGGGACACGCTGCCGTGAAGGCGGTCACCCGAACTCCGGGTGACCGCCTTCACGGCGAGCCATGACGCGCAATGGGCTGGGCCGTGCACCAGCTCGGATGACGTGGTGCACAGCCGAGCACTGCTGTACCTGAAAAGGGCAAGTGTCCAGGTGGGCGCCGATTGGCCCTGCGGCGTGCGTTACCGCTGGTCAGCCGGGTACGGCGTCAGCGCCGAGGTCAGCCGCTCGGCTTGGTGAGCGGCGAGCGAACAGAACGGAAGGATCGCGCTGAAGCTGCTGTCCAAGATCAGTGTCGCGCGGCAGGATCGCCGCGGCCTCGCCGGAGCCGATTGCCGCCCCGAGATCGCGGCGACCTGGTCACAACGCGCGGTTGGCCATGTCTCCGATGGGGTCGCCGGCGAGATCGACTGTTGCCCTTATGCGCTTGCCCACCGGTTCGCGGTGCACCTCAAAGCTCCGGCAGAGCGCCACGACGATCTCCAGACCGTGCTGACCCACCCGGACCGGATCGAAGCCTTGGATCATGGGCGGCCGGGGTTCGCTGTCCCACACGGTAACCGCGACGGCGCCCTCATCGGCCTCCAGCGTCAGCAGATGCGGGCCCGGGGCGTACTTCTGGGCGTTGGTCATGAGCTCGCTCACCACCAGCTGCACGTTGCCCATCGCCCGGACTGACACCGGCACCCCGTGCACGGCCTGAAGAGTGTGCAGGAACGACCGGGCGTAATCACGGGCCTCAGCGATCGCCTCCGTGCCCTCGAACGCGGCAGATAACGAGATCGACTCATCGGCCGGCGCCCAACCTTCGCCGTCAGCAGCCTGCTTCATAAGCCGCCTCGTCCTCGCACCCCTACCTGACACTGGCCCGACTACCCAAAGAATCCCGCCACAGACGTGGCCAACGGGGATCTTGGGGGTTACCACCGTTGTGGCAGGAGCGGCCAACGATGGATCGGCTGCTGCGCCCGGTACAGGGTGGTGACAGGATCGGTGTATGGGCACCGAGACGGACTGGGTGTACCGAGTGTTCGAGCCGCACGGCTCCGAGGGATGGCGCCCCTACGGCGACGCCGAGCGTTGGCATGGAGCGATCACCGCACCCGACTCGGCCGAGGGAGCCAAGCTGGCCATCGGCCGGGTCGTCGGCGAACTGATGACCGAGTGGGAGAGCATCGGCCTCCACCACGCGATGCACGTGCGGGTCTTCCTCTGGCACGACGAGGAGGACAGCACCGAGGAGCCGGACTTCATTGTGGAGGTACGGCCCCGGTCGGACTTCGACGCAGCGTGACGAATCCCAGCCGGATCCGCGTTCCGGATACAGGCCCGGAGAGACCACGACGAGAGCTGCCTCCCTGATCCCGTCACCCCGTACGGGGCAGCGAAGGCGGCGGCGGAGACCGGCGTTCGCGCCGTGCACCAGGAGGCAGTTGTCGCCCGCACGTCACTGATCATCGGCCACGGGCGTTCCGTACATGAGCACGCCGTGCGTGAACTCGCTGCCGGCACCCGGGACGGCGTCCTGTTCACCGACGACATTCGCTGCCCAGTGCACGTCGCCGACTTGGCCGCCGCCCTACCCAACGGAAACTGAACACCACACTGCGCGGTGCTCGCCAGTTCTGCACCGCACCGGTGACCGCCCAGGCCGTCGGCCCATGAGCGAGCGGCCCCCATCACAAACCCGGCCGCGCTGCCGTTCGTCGCCCGGCGGAGCAGGAGTCGCAGCAGATGCCGGTTGGGGTAGGCATGCGGGGAAAAGCCGTGGAAGTAGCGACCGGCCGTCCGCAAGGCTGCCGCCATGGGTTCCCCGAACTTCACCCCGCCGCCCGACCGCGAACCCCCTGCCGTCGATGCGTTCCTCTCTGCCGTCGACCACGCGATGAACAGCAACACCTTGCTACTCACAGCGGAGTGCGACGTACCCGTCGTCGCCGGGAACCGCCAGGATGTCCTGCACGCCTTTCTGCGCAGTGCCCTGTTCGAGCGGCTGATGCGGGCCGCCGACCTGCGCCGCAACTGGCACAACCTGTCGAACGAGTACGACAGTGAGCCCTTCGAGCATCCGCTCCTGCGCGAGGGCTTCCGTGCCACGGTCAGCCCCCTCGACCGTGCAGGCTTCCTGGCACGGCTGCGCTGGATGCTCTGCGAGGCATTCAGCCTCTACGGCCACCACTACCCGGCGGGGGAGGCCGAGCAACTGGTGTGCGGTTTCGCCCGGGAACTGCTCGGGCCAGACGTCCCGGCCTGGTCCTTCGCCGCTGTCAGCCCCGATTTCCTGCGCTCCACCGGCTACTACAGTGGCGAGGAGCCGCAGCGGCCGGTGTACTTCGATGGCAGCGGCTCCGACACCGCCACGTTCGTCTACCGAGGCCGCACCTTCCACCTGCTACTGACGAACGGCTCCCCTTGAGAGGGCGAAGGGTCAGGAGAGCTTGGGCGGTCGACGGCGAACAGGATTCGTGGACGGAAGCCACCTGCGGTAATCCGCCCCGGACCCCCGGGTTGCGGCTGCTGGGCTGGCCAGAGGCCTTGCCGCTCTCTGTCATCCGGTCCGTCGTGCTCGCGATCGGCACGGAACAGCCGTCCCCACGGGCGGGCGTGTCGGCACCCGGCCACAAGGAAGCGTGCGGCGACAATGGCCCCACCGGCACGGGTACGACACAGGAGCGAGCGTGGCGCAGGGCACCGTGAAGTGGTTCAACCCCGATAAGGGCTTCGGCTTCATCGAACAAGACAACGGTCCCGATCTCTTCGTCCACTACTCCGAGATCCTGGCCACCGGCTACCGCAGCCTGGAGGAGGGCCAGCGGGTCGAATACGAGGTAACCCAGGGTCCCGAGGGCCCCCAAGCCACCGGCGTCCGCGTCATCTGATCCCCAGGACGTCCCAGTGCCGGGCAACGCAGGGGACCGATTGCTGACGACGTACGGAGTTCTCGCGCATGGGATGAACCGCCCGGCGGATGCCGTCCTTCACGGGAAGACGTGCGAGGAAGGGCGCCGGTGTGTTCGCGCGGTGCCCCGCCTGCGCCTTTGACGATCGACGCACCACTTCGGGAATATCACGACACCCTTCTGACGGCCTACGTCCCGAGCGAGCCGGGCGGAGAGACTGTGAGTCAGCGCGTTGTCGCTGGGCGCGCGCGATCCGGGTTGTGTGAAGGGCGCCCTGAGGAGGCCGCGGCCACGGAGTTCGGGCTTCTGATCGACTACCCGCCGGGCACTTATACCCGCCGGGTATGGCGTCGCTGAGGCGCGGAACGACGACTCCGCGGACGGCCGTCAGGTGATCTGCTTGCTTGCCAGGCACGGATTCCTCTGCGGCGTCGTTGCCGTCAAGGCCCGCGATGCGCTCGCCGGTGAGGCAGCCCTGACGTTGCGTATCGACGCCGCTCGCAGGAACCCGCAGCCACCGCCACGAACGCGGGGGTCAGCGATGGGTGAACGAACGGACACCCCAGCAACCTCGCCCGCAGCGAGGAGCCCGCAGTGAGGATGTGTCTCGCGGCCTCGCGATCACCTCGCTCACGCCGTCTTGGCGTGTTCATCGGCGCTCAGGACGGTCCGCAGTCGCTGGTATCGGTCGAGGTCTTGCCAGGTGTCATGGTCGGCCGGGCTGGGGTTGCGGCGTCCGGTGTCCCAGGCCCAGACGCTGGCAGCAATACCGGCGAAGAGGGGTATGAGCAGCCACAGCAGGGCGCCCATGGTGTGAGCCTCCTTCGATGCGATGGGTCGGACGGGCCAGTGGAGCTCAGGCGGTCAGCTGCTTGGGTGAGCCGCCGGAGATGGCGATCTTGCGGGGCTTGGCGTGTGCCGCTAGCGGGATGCGCAGGGTGAGGACGCCGTTGTCGTAGGCGGCCTCGGCGGCAGCCGTGTCCAGGGCGTCGGACAGCGCCAGGCGGCGGGTGAACCGGCCGGTGGGCCGCTCGGTGAGTACGGGACGGGCGTCGGCCGGGATCGGGGAGGGCCGCTCGGCGGTCAGGGTCAGCGTGTGATGCTCTGTGGCTAGCTCAATGGTGGAGCGGTCCATACCGGGCAGATCGAACTGCAGGTAGAGCGCTTCGTCGTCGCGCCAGGCATCCGCCGGGATGATGGTGCCGGCCGACGCGGCACCGTTCGCGAGCTGCAGTGTGAGCCGGTCAAGATCGCCCAGAACACCCGCACGCGCAAGCATCTCCCAACTCTCCCTCCCTGAAGGCAGGCCGCAGGGACTGCGGCCTGACGATCGAGTACCTGCCTATCCGTATAACCCGACAGAAGACTCACTGACAAGCTCTGGCTGCACGAAGTTGACAGTGGGAGACTCAATCTCCTATCACGTGCTGTGAGTGTTCGGTTGCGCCGACGTCATCGGCCGCCACGAGGGCGGTCCGGCGGTTGGCGCACGGGATGGCCGGAAGGGAGGCCGCTGTGACGGAAAGGATGAAGCCTGTCTGGCTGCTGGCCGCCCGCGGCGCGGCAGCGGTGGTTTTCGGCGTGCTGACGCTGCTCTGGCCGCAGCTGACGGTGCTGGCCCTGGCCTGGGTGTTCGGTGCGTACACGCTGGTGGACGGCGCGATGCTCATCGCTACGGCGTGGCGGCACCCCCAGGAGCGCCGGCCCGCTGCGGCCTGTGCGGCGGCCGGCGCGCTGGGGGTGGTGGCCGGACTGGTCACGGCCCTGTGGCCGGGTCTGACGGCCCTGGCGCTGGTGGTCATGGCGGGCGCCTGGGCCATCGTGACGGGCTGCCTGGAGCTGTGGGCCGCCACGCGGATGCGGCATGAACTGCGGCATGCGTGGTGGTGGCGGGCCTCCGCCGTCGTGTCGGTGGTGGCGGGTGTGCTGTTGTGGCTGCGCCCGGAGGCCGGTGCGGTGGCCATCGCGCTGGTCCTGGGCGTCTATGCGCTGATCACGGGCGGCCTGTGGCTGGCTGCCGCCTGGCGCCCGGGACACTGGTGCGTGGGCGAGCTCCAGCACGCCCACGGCCTCGACTTCGTTGCCCTGCGCGCCCAAGGCCCAGTGCTCGGGGTGACGACCTTCGGTCGCGACGCCCCGTATACCCGCCTGGCCGTGTCCACCCCTGATCCGGAGGCGGACGCGGCCTGGCTGCAGCAGACCACCGCTCAGAACAGTCGCAACAAGTTGAGCCGATAGTTGTCAACTTTCCAGCGCAGTGGTACATCAGAAGTAGAGCGGATTGGACGCCGGAACGACGTGAAGGAGCGATGACAGATGCTGATGCGTACGGATCCCTTCCGCGAGCTCGACCGGCTCGTCGAGCGGGTCTGGGGCACGGCCGCACACCCGGCGGGCATGCTGCTGGACGCCTGGCGTGAGGGTGACACGTTCTTCGTGGAGCTGGACCTGCCGGGCGTGAACCCGGAGTCGATCGATCTCGATGTCGAGCGCAACGTCCTGACGGTGAAGGCCGAACGCAAGCCGGCGTACGGCGAGAACACCGAGACGGTGGTCACCGAGCGGCCCGCGGGGACGTTCAGCCGGCAGCTGTTCCTCGGCGAGACCCTCGACACCGACAAGATCGAAGCCTCCTACGAGGCCGGGGTGCTGAAGCTGCGGATCCCGGTCGCCGAGCAGGCCAAGCCGCGCAAGATCGCCATCAGCGGTGGCAGCGACCGCAAGGAGCTGGACAGCTGACCGCCACAGCAACTCCGTCTCTTCAAGGGCCTCGGGCATCAGTCCGGGGCCCTGACGCCGTCTTTGGCCCTTCGCGCGTATGCGACCGCGGGGGCGCCGGCAGGTGACAGGTCCCGTGGCGTGCCGTAGGCCAGCCCAGTCCCGCACCGCAAAGCACGACGCCGAAGGCCAGGCACATCGTCCGCCACCACCGATGCCCCTCCTGCTCGGGATGCGGCCTACGGTGCGGGCCGGGATGCCGGGCCGTCTGCTCGCTCAGCCCCTCAAGCAGCCAGCTCCGCCACCGCGGCGCCACCGGTGCGGATCCTCCCGGGCCACCGGGCTCGCGCGTGCCCGTACGCCCACGTCGATGCCGGTCATGCGATCCCCTTCTGCGCGAGCCGTCGGGGCGCCAGGGCACCGACGTGCCACCGTCATCCCATGGAAGCCACGGTCCCTCGCACGGTTACCCGCGCATACGGCGTACAACAGAAGCGACGGTCCCGCGGAGCGTCAGGTGGGAGAACCTTGCCGGCTTCTCGCGTCCGGCGCTGGGAGCGCATCAGGCCGGGGCCGGACCCTCCGGCTTCCCGCCGTTCGCGTCGAACACCTTGGTGAAGGTGGCCCCGCACCGGCAGCGGGAGTGCTCGATCAGTTCTCCCTCGGCCGACACGCTCAGCCCCTGGCTGAGCCGAACGTGCACATGATCACCCATGAGGAGCTGCCTTCCTTGACTCGTCTGGTCCGGTCATCGTGGAGGCCCACCGCGCGGACCGACAATGCCGCAGCTCACAGGTGCATGCCGATCGTGACGCCCCGAGGGGCCGCCGCAGCGCCCAGGAGATCGGAGTGCGAAGTTCCTGGCAGACAGTGCGCGCCCGCCGTCAGGGGGCAGGCGCGCACTGTCCGGATCACCCGGACGGCTTCGTGGACGGCTGGGCTACTCGTGCGCCGGGTTGCGGCTGCGGGTGACCGGCGGCGTGCAACATCGGCGCGGCGTGCCGCTCGGGCCGATGGCCGCCCTCGACCGGGACACGGCTGCGCGGCTCCTCTGAGTCACCGGGCAGCGGCACGGGTCGGCGCGCCACCAGGCGTCCGACCCAGCGGCGGCCGCAGTGCTCGCAGGGTGGGGCGCCCTGCGGCGTATACGGGGAGGGAACCGCGGTGTTGTCCCAGTAGAAAACCTCCCACTCGGCGTCGAGAGCGTCTCGGTAGCGCTGGACGTCGTAGTCGACGCTCCAGCGGTGTCAGCACGAGCCGCACGTGAACTCCACACGTTCGACAGCAAGTTCGGTGATCACTGCACTCCACCTCCCATCCAGTGTGCGGGAACGGTCCGGGGTGTTGACAGGGCCGCGCCGAGGGACGGATACACGGCCAGGTCGGAAGCAGCGCCGCTGCTGTGCAGCAGCCGCTCCGTCCGCCCGTGTGGGCATACCAGGCGCAGCTCCCCCTGATCCTGGTCCAGCAGCGTCCGCACGGACATCAGAGCGTCGAGGCCGTCGGCATCGGCATGGGTCAGTTCGGACAGGTCCAGGATCAGGTGCTGGTGCCGGTGCTGCGCATGGACGGACGCAGCGAAGTCACGCAGTTCACGGGCCGTGGCCGCGTCCAGGACGCCTTTGATCTCTATCACGGCCCAGCCGTTGTGCCAGTGCGCCGCGAGGAACAGCGCCATGATCCGCACCCCCTCTCTGCTTCTCAGTGTGTGCGCGAGCCGCCCACGGTCAGCAACCCTGCATCTCTGCTTCCACTCCTTCGCCCTGCACCGCTCAGCGTTTCGCAATCACGGAGTACTGCGGGCACCACCTCCCCTATACCTCGCCCAGACTTGACAATGCAAGACTCAAGTTTTATCTCAGAAAGCAGGCAAGAGGGTATGAAACCGCAGCTCAGCATGGGCAAGGAGGTGGCCGGACGTGCAGGCGCCGGAGCCAGAATCCGACCTGTACGCGGTGCTGGGGGCGCAGCCCTCGGCGACGGCCGAGGCGATCACCTCGGCCTTCCGCGCCCGGGTGCGGGAACTGCGCCCCGACACCCGAGTGGACGCGGACACCGCCGCCCGGTTCGCTGAAGTCCGGGCGGCGTACGAGACGCTGCGCAATCCCATCCTGCGGGCGGCGTACGACCGGCGCCTCGAGCACACGCTGCCGAGGCCTGATCGAGGAGCTGCCCTTACCGTGCCGGCGCGGTCCGCGTGGCGGTACGCGGTACTGCTCGGGGAAATGCGTCCCGAGCCGCCGCTGCGTGCGGGGCCGGTCCGGCACCTTCGACGTGTCGCTGCTGGAGATGGGCGAGGGCGTCATCGAGGTGAAGGCCACCAACGGCGACGCATCTGGGCGGTGACGACTGGGACCAGCGGATCGTCGACCACTTGGTCAAGCGGTTCAAGAACCACTACGGCGTCGACCTGTCCAAAGACAAGATGGCCGTGCAGCGCCTGAGGGAGGCGGCGGAGAAGGCGAAGGTCGAGCTGTCGTCGTCCACCGAGACGACCATCAAACCGAGACGACCATCAACCTGCCCTACATCACCGCCTCGGCCGAGGGACCGCTGCACCTGGACGAGAAGCTGACACGCGCCCAGTTCCAGCAGCTGACGGCGGACCTGCTGGAGCGGTGCAAGGCGCCGTTCCACAACGCGATCAAGGACGCCGGAATCAAGGTGTCCGACATCGATCACGTGGTGCTGGTGGGCGGCTCGACCCGTATGCCGGCGGTGACCGAGCTGGTGAAGGAGCTGACCGGCAAGGAGCCGCACAAGGGTGTCAACCCGGACGAGGTCGTGGCCGTCGGTGCCTCGCTGCAGGCGGGTGTGCTCAAGGGCGAGGTCAAGGACGTCCTGCTGCTCGACGTCACCCCGCTGTCCCTGGGCATCGAGACCAAGGGCGGCATCATGACCAAGCTGATCGAGCGCAACACCACGATCCCGACCCGGCGTTCGGAGATCTTCACCACCGCGGAGGACAACCAGCCGTCGGTGACCGTGCAGGTCTTCCAGGGCGAGCGGGAGATCGCCGCGTACAACAAGAAGCTCGGCATGTTCGAGCTGACCGGCCTGCCGCCGGCTCCCCGCGGAGTGCCGCAGATCGAGGTCACCATCGACATCGACGCCGACGGCATCATGCACGTCTCGGCCAAGGACCTGGGCACCGGCAAGGAGCAGAAGATGACGGTGACCGGTGGCTCGGCGCTGCCCAAGGACGACATCGACCGCATGGTCCGCGAAGCCGAGCAGCACGCCGAGGAAGACCGCAAGCGGCGCGAGGCGGCCGAGACCCGCAACCAGGGCGAGCAGCTCGTCTACTCGACCGAAAAGCTCCTGAAGGACAACGAGGACAAGATCCCGGCCGATGCCAAGACCGAGACGGAGACGGCGCTGGCCGACCTGAAGGAGAAGCTGAAGGACGAGAACGCGGACACGGCCGCGATCCGGCCGGCCGTCGACCGCACCGCGCAGGCCGCGCAGAAGATCGGCACCGCCCTGTATCAGCAGTCCCGGGCCGAGCAGCCGGCGGGTGCGGCCGACGCGTCCGCGGGCGGTGGTACGAGCGGTGGCTCGTCCGACGATGACGTGGTGGACGCCGAGATCGTCGACGACGACAAGCCGGAGGCTGGATGACGATGACCAGGAGCGGTCCGCAGAGCACCGAACTTCAGCAGCTGCGGCGCCTGGTTCAGGAGCGGACCGCCGACCTGCAGCGGGTCAAGGCCGAGTACGACAACTACCGCAAGCGGGTTCGGCGGGACCGCCTGGCCGTACGCGAGATCGCCGCGGCCAACGTGCTCAAGGCGCTGCTGCCCGTGCTGGACGCCGTCGACCGGGCGTGCGCCAAGGAGCCGCTCACGCCCGGTCTGAAGGACATCGCCGACAGCCTGCAGGAGCAGCTCGGCTCGCTGGGCGCCACCTCGTTCGGCCAGGTGGGTGATCCGTTCGACCCCGCCTGCCACCACGCCCTCATCCACCACGTCTGCGCCGCTGCGGACCGCCTGCTGTGCTCGGCGGTCCTGCGTCCCGGCTACCGTCTTGGCGAGCACCTGCTGCGCCCGGCGACTGTGGAGGTCACCGGGCCGGCCCCGCCCGCGAGGAGCGCACCGGCGTCGGAGTGCGGCGTACGGGGGTCACCCGCCCGAGCAGACAAGCCGCCGTTGCCTGTCGTGCGGAGCTGACAGGCTTGCCCCCACCTGGGTACCGGGGAAGAGGGCATCGCATCCGATGCCCTGAGATCGCTGGCAAGCGGAGGTGACGAACGATGCAGCACCACGAATTCCTCGCTCGCGTACGCGAGCTCGGCGAATACGAAAGCCAGGACGAAGCCGCGAAGGTCACCGACGCGGTGCTGAGCGTGCTGGCCCAGCGCATCAGCCCGGGTGAGGTCGACGACCTTGCCTCCCAGCTGCCCGGACCGCTCGGACAGGCACTGGTCGAGGCCAAGCAGGCGCAGGCGGAGAGTTTTGGGATCGAGGAGTTCTACCGCCGGGTCGCCGAGCGCACCGGCGCCCGGCCGCGCACCGCACAGTGGGACGCCAGCGCGGTCCTGACCACCCTGGCCGGCGCTGTCTCCGGAGGTGAGCTGAACCAGATCATCAGCCAGCTCCCCTCCGGCTACGCCGTACTGTTCGGCAAAGCCGATCTGGCCAGCTGAAACCAAAGACCCCCCGGGCACCCCGAGTACGGTCACGTCGTCGGCGTGCAGACCAGCACTGGTCCGCTGGGCCAGGGCGTGACCACCGCAGCCTGCGCGTCACGATCGCCGAGGCTGTCAAGCCGCGCAAGATCGCCGTCGGGGTGCCGCAAGGAGATCTCCGGCTGATCGATGGCGGCCGGGGCCGACCAGCGGCGGAGGACGGGCACCTGATCTCCCCCTCACCCGCCCTCCGCCCTTACCGGAGCAAAGAGCCGAAGAAGGGTGGCGGCCGACGTGACCCTGCGACGCGAAGTCTTCCTCGAGCAGGTGAAGGAACGCGGTGAGTACGAAACGGAGCACGAAGCAGAGCGTGCGGCGCGCGTGGTCCTCGCCCTGCTGGGTGCGCACCTGATCGGCGAGGTGCGGGCCCAGCTGGCGGCATGCCTACCGGAAGACTTCGCCCTGATCCTGCTCAACCCCCTGCAGAGCGCCGAGCCGCTGACGCCGGAGAGGTTCGTGCGGGCGACGGCAGCCTGGATCGAGGGGGCCACCGAGCAGACCGCGGCCTGGGACGTCAGCGCCGTCCTCAGCACCGTCGCCGACGCTGCGGGCCACGACCTCCTGGGCCAGGTCTTGCTCCAGCTCCCCGCAGGCTACGACCTGCTCTTCGGCCGCCCCCAGTCCACCTGACCAAGCCCCGTCCCGCACACCCACCGGGCACCGGATGCCGGCCACAGAAGGGCAAACGTCCGCCGTGATGATGTAGATCAGGGCGCCGAGGTAGAGCCAGGTGAGCAGGCCGAGCACGATGCCGAACATCCCGTAGGTCGCTGTCGTGCCCTTCAGCACGTGGCCGACGTAGTAGGAGCCGGCCCACTGCAGCATCTGCCAGGCGCACGCCCCGCCCAGGGCGGTGGCGGACATCAGGCGCAGCGGTATCCGCCGCCCGGCCAGGAGCCGGTAGGTGAGCAGCAGCAGGGCGGCGTTCAAGACGATGGCTACCAGGGCGGCGGCAATGCGGACTCCGAGGGCCAGCCGTGTGCCGAACGCGCTGGCGGCTGACGCGGCGGCCGACAGCGCCGTGGTCACCGCCACGCCGACGGGCAGCAGGCCGAGGAACTTCAGGCCGCCCCCACTGGGGCAGGCACAGGCCCTCGGGCGGGAGAGGTCTACCGCACCGAGGGCCTTACCCAGCCACTCCAACTGGGAGCGCTTGGAGTTAACGCACCCACTGTGCCATGAGCAAGATCCTGACACCCGTAGGCGGTGCCCACCGCCACGGTGGCCGCCAGCGTAGAGCGCGGCCTGTCCTGCTTCCCCCCTTTCGGACAGGGCGCACCGCCCATGCGGGTGGTGGCGAGCCGGCGAGCAAGGCGCGACTACGGCAGTCGCCACCGCAGCGCCAAGCGGGGGCTGTGGCGGATGAGCCAGGCGGTGGCCAGGCCGATCCCGGCCCCGGCAGCGACATCGCTCGGATAGTGGGCACCGCTTTGCACGCGCTCGATCGCCACCGCTGCGGCTGGCACCGCGCACACCATGCCCGCCAGCGGCCAGGCGGGCCAGACGGCGGCAGTGAAGGCTGCGGCGGCTGCGGTGTGCCCGGAGGGAAACGAGGACGACTCGGGGCGGTCCTCGACCTCGTCGTGCGGGATCCACTCCTTCGGCGGACGGGCCCGGTCGGCCAGATGCTTGCACAACCCGTTGGAGACCAGCTGCGCCACCGCCAGCGCCGCCAGACCGGCCGCCGCGGCGCGTCGCCCGCGCCAGCCCCCCGCCCACGCCATCACCACGGCCGCGCCGCACCACAACTTGCTGCTCTGCGCGCACTCCTCCACCGCCGACAGCGTCCGGTGCGCATCCGCAGGGGTGCAGGCGGCGAGCCGCCGAGTCAAACGCCGATCAGTCTCACGCAACCCCGCCAACAGCCTCATGAACTGCAAGTATCCCCGTCACCACCGCACCATGCCCCTGCGATCACCGTGCGGAGGAGGGCGCGTGGCGGACGCAGGACTACAAGCGCACCAGAACGGCAAGACAGCCGCTTCCCCCATCGCGCCCGGAAGCCAAATCTGCTCAGTCATCGTCCAGGCGCCGTAGGTCGTCCTCGTCCCACTTCCTGGTGTCACGAGGCTGGGTGTACGGCTCGGCCTCGGCGGGATGGCCGCCGGCGATAGCTCGCTGCCGCACGGTCTCGGCATCGAATTCCAGCCCCAGCAGGATGGCGAGGTTGCTGATCCACAACCAGACGAGGAAGACGATGACGCCGGCCATGGTGCCGTAGGTCTTGTTGTAGGAGGCGAAGTTCGCGACATAGAACGCAAAGCCCGCGGAGGCGGCCATCCAGATCACCAGCGCCAGGAAACTGCCCGGGGTGACCCAGCGGAACCCCTTCACCCTCGCATTCGGGCTCGCCCAGTACAGGATCGCGATCATCACGGTGACCAGCAGGACCAGCACCGGCCACTTCGCGATTCCCCACACCGCCAGCGCCGCGTCCCCGGCCCCGAGCGCCTGCCCGGCCTTGCGGGCTAGGCCACCGGTGAAGACCACGATCAGCGCGCTGGCCACCGCCAGCACCATCAGCACCACCGTGACGCCGAGGCGCACCGGCAGGATCTTCCACACCGGCCGGCCCTCCGGCATGTCGTAGACGGCGTTCGCCGCGCGAATGAAGGCGGCCACGTACCCGGACGCCGACCACACCGCCAGCACGACGCCTACCAACGCCATCACCGATCCGGTCCCAGCTCTGCCCTGAAGCTGTTCCACCGCCCGGGTGAGGATGTCCCGCGCCGAGCCGGGAGCCAGCTGTTTGAGGTTGGCCAGCACCCTGTCGGTCGTCGACCTGCCGGTGACCCCCAACAAGGAGACCAGCACCAGAAGGGCCGGGAACAAGGACAGCACCCCGTAGTAGGTCAGCGCCGCCGCCCGGTCGGTCAGCTCGTCGTCCTTGAACTCCTTCAGGCTGCCCTTGAGGACCGCGCCCCAGGCCTGTTTCGGCAGCCTCGTCGGCGCATCCGGCGCCGCCTGCTCAACCTGCGGGTCCGGCCCCGCCTCCTGCGGCGACGGCACCCGGGAGGCCGGGTCCTGCGCGGCGCCGTGGTGATCCTTCTTGCCTGGAAGATGCAGCTTCGCCATACCGTGACGGGTAACCCGACAGCACCCAGGTCAACACCGGATCCTTCGCGTATCGGCGCGCCCGACGTTCACTCGCTTTCCCACATATCACCGTCGCCGTTCCCGGCAGGACGGGAACCCGGTCGGGACTGCTGCCGAGGAAGGGACCGCTCCGTCGTGATCGTCACAGCGGTTTTGCTGCCGCCCGGACTGGTTGTGCTGCTGCTCGTGATGGACAGGATCGAGAACTGGCTGACTCCCACCACGACTGTGCCGCGGCACCGAACTGTTTGTTCCAGATTCTGGCCGAGCGGGAGGAGAAGGCCTCCGTGGCCATCGCCTCGAACGAATCGTTCGGAGGCTGGAGGAAGACCTTCACTGACCACCTGCTCTGCGCGGCGATCATGGAGACCGGCTCACGTTCGGCGGCAACATCATCGAAACCGGCACCGAGTTCTACCGCCTCGCCCACACCGAGAACCAGCAGGGCAACGGCTGACCGCACGCACGAGAAGCCGGATTACCGGCCCGCAACCGCGCCGACGCGTGCCAGCACGTCGTCGGCCAACTCCCGCGGGCTCAGCTCGCCGTCCAGGAACACGGTGTCACGGGGCAGCGTGTCCACTGCTGCCACACACGACATCATGAAAGCGCTCCTCCAAGGCCGGCAACAGGCGCAAGGGGCGTCGCAGACGTGGCCCACCCGCAGATTCGACGCGCCGGGCCACCACGCAGGAAAACCATGACCGTCAGCGGCCTGCGTACCGCGCTGAGCACCCTCGTGCCCGCTGGTCATCCACCCGTCGAACACCACGGAGTGTCGTGGTCCCATGGCATGCCGTGGGGAGAGTTCACCATGGATCCCAACCATCTGCTCGTCGGAGGACGCTGGGTGCACACGTCCAGCGACCGTGTCATCGACGTCGCATCCGCGAGTACCGGCGATCATCTCGCTACCGTGCCGGACGGTTCCCAGGACGACATCGACCGAGCGGTCGGAGCCGCTCGTGCCGCATTCGACGCACCGGCCGGCTGGGCCTCCTGGGGCCCTGAACATCGCGCGGCCGCCATGATCCGTCTCGCGGACGCGCTCGAGGCGAGGAAGGAGGCGACGTCCACCGCCGTCAGCGCGCAGAACGGCATGCCGATCACTGTCGCCCGGTCCTTCGAAGGTGTGGTGCCATCAGCCCTGCTGCGCTACTACGCGGGTCTGGCCGACAGCATGACGTCCGAGGAACTGCGCACCGGACTGCCCCGTGGCACCACCCTGGTCCGCCGGGAACCCGCAGGCGTCGTAGCCGCCATCATGACCTGGAACTTCCCTCAGACCATCGCCTTCTTCAAGATGGCCCCGGCTCTGGCGGCCGGTTGCGCGCTCGTCCTCAAGCCGGCTCCGGAGACGGTCCTCGACTCGGTTGCTGTTGGCAGAGGCGGTCGAGGAAGCGGGGATCCCCGACGGCGTGATCAACATCGTTCCGGGCGGCCGCGACACCGGCGCGTATCTGGTCTCCCATCCTGACATCGACAAGGTGTCGTTCACTGGGTCCACCAGTGCGGGGCGTCAAGTGGCCGCCGCATGCGCCGAATTGCTGCGACCGGTGACCCTGGAGCTGGGAGGTAAGTCCGCGGCCGTCGTCCTCGACGACGCCGACCTCACCGCGACCGCAGAGCAGTTCTTCATGGCCAGTCTGCTGAACAACGGTCAGACCTGTTACGCCAGTACCAGGATCCTGGCTCCGCGCAGCAGGTATCGGGAAGTGGTCGGGTTCTGTACGGCGATGGCCCGTGACGCCGTCGTCGGTGACGCGCTCGACCCCGGCACCCAGATCGGCCCCGCTCGTCAGCCAGCGTCAGCGCGAACGGGTGCTGGCTTACCGGGATTCTTGCAGAAAGCCCCGGCGTTCACGGAGGGGGTGAATGCATCTCAGGACTGCTCTGACGTGCACGTTAGAGCGGACGTTTTTGCTGCTCGATGTACTGGCGGACGATCGCCAACGGTGCTCCGCCGCACGATGCGGAGAAGTATGAGGGGGACCACAGGTGCCCGTGCATGATGGCGCGGTTGATCCGGCCGGTGAACTCCTGCCGTATCCGGCGGGCGGAGACGCCCTTGAGGCTGTTGACCAGCTTCGAGACGGCGACCTTGGGCGGGTAGTGCACCAGGAGGTGGACGTGATCGCGCTCGCCGTTGAACTCCTTCAGCTCCGCCTCGAAGTCCTCGCACACCTTGCGCATGATCTCTTCGCAGCGCGTCAACATCTCGTCGTCGAACACCCCGCGCCGGTACTTCGTCACAAAGACCAAGTGCACATGCATCGCCGAAACAACGTGCCTGTGTCCAGTCACCGTTCCCGCCCCGAGCGCTGAAGGCGCCCGCGACGTAGGACTCGTCCCAGTAGTCGTAATCCACCTCGGCACGGTGAGCGTCGTCCGCCTCGATCAGCCCGGCCGTTCCCTCCCCGGTGCCGCGTGGTTGCGCCTCCATCGCGCGCAGCACCTCGCGCGGGGTCCGCCCCCGTATCAGTGTCAGGGTGTATCCGCTCCCCATCATGTGGCGAAAGAGCGGCGAGGTACGGATCCAGGCGTAGTCGTGCGCGGTCACCGAGTTCATACGGCGCAGTGTGCCTGATGCCTCTGACAACGCCCGGTGCAAGCCGGCTCTTACCGCGGGAGCTGGTCCTCGGGTCGCGCCGCCGAGGCCATGTCAGAAACATGATCGTGTTACGAGCTCTACGGCAACACCGTTGCGTTAACGCTGTGACCTGCGAGGCAAGGGGGTTGGGCGAGGCAATGAGGTCATGGTAGTCCGGCCGGTCACGCGCGCTGTGGCACCGCCCGGGAGCCGAGCGATTCAACCCGAGGACAGCTGAAGCGTCAGTCAGTGGGCTGGTCAGACCCCCGAGCGGTGCCAGGTCCCAGTCTCAATGTCGGTGGGGGATGTCATCCTCAGCTCCATGGATCACTCTGCGCGGATCACCGCGTTCACAGGTCTCGTCGGACCGCCGCCCGGCCCGGCGCCCGCCGTCGACTGGGCGGCGGTCGAGGGCTGGCTCGGCACCCCGCTGCCCGGTGACTACAAAGCGCTCGTGTCGGCGTACGGTGCGGCCGAGATAGGCGGCCCGGGTGCGGCGATCCGGCTGCACCCCCCGTGCGTCAGCACCGACGGCCGCTTCGAGTACGCAGCATGGATCGTCGAGACGCACCGGCACTCGGCGATCCGACCCGGCATGTTCACCGCGCGTCGGCGCCCCTTCCTGCCCGAGGAGGGCGGCCTGCTCGCCTTCGCCACGACGAGGAGCGGCGACCACCTCTTCTGGAACACGGGCGCGTCGGACGACCCCGACGAGTGGCCGGTCACGCTCATGACCACGAATGTGGCAGTCGGGGTGAGCGAGCCCTGGGTGGACTACGAAGTCCCTTTCCTGGAGCTGCTGTTCACGCTGCTGCGCACCGGCGTGCCGCACCCGGGCGAGCCCGGCGGGCTGCTGGGCCCGCTGTCCTCACAGATACGGGTCTGGCCGCCGCTGGCCGGGGCCGCACCCTGGTCGCCACCGCCTGCGGGCACCGCCGTGGACGCGCGGCAGCACGCGGCGCTCACCGAGGGCTCGGGCCTCGACGCCGTCATGGCGCTGGTTCCACCGCCCCTGGAGCCGTATCTGGGCGAGGGCACATGGGAGCAGGTCTTCGAGCGGCTCGGCACCCGGCTGCCGCCGGACTTCGTGGCGCTCGCGGAGCGGTACGGGGCGGGCAACTGGAGCTGGTGGCTGGACATGAGCGCCCCACTGTCCCTGGACCGGCCACGGGAGCAGGGGCTCGCGGCCACCGTCGAGGGCATGCTTGACGGATACCGCCAACTGCGCGCCGCCCATCCCCAGTACTACCCGATGCCCGCGTGGCCCGAGCCCGGCGGCTTCCTGCCGTTCGCGTCGACGATCGACGGGGACCAGATCGGCTGGTGCGCGGACGGCCCGCCCGAGACATGGCGCGTAGCCGTCAACCCACGCCACTGCGACCAAGGACCGCCCCTGCCAGGCGACTTCACGGCAACCCTGCTCACGTGGTTGCGCGGCGGCCCCGCCGAATCCGGCTTCCCCGGTCTGACCGGCCGGGACCTGCATCCGCTGGACGTCATGTTCTTCGAACCGTTCGGGCCGGGCGCGCCGTGGTGAAGGCCCCAAGACGACGGGCTGGGGCCTCAGCACCGTTGCGTTAGGGCCATGAGCGGCTGTTGAGGCCGTCGGCGAAGAACACGACGGTGGTGCGGACGGTGTAGTTCTGGGCCTTGTGGGGGTGTTGTCCCGCGTTCGGGCCGTACTTGCTGGTGGGGTTCCTTCGGGTGCGGGCCTTCACCCGTTGCCGTCGGTGGGCGGGCAGGAGGTCGCCCAGGGCCGCGCGGCCGATCGTGCCGACCAGGTCGACGAGGGTGCTGGGGAAGATTCCATGGCTCGCGGTGACGGTGTCGGTTGCGGCGGCCAGCAGGACGGTGAAGCTGATCCGTTCCATGGGTATGTCCGGCCGTCCGGTCAGGGCGTCGTCGCCGGCGCGGATCAGGGCCTGGTAGGCGGTGAGCAGGGCGTAGACCTGCTGGTCAAGGCCGTCGATGCTGCGGGAGCGCAGGACACGGCCGTCGAGCATCGTGGCCTTGATCGAAAAATATGCAGTTTCTGCCTGCCACCTGCGGTGATAGAGATCAACGAGCTCGGTGGCCGGATACTTGACGGGGTCCAGCAGATTGATGATCAGCCGCCACTGCTCGGTGCGGACGGTGCCGTCGGCCAGGGTGACGGTGAGGGTCGCCTCGATCACGCGGACCGGCAGCAGTACCCGGAGGACGCCGTAGCCGATGCGGGCGATGTAGGAACCGTCGCCCAGGTGCTCGGCGGAGGCGGGGACACGGGGGCCCCGGAACACACGAGGAACCTCGCCCCGCTTTGATGGACGGCATGAAGGAACTCGTTGCCGTCGAAGGCCGCGTCGGCCAGCAGGAGCATCGTCTTGTCCAGGGCAGCCAGAAGCCGCTTGGCATAGGGGAGTTCTCCCTCCGACTCCGGTCCGAAGGCGGCGGTAATGAGCGCTCGGGTGCCACACTCGACCAGGGCCAGCAGCCGCAGCAGCGGATAGCCGAACCCCAGACTCTCCCCGGCCCACTTGGGGTAGCGCCAGGTGAGCGTCTCGTCGTCGGGGGTGTGCAGCAGGGTCCCGTCGACAGCCACCGTGCGCAGGCCCTGGTAGAAGGACCCGTCCTGCCCGGGGCGGGCGACGGGCCCGGCAAGCGTCTCGAACAGACCCCGCAGAGGCGCGGCCCCCACCCTGCGCCTGGCCCGTGTCAGCGAGGAGACCGAGGGACGCACCAGAGCCAGCGGGGTCAAGGCCGCCGTCAGCTTGGACCACACCATGCGATAGGAGTGGCGCTCGAACAGCGCGAGAGCGAGCACGAAGTACACCACCACCCGCGAAGGCAGCAGCCGCAGCCGCTTCTCGCGCCGACCGGTCTCCTCCAGCACCGCGCCCACCAACGCGAAGTCCACGATCTGGGTCAACTCGCCCAGGTGCCCCGGAGCGAACACCCCCGCGGCTGTCTCGACCGTAGACGTGATGACAGACTTCTCCTGCATCGGGACCCCTGACCTTGACCGACTTTCTCGCCGATCGTTGATCTACAGAAGTCCCATTGCCTCGCCCAACCCCCTTGCCCCGCAGGTCACAGCGTTAACGCAACGGTGTTGAGCTCTACGGGCCGCGGGAAATCACTGGCTGGTCCTAGGCACGTACGGGATGCTGCAGGCGTGATCGAGCGAGAAGCCGCAGTTCGGGCCGTCGAGGAACAACTGGAGCGCGACTATCAAAGGTGGCGTGCTGGGGGTGCGGAGGCACTGCGCATGGCTGTGGTGGACGTCGAGGAGCACGAACTGGTGTGGATCGTCTACTGGACGTCCGAGCAGTTCGCGCGCACTCGGAATCCGGAGTTCATGCTCGCAGGCAACGGGCCGTACCTGGTCGACCGTGTCGACGGGGGACTGCATCAGGTCGGCGTCGTCTCCGCGGTGACCGGAGCATGGGAGGACGACTACCGGGCCCGTATACGTGGGTTGCCGGTGCGCACTGCGGTGGACGATCTACACGATGTGCTCCGCGAAGTCGCCGCTACGCGCGGCCGCATGCACGCTGTGCGGACACTGCGTCAGAGGCTGCCCGGGCTCTCGCCTGCGGAGGCCATCGAGTACGTGGGCGCGTTGCTGGAGGGTGATGCACCGGCGAGCCTCGTGGCCGTCGCCCACAAGGAACTCGTGGAGCCTCTCAACCAGGTACTTGCCGTGAAGACCATTCTGAATGGGGCGGCGATTCGAGCGGGTCAGTGACCCGACGGATGACTGGAAAGCCAGTCGGCATGCCGATCGCGCATCCGGTCCCGCTCGTCGGAAGGGGCGAGGAAGACGTCGGTGCCACCGTCGAAGGGGTGGTGGATGCACTGCATCCGGCTGTCGGTGATGAGGACTCCCGCCGCTTTGTCGTCGACGATGTCTCGGAGCGTCTCGCCGATGCAGCCACGCGGCCAGGTCCGGCGTACGGCGGAGAGGGAGCAGTACCTGCGGAAGCCAGAGGGTGTGTGCGTGCGGTTGGGCTGGGCGCGGTCGGCGTCGACGTGGTGTGGCTCGGGCGCGGGTCCTGCGACTGCTGGTCGGGGGGCCCGTGCAGGTGGGTGCCCCTCAGGGAGCCGATTGGCAGTCCGCCGACGCCGTATTGTGCCGGTTCGCCTTCCGCCAGGGGGGCGGGGTCTGATCCGTCAGCACACCTATGAGGCCGCGAGTTCTCCAATCAGTGGGGGACAGGGGGGTGCGGGAGGCCGGCCGGTCTGTCCGATCCTCGCCCACCGCGCCGGGAGCGGGGTGGGCGGGGACCAGGCGGAGCGTCCGTAACGAGGGGCGGACGTCTTCTACACGGCCGGCAACCGCGACGACCGCACGGCATTCGCCGACGTGGTCGGCAGCGGCCACGTCCAGCCCGAGGCGGTGTACGAGGGAGCGGCGGATGAGCGAGCAGGGGCAAGCTCCATCGTCGGATGGCGGCTGATTACGCCGGACACGCTCGTTCCGGAGCGCATGGATCTAACCGCTCGGCCCGGCACCGAGCGCGCTGTCCACGGTCCGTCAGCCTCCCTCGTGCAGCTTGGAACACCCCACGGGCCACTTATCCACACGCTGCATGTCCGTGACCCTGGCTGCGACTTGTGCGGTCGAGCCGCCTCATGCGCCTTCGGCGTCCACACGCTCCGCTGACTCGAGTAGGTACTTTGGCAGCTTCGAACTGGCTGCCGGCACCTCGATACCGACGAGGCGGCCCTGCTCTGGGTTCGTAACTGACGTGCGACACCGTTTGTCACCGAGTCCGGGCAGCACTTGGTGATTGCAGGGCAAGAAAATGTCGATGAGAACTGACACCGGTCGTGGGGGCACTGCGGCGCGACGCTGCGAAGATCTCCGAAACCTCCACCGCAGCTCGGTTGATCCACCAGACTTGTCCCAACGGAGAAGGGGCGGAAAGCATGGCAAACAGCGCACTTCTGGTGATGGACGTCCAACGGGACGTCGTGGCCATCGCCGATGACGGTTCCGGATATCTGCCGCGCTTGCGAAGGGCGATCGACGGTGCCCGGGCTGCGCGTATCACCGTGATCTACGTGGTGCTCAGGTTACGGCCGGGCGATTCAGAAGTCAGCCCCCGCAACAAGGTGATGACAAACGCTGTGCGGGCCGGCTTGTTCACCGAGGGAGCCCCTGGCACCGAGATCCATGACGACGTCGCGCCCCAGCAGGGCGACGTCGTGGTCACCAAGAGGCGGGGGAGCGCGTTCTCGGGCAGCGACCTCGACCTGGTACTCAGGGCTCGCGATATCGACAGCCTTGTTCTCACCGGCATCGCCACCAGCGCTGTAGTGCTGTCCACCCTGTGGCACGCCATCGACCTGGACTTCGGCCTCACCGTCCTGGCGGATGCCTGCCTCGACACCGACCCCGAGGTGCACCGGATGCTCACCGAAAAGCTGTTCCCGCAGTGGGCAGATGTCCTCGCGGTCGAGGACTGGGTCAAAACCATCGCACCGCAATAGCGGAAGGCAGCCCGGACTGAGCTGCCCCGAGTTTCGTGGAGTCCGGTGATCTTGTTTTAGGCGGACTGGGGGGTGGCTTCCTGTTGTCGCCACCACTCGCGTTCGTACTCGG
>NZ_JBIAUC010000017.1:0-152576 GCF_042892355.1 Streptomyces sp. NPDC001796 | reverse complement strand
GTCCTGGACGACTCCCTGCGCGAGAAGATCCACGACGCGATCCGCACCGGCGCCTCACCCCGCCACGTCCCCGACGAGATCCTCGCCGTGCCGGCGATTCCCCACACGAGGACGGGCAAGAAGCTCGAGGTTCCCGTCAAGCGCCTCCTCCAGGGCGCCCCCGCCGATCAGGTCCTCAACCCGGCGGCGGTCGACAACCCCGAACTGGTCGCCTACTTCGCCGGGTTGGGCGAGGAGCGAAGCAAGCGGTCGACGCACCGCACATGACCGTCGGCAGGGACCCGGCTCCGCAAACCCAGTCCTGCCGCATGGTGCCGAGGCGGAGAACCCGTCCCGGCACCGCACCGTCCGCAACACCGAAGTAAGAGAGAAACCGTGAGCATGACCGACCGTGGACCGCAGGCCCTCGACGTCCTCGACGACGCCGGGCGAAAGCTGCTGTTCACCGAAGCCCGCACCTCCAACACGTTCGCCGAGACCGCCGTTGCCGACGACGAACTCGCCATGATCTGGGAGCTCGCCCGCTGGTCGCCGAGCGCCGCCAACTGCCAGCCTCTGCGTGTGCTCTTCGTGCGCACCCGTGAGGGCAAGGAGCGACTGGTCCGGCACCTCGACGAGGGCAACAGGGCCAAGACGCTCGGTGCTCCGGCCGTGGCGATCCTGGCGTACGACGTCGATTTCCACGAGCAGATGCCGACCGTCTTCCCGGCCCGCGGCGAGATGCTGCGAGCGGCGTTCGCCGACAGGACCGAGACGCGCGAGACCCTCGCGGCCTACAACTCGGCGTTGCAGACCGGGGTGTTCCTCCTCGCGGTGCGCGCGGCGGGGCTCGCGGCGGGTCCCATGGCGGGCTTCGACAAGGCCGGCGTGGACGGGGAGTTCTTCGCCGGTACGAGCTGGCAATCGCATCTGGTGGTCAACATCGGTCACCCCGGTGCCGACCCGTGGTTCCCGCGCCTGCCCCGGGTGCCCGCCGAGCACGCCGTCGCCTGGGCCTGACGGCACTGCCCCCGCCTGGTCGGGCGGGATCCGAAGTCCGAGCGCCCGAGTGTGGCCGGCCTGCTCTGCCGGCCACATGTCCGTGATTGCCACATCGTTCAGGGATCTGATGTACCTCTACGTCACTCTCGTCTGTCTCATCGCCTTGATCTTCGCCCTGTTGGGCGTGGCCAAGCTCCTGGCCCTGGGGCCCATGCCCGAGATGGCCGCACATGCCGGCTTCAGCACCCGGGCCTACCGGGTCGTCGGTGCGCTGGAGCTGGCAGGCGCCGTCGGCGTGGCCCTCGGCCCGGCGGTGCCGCTGTGCGGAGGACTGGCCGGTATCGGGCTGTTGCTGCTGCTCGCCGGCGCTGTGATCATGCACGTGCGCAAGGGGGACGGGCCGGCCAAGTTCGCCCCCGCGCTGGTGTGCGCGGCACTGGTCGCCTGGTACCTCGTGCTCCTCGCCGGCGCCGGGTCGTGACCCGGTCGGGGCGCGGCCGCTCCCTGGATGACGCCCTCCAGCCGAGCGCGCACGCATCAACCGCTGTCAGTTGGGCCGCTGCTCGGCCGGGGCCCCTATGGGCTTCGTCAAGGAAATCGGGGTGCGTTGTGTTGCCGGTGAGGTCAGCATTGCTTGGTGTCTGAGCTGCTGTGGGATGACGTGAAGGACTTCTTCGACGTTGAGTGGGAGGGGTGTCTTCCAGGCGAAAGGCGGATGCCGCAATCCTGGAGCTGCTGGGCGAGCAAGAGGACGATTCCGCTCCGGGCGAGGGGAAGCAGTGGGGCTCTTCGAATGACGATGGCAACACCGGCACGAGTCCCTAGTCGGACGGGACGGCGGGTCATCAGGCTGATCGCCGCCCGCCGAGAACCAGGGCGACGGCCTCACGGTCCAGGAGCAACTGCGGCGCCTGTCGTTCGGCATGCCCGGCACCTGCGCTCCGCCGCAGCCGCCCGATCCGGCTCCGCCGATCAGTGCTGGGGGTGCGGACGGGCGTGGAACAGGGGTCGCCGCTGAGTGCCCGTGCCCGGCGCGAGCTGGCCGATCTCGACACGCGTCCTGATGGCGCGGACCACCTCGGTCAGGCCCAGGACGATGGCCATGACGCCCACGACCAGGGTGAGTGTCGCGATCGAGGCGAACGGCATGATGATCATCACGATGCCGGCCAGAGTGCCGATGATCCCGAAAGCCACATGCCAGCCGCGCGCCGGCATGTCCTGGACGGATGCCGCTGCGGCCGTCTCCGTGGTGCCGCGCAGCACCCAGCTGAAGCCGATCCACAGGGCCAGCAGCAGGAGCGACTCCAGGGGGCCCCGGAAGGAGACCAACCCCAGCAGGATGGAGGCCGCACCGGTGATGAAGTGCAGTACGCGAAGGTGCCGGGGGACGTGGGCGCCGAAGGCGGCGGCGAGCTCGAAGACGCCTGTGACCAACAGGTAGATGCCGAAGAGCACACCGGCGACGCGCAGCGTCGCGCCCGGCCAGACCAGGGCGACGACGCCCAGGGCGATGCTGGCGATGCCCATGGTGAGCAGGATCTGCCAGCCCATGTTCGCCAGGGCGGACATGCCTTCGACCAGAGGCTTCTCCTGTGCTTGCGGTGTCTCTCGTGTTCGCGGTTCGGTGCCGTGTGAGGGGACGGGGCCCGGTGAATCGGAAGGAGATGTCATGACACCTGCCTCCTTCTGGCAGCAGCGTGGTCACGTCAGTACACGTCCATCGTCACCCGATCGGCCTCATACCGCTCGGTGGGGAGGGAGAACACGGGGGCGGCCCGTGACGCACCCCCGGCGGCCGTCGTGGACCCGCTGCGCCGTCGTGGACCCGCTCAGCCGACGTGGACCCGCGGCCTCCGTTTGCGGTCCGGCTCCGCCTCCCGCAGGACCTCCCGGGTGACCGGGGCCACCTCGCCCTGGCCGAAGAGGAAGAAGCGCAGGAAGTTGGCGAACGGGCTGCCCTCGGTCCACTCGAAGTAGATGTGCGGGATGCAGCCGGTCCTGTCACGGACGTGGAGGAGCAGCGCAGCCAGGGCGTTGGGGATCGAGGACGACTCCAGCGTCAGGACGCGGTAGCGGCCGTGCAGCACCTCTCCACGCACGACCAGCCCCGCCTCGAACTCCGAGGGGTCGCCGACGGTCACCTCCACGAAGACGAAGTCCTCCTGGGCCGTGACGTCGTTGTCCGCCCGGATCTGCTCGATCTTCTCGCGGTACTCCACGACGTCCCGCCGGTCCGGCTCATTGGCGATGAAGCGGATACGGCGGCTGGCGATATCCCTGACGAAACGTTCCGCCATGCCATCGAGCGTCACGCTGGTCACACGGAGCTCGAAGGCACGGGCGAGCCGCGACAGCAGTGAGACGAGGATGATCCCGGCGATGAAGCAGGCGCCGATCTTCACACCGTCCGGCCGCTCGATGACGTTGACGACGGTGACGTAGAGCAGGACCGCCGAGACGACCGCGAAGCCGATGGTCCAGCCCCGCTGACGGGCCTTGCGCGCGGCGATGGTCACCGCGATCGCCGCGGACGACATCAGCACCAGGACGCCGGTGGCGTAGGCGCCGCCCTGGGCGTCGACGTTGGCGTCGAAGATCCAGGTGACGAGGAAGGCGATCAGCGTGAAGACGATGACCATGGGGCGCACCGCGCGGGCCCAGTGCGGGGCCATGCCGTAGCGGGGCAGGTAGCGGGGCATCAGGTTGAGCAGCCCGGCCATGGCGGAGGCGCCCGCGAACCACAGGATCGCAATGGTCGAGATGTCGTAGAGGGTGCCGAAACCGCCGCCCAGATACCGGTGCGCGAGGTATGCAAGGGCACGGCCGTTGGCCTGGCCGCCCGGCTCGAACTCCTTCGCCGGGATCAGCACGGTGGTGATGAAGCTGGTGGCGATCAGGAAGACGCTCATGATCAGCGCCGCGGCCGTGAGCAGCTTCTTGGTGTCCCGGATACGGCCGGTGGGCTTCTCCTCGGTGTCGCCGGGGTCGCCCTGGACGTGGGGCATGACGGCGACGCCGGTCTCGAAGCCGGACAGGCCGAGCGCCAGTTTGGGGAAGACGATCAGTGACACGCCGATCATGGCGTACACGTTGCCGTGCTGGACGGTCAGGGCGTTGCTCCAGTCGGTCACCACATGCCCGGCGGTGACCACGTGCCACAGGCCGACGGCCACGACGACGGCGTTCAGGCCCAGATAGGTCACCACCAGGGCGACCGCGACACCGATCGCCTCCAGGAAGCCCTTGAGGAAGACCGCGCCCAGCAGCGCCACGAGGAAGAGGGTGATCACCATCTCCTTCCCGTGGAGCACACCCGTCAGATGCGGGTTCTCCACCAGGTGGGTGGAGGCGTCGGCGGCGGAGAGGGTGATGGTGATCAGGAAGTCGGTGGCGGCGAACCCGAGCAGGGTGAGGACGAAGAGCTTGCCCTGCCAGAAGGAGAGCAGGCGCTCCAGCATGGCGATGGAGCCTTCGCCGTGCGGACTCTCCTCGGCGACACGGCGGTAGACGGGCAGTGCGCCGGCGAGGGTCACGACGACGAGGACGACGGTGGCGACGGGGGAGAGCAGACCGGCGGCGAGGGCGGCGATGCCGGGCTGGTAGCCGAGGGTGGAAAAGTAGTCGACGCCGGTCAGGCACATCACGCGCCACCAGCGCTGGCCCTTGTGCGGGGGCTCGGGCTGGGCATGCGGCCCCTGCGCGGTGCCCTTGCCCATGTCGGACAGCCCCTGCAGCATCCACGCCCGCAATCGACTCGCAGGCGGGTGTTCGGTGGTCGCGGCCATGGACGTGCTCTCCTGTTGTGCGGCGTGCGCCTGACGTGCGGCTTGGTGCGGGAATCGGCCTCATACGGACGGCCGCACCAGCGTAAGCAGAGAGTGACGCCAGGGCCCACGAATGACCGGCGTCGAGGCGTCAAGCTTCCGTTAAGAACGGCCGGCAGACGGCCGACCGCCCGGAACAACGCTCGCTGGCGTCGATGTCGGCAAGTCGGGCCTCCTCCATGTCCAGCGAGCGCTGGAGACGGCGGCACGGGGCGGTACCCGCCGGCGACGTCGTGCAGATCGCGTCGCGCCTCGTCGCGGCCTTCCATACGGCCGACGCCAGACACTCCCGGAGCGGAAAGGACCGGCCTTGATACGGCCCTGACGGTCGCTCGGGCCCTTTTTGCACGGTCCTCACACGGCCACGCACGTCAGGGGCGACCCTGGACACGCCTGTTCCGAAGCCTCAACCTCACGGCCCGGTTACAGAACCCTCAACCTCTGGTGGCGGTGGAGTGAGGAGACGACGATGGGCGCATGACTTTGGCCCAGCGCGCTCTGGAGCGGCTCGACGCCTGGCCCGACCTCACGGTGGGGCCGGCCAGTTGCGGCACGGGGCTGGCGCTCAGCACCCCGCACAGCGAGATCGTCCACTTCCACGGCGACCGCGAGGCGGACCTGCACCTGACCACCGGGGCCATCCGCCGTTTCTCCGGCGACCTCGCGGAGTCGACCGCCATCCGGATCCTGCCCGGCTCACGCTGGGTGACCGTGCGTCTGGACTGCGACACCGACGTCGACCTGCTGCTGAGTCTGGTGAGCGTGGCGCTGCACGCCCACCAGGCCGCTCAGCCACCGGCGTCCCACGCGCCCGCCTGCAACCTCCACCGCGTCATGCTGCTGCCCCGCGACCTCGATCCGAGCGGGTTCAGCCACTGACGCCCAGCCGGGCGCCGCCGGCTTCCGCGGCGACCCACTCGTCGGACGGCTCACCGCCGCCGGGTTCGTCACCGGGCAGGCGCACCCGCGGGCCCTGGGCGCGGCCCGTTTCGCCAGGACCCCGAGGCCCTGCACGCCCTCGCCCACCGGCGGCCCCGAAGCGGGACCGCAGCCGGGCAACGCCGACACGCGTGTAGTCGATAATGCAGTCGACGTGCTCGTTGCAGACACCGCGCCGACTCGGTCGGTGTCCGGATCCGGGGAGGCGCAGTGGGTGTGACATCGGTGCGACAGGCGCCGGCGCGGGCCCGGATGGGGCCGTGGCGGTTCGTGGTCTGGTTCGGCACGGTCAGCCTGCTCGCGGACTTCGTGTACGAGGGCGCCCGCTCCGTCACCGGTCCGCTGCTGGCGTCGCTCGGCGCCTCCTCTCTCGTCGTCGGCGTGGTCACCGGCGCGGGCGAGGCCGCCGCGCTGGGGCTGCGGCTGGTCTCCGGACCGCTCGCCGACCGCACGCGCCGGTTCTGGGGCCTCGCGATCGCCGGGTACGCGCTCACGGTGGTCTCCGTACCCCTGCTCGGCGTGGTCGGGACGCTCTGGGTGGCCTGCGCACTGGTGATCGCCGAGCGGGTCGGCAAGGCGGTGCGGTCCCCGGCGAAGGACACCCTGCTGTCGCACGCCACGGCCGTCACGGGACGCGGCCGCGGTTTCGCCGTCCACGAGGCGATGGACCAGGTGGGAGCCCTCGTCGGGCCGCTGACCGTCGCCGGGGTCCTCGCCCTCACGGGCGGCGACTACGGGCCGGCACTGGGCGTGCTGGCCCTGCCCGGCGTGGCGGTGCTCGGGCTGCTGGTGTGGCTGCGGGCCCGGGTGCCCGACCCGGAGGCGTACGAGCGCGAGATCACCCCGCCCTCGGCCGCACCCGGGACCGCCGGCGGCCGCCTGCCCACCGCGTTCTGGACCTACGCGGCCTTCACCGCGGCCACCACCGCCGGCTTCACCACCTTCGGCCTGCTCTCCTACCACCTCGTCGAACGGCACCTGGCGCACACGGCATGGGTGCCGCTGGTATACGCGGCCGCCATGGCCGTCGACGCGGTCGCCGCGCTGGCCACCGGATGGGCCTACGACCGGTACGGGCCCCGCGTGCTCGCGGTGCTGCCCCTGCTGTCGGCGGCCGTCCCGGTGCTCGGGTTCACCCGCACGGTGACGGTCGCCGTGGCCGGATCGCTGGTGTGGGGCGCCGCCATGGGCGTGCAGGAGTCCACGCTGCGGGCGACGGTCGCCGACCTCGTGCCCTCCGGGCGGCGGGCGACCGCGTACGGGATCTTCGCCGGGGTGGTCGGCGCGGCGAGCCTGGTGGGCGGCGCCCTGACCGGGGCCCTCTACGGGACCTCGATCCCGGCCCTGATCACTGTCGTCGCCGTGGTCCAGGCCCTCGCCCTGATCCTGCTCGCCGTCACCCGGCCCGGGCGCGCGCGGGCCCGGCGCTGAGAGCTCCGATCGACTCTCAGCCCTCCGAGGCGCGTCGGCGGGAGGCCTCGATCTCCGCGTACGCCTGCTCGCGCCCCTCCCAGTGGGACCCCTCCACCGACTTGCCGGGCTCCAGGTCCTTGTACACCTCGAAGAAGTGGGTGATCTCCAGCCGGTCGAAGGCGGGGACGTCACCGATGTCCTGGACCCCCGCGTAGCGGGGATCGTGCGCCGGGACGCACAGGATCTTGTCGTCGGGGCCCTTCTCGTCCTTCATGACGAACATGCCGACGGCGCGGCACTCGATCGCGCAGCCGGGGAAGGTGGGCTCGCCGACGATGACGAGGGCGTCGAGCGGATCGCCGTCCCGGCCGAGCGTGTGGTCGATGTAGCCGTAGTCGGCCGGGTACTGGGTGGAGGTGAACAGCATCCGGTCCAGACGGATGCGGTGCTGGGCGTGGTCCATCTCGTACTTGTTGCGCGATCCCTGCGGGATCTCCACGATCACGTCGAATTCCACGACGGCCTCCTTGCCTGGTCGGTCGGCAGGCCGGGGCGCGGGCCGGGTTTCCAGTGTGCCCCCGTCTCCCGCACGGCGGCATCCGAGGGCCGACCGTGTGAGAGCGCCGACGCCGGGTACCCGCCGGCGCCGTAAGGAGTACCCGCCGACGAGCCGGAGCTGTCCCGCGGCGGTGTCACGCGACCGAGGAGGAGCGGGAGTGCCGCGGATCGAAGAGGACGAGGCACGGCGACGGTTCACCGATGCCCGGGTGGCGCGGCTGGCGACGGTGGACCCCGAGGGGCGCCCCCACCTCGTACCGGTCGTGTTCGCCGTGCGCGGCGACGGCGGGATCGTCATGGCCGTCGACCGCAAGCCCAAGAGCTCCCGGCATCTGAAGCGGCTGCACAACATCGCCGTCCACCCGGCCGTGAGCCTGCTGGTGGACACGTACGACGAGGACTGGGAGCGGCTGTGGTGGGTACGGGCCGACGGAGGCGCCCGGGTCGTGGAGCCGGAGGCGTCCGAGGACGACGACAGCGGCGAGTACGAGGCCGCGCTCGCCCTGCTGGGGCGGAAGTACCCCCAGTACCGGGACAGCCCGCCGGACGGACCGGTGGTCGTGGTCACCGTCCACCGCTTCAGCGGCTGGCGCGCCGGTCCCGAGCCCGGGGCGGCCGACCGGGAGCCGCACTCCGACACGACGAACCAGGAGGATTCCCAATGACCAGGCAGGTACGAGACGTGATGTCCCGTGGCGCGGTCGCCGTCGAGCCGATGACCTCCGTGGCGCGGGCGGCCCGCCTGATGCGCGACGAGAACGTCGGCGACGTGCTGGTGACGTACGACAGCGACCTGTTCGGGGTGCTCACCGACCGCGACATCGTGGTCCGGATGATCGCCGAGAACGGTGACCCGGAGACCACGACCGCGGGCTCGGTGTGCAGCCGTCCCCCCGTCGTGACGCTCGCGCCCGACGACACCACCGACCACGCGGCCGCCCTGATGCGCCGCCACGCCGTGCGCAGGCTGCCCGTCGTCGAGAAGGGCGGCTGCCCGGTCGGCATCGTCAGCCTGGGCGACCTCGCCGCGGCCGAGGACCCGCATTCGGTTCTGGCGGAGGTCGGCAACGCCCGGCCCAACCGTTGAGGGCCTCTCGTCAGCGCCGGGTGTCGGGTCCGCCCAGATCGTCGACCACGGCGGTCCGGCGGGGCCTGCGTGCACCCCGTGGCCGGTGCGTCGCCGCGCTCACCGCCGTGGCCAGGGCCAGCGCGAAGATCAGGGCCAGGGCGAGACCGGCGCAGAAGACGGCGAGGGTGTTCATGGTGGCGATGTTCTGACCGAGCATCGAAACGGTGTAGTGCGGGCCGCCGCCCAGATTGTCGGCGATCAGCAACCCGGTGAAGGCGGCGGTGGCCGCGAGGAGGAGCATTCCGAGGAAGCGCATCCGACTCATCTCCCCAAAGAGTACTGACACCCTGCGGGTACCCGCCGCGGCACGGGCCAGACAGCGGCGCAACCGCCCCCGAGGCACCGCGGCGACGGCACAATGGCCGCCGGCGGCACGCCACCGCCGAGACCGAGGGGAGTCGGACGTGAGCGAGCACCAGCGCCAGTCGGGCGGGCCGACACGGGTGGACACCCAGGTGGCCCACAACGCCCGGGTGTGGAACTACTGGATCGGCGGCCGGGACAACTACGAGATCGACCAGAAGGTCGGCGACCAGGTCGCGTCGATGTTCCCGGTGATCCGCGAAGTGGCCCGCGCGGACCGCGCCTTCCTCGGGCGGGCGGTCCGGTTCCTGGCCGAGGAGTGCGGGGTGCGGCAGTTCCTGGACGTCGGCACCGGGCTGCCGACGCTGGACAACACCCACGAGATCGCCCAGCGCATCGCGCCCGAGTCCCGGATCGTGTACGTCGACAACGACCCCGTCGTGCTGGTCCACGCCCGCACGCTGCTGACCACCACCCCCGAGGGAGCCACCGACTACGTCGACGCGGACGTGCACGACCCGGAATCCGTCGTCCGCCGCGCGGCGGCCACCCTCGACCTCACCCGCCCCGTCGCCGTCATGATGCTCGGCGTCCTCAACTTCGTCCTCGACACCGACCGGGCACGGGAGATCGTCCGCACCCTCATGTCCGCGGTGCCGTCCGGCAGTTACCTCGCTCTGACCCACCCCACCACGGACGCCGACCTCGGCGGGCAGGGCAACGTCGAGGCGATGCGGTTCTGGAACGACAACGCGACCCCGCCCATCACCGCCCGCACCCGCGCGGAGGTCACGTCCTTCTTCGACGGCCTGGACATCCTCGCCCCCGGCCTCGTCTCGTGCGCCCACTGGCGGCCCGACGCGGTGTCCGACTCCGCGGTCACGGTCCCGCAGTTCGGGGCGGTCGCCGTCAAGCCCTGAAGTCCCCGGCTCACAACGGGGTGCGGCTGGCCGTCAGGAGGTACGTCCCGTAGGTCACGGAGAGCAGGGTCAGCGCGATGCCGAGCAGCCAGGCCTGTTTCGGCCGCACCCGCCAGGTCCGCACGAGCCCCCGCGCCAGCGGGATCAGCAACGGGAAGGCGGGCAGCAGGAAACGCGGCTTCGACGCGTAGGGACCGGAGCCGCCGACCGTGATCAGGAGCAGCATCCCGGCGTAGACGATCAGCCCCAGAGGCGCCCGTTCGAAGCACAGCAGGCAGAACAGCAGGACTGCCGCGGCGACGATCACCAGCGCCAGGGGGTAGACGACCCGGCCGCCGTGCACCAGCAGTCCCTTGAGGAAGTGCAGCGAGCCCGCACCGAAGTCGAATCGGGAGTCCCAGGCGCGCTGCACGGTGAAGTAGCCGCCGAACAGATCACCCATATGGGCGCCCACCCACAGCACGAAACTCACCCAGCCGAGGGGTGCGACGGCGGCGCCGAACCACATTCCGAGCGGGACCCGGCCGCGCCGTCTGACGATCTCGTGCACGGCGACGACGACCACCGCGGCGGCCACGGAGAACCCCGTGGGCCGGGACAGGCCCGCCAGGGCCGCCAGCACCCCGGCCCACAGCCAGCGGCCCGTCATCACCGCGTACAGCGCCCAGACGGCGAGCGCGGTCAGCAGGGACTCGGTGTAGGCGAGGTTGAGGACGACGGACTGCGGCATCGCGGCCCACACGCCGACGAGGACGGTGGCGACCGCGCGTCCGTACAGGCGGTGGCCGATCACGTAGATGCCGTACGCGGCCACCCCGGCGGCGCTCCAGGCGACCAGCAGGGCGGCGGCGCCCGGAGTGATCGGCAGAACGGTGTACACGGCGCGGATGAGTCCCGGGTACAGGGGGAAGAACGCCCAGTCCCGCTGGACGGCACCGTTGTGGAGGACGTGGACGTACGTGCCGTAGCCGTGCTGTGCGATGTGCAGGTACCAGCGGGAGTCCCACGAGTGGGCCAGACCCTTGAGCATCGGGTGGCCGGAGAGGTGGTTCGCCACGGCGATCGCGACGATACCGGCCATGCGGATGGAGGCGAACAGCGCGAGGGCCGACGCGGCGCCGGGCAGCAGTCGGTTGTCGAAGGGAAGACGGATGCGACGGGCGCCGCCCCCGGTGCGCGTGGGGGCGGGGGCGGGCGAGAGTGCGCTCACCCTCTGACCCTGCGATACCGGCGGACGGTCCGCAACGTGAGGTTTGGCCATGGTTGGGTCATATACCACTGCTGTACGAGAATCTGGCGTGACGGAGTACTGAAGCAGGTGAGTCGTGCACGTCTGAAAGGACGAAGTTCCGTGGTGGGGAGGTTGCCTGGCCGACGGATGTTCTCACTCTTCCGCGTGACGAGTGGCACCGGCGCGGTCCTTACCACTTGACTGGGGAGCGAACGCCGCTGTCCCCGACGGAAGGAGGACCCGCATGGATTTCCGCCCACGGCGGATACCCCTGCCGCCCACCAGATCCCCGGTGCCGGACAGCCGCGCGGCGGTCTTCTGGCGCAACCGCGCGCTGGGCCTGTTCGACCGGCTCCCGGTGCCCACGGCCTACTGCACGACCGACGGCACCATCCTGCGGGTGAACGCGGCCATGGCGGGCGAGTGGGGCACACTCGCCGGTCCCCTGCGCGGGCGCAGCATCCTCGATCTGTTCCACCCGGAGACGAGGGACGAGTTGCGCGCGGTCACCGAGGCGATCCGGCTGCACCGCAGGTCCCGTTACACCGTCGCGGTCGGCTGGACCACCGCGGCCGGCGTCGAGCGCCGCGGCGAGATGACCGTCGACCTGGTCGGAGAGGCCTCCCACAACGCCCCGGACCTGCTGCTGATGCTCCCCGTCCGGGAGGACGTCCCCGCCCCGGCGCAGGACCGCGGCGTCCCGCCCGTCAAGGCCGACGAGATCGAGGCCCGGATCCTCGCGCTGGCGGCGGCCGGTTCCACGACCGGCCAGATCGCCTCCGCCGTGGGACTGACCGTGGACGGCGTCAACTACCACTTCAAGCAGCTCTCCCGCCGCTGGGGTGTGACCGGCAAGGCGGCCCTGGTGGCGCGCGCGTACGTCGAGGGCGTCCTCGCGCCCGGCGTATGGCCGCCGGCCCCGGCTCGGCCGGACGGCTGACGGCAGCCCCGAGGTTCTCTCCTTAGAGTGGGTGCGTGACCAACGACAGCAGGCCCGTCGCCGTCTTCGACCTGGACAACACCCTCGCCGACACCGAGCACCGGCAGCGTTTCCTTCTCACGAGACCGCGCGACTGGGACGCCTTCTTCGCCGCCGCGCCGCAGGACCCGCCGCTGGCCGAGGGGATCGCGCTCGCGCTGAGGACCGCCGAGGAGTGCGAGCTGGTCTATCTGACCGGGCGGCCCGCGCGCTGCCGGCGCGACACCCTCGACTGGCTCGCCGCCCACGGGCTGCCCGAGGGCCGTCTGTACATGCGGTCGAACGGCGACCGCAGGCCCGCCCGCGTCACCAAGCTGGAACTGCTGCGCGAACTGGCCCGCGGCCGGGAGGTCCGTGTTCTCGTCGACGACGACGAACTGGTCTGCCAGGATGCCGAACGAGCGGGTTTCACCGTCGTCCGCGCCCGCTGGGCGTCCCCGTCCGCCGCCCTGAAGGACGCCCAGGAACGCGAGGGGCGGACGTGAGAGGCGCGCCCTCGGCGGACGTGAGAGGCGCGCCCTCGGCCGACGTGAGAGGCGCGCCCATCGCTCTCCGCTACTCGCCCTCCTCGAGCCGGAAGCCCACCTTCAGGCCGACCTGGTAGTGCTCGATCCGCCCGTTCTCGATCCGGCCCCTGACCTGCGTGACCTCGAACCAGTCCAGGTTGCGCAGGGTCTGCGAGGCGCGCTCGATCCCGTTGCGGACGGCTTGGTCGATGCCCTCGGGCGAGCTGCCGACTATCTCGGTGACCCGGTAGATGTGGTCGGTCATGCGGGTGCTCCTCTCCTTGGCGGGTGTCCGCGGGTGTGTGGCGCGCGCCGGCTCAGTCGGCCCGGCACGCCGAACTCAGGGACAGGGCGAACCTCCCTTCCCGGTCCGTCCACCAGCGCGTCAGCTCCAGCCCGGCGGCGGCCAGTTCACGGCTCACACCGTCCTTGCGGAACTTCGCCGACACCTCCGTGCGCAGTTCCTCGCCCTCGGCGAATTCGACCGCCAGGTCGAGCGCGGGAACCTTCACGGTCTGCGCGGTGCGCGCCCGCAGCCGCATCTCGATCCACTCGTTCTCCGCGTCCCACAGCGCCACATGGTCGAAGGCGTCCGGGTCGAAGTCGGCGCCCAGCTCCCGGTTGACGACGGCCAGCACGTTCTTGTCGAACGCGGCCGTCACCCCGGCCGTGTCGTCGTACGCCGCCACCAGCACCGAGGGGTCCTTCACCAGGTCGGTGCCGAGCAGCAGCGTGTCCCCTGGCGCCATCAGGGCCCTGACGGCCTTGAGGAACGTCGCCCGTTCGGCGGGCACCAGGTTGCCGATCGTGCCGCCGAGGAACGCGACGAGCCGCGGCCCGGGTGTCTCCGGCAGCTCGAGTCCCGCCGTGAAGTCGGCGATGAGCGCGTGGACGTGCAGACCGGGCCGCTCGGCGGCCAGCGCCTGTCCCGCCTGGGTGAGCGCGCTCTCGCTGACGTCGACGGGGACGTAGGTGTGCAGTCCGCTCATCGCGTCCAGCAGGTGCCGTGTCTTCTCGGACGAGCCGGAGCCCAGCTCGACCAGTGTGCGCGCGTCGGCCGCGGCCGCGATCTCGCCGGAGCGGGCGATCAGGATCTCCCGTTCGGCGCGTGTGGGGTAGTACTCCGGCAGCTCGGTGATCTTTTCGAACAAGTCGCTGCCGTGGGCGTCGTAGAACCACTTCGGGGGCAGCGTCTTGGGACTGCGGGTGAGGCCGTCGAGGACGTCGGCGCGCAGCGCGGCGTCCGTGGCGTCCTCCGGAAGGGTGCGGGTCACATGGAACGGGCTCACGTGCGGGGCTCCTCGGATGATGGGGGTGCCCCCACTCGAGCGGAGCCGAGAGTGGGGGAGGATGCCATGTCGTCGCGCGGGTCCTTCAGCGGGGTCAGCAGGACGTCGGTGGTGTCGGCCGTGAGCAGCGTGCGGTCGGGCACCTCCTGCCAGCGCGGGTCGTCGTCGTGGGGCTCGGAGGCGACGACGATGCTGCTGCCCGGTTCGGCGAGGTACCACAGGGTGTCGCCCCACGCGGTCGCCGCGATCGTCGAGCCGTTGGTGAGCAGCAGGTTGAGCCGGGAGTCGGGGGCCGCCGTGGCGATCTCCAGCACGGTGTCGGTCAGCGCCTGCCCCGCGTCGTCGCCGGCACGCAGCCGGTTCAGCACCAGCGCCCAGACGAGGGCCGAGTCGGTGCGGGCCTCCAGCGACAGCAGTTCGGCCGAAGGCAGGGACCGGGCGAGGTCGGCGACGGAGCGGGGCCATCCGGGCACCGCCCCGTTGTGGCTGAACAGCCACCGGCCCGCCGCGAACGGCGCCGCCGCGGCCTCTCCGGCGGCGCACCCATCGGTCGCGTCCCGTACGGCCGCCAGCAGCGCACCGGAGCGCACGACCCGCGCCAGATCGGCGAAGGACGGGTCGCTCCAGATGGGCTCCATCCGGCGGTACCGCGCGGGCACCGGATCACCCTCGGCGTACCAGCCGACGCCGAAGCCGTCGGCGTTGACCGTCCCGTACCGCTGCCGCCGCGGCTCCCACGACTGCCGGTACAGGCTGTGCGACGGCTCCCTGAGGAGCCGGCCGAGCGGCTCCTCAGGGCCCAGGTAGGCGAGATGACGGCACATCACACGTCCCTGGCGGTGCGGAATCCGGAGAAGATCTGGCGCCGGATCGGATAGTCCCAGTTCCGGAAGGTGCCCCGGCAGGCCACCGGGTCCACGGCGAACGAACCGCCGCGCAGCACCTTGTACTCCGGTCCGAAGAACACCTCCGAGTACTCCTTGTAAGGGAACGTCGTGAACCCCGGGTAGGGCAGGAAGTCGCTCGACGTCCACTCCCACACGTCGCCGATCAACTGCCGTACGCCCTGCGGGGAGGCACCCGCCGGATAACTGCCGGCCGGCGCGGGACGCAGGTGCCGCTGCCCGAGGTTGGCGTGCTCGGGGGTCGGGTCGGCGTCGCCCCAGGGGTAGCGCCGGGACCGTCCCGTGGCCGGGTCGTGGCGGGCCGCCTTCTCCCACTCGATCTCGGTGGGCAGTCGGCGCCCCGCCCAGCGCGCGTACGCGTCCGCCTCGTACCAGCACACGTGCAGCACCGGCTCGTCGGGCGGTACGACCTCGGTGACACCGAAGCGGCGGCGCAGCCACTGCCCGGCCTCGCGGCGCCAGAACAGCGGGGCCTCGATGCCGTGCTTCCGGACATGGGCCCAGCCCTCAGGGCTCCACCAGCGCTCGTCGCCGTAGCCGCCGTCCTCGATGAAGGCCGCGTAGGCGCCGTTCGTCACCGGGACGGCGTCGATGTAGAACGGCGGCACCTGGCGCTGGTGCGCGGGCCGTTCGTTGTCCAGTGCCCACGGCTCGGTGGAGGTGCCCATGATGAACGGGCCGCCGGGCACGAAGACCTCGGCCGGGCCGTCGTACGGTGCCACCGGCTCCGGATCCGGGGCGGTGAGCGCCTGCGGGCCCTTGCGGAGCTGGTGCGTGATCAGCATGGTCTCGTCGTGCTGCTGCTCGTGCTGGGCGATCATGCCGAAGGCGAAGCCCGCCTCGGTCAGGCGCCGGCCCGTGAGCGGCGTGCGCTCCAGCACGTCCAGGGCCCGCCCGCGCACCTCGGCGGCGTAGCGCCGGGCCTCCTCGGGCGGCAGCAGCGGCAGCGAGGGCCGCTCGGCGCGCGGGTGCTCGAAGGCGTCGTACAGCCCGTCGATCTCGGGCCGCATCGCCTCCCGGCCGGCGACCGCGCGCAGCAGCCAGAGCTCTTCCTGGTTGCCGATGTGCGCGAGGTCCCACACCAGCGGCGACATCAGCGGGGAGTGCTGCGCCGTCAGGTCGGGCTCTTCGACGCAGGTGGTCAGGAGCGCGGTGCGGTCGCGGGCCGTGGTGAGGGCGTCCAGCGCGCGCTCCCGGAGTATCTCGGGGTCGATCGGGGACCGTTCGTCGGTCATGTGCGCATGTCCTTCCCGTGGAACCGGGTGTCGTCCCCGCCGGAGGGGGTGTCCTTCCCGTGGAACCGGAGCAGCAGGTCGTCGGCGGGGCAGCGGCCCCGGGCCACATAGCGGTCGGCGAACTCGGCGACGGCGCCCAGCACGTCGGCGGTGGCACCGAGCCTCGGCAGCGCCTCGACGGCGGCCGCGAAGCAGGCGACGGCGGCCTCGTGCAGCTCGGGGTCGGCCAGACCGTCGCGGGCCGCGGCGATCCACAGCGGGTTGCACGGCGGCGGCATGGGACCCGCCCGCTCGGCGAGGTGTTTCACCGACCGGTACGCGGTCTCGGCGGCCTCGGGGTCGTCGAAGAGCGCGGCCGTCACGGCGAGCGGCACGATCCAGCCGTCGTCACCCGGCTGCGCGTCGATCATGCGCAGTTCCAGGTGGCCGCGCGGTCTGACCGGAGGGAACAGGGTCGTCAGGTGGTAGTCGAGGTCACCCCGCTCCGGCGGATCGGCGGACCGGGTCCAGGCCCGGAAGCTCAGGCCCCGCGGCACGCGCCAGGGACCGCTGCCGTCGCGGACGCACATCACCGGCGCGTCCAGCACATGCCTGGCCCAGGCGGCGCGCGGGTCGCGGTCGAGCGGGGGCGCGCTGGAGCGGCCGGGGTCCATGGCCGTCCACAGGGACTGCCGCGTGGAGCGCCAGCCCGTGGGCCGGCCCCCGGCCAGCGGGGAGTGCGCGAACGCGGCGACCAGGACCGCGCCCAGCTGGTGCGCCAGCCACCAGCGCCGCCCGAACCCCAGGGGCCCCGGCTCCTCGTGTCCGGCGTCCAGGCACACCTGCACGGATGCGGAGGAGCACATCATGGACCGACCCTCGGGCCCCGCACGGTCCAGGCAGCGCTCCATGGCGTCGTAGCGCGGCTCGCGGAGGTAGCGGCGGGGAGGGCGCCAGGGGTCGTGGCCGTGGCCGCTGAGGGCGAGGCCGGCCTCGCGCAGCACGGCGCGCACCGCGTCGAGGTCGGCGGAGACGGACCCGACGCACTCCATGAGGGAGGCGGCCGGAGCGGAGCTGAGCTCCAGCTGACCGCCGGGTTCGACCGTGAGGGCCGAACGCAGGGGCAGGGTCCGCAGTGCGGCGTAGGCCGCGTCGAGACGTTCCGGTGGTACGGGGAGCCACGGCGTGCGCGGCTCGTGGACGAGCCATTCCACTTCGACACCGATCGAGCGGGGCGGTCCGGTCTTGAAGCAGATACCGCGGACCAGCGCCTCCACGTCGGCTTCGGTGACGGCGGAGCGGTGCTCCGTACAGTCACTCACCGAATCGGACATGTCAGGATCCTCCTGAGGTTCCACCAGGTCGCCGATCCGAACCCCAGGAGGCCGGACCGGCATCGCTCGTCCCACCCAAGACGCTCCCCTGGATTCGCACAAGGGTGCACAGTGGGGCTTTCCGGACTGCTTTCCTCATGTTGTGCGCGTCGCGAGCCGTTGTTTCCGGGACCGCGAAACTCTGTTGCGGCGTGAGACCAGCATCGCTCACCATGCGTTCATGAGCACGACGGGGGAGATCGGCGCCACGCCGGGGGAGCGGGCGCGCGGCGCGCTCACGGCGCCCACGGGGGTGGCGCCGTGAGCGCGCGCCTGCGCGGGATCGCGCGGCAGACGCAGGAGATCGTGGCGGCGGGGGCCTACCGCGCGCCCGACGGACGTACCGTGGCCATCGCCGCGGCGGTCGAGGCCGCCCGCACACGCACGCGGATGTACGGCCCGGACGCGGTGGACATACCGCCGGCCGTCCAGGTCACCGGGGTCCTGGAGGTCACCGGCGAGAGCAGCCTGGAAGCCGCCCGGCGCCTTGTCGGCCGGTCGGGTGATCCGGTGGCCGTCCTGAACTTCGCCTCCGCGCGTAATCCGGGCGGCGGCTTCCTGAACGGCGCGCAGGCCCAGGAGGAGGCCCTGTGCCGGTCCTCCGCGCTGTACGAGTGCATCAGCGGGGTCGTGGAGTTCTACGACCACCACCGCGCGCACCGCGACCCGTTCTACACGGACCGTGTCATCCATTCACCGGCGGTGCCCGTCTTCCGCGACGACCACGGGCATCTGCTGGACGAGCCGTACACGGTCGGCTTCCTCACCGCCGCCGCGCCCAACGCCGGCGTGGTCCTGCACAGGGCGCCGCAGCGCGCGATCGAACTGCCGCGCGCTCTCGCGACCCGCGCCGAGCGCGTGCTGGAGACGGCGGCGGCCTGCGGCTACCGGCGCCTGGTGCTGGGCGCCTGGGGCTGCGGGGTGTTCCGGAACGACCCGGCGCAGGTGGCCGGGGCGTTCCACGGGCTGCTGGCCCAGGGCCGGTTCACGGGGTACTTCGAGGAGGTCGTCTTCGCCGTGCTGGACCGCACACCGGGGAGGACGACGCGGGCGGCGTTCGAGCGTGCCTTCGGCACCCCGGTGGGCGCCGCCTGACGCCGGGCTCAGTTCCAGCCGTAGCGTTCCCGGAGCCGGTGCACCACGAGGTTGAACCGCATCCTGTCCAGCGCGCACGCCTCGCGCCGCATGCCGGCCTCGTGCACCCGGAGGACACGGTCCACGTCCACCCAGGACTCGCGCCCCGACCGGTCCCAGGGCCCGCTGCCGATCGGCACCCACTCCCGGTCACCGTCGTGCCGCTTGCTGGACAGCTGCACCGCCAGCAGCGTGCCCGCCGCCTCACGGGCGACGACGAGCACCGGGCGGTCCTTGCCGCGCCCGTCGTTCTCCTCGAACGGCACCCAGGTCCAGACGATCTCGCCGGGGTCGGGGTCGCCGTCGTGCGCGGGGGAGTACTCGGTCCGTACCCGGCCCACCTCGCGGGGGTCGGCCTCCGTGGTGGCGGAGGGGCCGTAGCGGCCGGGGACGTCTTCTTCGGTAAAGGCAGTCACGCGGCTCACGGTAGAGCGTCACGGCGCAGGCGCGCCGAGCGGGTCGGCTGGTGACGCCGCGTCAATTCGCCATGGCTCCGGCTACGGCTGGGGCGGGTTGTCCTGCTCAGGCCGGGACCGCATCTGTTCCCTGAGCGCGTCCGGCCCCTTGTCGACCTGACCGGGCTGCGCGCCGTGAGGCTGCTCGCCGGCGGGCTGTCCCGCCTTGTCGTGGTCCTCGCCGATGGGTTCGCCATGGCCCTTGAGCATCTGCCTCAGCTTGTCCATCACGGACATGACACCCTCCTTCGCGGATCTGCCCCCTCCCTCCAAGGATCGGGGCCGTTCGCCGGGGGTGCATCCGCTGGGGCCGCCGCGCGTGACCTCGCGGGTGGCGAGGTCCATGCGCAGGTCGGCGAAGGGGGCGTGGACGCCTGGGTCGTCGGTCAGGCCCTGCCCCTGGCCGCCGCCGTCGGCCAGGTCCTGCCCCTGGCCGCCGTCGTGGTCCTCGCCGCGGGCGCCCTGCGTATCGGTTCCCCGTGCCACCGGGCGGTCGTACGGGGCAGCGCCCCGGGAGGCGGGCCCGCCGCGGCGGACGCCGTACCGGCTTCGGCGGACCGTCACTGACGCAGCCGCGCTACTGTCGGGCTGTCGGGACGGCCGCTCAACGACGTACCGTCACCGCAGCCACTGACGGGGAGCCGCACATGACCACTGCACGGGACCTGCTGATCGTCGCCCTGGACGCGGCACCCGGCCGTTCCGCCGAACCGGGCGATCTCTCGCTCGCGCTCGCGGGAGCGGAGTTGCTCGACCTCCGGGACGCCCGGGCCCTCACGCTGGACGGAGACCTCCTCGTGCCGGGCGATCCGCCGGTGACCGACGACCGCCTGGTGCGGGAGGCCGCGGCGTCACTCGTCCGGCAGACGCCCCATGAAACGGTCGAGGACTGGCTCTGGCGCCGGGGGCGTGATCTGTCCTCGGCGTATCTGGCCGCCTTCGAGGACGAGGGACTGCTCAAGCGGCAGCGCCGCCGGCTGCTGCCGTCCTGGACCGGTGAGGCGGTGCTGGCCGACTCCGCCGCACGGCAGCGGGCGGCGGACCGATGGGCCGAGGCCGAGCCCGTGCTCGCCGCACTGGCGACGGCCGTGGGGATCCGTGAGACACCCGCCGGAGAGCTGCCGGAGGAGACCGACGAGGCGGTGACGACGGTGCTCGCCGCCGTCGATGACGCGGTGACGGAACTGACGGCCGTACGACAACGGCGAGCCATCGAGAAGGCGGCCTTCGACAACATCTGGAGGGGGAACTGACACGGATGCGGGCCGCCCGCCGGTCCGTCACGGGGCCCTGTCGCCGAGCGGCTGGGACAAGGCCGCCTTGACCTGTCTGGTCCGCTCGTCGGCGAGGACCTCGGCCCGGTTGTCGGCCAGAGCCCGCATGGTCTGCTCGGCGACGTCCCCGGCGCCGATCTTCGGCGCGTCCGTCCAGTTGGCCAGGTCCGTGTCGACGAAGCCCGCGTGCACCCCGACCACCAGGGTGCCCTGTTCCCGCAGCCCCTCGCGCAGCGCACCGGTCAGCGACCACTGCGCCGCCTTGGAGGCCGCGTAGCCGGGCCAGCCGGGCCGGCTCGCCCAGGACGCCACCGAGAGCATGTTCACCAGGGCGCCGCCCCCGTTGCGCGCCAGGACGGGTGCGAAGGCGCGGGCGACGGCCCAGGTGCCGAAGAAGTTCACCTCCATCGCCTCACGGGCGCCGTCCAGGGAGCCCTCGAAGAGCTTGGTGCCCCAGCCGCCCACACCGGCGTTGTTGATCACAATGCTGACGTCACCCGCCGCGGTGGCGGCCGCGGCGACCTCTTCATGCCGGGTGACATCCAGGCGCAGCGGCGTGACGTCCGGATCCTTCACGCTCTCCGGGTCGCGCGCCGCCGCGTAGACCTTGACGGCACCGTGGTCGAGCAACGCGCGGGCGAACGCCCGGCCGATGCCGCGGTTCGCGCCCGTGACCAGGGCCACCGATCCGGCGATGTCCATAGCTCCTCCTCATGCCGTGGGACGGGACTCGTACGTCCGCCGACGCGCACCGTCGCCCCGGGCCCATCCTTCCCGGGAGACGGCGTCAACTCGCGGTCAGTGCCGGGTCGTTCGGATGTTCGCTGAGGGGCGTCGTCTCGACCGTCATCCAGGGTGACAGCGGGAGCGTCTCCAGGTCGGCGCCCAGTTCGGTTGTGTCCTCGGCACGCCACAGACCCAGTGCCCGCCCCTGGCCCGGCAGCTGCCACAGTCGTACGAGATGCCCCTGGGCGGCCAGTTCCCGCGCACGGACCGCCTCCGCTTCGGTGGCCGAGTCGATCACCCGGGCGGGTGTGCCCTCGGCCGCCGAGCGAGTGAAGTGGACCAGGAACTCCTGGGCACCCGCCCGTCCGGGCGCCGTCGGGGAGGGGTCGTTCGGGTGCGGTGACAGCGGTGTGGCTTCGTCCGTGCGCCACACGCGCAGCGGCATCGAGGCCAGCACCTCCTCCAGCCGGGTGTCGTCCTCCGCCGCGAACAGCCCCGGCGTCCGCCACTCGCCGGGCCGCAGCGGCGGACGCCACAGGCGGAGCAGGTGTTCCTGTGCGGCCAGCTCACGCGAGTGCGCGGCCTCACGGGCGCGGATGTCCGCGACGGCATCCTCCGGTGTGCCCTCGGGGACGTGGGTGGTCATCGTGACGAGGTATTCCATGGCGCGACTCCCGCTGCGGCTCACTGTGCCCTCCGCATCACCATCACGCGCGGCGCGGTGACGCGCACCCTTGCCGGGCGCGGTCCGGATTCGGGCCCGCACGTCGGCATCACCGGTCAAGGCGGTGGCGTGAATCTCATCGGAGTCACCATCGAGGCCCCGGCCGCCCGAGCCGGGGCCCGGCCCGCCGGGGTCACCGGGTGCCGCGCCCCGGAACGCGCTTCGGGCGTACGGGATCCGAGTCCCGTACGCCCGAAGCCTCAGCGCCTCACTGCCGAGAGGCTCAGCCCTCGTCCTTCTCCACCGTCACCTTCTCCGGCCGCGGCGGCACGAACCCGTTGAGCCCGGCCGTCCCCGAGCCGGCCGGGGGTGTGCCGTTCTGGTTCATCGAGGACAGCAACTGGCGGGCGAGCCCCAGGCCGGTGCCGCCCATCGTCAGGGCCTTGGCGAACATGTCGGCCATGCCGTCCGCCCCGTTGAGCAGCACCATGTTGTCGACGTTGCCGAAGGCGGACGCGCCCGCCTGGACGATCTCCGGCCACCTCTCGGCCAGTTGCTGCGCGACCACGGCCTCCTGGTTGTCCGCGAGGGCCGCGGCGCGCGCCTTGATGGCCTCCGCCTCCGCGAGGCCCTGGGCGCGGGTCGCCTCCGCCTCGGCCAGGCCCTTCGCCTGAGCCGCGGCCGCCTCGGCCTCACCGGTCGCGCGGGTCGCCTCGGCCGCCGCCGCACCGCGCGACTTGGTCGCCTCGGCCTCCGCCGCCGCGGCCGCCTTGACCCGCGTCGCCTCGGCCGCCGCCGCCAGCTCGGTCTCCTTCGCCTTGGCCTGCGCCGCCGAGATCCGCGCGTCACGCTCGGCCTCGGCCAGAGTGCGCTTCTCGTACGCCTTCGCGTCCGCCGGCTTGCGGACATCGGCCTGGAGCTGCTGCTCGCGCCGGTGCGCCTCCAGCTCCGCGACCCGGGTCTCCTGCACAACGACCTCCTGACGGGCCGCGGCATCCGCGAGCGGACCGGCCTGGCGCGCCTTTGCGGCCGCCTTGTCCCGCTCGGCCTGGTACCCGGCCTGGAGGATCTCGCTGTCCCGCGTCGCCTCCGCCATCCGCGCGAACGACTGCTGCTCCGCCTCGGTGGCGAGACGGTTCGACTCCGCCTGCGCGATGCGCGCGTCCCGCTGCACCGCAGCCGCGTGCGGCGCCGCCAGGTTCCGGATGTACCCCGTCGGGTCCTCGATCTCGTGGATCTGCAGCGAGTCCACGATCAGACCCAGCTTCTCCATCTCCGTTCCGCAGGCGGCCCGGGTCTGCCCGGTGAGCTTCTCCCGGTCGCGGATCATGTCCTCGACCGTCAACCCGCCCACGATGGACCGCAGATGACCGGCGAACACGTTGTGCACGCGCTCCGACATCAGCTTCTGCTGGTCCAGGAAGCGGCGGGCGGCGTTGGCGATCGACACGAAGTCGTCGCCCACCTTGAAGATGACCACGCCCCGCACCTTCAGCGGAATGCCCTGATGGGTCACGCAGTCCACGTGCAGTTCCGTCTCGTTGAGGTCGAGCGACAACTTGCGCACCGCCTGCACGCCCGGCAGCACCAGCGTGCCGCGCCCCGTGACGATGCGGAAGCCCATCCCTTCCTCGAGACCCTCCGTCCGATGCTTCGAACCGGAGATGATCAGTGCTTCGTTGGGCTCCGCGACACGCCACATGAGCTTGAAGATCCCAACGATGACAAGCAGCGCGAGGACGACAGCCCCCGCGACGACGCCGATGACCATCGGCATACGCCCCCTTTGCCTGGTGCCGGGTCGGCACCGAACGAAGGCGAGTGTGCGCCTGCGCAAGCCCCGGGAGAAGACACTGACGGAACCTTGTTGCAATCTTGACGCCTGCGCCTCTCACCTGCGGTGAGAGCGGCTCAACTGTCGTACATGGCCTCGACGTAGACGGTTCGGGGCGGAAGATACTCCACCACCATCACCACCGCGCCCCGCTCGATGCGGCCCGTCCCGTCCGCGGGATACGCGAGGAAGTGCTCGGCCCCGCCGCGCACGCGGACGATCACCTCGCCGACCAGTCCGGGCCCGACGGTACCCGTGACACGTCCCATCAAGCCGACCATCGGCGCATCGTCCATGGTCACAGAGTACGGTCCGCACGCTCCTGCGTCGCCGGAGCGTCCAGGGCGGCCGCGTCCGGCGGCCACCGCCCGTCCCAGCGCCGGTCCGCCTCCAACTGGGCCGCCAGCGACACCAGAAGAGGCTCGCTGTTCGCCGGGCCGAGCAACTGTGCGCCCACGGGCAGACCGTCACCGACGAAACCCGCGGGCACACCGATCCCCGGCCAGCCCAGTACGTTCCACGGCCAGGCGTACGGACACGCCGCGATCATCGCCCGGTCGGTGTTCCAGCCGTTCATGTGCGCCAGCGTTCCGATGCGCGGCGGGGGAGCGGCCGTCGTCGGCGTGAGGAGGACGTCGTACGTCGTGAACAGCGCCCCCACACGCCGGTGCAGCGTCGCCTCCGCCCGCCGCGCCACGCGCAGCGGAGCCCCACCGAGCAGCCGGCCCAGGCGTGCGGCGTCGCGGGTGCGCCGGTCGAGCAGCTCCGGGTACGGCACCCTGCGCACCCACTCGGCCAGGCCTGCGGTCGCCCGCGGCACGAATGCCAGCCCGATCTGCCCGTACCGCGGCTCCGCCTCCTCGACCACGTGCCCGAGCGCGGCGAGCCGCTCCGCGAGCGCGAGCACCCGCTCCCGTACGCGGGGATCGAGCCGCGCCGGCAGCGCCGTGAACGGCGGCTTCAGCGAGAGCGCGATCCGCAGCCGGCCCGGGTCGCGTCCCACCGCGGCCGCGACGTCGAGCGTGGGCGGCCGGTGCCGTTCGCCGTCGTGGTTCCCGCTCGCCGCGTCCAGGAGCAGCGCCGCGTCCGCGACCGTACGGGCGAGCGTGCCGTTGACCGTGATGCCGTAGAAGGACTCGGGGCTCGGCCAGGTCGAGATCCGGCCGCGCTGCGGCTTGATGCCGACCAGGTGCGTCCAGGCGGCCGGGATACGGATCGACCCGGCGCCGTCCGAGCCCAGCGCGGCAGGCACCAGGCCCGCCGCGACCGCCGCCGCGGATCCGCCGGACGAGCCGCCCGGTGTGTGGCGCAGGTTCCACGGATTGCGGGTGGCGCCGAAGGCGGGCCCCTCGGTGAACGGCCACTGCCCCAGCTCGCAGGTGTTGGTCTTGCCGACGATCACCGCGCCTGCCGCCCGCAGGCGCCGTACCGCCTCGCCGTCCTCGGCCGCCGGCGGGAAGTCGCCCGGGCAGCCGAACGCGGTGGGCTCGCCCGCCACGTCCATGTCGTCCTTGACCGCCACCGGCACCCCGAGCAGCGGCCGCCGCACCCCGGCCGCCAGCAGCCTGTCGGCCGCCTCCGCTTCGGCGAGCGCGGCCCGGTCGCGCACCACGCGGAACGCGTTCACCGTGGGCTGCGCCGCCTGGATCCGGGCCAGCGTGCGCTCCACGAGCTCCCGGGAGGTCATCTCCCCGGCGGCGAGCGCGCGGGCGCACTCCGCAGGTCCCGGAATGCGGTCGGACGTCATGGGGACACCTCCGCGGAACCGTCTTCTACCGAACGGTAACCTGTGCGGGCGTCCTATGCGGGTGATTGCACAACTTCCCTTGTCGGAGGGGTGGTTGGTGCCACGAGCCACCCCAGGAACGCGCGGTGCGCGCGTTCTGCGAAGATGCGGTACGTCATGGTGCAGATACCGGAACAGCCCGTCCCTTCGTCGCCCGCACCACCCGCCGTGCCGACGAGTGCCGATGTGGCGCGCCTGGCCGGTGTCTCGCGCGCGACCGTCTCCTACGTCCTCAACAACACCAGCGCCGTACGCATCAGCGAACCCACCCGCCGCCGCGTCCACGAGGCCGCCAAGGAGCTGGGGTACGTCCCGCACGCAGCCGCCCGCTCCCTGCGCGCCGGACACAGCCGCATGGTGCTCATGCCCTCCCCGAACGTGCCGGCGGGCCCGCTGTACAGCCGGTTCCTGAGCGAACTGCAGTGGGCGCTCAGCCGGCTCGACTACACGGTCGTGCAGTACGGCGGCATCGGCCTCGACCGCGACGAGGCGGCCCGTGCCTGGGCGGAACTGCGACCGGTCGCGGTCATCGTGCCCGGCGGCGGCCTCGGCCCCGAGGGCGTCCACGTCCTCAAGCGCTCCGGGGCCCGCGCCGTCGTCACCCTCGGCTCCGAACGCGTCGAGGGCGCGCACGCGCTGCTCCTGGACCAGGACGGGGTGGGGCACAGCGCCGGGGTCCATCTGCTGGCCCGCGGCCGCCGCCGCGTCGGTGTGGTCATGCCCGAGGAGCCCGGTCTGGAGTTCTTCTCCAGGCCCCGCCTCGAAGGCGTGCGGCGCGCTCTGGAGGGCACCGACGCGACCGTCACCGAGCTGCCGCTCGCCTACGAGGAGGACTCCGCCGCCCGGCTGGCCGGGCGCTGGCGCTCCCTGGGCCTGGACTCCGTCTTCGCGTACAACGACGAGTACGCGATGCTCCTGATGCGTGCCCTCCAGGACGAGGGCGTGGACGTCCCGGAGGAGACGGCCGTGGTCGGCGCCGACGACCTGATGCTCGGACGGCTGCTGCGCCCGCGGCTGAGCACCGTCCACATCGAACTGCCGTCCGGTCGCGATCTCGCCGAGCTGGTCGACCGCGCGGTGCGCGATCCTGGAGGTGTGCCGGACGTGCACGAGGTGTTCGGGGCACGGATCGTGCACCGCGAATCCAGCTGAGCACGCGGGCTGGGGGCCTCCACGCGCGCCGTGCGCCCCGCCCGGTGCCGGATCGGAGAGCCGTCATGCTGCTCGACACGCGGACCTGGCAGCCGCAGCCGCTGACGGGCGCCGAGTACACCGTCACCGAGCCCGCCACCGGTGACGCGCTCGGCGCCGTCACGCTCGCCTCCGAACAGGACGTCGAGACCGCCGTCCGGGCCGCCGTCACCGCCCAGGGAGCCTGGGCCAGGACCCCCTACAGCGTGCGCGCCGCCGTGCTCCGCAGGGCAGGAGACCTGCTCGCCGCGCACGCCGGCGAACTGCGCGACTGGCTCGTCCGCGAGTCCGGCTCCGTCCCGGACAAGGCCGGCTTCGAACTGCACGTCGCGGCGCAGGAGTGCTACGAGGCGGCGGCCCTCGCGTCCCACCCGACGGGGCAGGTCCTGCCCTCGGAGGCACCCCGGCTGTCGTACACGCGCCGTGTCCCCGTCGGTGTGGTGGGCGTGATCGCCCCGTTCAACGCCCCGTTGATCCTCGCGGTCCGCTCCGTCGCACCGGCGCTCGCCCTCGGCAACGCCGTCGTGCTCAAACCCGACCCGCGCACCGCCGTCTGCGGAGGTCTCGCCGTGGCCGCCGTGTTCGCCGAGGCGGGACTGCCCGAGAGCCTGCTGCACGTCCTGCCCGGGGGACCCGACGTGGGCCAGGAACTGGTCGCCGACCCGCGCGTCCCGGTGATCTCCTTCACCGGGTCGACCGCCGCCGGCCGCGCGATCGCCGAGGCCGGCGGACACCACCTGAAACGGGTCCATCTGGAGCTCGGCGGCAACTCCGCGCTGATCGTCCTCGAGGACGCCGATCTCGACGCCGTCGTCTCCACCGCGGCCTGGGGGTCCTTCTTCCACCAGGGCCAGATCTGCATGACGACCGGCCGCCACCTCGTCCACGCGTCGCTGTACGAGGAGTACGTCGAGCGGCTCGCCGCCAAGGCCGACACGCTCATCGTGGGCGACCCGTTCCGCGAGAAGGTGCACCTCGGCCCCGTCATCGACGCGAGCCAACTCGCCCGGATCCACGGGCTGGTGGCGGCCAGCACCGCCCGCGGCGCGAAGCTCGTGGCGGGCGGGACGTACCGCGGCCTGTTCTACCGGCCGACGGTGCTGGCCGGAGCCGACGACACGACACCGGCCTACACGGAGGAGGTCTTCGGGCCGGTCGCACCCGTACGCCCCTTCACGACAGCGGAAGAGGCCGTCGGCCTCGCCTCCGAGGGGCCGTACGGCCTCTCCCTGGGCATCGTCACGCGGGACGCCGCGCGCGGCCTCGACCTGGCCGAGCGGATCCCGACGGGCATGGCCCACATCAACGACCAGACCGTGGGCGACGAGGCTGTCGCGCCCTTCGGCGGTCTCGCCGCCTCCGGCACCGGTGCGCGCTTCGGCGGTGAGGCCAATCTGGACGCCTTCACCCACCTGCGCTGGACCACGGTGCGCGGGGACGTGGCGACTTACCCCTTCTGATCGGTCTGCGGGCTGCGGTCACTCGCCGTTCTGCTCGGCCTTGGCCTGCTGCTCGGCCACCGCCTTGCGGACCTCGTCCATGTCCAGCCTGCGGGCCTGCCCGATCACGTCGTCCAGAGCGGCCTGCGGCAGGGCGCCCGGCTGCGCGAACACGGCGACCCGGTCCCGGACGATCATCAGCGTCGGGATCGACTGGATGCCGAACGCCGCCGCGAGCTCGGGCTGCGCCTCGGTGTCCACCTTGGCGAACACCAGGTCAGGGTTCTCCTCGGCGGCCTTGTCGTACACCGGCGCGAACTGACGGCACGGCCCGCACCAGGACGCCCAGAAGTCGATCAGGACGAAGTCGTTGTCCTCGACCGTCTGGTCGAAGTTCTCCTTGGTGAGCTCCACGGTGTTGCTCATGGCGTATCCCTCTTCCTGATGTCGGGGCCGAGCCGCTGTCGTCAACTGTCACACTCGGTCACGTATTCCGCGCCCTACCCGTGTGGCCACCGGGCACACCACCCACCAGACTGTCCCCATGACGGAAACGGAATCCATCGCGTACGACGTCGTGGTGCTCGGAGCCGGGCCCGTGGGGGAGAACGTCGCCGACCGCACCCGTGCGGCCGGCCTGTCCACCGCGGTCGTGGAGAGCGAGCTGGTCGGCGGCGAATGCTCCTACTGGGCGTGCATCCCCAGCAAGGCACTGCTCCGCCCGGTGATCGCCCGCGCCGACGCCCGCCGCGTCCCCGGCCTCGCCCGGCTCGCGCAGGGCCCCCTCGACGCCGCCGCGGTCCTCGCCCACCGGGACTACGAGGTCGGGAACTGGACGGACGACGGGCAGGTCTCCTGGCTGGACGGCATCGGGGCCGACCTCTACCGGGGCCACGGACGGCTGGACGGGCCGCGCAGGGTCACGGTGACCGGCCCGGACGGCGAGCGGCACGTGCTGACCGCCCGGCACGCGGTGGCCGTGTGCACCGGCAGCGACGCCCAGCTGCCCGACCTGCCAGGGATCGCCGAGGTGAACCCGTGGACCAGCCGTGAGGCGACCAGCGCCCGGTCCGTGCCCGGCCGGCTGATCGTCGTGGGCGGCGGTGTGGTGGCCTCCGAGATGGCCACCGCCTGGCAGGCCCTCGGCTCCCAGGTCACCGTGCTGGTCCGCGGCAAGGGCCTGCTGCCGCGCATGGAGCCGTTCGCCGGGGAACTGGTCGCCGAAGCGCTCACCGAGGCGGGCGCGGACGTGCGCACCGGCACCTCGGTGGAGTCGGTACGGCGCGAGGGCGACACCGTCGTGGTCGTCACGGACGCCGGCGACCGCTTCGAGGCCGACGAGATCCTCTTCGCCACCGGCCGGGCCCCGCGCACCGGCGACATCGGCCTCGACACGGTCGGCCTGGAGCCCGGCTCCTGGCTGCCGGTCGACGACACCCTGCGGGTGGCGGGCAGCGAGTGGCTGTACGCGGTCGGCGACGTCAACCACCGCGCTCTCCTCACCCACCAGGGCAAGTACCAGGCGCGCATCGCGGGCGCGGCGATCGCGGCCCGCGCGACGCACGTTCCGCTGCTGGAGACGGACCGCTGGGGCGCCCACTCCGCGACCGCCGACCACGCGGCCGTCCCGCAGGTGGTCTTCACCGACCCGGAAGCGGCGGCCGTGGGCCTGTCACTGGCCGAGGCGGAGCAGGCAGGCCGCCGGGTGCGCGCCGTGGACGTCGAGTTCTCGTCGGTGGCGGGGGCGAACCTGTTCGCCGACGGCTACCGCGGCCGCGCCCGCATGGTCGTCGACCTGGACAGCGAGACCCTGCTCGGCGTCACGTTCGTCGGCCCCGGCGTCGGTGAACTCATCCACTCCGCGAGCATCGCCGTCGCGGGCGAGGTGCCCATCGAGCGTCTGTGGCACGCGGTGCCCTCGTTCCCGACGATCAGCGAGGTGTGGCTGCGGCTGCTGGAGGCTTACCGGGGCTGACGCCAAAAGCCTCAGTCGGGCAGCGTGAACCCCAGCTCCCGCGCTGCCCGTTCCGGCGTCGGCCGGCCCCACCGCGCCGCCACCGCCTCGTTCGACGACAGCGAGCGCAACTCGGCGCGGTCGAGGTAGAGCGTGCCGTCCAGATGGTCCGTCTCGTGCTGGACGATGCGCGCCGGCCAGCCCGTGAACTCCTCGTCCACGGCGGCACCGTGCTCGTCCAGCGCCCGCAGCCGCACCCGGGCGTGCCGGGCCACCACGGCCTGCCAGCCGGGCACGCTCAGGCAGCCCTCGAAGAACGCGGCGCGCTGGGTGCCGACCGCCTCGTACGAGGGGTTGACCAGCACGCGGAACGGCTGCGGCACCCGCCCGCGCGCCACCCGGACCTCCTCAGGGACCGGCGCCGGGTCCTCGATGACCGCGATCCGCAACGGCACCCCGACCTGCGGCGCGGCGAGACCCACGCCCGGCGCCGCGTGCATCGTCTCCCGCAGGGCCTCGACGAAGCGGGCCAGCAGGGCGGGCCCCAACTGGCCGTCGAACGGCTCGGTGCCGGAGCGCAGTACCGGATGACCGGCGGCGACGATCGGCAACGGGCCGCCGGCGGCGAGCAGTTCCTCGACCTGCTCGGCCGGAGCCTTGTGGTCACGCGGAGATCCCATCGCGCCAGCATGCCACGGCCCCGTCGGCGCCTCCGTGTGACGCACGCCACCTACCCCTGCCGGAACTCGGCCATGTCCCGCTCCGACCTCTGGACCGCCACCGCTGAGCAACGAGCCCGGAGAGGCCCGCCGATGCCCACCGCCCCATTGCCCACGACGGACGAGTCCCCGCAGTCCGTCGCCCCCTCATCTTCGCGATGGGCGCCGCTGCGCCCCCTGGTGCTGCGCCTGCACTTCTACGCCGGACTTCTCGTCGCCCCGTTCCTGCTGGTCGCCGCACTGACCGGATTCCTGTACGCCGCCTCGTTCCAGGCGGAGAAGATCGTCTACGCCGACGAGCTGACCGTCCCGGTCGGCGGCGGCAAGCTGCCGATCAGCGAGCAGGTCGCCGCCGCCCGCAGGGCCCACCCCGAGGGCACGCCGGCCGCCGTACGGCCTTCCCCGGCGAAGGACGCCACCACCAGGGTGCTGCTGTCCGGTGTCCCCGGCATCGCGGAGGGGCACACGCTCGCCGTCTTCGTCGACCCGTACACCGGGAAGGTGCGCGGCGCCCAGGAGCAGTACGGCTCCACCGGCGCCCTGCCGCTGCGCACCTGGATCGACGAGTTCCACCGCGATCTGCACCTCGGGGAGAACGGGCGGCTCTACAGCGAACTCGCCGCCAGCTGGCTGTGGGTGATAGCCGGTGGGGGGCTCGTGCTGTGGTTCGCGCGCCGGCGTTCACAGCGCGCGGTCCGCGGCACGAGCGGCCGCCGCCGCACCCTCGGTCTGCACGGCACGGTCGGCGTGTGGGCCGCCGCCGGGTTCTTCTTCCTCTCGGCGACGGGCCTGACCTGGTCCGCCTACGCGGGGGCCAACGTCGACGAACTGCGCACCTCGCTCGGCCAGGCCACCCCGTCCGTCTCGGCGGCCGTGAGCGGCGAGCACGCGGGTCACGGCTCCACGACGGCCACCAGGGGCGGCGAGCACGGCGTGGGCCTCGACGCGGTGCTGGCGGCGGCACGAGGGAAGGGGCTGAGCGACCCGGTGGAGATCGTCCCGCCCGCCGACGCGACCTCCGCGTACGTCGTGAGGCAGGTGCAGCGCAGCTGGCCCGAGAAGCAGGACTCGGTCGCCGTCGATCCCGCCACCGGCGAGGTCACCGACGTCGTGCGCTTCGCGGACTATCCGGTCCTCGCCAAGGTGACCCGCTGGGGCATCGACCTGCACACCGGCGTCCTCTTCGGGATCGTCAACCAGATCGCCCTGATGGCCCTCGCGCTCTGCCTGGTCCTGCTGATCGTCTGGGGATACCGCATGTGGTGGCAGCGCGGCCGGGCGGGCGCGTTCGGGCGGCCGATCCCGCGCGGCGCCTGGCAGCACGTGCCGCCACACATCCTCGTGCCCTGCGTGGCGGCGATCGCGGTCCTCGGCTACTTCGTGCCGCTGCTCGGCATACCGCTCGCGGCGTTCATCGCGGTGGACGTCGCGCTGGGCGAGATCGCCCATCGGCGCGGCAGGCGCACGTACGGCGGCCGCGCCGCGTAAGGAACCGGACCCGAGGCCGCGTTGGAATCCCTGCGCCAGGACCTGCTCCAGCATGTGAGCGGCCGCTCCAGGACGACGCGGCGATGCTGCTGCGCCACCGGTGACGCGGCTGGGGGAGTCACCCCGCACGGGAGGTCCGTGCGGGGAACGTCCTCTCACGGCATCAGGAGAGACTCCACTGCTGGCTCGTCGCACCGGTGCCCGTCTCCTGGTCCACCGCCGTCCCCTTGGTGGTCGAACCGCCCGTCACACCGATGTTCAGGTCGCTGCCCACACCGGCCAGCATGTACGTGCTGCCGGTGTAGCTGCCCACCAGGTCGAGGAACCACTGCTGGTTCGTGCCGCCGTTGCAGGCCCACTGCTGCAGTTGAACGCCGGTGTCGGTCGACTGGTTCGGGACGTCCAGGCACAGGCCGCTGTTGACACTCTTCAGCGTGTAGACGTTGTCCCCGACCCGGGTGAAGGTCCACTGCTGGTTGGCGCCGCCGGTGGACGTCCACTGGATGACCTTGGCGCCGCCCGATGTGGAGGCGCCCGAAACGTCCATCAGCAGCGTGCTGTTGACGTCGGTCAGGGTGTGGACGCCTGCCGCGGGAACGCCGCTGTCGGCGGTCCAGGTGCCCGCGCCGACGTCGAGGGACCACGTGGGGTACTGACCGAGGTTCACCGTGCGGCCCCTGATGGTCAGCGGCAGCCAGATCAGCTTGGACGAGCCGAGGTCGGAGGTGTTCCAGCGGTCGCCCGCGTAGATGTAGGTCGTCCCGGAGGTGCCCTGGACCGTGATGACGTTCGCCGTCTGGCTGCCGTAGGTGTGGGTTCCGGGAGCGGCGAAGTTCCGGAACGCCGACCAGGGGCCGCCCAGTGTCGCGGCGGTGGCGTAGATGTTGTCGTTCAGGCTCCACCCGGTGAGGTGGGAGCCGAACACGTAGTAGACGCCGTCGACCTTCACCATGGCGGGTGCCTCGACGCTGTTGCCGCCACTGGCGCCCAGCACCGCCACCGCGCTGTCCACGGAGAGGTAGTCGGCGGAGAGCTTGTCGATGCGCAGGCCGTTGTTGCGGTCCTCGCTCAGCAGATAGGCGGTGCCGTCGGTGTCCTGGAACAGCCCGATGTCACGGCTGAGGTTGCCCAGCGGCCGGAAGCTTCCCCGGTAGGTGTAGGGGCCGCACGGGGTGCTGCTGGTCGCCACGCCGACCTTGGCCTCGGAGTAGTTCGTGCTGTCGATGTGCATGTACATCACGTACGTGTTCGTCGAGGCGTTGAAGATGACCTTGGGACGCTCCACGATGCGGCCCGGCCCCAGGTCGCCGCTGCCCTGTCTGGCCAGGGCGACGCCCTGGTAGGTCCAGGCGCCCAGGTCGCTCGAGGTGTAGCAGGGTATGTCCTGGAACGACGTGTCCGACGAGGTCTCGCCGGTCTTGTCCTCGCCGAACCCGTACCAGGTGCTCCCCACCCTGACGATGCCGAGGCCGTGCAGCTGTAGCGCGTTCCCGTTCTGGTCGGTGCGTGCGGCGCCGGTGGTGAACGGCACGGTGGCAGCATGCGCCTCGGTCGCCGGGAGCAGCAGCGCCGCCACGGCTCCGAGAAACGTCAGAAAGGCGGCGGCTCCGCGCCGCCACCGGTCGGCGGGCCGACGGGGTGTTCCCTCGGACATGGTTTCGTCCCTCTCTTCAGGTGCCCGGCGGGGACCCATGAGAGTCGGACGTGTTCAGTTGCGTCAAGATGCGCGTTTGACTTTGTTGATCCTTGACCGACTGGGAGAAGCCTCTCGTGTGTCTCGACGGAGGTCGCGTGCCCCCACCGTCCGAGATTTCGGGCAACCACCATGCCAAACCGAAGGGTTGGCCTTGCGGGCGACCACGCATGAGAAACGTTGCGGCAGCCGAAGTCTGTTGCGTTCCTGATCGAATTTGTTTGCTTGCTCTTCCCTCAGGGCGGTCAGCCCTCACCGCGGATCAGAAGGCCGTGTGGGCGAACCAGTGGTCCAGTACCGCGACCTCTCCGGAGACGTCGAACGCGGACTCCTGGTACGACCGCCGCCCGTAGAGGAGGAGCAGGAGGTCCGCCGTCTTCCCCCGGACCTCCGCCGTCAACGCCCCGGCCGGCGCGGCATCGGCTGCTGCCGGTGCCAACAGGCGGAAGCCGTCCGGATCCAGTCGCACCCGCCACTCCTCGCCGGCGCCGCCGGCCGAGTCCGCGCACCGGAAGGCGATGACCTCACCGTTGCCGTTCAGCTTGGTCACCGCCGGCGCGAAGAGACCCGCGTAGGGCAGGTTGACGAGGAACTCGTCCACCCCGTCCGCCGCCAGCGCCGGGTCGATCTCCGAATCCCGGCCGACTGCCCGCTCCGCGTCCACCCGGTGCACCAGCGTTTCGCACAGCATCCGGCGGGCCCAGAACCGCGCATGCTGGTCCTCACCCCAGGCCCACATCCCCGCCTGAGGATCCGTGGCCCGCAGCACCTCGGCCACCGCGGGCACGCCCGCCGCCACCCAGTCGGCATACTCCTGCGCCCGTTCCGGCAGCCCGAGTTCCACGTCGCGGCCGCGCGGAGGCTCCTGCACCAGCCTGGTCAGGAGCGTGCTGAACCAGCGCTGCAACGACCCGACGTGCCGGGTGAGTTCGGCCAGGGTCCAGCCGGGGCAGGAGGGTACGGCGGTCCCGGGGTCCGCACCTTTCACCACCTCGGCGAAGCGCAGCGTCTCCCGCTCGATCGCCTGCCGGTAGATGTCGTACGGCAGAGGGTGCCCTGCCCGGCTCGTCGTCCCCACGTGCTGCCGCCCTTCCCGTCCGCGGTCGGATTCCGCCGTGATCAGTGTGCGGGTTGAAGCCCACTCGAAGGCAAATCCGCACCGTGCCCCGGCGGGCGACTGACGGGTCCGGATGAGGGTACCGGTCACGCCGTCAGAAGTCGGCAGCCGGACGTCAGGAGGCCATCGCCTGCCGATCGAGCCGTGTGGAGGGTGATGAGGTGCGTCTGCGTCACAGTCGTCCCTGCGATCCGGGCTACACGCGCAGGCGCCGCGGCCGGGGGTTCCAGTAACTCGACGCCTCCGGGAACGTTCTGACGGACGCGTCGGAGATCGAGCGGATCAAGGGGCTGGTCATTCCTCCCGCCTGGAAGGACGTATGGATCTGCCGTCACCCCCACGGCCACCTCCAGGCCGTCGGCACCGATGCCGCGGGACGCCGCCAGTACCTGTACCACCCCCGGTTCCGGGCCCAGCAGGAGGAGAGCAAACACGAGCACGTCCTGGAGGTCGCCGACGCCCTGCCGCGCCTGCGGGAAGCGGTGGAAGCGCACCTCGGCCGGCGCGGACTGACCCGCGACCGTGTCCTCGCCACCGGCGCGCGCCTGCTCGACCTCGGCTTCTTCCGCATAGGAAGCGAGCGCTACGCGGACATGAACAACTCCTACGGCCTGACCACGCTGCTGCGTCGGCACGCCAGAGCCTCACGGGGACGCATCGTCTTCAGCTACCCGGCCAAACACGGCAGGGAACTGGTCCAGGCCGTGGGGGACGACGCCGTACTCCGTGCGCTCACGTCCCTGCTGCGACGGCGAGGGGAAGGCGACCGACTGCTGGCCTACTGGCAGCCGCCCAGTTGGCACGAGGTCTCGGGCGACGACCTCAACACCTACCTGAAGGAGGTCAGCGGCGTGGCCGTCACCGCGAAAGACTTCCGTACCTGGCACGCCACCGTCCTGGCCTCCGTCGCCCTGGGGGTCTCACAACCCGCGGCCCGCAGCGAGACCGGGCGACGCCGGGCCATCGCCCGTGCCGTCGGGGAGGTCGCCGACCACCTGGGAAATACGCCGGCAGTCTGCCGCGCCTCCTACATCAACCCGCGCGTGATCGAACTCTTCGAGGAAGGCATCACCGTCGCCCCGAGCCTGGACCGGCTGGGGGACGGGGCTGCCTTCGGTGTCCCGGCGACGCAGGGCGCGATCGAGAAGGCCGTCATTCACATGATCAGAACCGGACGTCCTCCGGCCGACAGCGGGACGGACCTGGTCTAGGGCGCGACGCCCCGGCGGCCCGGTCGCGCCCCGGCCCGGTCGTGCCCCCGTGGTCCGCTTCCCCCGACGGTCCAAGTGTTTTGTCAGGTGGTGCCCGGGTACTGCGGCCCGAGTGTGTCGAAGGCGGTGACCGCGGGAAGGAACGGTGACGCGTGCCGGGCACGAGCGCGCGACCCGTCGGCCGGGGGCGCGACGGGCGCGTACGGCTGCGGTTCGACGGGTGGATCGCGGGGATCGGCACGTCTTCGGGGACGCGGATGGTGCTGGGTCTCTGGGCGCGGTCGCCGTTCGGTCCGTTCAGCGACGTGATGCTCGAACGGAAGGACGGACACCGTGTCCTTCTGGCCCCCTCCGCGCAGACGGCGCGCTTCGTCGCCGGCACCTACGTCTTCGACGAGGTCCGGGTCGTACCGGTCGGCGTCGAGGCCGGCCGCGGTGGATGGTCGGTCGCGGCCCCACCGCTCGACCTCCGTTTCGTCACCGGCGGCAGAGGGCCCATGGGCCTGCTGCTGAGAGCCGTGCCCGGTCGGCTCGCCGCCCGTCCGGCCTGGGCCGTACTGGTGGCCCCGGCCGCCAGGGCGCTGCTGGGGGTGCGCACCCACGGCAGCGCGGGCGCCGGCCGGTACGAGTGGTACGGGGCGAAGGACCTGCGTCCTGTCACCGGGGCCCGGGCCGTCTACGAAGGGGAGGACCTCGGTTCCCTGGCACCGGTCGAACCCCCGGTGCGGTTCGGGTTCGGCTCGACGCCCCGCAGACCGTGCCTGGTGAGCGTCACCACCACGGTGGCCGTGGAGGCGAACCGGCAGGGAACTCCCGCACGGTGACCCGGCCGAGAGCCACCCCACCGGGTCAGGTGTCGGTGGCGTCTCAGCCCGTCCCGCGCTCGTCCGTACCGGTGTCCGGCTCCTGCCGGGCCCGTTCGTCCTTCTCGACACCTTCGAGGGGCTTGCCCGCCGTGGTGCCGCGCTCGGTCTGGTAGCCCTCCTTGGCGCTCGCCGTACCGGGCACCGTGCGCTCCTGCGCCTGGCTCTCCGCGCCGGAGTGGGCGCCCGGCTCGCCAGGGTCACGTCCCCGTGCGTGCCCGCTGCCGCGGTGGTCCTTGCGATCACTCATGTCCGTGCCTCCGGTCGGTCTCTCCGGTCGGTCTCGGGACCACCCTCGGGTTCCCTCGGGGCACAGGCGGAAACGGCGTCGCGGCGCCTGCCGGGCCTGGACGTCCGCACCGCCTTGGGCAACCGTTCACGGCTGCTTCGCCCCGCCGTCGCGTCGAAGGGATGGGATCTGGCCATCACATCCCGGACGTATCGAACGAGGTCCCATGCCCGGCATACGACGCACCTCCGCCCGAGTCCGCACTCTGCACGCCACGCTGGCCGTGGTGGCCGCCGTCGCACCGCTCGGCGTCGGCTCCGCGGCACAGGCCGATGCCCCCGCCCCAGCGGTCGGGGAGTGGACGACACAGGCGCTCGCCCCCGGCGTGGAGGTCCGCACCGGAACCCTGCGGAACGCCGGTGCGGCGCCGTCGTGGACCGTGGCCGTCAGGCGTCCGGTGACCAGCCGGCTGACCGGCGCCCCGGTGGACGCCGAGGTCGGCCCGCGCTCCTGGGCGGACGCCACCGCCTCGCTGCTGCGTGAGGCCGGCTTCCAGCCGCGTGTGGAGACCGTCCGCTGGCCGGCGTATGCCGACACACCGCAGGGCACCATGGGCCTGCGCGTGCGGGTTGGCTCCTACACCACGCAGGCGCAGGCGCAGAGCGCCGCGAACGCGGTGGCGGCGGCCGGCTTCCACGCCGCGGCCGCCTGGACGGGGTACGACGCGGAGCGGCCCTCCGACGTGGAGAACATCCATGTCGCCGTGGTCGACCCGCGTGCCTTCACCGGCACCGTGGAGGCCACCCACGACGGCGATGTGGCGCAACGCGAGACCACCTCGTCGGTCGCCGCGAAGCTGGGCTCCCTCGTCGGGGTCAACGGCGGCTTCTTCGTCACGTCGGACGCGGACGGGGTGCAGGGCACCCAGTCCGGCATCGCCGCCTACGACGGGCAGTTGGAGTCGATGGCATCGGGCGCGCGGGCGGCCCTGGTCCTCGGCGACGACGGTCGGCACATCCGTGTCGCCGATCTCACGAGCACCGTCACCGCCCGGGCCGACGGCTCCGCGTACGCGGTCCAGGGCATCGACCGGGTGCCCGGCATCGTCAGGGACTGCGGACGGCCCGGTGCCACCCCCAGCAGCCTGCCCTGGCAGGACGTCACCTGCCACGAGACCGACGACCTCGTCCTGTTCACCCCCGCCTTCGGCACCGGCCTGCCCACCGGGACAGGTGTCCAGGCGGTGCTCGACGGCAAGGGACGCGTGGTCTCGGTGGGCGCCCGCGGCGGCCGGGTCCCCGCGGGCGGCACGGTGCTCCAGGGCATCGGCTCGGCCGCGGACTGGCTCACCGCCCACGCCCGGCCGGGGCAGCGGATCGGCGTCGACGAGACAGTCCGCGACAGCGACGGCAGGCGCGTCCGGCTCGGCCACGGCGACAGCATCGTCAGCGCGGCGCCGACGCTGGTGAAGGACGGCCGGGTGGACATCGACGCCGCCACGGAAGGCACCGTCGACCCGCAGGATCTGTCCTTCGGCTACGCGTGGGCGAACGTACGCCAGCCGCGCACCATGGCGGGCGTGGACGCCCGGGGACGGCTTCTGCTGGTCACCGTGGACGGGCGGCTGACCGGCGGCAGCGAGGGCTTCACCCTGCGGGAGGCCGCGGAGTTCATGCGGTCCCTCGGCGCCGTCGAGGCCCTCAACCTCGACGGCGGCGGGTCCACCGCGATGGCCGTCGACGGCGCCCTCGTCAACCGCCCTTCGGACGCCACCGGTGAGCGGGCGGTCGGGGACACGGTCCAGGTGCTGCCGGCCGGCCGCCACTGATGACCGGCGGGCGACCCGGCGCCACGTCAAGTCCCTTCGCAGCCAATGGATGAGTGATGACTGCGAGGGCCGCGAGGCCGTGGTCCTCGCGGCCCTCAGCCCGGTCACGGCCAGATGTGGGGGATATCTCGTCACGATGACACATCCCCATGTCAGCGCGCCGGAATGATTGATTCCGGACGGCTCCGGCCGACCCGCTGCACAACGGAACGTCCTGGTCTCAGCGGGGACGTACTAAAGTTGACCGCTTGTTTGGAGCTGGACCGGAAGATCCCCAGGCATCCCTGCGGGCCCACCAGCGCCCGGAACCCTCCGGGAACGACACGTGAGGACCCGATGGCAGCCCTCCGGCAAGGCCCCGCAGTCGCCCCGTCGGACGACGAGATGCACGCCCGGTTCGATGACCGCGCCCGCTTCTGCTCCGCCCCCGCCGCCGCGCCGCGGACGCTCGTGGACATCCTCGACGCCTCCGTACGCGCGTACCCCGACGAGCCGGCCCTCGACGACGGCCGCCGTTGCCTGACCTACCGCTCCCTCGCCGTCGAGGTCGACAACCTCCGCCGGCGCCTCGCGGACGCGGGTGTCGGTCTCGGCGACCGGGTCGGCGTGCGCGTCCCGTCCGGCACCAACGACCTGTACGTGGCGATCCTCGCCGTGCTCGCCGCGGGTGCCGCCTACGTTCCCGTGGACGCGGAGGACCCGGACGAGCGGGCCGAGTTGGTGTTCGGTGAGGCGCAGGTGCGCGCGGTCGTGGGCGCCGGGCACCGGATCACCGCCACCGGCACGTCCGACGTCCCCGCCGCCCGCCCCGGCGTCGAGCACGACGCCTGGATCATCTTCACCTCGGGCTCGACCGGGAAACCCAAGGGCGTCGCCGTCAGTCACCGCAGTGCCGCCGCGTTCGTGGACGCCGAGGCGGACCTCTTCCTGACGAAGGAACCGATCGGGCCCGGCGACCGGGTCATGGCGGGCCTCTCCGTCGCCTTCGACGCCTCCTGCGAGGAGATGTGGCTGGCCTGGCGCTACGGGGCCTGCCTGGTGCCCGTACCGCGCGCGCAGGTGCGCGGCGGCGCGGACCTCGGCCCCTGGCTGGCCGAGCAGGAGATCACCGTCGTCTCGACGGTGCCGACGCTGGCCGCGCTCTGGGAGCCGGAGGCCCTGAACGACGTCCGCCTGCTGATCTTCGGCGGCGAGGCCTGCCCGCCCGAGCTGGCGCAGCGGCTGGTCACCGAGGGACGCGAGGTCTGGAACACCTACGGGCCGACCGAGGCGACCGTGGTGGCCTGTGCCTCGCTGCTCACCGGCGAGGAGCCGATCCGGATCGGGCTGCCCCTGAACGGCTGGGAACTGGCCGTCGTGGACGACGCCGGGCAGCCGGTGGCGATGGGGGAGAGCGGCCAGTTGGTGATCGGCGGCGTCGGCCTCGCCCGGTACCTCGACGCCGAGAAGGACGCCGAGAAGTACGCGCCCCTTGTATCCCTCGGCTGGGAACGCGCCTACCGCAGCGGGGACCTCGTCCGCGCCGAGCCCGAAGGCCTGATCTTCCTCGGGCGCGCCGACGAGCAGATCAAGCTCGGCGGGCGGCGGATCGAACTCGGCGAGGTGGACGCGGCCTTGCAGGCCCTGCCCGGGGTGGCCGGCGCCGCCGCGGCCGTACGGACCGCGCGCAGCGGCAACCAGCTCCTCGTCGGTTACGTCGTCACCCAGGAGGGCTGGGACCACACGGCGGCCGTCGAGAGGCTGCGCGCCGAACTGCCCGCCGCGCTCGTCCCGTTGCTCGCACCCGTCGACGACCTGCCGACCCGCACGTCCGGCAAGGTCGACCGGGGCGCGCTGCCCTGGCCGCTGGAGGGCCTGGAAGGCCCCGCCGCCCAGCTGTACGGCACGGAGGCCTGGCTCGCCGAGCAGTGGACCGAGGTCCTCGGCATCCCGGTGACCGGCGCATCCGACGACTTCTTCGCGATCGGCGGCGGCAGCCTGGCCGCCGCCCAGCTCACCACCCGGCTGCGCACCCGCTATCCCAGCGCGGCCGTCCTCGACATCTACCAGCAGCCCAGACTGCGCGAACTGGCCCGCCACCTGGAGGAGTCGGCACAGGACGACGGGGCGCAGCGCGTGATCGCTCCCGTTCCGGCGCGGGCCGGAGCACTCCAGCTCCTCCTGCTGGTCCCCCTGTTCACCGTGCTGGGGCTGCGCTGGACCGTGGCGCTGGCCGCGCTCGGCAACGTCCTGCACTGGTTCGGCCCGTATCCGTGGGCGCCGACGACCTCCTGGTGGGCCGTGGCGGCCGGCGCGCTGCTGTTCTTCAGCCCGCCGGGGCGGCTCGCGATCGCCGCGGGCGGCGCCCGGCTGCTGCTGCGGGGCGTCGAGCCCGGCCGGTACGCCCGCGGCGGCGGAGTGCACCTGCGGCTGTGGGCCGCCGAACGGCTCGCCGAGTTCAGCGGGGCCACCTCGCTGACGGGCTCGTGGCTGGAGCGGTACGCCCGTGCCCTGGGCGCCAAGATCGGTGCGGACGTGGACCTGCACTCGCTGCCGCCGGTGACCGGCATGCTCAAGTTGGGCAGGGGCGCGGCCGTGGAGTCCGAGGTGGACCTGGCGGGCCACTGGCTGGACGGCGACGTGCTGGAGATCGGCCTGGTCAAGGTGGGGGCGCACGCCGTGGTCGGCACGCGCAGCATGCTCTTCCCGGGCGCGCGCGTGGGCAAGCGCGCCGAGGTCGCCCCCGGATCGGCCGTCGTCGGTCAGATCCCGACCGGTCAGCGCTGGGCGGGCGCGCCCGCCGTCAAGCTCGGCAGGGCCAAGCACAACTGGCCCAAGGAGCGTCCGCACCGCGGTACGGGGTGGCGGGCCGTGTACGGCGTCACCGGCTTCGCGTTGACGGCGCTGCCGGTGCCGGCGGGGCTGGCCGCGCTCCTGGTGGCGCACCTCTTCGTCGACCCGGCCGCCGGTCTCGGCGCGGCCCTGCGGGGCGCCGCCGTGGCACTGGTGCCCGCGACGCTCGCCTTCGGTCTGACGTATGCGCTGTCGCTTCTGGTCGCCGTACGGCTGACGAGTCTCGGACTGCGCGAGGGCACACATCCGACGCACAGCCGGACCGGCTGGCAGGCCTGGACGGTCACCCAGCTGATGGACCGCTCGCGCGAGATGCTCTTCCCGCTGTACGCAGGACTGGTCACTCCGGTGTGGCTGAGGCTGCTCGGGATGCGGATCGGGCGGGGCGCCGAGGTGTCGACCGTCCTGGCGCTGCCGAGTCTGACCACGGTCGGCGACGGGGCGTTCCTCGCGGACGACACGCTGACCGCGCCGTACGAGCTGGGCGGCGGCTGGGTGAGGATCGGGCGCGCGGAGATCGGCCGGCGGGCGTTCCTCGGGAACTCCGGGATGACCGCACCGGGCCGCAGCGTGCCGGACGGCGGGCTGGTCGGTGTGCTGTCGGCGACGCCGAAGAAGGCCAAGAAGGGCAGCTCCTACCTGGGCCTGCCGCCGGTGAAGCTGCCGCGCGCGGTCTCCGACGGCGACCGGAGCCGCACCTACGAACCGCCGGCCCGGCTGCTGTGGGCGCGCGGGCTGGTGGAGCTGTGCCGGATCGTGCCGGTGTTCTGCTCGGCCGGGCTCGCCGTGCTGACGGCCGCGGCGCTCAGCGCGCTGGGCGGCTGGGCCTGGCTGCTGTGCGGGGTGGTGCTGCTGGGCGCGGGGCTGGTGGCCGGTGCCGTGTCCGTCGTGGCGAAGTGGCTGCTCGTGGGCCGCCACCGGGCCGGGGAGCACCCGCTGTGGAGCTCGTTCGTCTGGCGCAACGAACTGGCGGACACCTTCGTCGAGGTCGTGGCCGTGCCGTGGTTCGCCGGATCGGTGCCGGGCACGCCGTTGACGACGCTGTGGCTGCGCGGGCTCGGCGCCCGGATCGGCAGGGGAGTGTGGCTGGAGAGCTACTGGCTTCCCGAGACGGACCTGGTGACGCTGGGGGACGGGGCCACGGTCAACCGGGGCTGCGTCCTGCAGACCCACCTCTTCCACGACCGGATCTTGCGGACGGATACTGTGGTCCTCCGTGAGGGCGCCACGCTGGGTCCTGGCGGAATCGTCCTGCCCGGCAGCACGGTCGGGGCCCGTACCACGCTGGGTCCCGCCTCCCTGGTGATGGCGGCGGAGTCCGTGCCCGACGACACCCGCTGGCTGGGCAACCCGATCGAGGCATGGCGCCCCCGGAAGCGAGCGACGTGACCCGTATCGGGCCGGAGGACGGGGCACCGGCACGACGTACGAGCACAGCGCAGGGAGCAGACGCACCAGTGAGCCCTCAGCAGAAGGCGGAAGCAGACCCGTACTTCCCCGACAACGGCGACCCCCGCTACCGGGTCCACCGCTACGAGCTCACGCTGGACTACCGCCCCGGCCCCAACCGGCTCGCGGGGGCGGCGCGTCTGAACGCCATAGCGGGCCGGGCCCCGCTCACCGAGTTCCAGCTCGACCTGGCCGACTTCCGCGTCGGCCGGGTCAAGGTCGACGGCCGGGCAGCGCACTACACGCACCGCGGCGGCCGGCTGCGCGTCCGCCCGTCCAAGCCCGTCCGGGCGGGTGCCGCGTTCACCGTCGAGGTGCACTGGTCCGGCAATCCCAAGCCCGTCAACACCCCCTGGGGCGGCGTCGGCTGGGAGGAGCTGCAGGACGGGGCTCTGGTGGCGAGCCAGCCGGTCGGGGCGCCCTCGTGGTACCCGTGCAACGACCGCCCGGCGGACAAGGCGTCCTACCAGATCTCGGTCACCACGCCGTCGGCGTACTCGGTCGTGACCGGCGGGCGCCTGCTGACCCGCACGACGAAGGCGTCGACGACGACCTGGGTGTACGACCAGCCCGCGCCGACCTCCAGCTATCTCGTCGGGCTGTCGATCGGCAGGTACCAGACCGTGCTGCTCGGCGATCCGGGCGAGGACGGTGTGCCACAGCATGCGCACATCCCGGCGCCCCTGCTCCCGCGGTTCTCCCGGGACTTCGCGCGCCAGCCGGCCATGATGGCCCTGTTCCAGGAGCTGTTCGGTCCCTACCCGTTCGGCGAGTACGCCGTGGTGGTGACCGAGGAGGAACTCGACGTCCCCGTCGAGGCACAGGGATTGTCGCTGTTCGGCGCCAACCACGTGGACGGCGCCCGCGGTTCCGAGCGACTGGTGGCGCACGAGCTGGCCCACCAGTGGTTCGGCAACAGCGTGACCGTCGCCGACTGGCGGCACATCTGGCTCAACGAGGGCTTCGCGAAGTACGCGGAATGGCTCTGGTCGGAGCGGTCCGGAGGACCCACGGCCGCTCAACTGGCCGCGACGGCGCACCGGAAGCTGTCCTCGCTGCCCCAGGACCTGCGACTCGCCGACCCGGGCCGCAAGCGGATGTTCGACGACCGCCTCTACGAACGCGGCGGCCTGGTGCTGCACGTGGTGCGCTGCGCGCTGGGCGACGAGGCTTTCTTCCGGATGCTGCGCGGCTGGGCCGGTGTGCACCGGGGCGGGACCGTGACGACCGGCGCCTTCACCGCCCACGCCGCACGGTTCGCGTCCCGTCCCCTGGACGACCTGTTCCGTGCGTGGGTGGAGGAGGCGGCGCTGCCGCCGCTGCCGGTCCCCGAACACCCGGTGCCGATGCGTCCGTCCTACCCGCCGAGCAACGCCGGCTCCGTCTGAGGCGGGGCGGCCGCCGGCCCTTCAGCCGTCGATGCCGACGCGGACGACGTCCAAGGCGGCGGAACCGTCGTCGCCGCGTTCAACTCCTTGTCGCCGTCGTGAGAGTGCGGCGGGAGGCACCGCTGCCGTCTCCGGGCGTACCGGACGGCTCGAGGGTGACCGGTTCCGGACGGCGGCCGCTGGCCGATCACCGGGCCGCGCCTCCCGGACGGCGGCCCCGCGGTTGCGGGCCTCCGCTCGACGCCGTGGACTTGAGTTCGTGGGGCGCCCGCAGCCCTGCCGGCCTGGTGTGGAGGAGACATGATCGTCGCTGCGGGGGCGGTGGCACCCGGGGGCGGCGCGCCGTGCTGAGTGTGCTGCTCGCCGTCCTGGCGGCGATCGCGAACGCCCTGGCCTCCGTACTGCAGCGCAAGGCGGCACGGGACCGCCCGGAGAGCGAGAGCCTGAGCTGGCGGCTCGTACGGCACCTGTTGCACCGGCCGGTGTGGTTCGCCGGCGCCCTCTCGATCATCGCCGGATTCCTGCTGCAGGCCGCGGCGCTGGGCAACGGCCAGATCTCCGTGGTGCAGCCGATGCTGGTGCTGGAACTGCCCGCCACCCTGCTGCTGGCATCGCTGGTGTTCAGGAGCCGGCTGGGCGTCCGGGAATGGGGCGCCTCGGTGATGATGGCCGCCGGCCTGGCCGGGCTGCTGTTCTCCCTGTCCCCCTCACAGGGCTCGGCCGCACACGCCACCGCTCTGAGGTGGGCGATCGCCTCGGGAGTGAACGTGCTCCTGGTCGCCGCCATGGTGGTGTGGGCCCGTCTCGCCGATCCCGGGGCCCGTAAGGCGGCCCTCCTGGGCGTGGCGACCGGGTGCGGTTTCGGGTTCACCGCCGCGCTGATCAAGGGCATGACGGAGGCGTTCACCCACGGCATCGGCGCGCTGTTCACCAGCTGGCAGCTCTACGCCATGATCGTGGCCGGCGCCGGCGCGATGTTCCTGCTGCAGTCCGCGATGCACGCCGGACGGCTGCTCGCCAGCCAGCCCGGGCTGACGATGTCCGACCCGGTCGTCGCGATCCTGTGGGGCGTCTTCGTCTTCGGCGAAGCGGTCCGGGGCGGCGTCTACACCATCCTGTCGGTCGCGGGGGCAGCCGTCGTGGCCATCGCCGTGACACTGCTGACCCGCTCCCCCCTGCTCGCCGGCCAGAGCGGTCGCGGAGAAGAAGGGCAGCTTCGCGGCGAGGCCGACACGGAGACGGAATAGCGTCCCCCGGCTCCCACCCGAGGACGGCGAAGGGGTCGCCCGGCTCGGTCGTAGTGGGAAAGGGCCGCGGGCTGGGGCGGCTGATCGGTGCCTTCACCCGGTCATCCTCGGGCGGGTGCGGCTCAGGGTGCCGGCCCGGCGCCACCACGGTCGGGTAGTCGGGCAAGCGGTCCTTGCTGTGAGCGCCCGAGGAGGAGATCCGCGCTCACATGGCGGGGTCGCCGAACTGTTCCAGGAGGACGTCGACCGGCGTGGGATCCGTCGCGGCGGACGCGCCGTCGTGGAGGGTCTGCTCCGCCCAGATCACCTTGCCCTGGGCCGTGTAACGCGTCCCCCACCGCTGGGCGAACTGCGCCACCAGGAACAGCCCCCGCCCGCCCTCGTCCGTGGTGGCCGCCCGCCGCAGCCGCGGCGAGGTGCTGCTGCCGTCCGCCACCTCGCAGATCAGGCAGCGCCCGTACAGCAGCCGCACGGTCACCGGCGGCGACCCGTGCCGGATCGCGTTCGTGACCAACTCGCTGATGATCAGCTCCGTGGTGAACCCGATCCCCTCCAGCCCCCACTCCCGCAACTTGTCCCTGCACCGTGTCCGGACCGCGGGCACGACCGCCGGGTCCGGCGGCACGCCCCACTCGGCCACGCACGAGCGCGGGAACAGCCGGGTCCGCGCCACCAGCAGGGCGATGTCGTCGGCGGGGCGCGCCGGCCCGACCGCATCGATCACCGCCTGGCACGTCTCCTCCGGACTGCGCCTTCCGGCAGCGCCCAGCGCCCGGCGCAGCCGATCCAGGCCGACGTCGATGTCACGGGCGCGTTCCTCCACCAGACCATCGGTGTAGAGCACCAGTTGGGAACCCTCGCTCAAGCGCAGCTCGGCGGTCTCGAAGGGGTAGCCGCCCAGGCCGAGCGGTGCCGACGCCGGTACGCCGGGACAGGTGACGGTTCCGTCCGGACGCACCACCACCGGTTCCGGGTGCCCGGCGCGGGCCATCGTGCACGCCCCCGTCACCGGGTCGTAGATCGCGTACAGACACGTCGCTCCGGTCACGCCCTCGCCCTCGCGGCCGTCGGCGGCCTCGTCGGCGTCCTCCTCGTTGTCCATGCGGGCGACCAGGTCGTCCAGGTTCCCGAGCACCTCGTCCACGGGGAGGTCCAGCGTGGAGAAGTTGTGCACCGCCGTGCGCAGTCGTCCCATCGTCGCCGCCGCGTGCAGCCCGTGACCGACGACGTCGCCCATCGCCAGCGCCACACGTGCGCCCGGCAGCGGGATGACGTCGAACCAGTCCCCGCCCACCCCCGTCGCGGCCGGCAGATACCGCCAGGCCACCTCGAGCGCGTCCTGCTCCGGTTGCCCCCGCGGCAGCAGACTGCGCTGCAACGTCACCGCCATCTCGTGCTCGCGTGTGAACCGCCGGGCGTTGTCGATGGCCACCGCCGCCCGCGCGGCCAGCTCCTCCGCGAAGTACAGGTCGTCCGGCTCGAACGCGGGGGAGTCCGTCGTCCGGTAGAAGTTCACCACGCCGAGCGGCACGTTCCGAGCCTGCAAGGGCATGGTCACCAGCGAATGCAGCCCGAGTTCCAGCGCCTTGCGGGCGCGTTCCGGATCCTGCGCCCGCCAGCCGTGCGCCTGCCGCAGGTCCGGCTCCACCATCCCCCGGCCCTCCTGGAGCGCGTGCATCTGCGGGGTCCCCGGCGAGAACGTGATCATCTCGCCTATGGGGTACACCGGCATCACCTGCCGGTCCCCGCTGATCGCCGTACGCCGCAGGTGCCGCCATCCCTCCGCCGTCGGCTCCCAACCGCGCAGCACGGCATCCAGCAGATCGACGGTGACGAGATCGGCGAACTGCGGCACCGTCACGTCCGCCAGCTCCTGCGCCGTACGCCCCACATCGAGCGTCGTCCCGATCCGCAGCCCCGCCTCGTAGAGGAGCTTCAGCCGCTCCCGCGCCACCTCGGCCCGTCCCGAGACCGCCGCCAGCTCGGTGGTGTCGCGCAGCGTCACCACACTGCCTCCCGGGCCCCCGTGCGGGAACGTGGGCCGCTTGTTCACCGCCAGCAGCCGGTCCTCCGCCAGATACACCTCGTCGGTCACCGCGTCCGGCGAGATCAGCAGCCGCGTGATCTGCTCCGGCAACCCCAGCTCCCGCACCGGGCGCCCCTGCGCCTCGGCCGGCAGGCCCAGCAGCCGCCGGGCCTCGTCGTTGGCCAGCAGCAGCCGCCCGTCGGGGGTGGTGATGAGCACCCCTTCCCGCACCGCGTGCAGCACCGCCTCGTGGTGCTCGTAGAGCCGCGCCAGCTCCACCGGGGCCAGGCCGCGCGTCTGCCGCAGCAGTCGCCGCGACGCCAGCGTGGTCCCCGTCGCGGCCAGTGCCAGCGCCGCCGCGCCGCTGCCGACGATGATCGGCAGCTGCGGCATCCACAGGCGTGACACGTTCGTGACCGTGATGCCCGCCGAAACCAGGCCGACGACCGTGCCGTGCGAGTCGTTCACCGGGACAACCGCCTGCACGGCCGTGCCCTTGCCGGCGGGAAGGGGCGGCCCACCGGCCTGCTCGATGACGGTACGGCCTTCCAGCGCTGGTTTGATGTCGCCGACGAACTTCTGCCCGATCTCCTTCGGGTAGGGGTACGTGTAACGAGTTCCCTTCGTGTCCGTGACGACCACGAAATCCACGCCCGCCTTCTTTCGCGCCGCTTCGGCACGCGGCTGCAGGACCGCCGACGGGTCCCGGCTGCGCAGGGCCTCGGCCACACCGGGCGCGTTCGCGAACGACTGCGCCGCGACGACCGACACGCGGCGTCCCTGCTGCAGCGCGTCCCGCGCCGCCTGGAGCACCACGCTCGCCATCGCGGCCAGGACCAGCAACACCACGATCACGATCTGAAGAAGGAACACCTGCCCGGCCGCACTGCGAGGGTTCAGCACGGAAGCGCGGCGCTCAGGCGCGTGTGCGGCGGGCGGGGGCCGCGCCTGGGTCCGGTCTCGCCCGAAACGTACCCTCATGTTCCCTTCATAGCACCGCTGCGCGCACCGGGACCGATCGATCTGAAGCCGTCAGCGTTCCCTCTCCCACACTTCGGGGCCACCGCCGTGCCACTCGATCAAGGGCGAGTCGGCCACGTCCACCTCGTCCACGCCCTCCAGCCCCGCGTGCTGCAGGAAGACCGTCAAGTCATGCAGCGAATAGGCGGTGCCGAGGATCTCACCGTCCGTACGCACACGCCGGCCGCCGCTCTCGCCCGGTGGGTACACGATCACTCGACGCTCGGCCATGGCACCAGCCTCGCCCCCGGGGGCCGGGCCCGCATGCCGAGCTACTCCGCGTACGGCCCGGGGCCCTGTCGTCCCGGCGTGTCGAGCGGGCGGCCGTGGGCACTGGGAGACGATGGGTTTTCCTCGGACAGCCGGGCCGGGGCCGGAGAGGCAGGGGCCGTATGGAGCAGGGGGTCACACCGGAGGGAGCCGGTGGCGGGACCGGGGCGGTCGCGTCCGGCGTCGGACACGCGCCCCGGCGAAGCGGCGCGGTCGACACGCGACGGCGCATTCCCCGCACCGACACCCTGCTGAGCGATCCGCGCCTGGCGGAGGCGGCGGGCCGGCTGGGGCCGCGCGTGGTGAAGGCGGCCGTGCGGCAGGCGCAGGAGCAGGCACGCGACGGCAGCATTCCGCCGGAGCGGGTGCGGGACGCAGCCCTCGCCCTGCTCCCGGGCACCGCCGGCGGCCTGCGCCCGGTGATCAACGCCACCGGGGTGGTGCTGCACACCAACCTCGGCCGGGCGTCACTGTCGGCCGCCGCCCGGCAGGCGGTGCTGGAGGCCGCCGGGCCCACGGACGTCGAACTGGACCTGCACACCGGCGTCCGGGCCCGCCGCGGTCGCACGGCTCTGAAGGCGCTGTGCGACCGGGTGCCCTCCGCCGCCGCGGCGCACGTCGTCAACAACGGAGCCGCCGCGCTGGTGCTGGTCGCCACCGCGCTCGCCGCCGGCAAGGAGATCGTCATCAGCCGGGGGGAGATGGTGGAGATCGGCGACGGCTTCCGGCTCCCGGACCTTCTGGTCTCCACCGGGGCCCGGCTCCGCGAGGTCGGCACCACCAACCGCACGACCGCCGCGGACTACGCCGCCGCGATCGGACCTCAGACGGGGTTCGTGCTGAAGGTGCACCCCTCCAACTTCCGCGTCACCGGTTTCACCCGCGCCGCCGATGCCGGCGAACTGGCGCCACTGGGCGTCCCGGTGGTCTCCGACATCGGCTCCGGGCTGCTCGCCCCCCACCCATCGCTGCCAGAGGAGCCCGACGCCGAGACCCAGTTGCGGGCCGGTGCCTCGCTGGTCACCGCGAGCGGCGACAAACTGCTGGGCGGCCCGCAGTGCGGACTGCTCCTCGGCGACGCGGAGTTGGTCCGCACCGTCTCCCGGCACCCCCTGGCCCGCGCCCTGCGCGTGGACAAGCTGACCCTGGCCGCGCTCGAGGCCACGCTCACCGGCCCGCGGACCCCGACGGCCGCCGCCCTGGCCGCCGACCCCGAACAGCTGATGGCCCGCGCCGAGGAGCTCACCGAGGCGCTGAGCGCCGACGGCATCGACGTACACGCCGTCGACAGCACGGCGACCGTGGGAGGCGGCGGCGCCCCCGGGGTGACGCTGCCCAGCGCCGCCCTGTCCCTGCCCGAGTCCTACGCCGCCGCGCTGCGCACCGGCGCCGTCCCCGTCGTCGGGCGTCTGGAGGCGGGGCGCTGTCTGCTCGACCTGCGGACGGTGCCACCGGAGGACGACGAGCGGCTGGCCGGGGCAGTGCGGTCGGCGGCGGGGAGGTAGGCGCCATGCGGGTGCTGGCCACCGCCGGGCACGTCGACCACGGCAAGTCCGCTCTGGTGCGGGCGCTGACCGGGATGGAACCCGACCGCTTCGAGGAGGAGCGGCGCAGGGGGCTCACCCTCGACCTCGGTTTCGTGTGGACCCGGCTCGGCGCGGACGGGGACCATCTGGCCTTCGTCGACGTGCCGGGACACGAGCGGTTCGTCGCCACCATGCTGGCCGGGGTCGGACCCGTGCCCGCCGTGCTGTTCGTCGTGGCCGCCGACCAGGGCTGGCAACCGCAGTCCGAGGAACACCTGGCGATCCTCGACGCGCTCGGGGTACGCCACGCCGTGCTCGCGGTGACCCGCAGCGACCTGGCGGACCCCGGGCCCGTGCGCGCCGACGCCGTGAAGCGCCTGGCCGCCACCTCGCTCGGCACCGTGCCGTCGGTGGCGGTCAGCGCGGTGACCGGCGCCGGACTGGACGAACTGCGCGCGGAACTGGCCCGGTTGGCCCGTTCGCTGCCGGTGCCGCCCGCGGACGCGGACGTGCGACTCTGGCTGGACCGCGCCTTCACCGTACGCGGCCACGGCACCGTGGTGACCGGCACGCTCGGCGCGGGCACCCTGCGCGCCGGTGACCGGCTGGTGACGGGCGACGGCCCGGCCCCGCTGAAGGTGCGCGGGCTGCAGTGCCTGCACGAGGAACGGTCCGCCGTCAGCGGTGTGGCGCGGGTGGCGGTCAACGTGCACGGCTCCGTGGACGGCGCCCTGCGGCGGGGACAGGTGCTGCTGACCCCGGACCGCTGGCTGCTCACCGACCTGATCGACGTGCGCGTCACCGGAGAACCGGTCGCCGACCTGCCCCGCACGGTCACCCTCCACATCGGTACGGCCGCCGTCCCGGCGACGGTCCGCCCACTGGGCGAGGACACCGCCCGGCTGACCCTGAACCGGGCCCTGCCCCTGCGTGTCGGGGACCGGGCCGTGCTGCGGGAGCCGGGCGGGCAGCGCAGGCCGTGCGGGGTGACCGTGCTCGACGTACGCCCGCCGCGACTGGCCCGGCGGGGCGCGGGACGCTCCAGGGCGGCGGAACTGGCGGCCATGACCGGCCGCCCGGACGGTGCCGCGGAGCTGCGGCGCCGACGGCTCGTCCGCCGCTCGGAGCTGCTGGCGATGGGAGTGCCGCCGCCCACAGCGCCCGTCGCCGGGGAATGGCTGGTCGACGAGACCCACTGGGCGGCACTGCGGGAGCGTCTGGCCGCCGAGGTGGAGCGGTACGCCGAGGAACACCCGCTGGAACCGGGCCTGCCCACCGAGGCGGCCCGGCGCCTGCTCGGCCTGCCCGACCGGACGTTGGTGGACGCGCTCGCCGAGACACCGGGCCGGGCCCGGCTGCTGCGCCGGCAAGGCCGGCTGTACGGTCCCGGCAGCCTCCGGCCGGCACTGCCACCGCCTCTCCAGACCGCCGTCGACGCCGTACGACGCGAGCTGACGCGGACGCCGTTCCGCGCACCGGACGCCGACCGCCTGAGGGAACTAGGGCTCACCCGTAAGGCGATGGCCGCCGCGGTCTCGGCGGGAGCACTGCTGGCGGTGGCCGAGGGCATCGTGCTGCTTCCGGGAGCGGACGCCCGGGCCGCCGACGTCCTGCGCCGGCTGCCCCAGCCGTTCACACTCAGCGAGGCCCGCCGGGCCCTGGACACCACGCGCAGGGTGGCCGTGCCGCTCCTGGAACTGCTGGACGCGCAGGGACGCACCGAGCGGGTGGACGACCAGCGCCGGCGCTGCCGGCCCGAGCCGGGCAGCGGAGGCGGACGGGAATCGAACCCGCCTGCCCGAGATCCTCGGACACCTCGGTTTTGAAGACCGGGAGGGCCACCAGGCACCCACACGCCTCCACCGCTCGCCAGGCTAGTGCCCCAGGAGACAGGTATGACACCGACCCGCCAAGAGACCGTCCGCCTCACGCAGTTCGCCCATGGCGGCGGCTGCGCCTGCAAGATCCCGCCCGGAGAGCTGGAGGAGGTGGTCGCGGGGCTGACCGTGCCACCGCTCGCCGGGGGCGACACCCCGCTGCTGGTCGGCCTCGCCACCGGCGACGACGCGGCCGTGGTCACCCACCGGGGAACGGCGATCGTCTGCACCGCCGACTTCTTCACCCCGGTCGTGGACGACCCCTACGACTGGGGGCGCATCGCCGCCGCCAACGCCCTGTCCGACGTGTACGCGATGGGCGGCCGGCCCGTGCTGGCCGTGAACCTCCTGGCCTGGCCGCGCGACCGGCTCCCGTTCGACCTGGCCCGCGAGGTGCTGCGCGGTGGACTGGACGTCGCCACCGAGGCGGGCTGCCACGTGGGCGGCGGGCACAGCGTGGACGACCCGGAACCGAAGTACGGCATGGCCGTCACCGGTGTCGCCGACCCCGAGCGGCTGCTGCGCAACGACGCCGGCCGGCCCGGACTGCCGCTGTCGCTGACCAAGCCCCTGGGCATCGGTGTGCTCAACAACCGGCACAAGGTCACCGGTGAACGGTTCGAGCAGGCCGTCGCCACGATGGCCGCCCTCAACCGGGACGCATCCCGGGCCGCCCTCGCCGCCGGGGCCACCTGTGCCACCGACGTCACCGGCTTCGGCCTCCTCGGCCATCTGCACAAGCTGGCCCGTGCCTCCGGTGTCACCGCCGTGGTCGACACCGCCGCCGTGCCCTACCTGGACGGCGCCCGGGAAGCCGTACGGGACGGTTACGTCAGCGGAGGCACCCGGCGCAACCTCGAATGGGTCGCCCCGCACACCGACTTCGGGGACACGGACGCCGACACCCGCCTGCTGCTGGCCGACGCGCAGACCTCCGGCGGCCTGCTCGTCGCCGGGGAGGTACCCGGCGCGCCGGTGATCGGGGAACTCGTCCCGCGCGGAACGCACTCGGTGGTACTCAAGTGAGCTCCACGACGGTGGTTCAGACCTCCGTACCGGTGTGGTCGTCGATGCCGGCCCGGGCCCGGTAGGCGCGCACCAGCTCGACGGCCGCCGGGCCCCTGGGACGCCGGCCGGGCCGGATGTCGACGGCGAACGCCTTCGTCTCCTGGATGTGGGTGTTGGGGTCGAGGGACATGTGCACCAGCTCGTTGGCCGCGTCGCCCGTGCTGTAGCCGTTCGGCCCCCAGTGGTAGGGCAGACCGACCTGGTGCAGAGTGCGGCCGTGCACGGTCAGCGGCGGTACCCGGTCGGTCACCAGCACCCGCGCCTCGATGACGTTCCGGGCGCTGACGATCGTCGCCCAGCCGGTGTGCTCCAGGCCGCGCTCGGCGGCGAGTTCGGGTGACACCTCGCAGAAGAACTCCGGCTGCAACTCGGCCAGGTAGGGCTGCCAGCGCGACATGCCGCCCGCGGTGTGGTGCTCGGTGAGCCGGTAGGTGGTGGCGACGTACGGGAACACCTCTGTGCCCGGCTCGTCGCCGCTGGGCTGGTAGCGGTTGTCCGGGTGCGTCGGCAGCAACTGCCGTACGGGATTGCGCTGCTGGGGGTACAGCAGGTTGGTGAAGGGCGAGTCCTGCGGCTCGTAGTGCGTGGGAAGCGGCCCGTCGGTGAGCCCGGAGGGCACGAACAGCCAGGCCTTGCCGTCGGCCTGCATGATGAACGCGTCGGTGCCCGACAGCGCCTCGGCGCCCGTGGCGTCCGGCGGAGGCTGGTGATACGGGGACTTGTTGTTCGCGAAGTCGGGGATGTCGTGGCCCACCCACAGCGCCTTGTCCTCGTCCCACCACACCAGTGCCTTGCGCTCGCTCCACGGCTTGCCGTCCGGGTCCGCGGAGGCGCGGTTGTAAAGGATGCGGCGGTTGGCCGGCCAGGCCCAGCCCCACTCGCTCGCCACCCAGTCCTGCTGCTTGCCCGGCTTACGGCGCGCCGCCTGGTTCACGCCGTCGGCGTAGACCCCGCAGTAGATCCAGCAGCCGCAGGCGGTGGAACCGTCGTCGTTCAGCTGCTCGTAGGACGCCAGCGGGTTGCCCTCGGCGTCGTAGCCGTTGATCTCCGCGAGAACCGCCTCCGCCTCCGGTTCGGCGATCTCGCCCTTCGTGGGGTAGTCCCAGGTCAGGTCCAGCACCGGGCGGTCCATCCCGTCGGCCGACCCGGCGAGCTTCTCCCGGATGATGCGGCCGAGGTGGTAGGTGAACCACAGGTCGCTGCGCGCCTCGCCGGGCGGTTCGACCGCCTGGTGGTGCCACTGCAGCAGACGCTGGGTGTTGGTGAACGTGCCGTCCTTCTCGGTGTGCGCGGCGGCCGGCAGGAAGAACACCTCGGCGCGGATGTCCTCCGTGCGCAGCTCACCCGTCTCGATCTCCGGGCCGTCCTTCCACCAGGTGGCCGACTCGATCAGGGAGAAGTCGCGTACGACCAGCCAGTCGAGGTTGGCCATGCCCAGGCGCTGCATCTTGGAGTTGGCCGAGCCGACCGCCGGGTTCTCGCCCATCAGGAAGTAGCCCCTGCAGGTTCCCTCCAGCTGGGCCATCACCGTCTCGTAGGTCGAGTGGGAGCCCGTCAGACGCGGCAGGTAGTCGAAGCAGAAGTCGTTGCCGGGGGTGGCGGCATCGCCCCAGTACGCCTTGAGCAGGCTCACCAGGTAGGAGCGCATGTTGCCCCAGTAGCCCTTGTGGGCCGCCTCGGCCTCGATGAAGGCGTCGAGGTCCTCGTTCTTGTGCGCGTGCGGCATCGGGATGTACCCGGGCAGCAGGTTGAACAGGGTCGGGATGTCCGTCGAACCCTGGATGGAGGCGTGCCCGCGCAGGGCGAGGATGCCTCCACCCGGCCGGCCGATGTTGCCGAGCAGGCTCTGCAGCACGGCGGCCGCGCGGATGTACTGCACACCCACGGTGTGCTGTGTCCAGCCGACCGCGTAGGCGAAGGCGGTGGTCCGCTCGCGTCCGGAGTTCTCCGTCACCAGTTCGCACACCTGGCGGAACAGGTCCTGCGGCACCCCGCAGATCCGCTCCACCATCTCCGGTGTGTAGCGGGCGTAGTGGCGCTTGAGCACCTGGAAGACACAGCGCGGGTGGGTCAGTGTCTCGTCGCGTTCGGGCTCGCCCTCCGGGATCGCGGCGCCGCCCGCACCGTGGGCCTCACCGCGCGCCGCCTCCGACACCGAGCGGCCGCCACGGGTGCGCTCCTCGTACTCCTGGTCGCGCTCGCCGGAGGCCGCCTGGGTCTCCGTGCCCTCGTACTGCCAGCTGCTGTTGTCGTAGCTGCGGCTGTCGGCGTCCAGACCCGAGAAGACGCCGTCGAGGTCCTCGGTGTCCCGGAAGTCCTCCCGCAGCACCACCGGCGCGTTGGTGTACGCCACGATGTAGTCGCGGAAGTACTTCTCGTTGCTCAGGACGTAGTTGACGATCCCGCCGAGGAAGGCGATGTCCGAGCCCGCGCGCAGCGGCACATGGAGGTCGGCCAGCGCGCTGGTGCGGGTGAACCGCGGGTCGACGTGGATCACCTTCGCCCCGCGGGCCTTGGCCTCCATCACCCACTGGAACCCGACCGGATGGCACTCGGCCATGTTCGAGCCCTGGATGACGATGCAGTCGGAGTTCTGCAGGTCCTGCTGGAAGGTGGTCGCGCCGCCGCGGCCGAACGAGGTTCCCAGACTGGGAACGGTGGAGGAGTGTCAAACACGCGCCTGGTTCTCGATCTGAATCGCTCCCAGGGCGGTGAACAGCTTCTTGATCAGGTAGTTCTCTTCATTGTCGAGGGTCGCCCCGCCGAGGCTCGCGATGCCGAGCGTGCGCCGGGTACGGATCCCGTCGACCTCCCACTGCCAGCCGGCCCGGCGCGCCGCGATCACCCGGTCGGCGATCATGTCCATCGCGGTGTCGAGGTCGAGACGTTCCCACTCGGTGCCGTACGGGCGCCGGTACAGGACGTGGTGCTCGCGCGCGTCGCCGGTGGTCAGCTGCAGGCTCGCCGCGCCCTTCGGGCACAGACGGCCGCGGGAGATGGGGGAGTCGGGGTCGCCCTCGATCTGAGTGACCCGCTCGTCCTCGACGTAGACGTTCTGGCCGCAGCCCACGGCGCAGTACGGGCAGACCGACTTGACCACCCGTTCGGCGGTGGCCACCCGGGGCGTGAGCCGCGCGCTGGCGGCGCTCTTGGCGGCGGCCCCGCGGCCCAGCGGGTCGGTGCCCTTGAGCTGGCGGTAGACCGGCCAGGAGTCGATCCATGTGCGTACGCCCATGTCTGCTACTCCTCCCGCTCGGTTCCTCGTCGTGCGGCCTCCCAGGCGCGGACGACGCCGGACCCCAGACGTTCCCGGTCCGCCTGCGGAAGATTCTCCCGCAGGCGGGCGAACACGGCATCCTCGAACGCCACGTGCCGGCGGAGTCGGTCCACGAGTTCCTCGACCAGGTCGTCGAAGTCCTCCGTGTCCGGGGACGCCTCGCTCAGGGCCGTGAGGGTGCCGGTGCCCTCCCGTTCCTGCTGCAGTCCCTGATCCGCCAGACGGTCCCCGTCGTCGAGCGCCTCCCGTACGGCCGGCCAGAGGTGGCGCTGCTCGGCCGGCTCATGACTCCGCAACGCCTCGGCGACCAGGCCGACCAGGGATCCCCTGCGCGACCGCTGGGCGTTCGAGCCGCCCTTCTTGGCGCCCGGCAGCGCCTGCACCTGCTTCAGCAGAGCCGTCACCCGGTCGTGGTCGCGCGTCAGCACCGTGGTCAGTTCGTGCACGTCACCGGGAGCCCGCTCGCCCGGGGGACGGAGATCCCGCTGTTCGGCCGCCCGCCGCATCTGCCGGTCGGCGGCGGCGCGGTGCCTGACCCACTGGCGCACGGCGTCCTTGCCGGTGGGGTTCTCGGCCGGCGGGTTGGACAGGTGCTGGGTGGACTCCCGGGGCATTCCGGGGCGGTGCTGCTCCGCGGTGGTGAGGGTGCCGCCGCCGTCCGCGGGCAGTCCCGTCGCGATCAGGAAGGCCTGCCCCGCGGGTATGCCGAGCCGCCGGGCGGCCTCCTCGTAGTCGAGGCCGTCCGAGAGCAGGTCCAACACCTGGCTCCGGCTGGGCATGACGTCCATCTCCTTCCGGCCCGGCTGGTCCTGGGTACCCGCCGCGCGGCCGGTGAAACGGCCGCCCTGCCGGGCGCCGGGCCGTCAGCGACCGCGGGCGTCCAGCCGTTCCCGCTGCGGTACGACCGTGTACTTGGGGTCCTCGGCGGACACCACACCGGCGTGGAACACGGCGAACCGCAGGGCCGCCGAGCCGGCCAGCAGCGCCGCGCCCGCCATCGCCGACAGACGGCGGCCCGGACGCCGGTCCGCCAGGGCCGCCAGCGCGGCGCCGCCCGCCGTGAGCGCCTCCGCGGCCCGCAGCAGCGTACGGGGCCTGCCCTGCTCGTACGGCTCCGCCGCCAGGCCCGTGCGCCGCTTCATCAGCCGGAAGGCGCCGAGTTCCAGGGCGGCACCCAGTACCGCCATACGGCGCGCGGGCCCCGCCTGCGCCGCCGGGGCGCCGACCAGGCCCAGTCCGGCCGCCGCGCTCGCGGCGGACCCCGCGAACACGAACGGCATCTCGCGGTAGCCCTCGTGCCACGAAGGCACCGCCGTGTCGGAGATCAGGACGGCGGTGTAGGTGGCGACCGCCGGACCCAGGACGGCCGCGCCCGCCGCGGCGGCGGCCCCGGCCATGCGGTAGCGGCCCGCGACGTCGGTGGCCGCGGCGGCCACCGTCAGCGGCGCGTAACCGGCCAGCAGCCAGGAGCCGACGCTCATCGGTGAGGTCGGCTTGAATACGCGGAGCATGTTGACGAAGCGGGCCGGGCGCCCCAGGTCGTGCACGAGCGCGGCCAGCGACAGGGAGATCGCGCCCGCGGCGCCCAGTTTCGCGGTACGGGCCAGCGCCGGCCGCCCGGTGGCCTGGCCCCCGGCGGCGAGCAGCGACGACGCGCCCGCGAGGCCACCGAGGTAGAGGTAGCCCGCGATGTCGAGGGGTTTCCAGACCGGCTTGTTGAGGATCGGTTTGCCGTAGTAGGAGGAGAACCGTGCCTCGGGCACCATGGCCCGCTCACCGCGCCCGCGACGTCGCCGACGGCGTCCGGTGTCCGCGCCGGTGACAGCCTCGCGTCCGGGGCGGGCCCCCTCCACGCCGTCGCGGGTGACGTCCGATCCGGTCATCGTGGCCTCCTGGCGAAGCTGACGGCGGCCAGCGCCGCGAGCGATGCGGCAGCCGCCGCCGCGTGCCGCCACATCGAGGGCAGGTCCCGGGTGGTGACGACCGGGTCAGGCGGCAGACCGTAGACCTCCGGCTCGTCCAGCAGCAGGAAGAACGCGCCGTCGCCGCCGACACCGTCCTCGGGGCTCTCGCCGTACAGGCGGGCATCGGTGACGCCGGCGGCGTGCAGCCGGGCGACCCGGGCGGCGGCGCGTTCGCGCAGCTCGTCGAGCGGGCCGAACTGGATGGACTCGGTGGGGCAGGACTTGGCGCACGCCGGTTCCATCCCGACACCGAGGCGGTCGTAGCACAGGGTGCACTTCCACACCCGCCCGTCCCGGGGACGCTGGTCGATGACGCCGTACGGGCAGGCGGGCACGCAGTATCCACAGCCGTTGCAGATGTCCTCCTGGACCACCACCGTGCCGAACTCCGTCCGGAACAGCGAGCCGGTCGGGCACACGTCGAGACAGGCGGCGTGAGTGCAGTGCTTGCAGACGTCCGAGGCCATCAGCCACCGGAGTTCGGTGCGTCCGTCCGGCGACACGGGCGAGATCTCCCCGGCCGGTGCGCCGGGGGGTGCCGAGCCGGGCGTGGGTGCCGTGGCTCCCGGGCCGGGGGAGGAGGGGGAGGTGCCGAGGCTCCGGGCGGCGTCGAACACGTCGACGTCCTGGTGACCGGCACCGGGCTCCTGACCGCCGAGCGGTTTGCGCTGCTCGACGAAGGCCACGTGCCGCCAGGTGTCCGCGCCCAGCCCCTGGGTGTTGTCGTAGGACATGCCGGTCAGTTCCAGGCCGTCCTCGGGTACGGAGTTCCACTCCTTGCACGCCACCTCGCACGCCTTGCAGCCGATGCACACGGAGGTGTCCGTGAAGAAACCCATGCGCGGCGGGGTGTCGGTGTACCCGGCCGCCTTCGCCACGTCGGGTTGCGGACCGAAGAGCAGGTTGGCGCGCACGGCATCCTCGCCTGCCCCGCCGGCCTCCGCGGCGCTGCCACGCGTCATGCCCCGACCTCCTAGGCCCTGTCGTCACCGGCACCCGTCGGGCCCGGCGCTCACTCGCCTTTCGAGCCTGGCACGAGTCCCCCGGGCGCGCTCGCCGGAAACACCCTCGGGGGATTCCGTGGCGCGGGCGGACGTCAGTTGGCCGACGGACTGGGCGTGGGGGAGGCCGTGTTGATGTTCAGGTCCGGGCGCGGAGTGAGGACGACCATCGGCTCTCCGGGCTGGGGCGCCGGCGGGGTGAGCTGGTCCTTGGGGAGCTTGGGCGGGGTCGTCTGCTGGAAGTTGGCCTGGTCGAAGTTGACCGTGCCCGTCTTCTCCATCATGGTCAGGTGGTCCAGGACGGTGTCGTTGGCCAGGTCGGCGAGCTGACGCACCAGCGTGTTCTTGGTGGTGGCGCGGACCTTGGCTATCACCGGGAAGATCTGGCCGTGGGTCACCCGCATGATGTTGGCGGCGGTGGAGTCGAACTCCTTGCCGTTCGCGGCCTGCGCGGTCGCCACGAACTGCTGCTGTTGCGGTGTCGCCCGGTTGGGCAGGGTGATGCCCAGCTCCGGGGCGATCTTGCGGCACAACTCGTCGAGTCCGGCGTGCCCGACGATCAGGTGCTTGCCGGCTTCCCGCATCTCCGGCGACGCGCCCTTCTGCAGCGAGATCTCGCCCAGGGGGTACTCCCACAGCCCCGCGGAGCGCACCTTGACGACGAAGTCGCGGTCGGACTCGGTCAGCGGCCCGTACTGGGTGTTGGCGATGACGCGGTCCGGAGAGCTGGACGTGGTCTGGACGCCGAGCATGGCGGGGTAGGCGAGGGCGGTGAGGGTCAGGCCCAGCGCCCCGGCCACGAAGAGGGTTCCTGCGATGTTGCGGGATATGGGCATGCTGCCTCCATGCGCGAGCGGCTTGTACAGCAGGAAGTACGTAGGCGCCAGCCGCATCGATCATTGCTTTGGGAAAAACTTGTCCAGCCCCCTGTGCCGTGCATCACAGGGGGAGGTGTGCGGGAGATGTGCTCAGCGTGTCAGGGGGGACAGGGCCGTGATCAGGCCTGCGATGACGAGGAGGGCGCAGGCGCACGCCGCGTGGGCCTTGAACAGGGCGCGCCGCAGCGCGGCGTACCGGGCCTCGTATTCGTCCCGCAGCTGCCGGGCGCGCCGGGCGATGGTGGCCAGCGTCTGGCGGGTGATGTCGAGACGCTGGCTGACGTAGTGGCGCACCAGGTCCTCGGCCTGTGCGGTCGTCAGCCAGGGGAGCCGGGCGCACAGGGCCTCGGCTTCGCGGTGCGCCCTGTCGTACTCGGCGTGGGCGAGCAGGTAACCCTCGACTTCGGCGGCGAGGGCGGGGCCCTCGGCGTGCGGTGCCCTGTCGTCCGGTGCGGCGCTCACCGCGGGGGCCCCTGGTGCCCCGGTGCCTCGATGACGTCGCGCTTGCCGGTGTAGGCCGCGTAGTCGATCTCGGCCAGATCGGGGTGGTGCAGGTCGAAGGCGGGGGACTCGGAGCGGATCCGGGGCAGGGTGGTGAAGTTGTGGCGTGGCGGTGGGCAGGAGGTCGCCCACTCCAGCGAGCGGCCGTAACCCCAGGGGTCGTCGACCTGGACGCGCTCGCCGTACTGCGCGGTCTTCCACACGTTGTACAGGAACGGCAGGGTGGACAGGCCCAGCAGGAAGGCGCCGATGCTGGAGACCGTGTTCAGCCAGGTGAAGCCGTCGGCGGCCAGGTAGTCGGCGTAGCGGCGGGGCATGCCCTCGGCGCCGAGCCAGTGCTGGACCAGGAACGTGGTGTGGAAGCCGACGAAGAGCGTCCAGAAGTGGATGTACTCCAGGCGGTGGTTGAGCATGGTGCCGGTCATCTTCGGCCACCAGAAGCTGAATCCGCCGAACATGGCGAACACGATGGTGCCGAAGAGAACGTAGTGGAAGTGCGCGATCACGAAGTAGCTGTCGGTGACTTCCCAGTCGAGCGGCGGCGAGCCCAGAATCACGCCGGTCAGCCCGCCGAAGAGGAAGGTGACGAGGAAGCCGGCCGCCCACAGCATCGGCGGCTCGAAGGACAGCGAGCCCTGCCACATGGTGCCGACCCAGTTGAAGAACTTCACGCCGGTCGGCACGGCGATGAGGTAGGTCAGCAACGAGAAGAACGGCAGCAGCACGGCCTGGGTGGCGAACATGTGGTGGGCCCACACCGTTACCGAGAGGCCGGCGATCGAGATCGTCGCACCGACCAGGCCCATGTAGCCGAAGATCGGTTTGCGGGCGAAGACGGGGATGATCTCGGTGATCACGCCGAAGAACGGCAGGGCGAGGATGTAGACCTCAGGATGCCCGAAGAACCAGAACAGGTGCTGCCACAGGACCGACCCGCCGTTGGCCGGATCGAAGACATGGGCGCCGAAGCGGCGGTCGGCTTCCAACGCGAAGAGGGCGGCGGCCAGCACGGGGAAGGCGAACAGGACCAGGACCGAGGTCAGCAGCACGTTCCAGGTGAAGATCGGCATCCGGAACATCGTCATGCCGGGGGCGCGCATGCACACGATCGTGGTGAGGAAGTTGACCGCACCCAGGATGGTCCCGAACCCCGCCAGTGCCAGCCCCATGATCCACAGGTCGCCACCGACCTGGACGGTGCGTTCGGGGCCGCTGAGCGGGGTGTAGGCCGTCCAGCCGAAGTCCGCCGCCCCGTTGGGGGTGAGCAAGCTGCTCAGCACGATCAGCGCGCCGAACAGGAACAGCCAGTACGACAGCATGTTCAGCCGCGGGAAGGCGACGTCGGGCGAGCCGATCTGCAGCGGCATGACCGCGTTGGCGAAGCCGGCGAAGGTCGGGGTGGCGAACAGCAGCAGCATGATCGTGCCGTGCATCGTGAACAGCTGGTTGTACTGCTCCTTGGACACGATCTGCAGGCCCGGGCGTGCCAGCTCCGCACGGATCAGCAGCGCCATGACCCCGCCGATCAGGAAGAAGACGAACGATGTGATCAGGTACAGGTGCCCGATCTTCTTGTGGTCCGTCGTCGTCAGCCACGCCACGACCACGCGCCCCGGGTGGCGACGCCCCTCGACCGGTACGAGGGTGGCCGGCTCCGTCTGTGCGGTCATCGAAACAACTCCAGATACGGGAAAAGCCGCGAATGGGAATTACGCGGTCAAAGATCCCGTAACCGTGCTTGTTGCGCACGCGCATGCGGCTGAATGGCTCCTCGTGTCGGTCAGCCGTCAAGTGGCGGGTGCATGCCATTCGGCATATCCTCGCCACCAGGAAGCCATGTAGTGCCGGCGGGTGCCCGGCGGAGCGCACGAGGCAGACCATGGGAGTCGCGGCCCGCGTGGACGCGTACCAGCGGCGCCACCGCTGGGCGGGGCTGCCGCTCGCCGTGCTGTACAAGTTCTACGACGACCAGGCGACCTATCTCGCCGCGGTCCTCACCTACTACTCGTTCCTGTCGCTGTTCCCGCTGCTGCTGATCCTCGTCTCCGTCCTCGGCACGCTGCTCAGCGGCAACCCCCAGCTGCGGGAACGCGTGCTGAACTCCGCGCTCAGCGAATTCCCCGTCATCGGCGACCAGCTCGGCGAGAACATCCACTCCTTCCACGGCAGCGGCGTCGCCCTCGTGGTGGGCGTGTTGGGCAGCCTCTACGGCGCCCTGGGCGTGGCCCAGGCCGCACAGCACGCGCTGAACAAGATCTGGGCCGTGCCACGGCACGCGCGCCCCGATCCGTTCCGGTCTCGGCTCAGGGGCCTGCTGTTCCTGTCGATCCTCGCGCTCGGGCTGTGCCTGACCACGGGGCTGTCCGTCGCGGAGTCGCGGGCGAGCGTCTTCGGCGCCCGGCTGGAGACCGGCGTCAGAGTCGCCGCCGCGGCCGCGGCCGTCGTCCTCAACGCGGCTCTGCTGCTGCTCATCTACCGGACCCTGATCCGGCGCCGGCTGCCGCTGCGCCGTCTGTTCGGCGCCGTCCTCGGCGGCGCCTTCGCCTGGCAGCTGCTGCAGTGGGGCGGCTCCTACTACGTCAGCAAGGTGCTGCACGGCGCCACGGCCACCTACGGCCTGTTCGGCATCGTCCTCGGTCTGCTGGCCTGGCTCTACCTCGGCGCACTGATCTTCCTCATGACGGCCGAGGTCAGCGTGGTCCGGATCATGCGGCTGTGGCCGCGCAGCCTGCTGACCCCGTTCACCGACCGGGTGCAGCTCACTCCGGCCGACCGGCGGGCCTACCAGTCGTACGCGGCCACCGAGGCCTTCAAGGGCTTCCAGAAGATCAGGGTCCGCTTCGGTCCGCCCCCGAGCCCGCCCTCGGACTCCGACGACCCTCCCGAGACGGCAGGCTGACCGCCGGGCGGCGGCCGTGCGTGCGGGTTGTGGCGCCTGCGACGTGAGGGTGGCCGCGTCGCCCGTGCCGTTTACGCGCCCCCCGAGAGGGTCACTCATCGTGTCGGCAGAGGTGCGTGGCGAGGGAGCAGACATGACGTTGGACGCCACCACGGGGACTGACCACGGGACCCACGGCCCGGCGCCGGCCGAGTTCCGCATCGACGCGGTCGACGTGCACGCCTTCGAGGTGCCCACCGACGGCCCGGACGGCAAGGAGCAGGACGGAACGCTGGACTGGGAGTCCACCACGGTCGTCCTGGTCCGGGTCCACGCCGGCGGGCGGACCGGACTGGGGTACACCTACGGGGACGTGTCGGCCGCCTCGTTCGTCGAATCCAAGCTGGCGCCTGCGATCAAGGGCCAGGACGCGACCTCGCCGCCGGCCCTGTGGCAGCGGATGGGCGTGCGGATCCGCAACGCCGGGCGTCCGGGCGTCGGAGCCATGGCGGTGTCCGCCGTCGACGTGGCGCTGTGGGACCTCAAGGCGAGGCTGCTGGGGCTGCCCCTGGTCCGGCTGCTCCCGGCCTACCACGACCGCGTGCCCGTCTACGGCAGCGGCGGCTTCACCAACTACTCGCCGGCCCGCCTCACCGACCAGCTCACCGGATGGGTGGAGCAGGGCATCCCGCGCGTCAAGCTGAAGACCTCGCGGGAACCCGAGCGCGACCCGCTGCGGCTGACCGCGGTGCGCAAGGCGATCGGTGACGAGCCCGAGCTGTTCACCGATGCCAACGGAGCGCTCGGCCGCAAGGAGGCGCTCCACTGGGCGCGCCGTTTCCACGACGAGTGGGACGTGCGCTGGTTCGAGGAACCCGTCAGCTCCGCCGACCTGGAAGGACTGCGCCTGCTGCGCGAGCGCGGACCGGAACGACTCGAGATCGCCGCGGGCGAGTACGCCTACACGATGCGGGACTTCGTCAACCTCGTGGAGCGCCCCGCGGTGGACTGCCTCCAGGCGGACGTCACCCGCTGCGGCGGCATCACCGGCGTCCTGGAGGTGGCGGGCCTCTCGGCGGCCCATGACCTCGACCTGTCGGCGCACTGCGCCCCGGCGGTGTCCGCGCACGCCTTCTGCGCCGTACGACGGCTGCGGCACCTGGAGTACTTCCACGACCACGTACGGGTAGAGGACCTGCTGTTCGACGGCACCCTGTCGCCCGCGGACGGCGCCCTGCGACCGGACACCGGACGCCCGGGGCTCGGACTGGACGTCAAGTGGGCCGACGCCGAGCCGTACCGCGTGTACGGGGTGCGGCCGGCTTGAACCGCGGCAGGTGCGGTGGCGGACCGATCAGTGCGTGATGTGCGACCGCCAGTGGTGTTCGCAGAACCAGCGGCCGAACAGCGCACCGCCGAAGACCACGAACCCGACACCGGTCAGCCAGGACTCCAGTACGAGGACGACTCCGAGAGGTCCGTAACTGACCGCGTTGCTGACGATGAGCGGCGTGAAGACGAGATAGGAGAAGACCCGCAGACCGATCAGCCCGACCACGGTGGCGAGCGCGCCCGGCAGCAGCTGTCGCCAGCGGACCTGACCGCCCAGGAGGAAGCGCTGGCCCCACCAGAAGAACAGCACGCCGGTCGCCAGGGACGCCACGACCCGCAGCCATCCGTGCAACGCCAGACGTGTCTGCACCTCCTGGTAGAGGTAGGCGGTGAGCACGATCAGCCAGGTGGCCTGGCGCCAGATGCGGTGCCACGGGCCGGGAGGCAGGTTCCAGATCCGCTCGTACCCGTTCTGGACGCTCCCGCCGAAGGACACCCCGAACACGGCGAGCAGAATCCCGCCCCACACGCTGGTCGCGCTGATCACCTTGCGCGGCGCGGTGGTGATGTCGGTGACCACGTGCGCGGACCGGCCGGACAACCCCATGCCGTCGACCAGCCACGTCGTGAAGCCCCCGTGCGCCAGGGGGTCGGCGGCCGCCACCACGATGAGCAGGGGCGCCAGCGTCACCAGGGCCAGAGTGGCGAAGCCGAGGGCGCGGTGCATCAGCTCCAGTTCACGGCCGCGCCGGACCAGGTCGTACGTCTTGAGCCGGTCCCACATGTGGTGCACGGCCTGCCGGATCAGTTTCACGGCCCGCTCCGCGATCATCCTCCCGCTCCTTGGGTGCCCCGCCGATGCATGACGGGTGATCGGGGGGCGGGGGGACAAACGTGGGACGGCACGGGGGGACCCCGCTGCGCCCTGACGGCTCTCCCCCGGATCACAGCACCTTGCGCTGCACCAGGGCCGCGAGGGCCAAGGCGCCCGGGAGCAGCGGCAGCCAGACCGTCAGGACCCGGTAGCCGATCACGGTGGCGGTGGCCAGGTCCACCGGTGCGCCGTACGCGACCAGGGTGACCACCAGCGCCGCGTCGACCGGGCCGATGCCGCCCGGTGCGGGGACGGCCCCCGCCGCCGTGCTCGCGGCAAGGAAGGCGAAGATCATCTGCGGCCAGGACACGGGCAGGCCCAGCGCCGCACCGACCGAGGCCACCACACTCGCCTGGAGCACCGGGGCGGCGGCCGAACCGCCCCACAGGGCCAGGACCCGGCTGGGCCGCGTGTGCAGCAGCCGCGCGTCGGTCAGGGCGGTGCGGGCGAAGCCGAGCGTCGCCCGGCGCAGCGGACGCAGGGCCGTCAGGAGCACTGCGGCCGCGCCGACACCGAGGGTCGCCCCTGCGGCCACCAGGAGCAACGTCCCCTCGTCCGGGACGAGTCGGCCGAGCCTCAGCATCTTGGGGAACGCCAGGACGAAGACCAGGAGCACCAGCGTTTTCGCGATCGGTTTGACCAGTGAGTACAGGGCGAGGGAAGCGGTGGCCCGGGCGAGGGGGATGCCGCGGGCCTGCAGGAACCGCAGGGTGACGGCATGGGCGCCGATGCTCGCCGGCAGCACGTGGTTGGCCGCCCCGGCGGCGAACTGGGACGCGAGCAGCGGCAGCGGCGGAAGCCGCTCCGGTACGGCGCCCTGGCGGGCGCACGCCGCGGTCACCCAGCCCAGGCAGGTGAAGAAGACCCCGGCCAGCAGCCACCAGGGGTCGGCGGAAGCCAACCGTGCCGTGCCGTCGCGCACGGCACGCCAGTCGGCCGCCGCCCACGCCCCGATCAGCAGGAGCGGGACCAGGCTCAGGGCGCGGCGGGCCAGGCGCGCGTACGAAAGGGAGCGGGCGGGGGCGGGGAGCGTTCGGGAGAGGTCGTCGAGCGGGAGCAGGGACACGGCGCACATCGTCCTTCCCCATCACTCCCGCGGCTACGCGGCGGACGGACGCAAGGCGAGGCAGGGGGACGCGAGCAACGTTCCCGCCCGGTGTGACGGCACGGTGTCCGGGAGGCGAAGGTCCGTCGGCGGGCGGACGACCGGCCGAGGGCCCGCCGTCCCGCGCCCGCGGCGTCCGCCGTCACTTCGAACTGGAGAACCGGGCGAGCGGCCCCTTGTGCCGGAGCACGGCGTAGCCGATGCCGAGCCCCAGAGCCACCGGCGCCTCGAGAGCGCCCACGACGGCCAGCGCGCCGAGACCCAGGTACAGGGGCAGGCCGTGCGCTGCGGGCAGGACCCGGCGCGCGGCGGCAACCGGAACCGCGACGGCGTCGACCGCCCAGGTGGCGGCCTCGCCGAGCGAGGGGACGGTCAGCGTGATCGTGCGCCCGCCCGAGGCGGCGGGCGGCTTCCTCTCCGGCCGTCTCACGGCCGACTGCCGTACGACCGGCCGAGTCGCGACGGCCTGCCTCACGGTCGCCTGTCTCGTGGTCGCCTGTCGCGCTGCGGCCTGTCTCGTGGTCGCCTGTCTCGTCGTCGGCCGTTTCGCGGACGACTGTCGTGCGACCGGCCGTTTCGCGGACGACTGTCGTGCGACCGGCCGTTTCACGGACGACTGTCGTGCGGACGACCTCGTCGTCGCCTGGCTCGTCGACTGTCTCGTCCTCGACGGTGTCGCGGCCGCCTGTCGTGTCGTCGCCGGCCTTGTCGCCGGCTGTCTTCCGGTCGGCTGTCTTGTGGTCGGCTGTGTCGCGTCCGGCTGTCCGGCGACCGGCCGTCGCACGGCCGACGAGGCGGCGGAGCGCTGCCTCGTGCGCGCCGCGGCGGAGGGCTGCCCCGCCTTCGTGCTGCTCGTCAGAGTGCGTCTCTGAGCGGTCTTCACCGGGCGCTTCTGCGTGGACTTTCGCGCGGTCTTCGGCGTGGTCACGGTTCACATCCGTTCGTGGGTCCGGGACATCGCCCCCCACCGAGGCAGACGGTACCGGCGGGACAAGGGGTCTGCGAGCCGGGAAGCCGTTCGGATCAGCCCGCCGGGCGGGCGCTCGCCGTGCGCGCGATGATCGGATCCGTACGAGTACCGGCCCGCTCGGGAGGTGGCACGGATGTCGCTGCTGTCAGGGACCCGTCTGCCACTGCCGGGCCCGCTGGCCCACGGCCTGGCCGCCGGTGCCCGGGGTGCCGTGGAGGCGGCCGTGACGTTGCTCGGCCTCGACCGGCGGGACGTGTGGTCCCGCCCCGGCCGCTGCCACATCCGGCTCCGCGGCGTGCACGGTCCCGGTGGTATGCGGGTCGGCCGCATGGTGGAGCGCGCTCTGGAGGAGCATCCCGGGGTGCTGTGGGCGCGCGTGAACGCACCGGCGGAACGGGTCGTCGTGGAACTGGCCTCGCCGCCACCGTCGCGGCAGGAACTGCTCCGGATCGTCGCCCACGCCGAGGCCCACGAAGCCGCCGCCACCGCGGAGCCGGGCGAGCACGACGAATGGTGCCCCGGGCCGCACCACCCCTGCGAGGCGCCCCGCAGCCGGCCCGCACTCCCGGTCCTCGCCGCGGACATCGCGGGCCTGCTCCTCACGGTCGCCACCCGTCTGTCGCCGTGGACACCGCTGCCGGCGGAGGTGGGGGCGCTGGCCACCGCGGTCCAGTGCCACCCCTGGCTGCGCCGGCTGGTCACATCGGGCCTCACGGAACTGGAACGCCCTGAGTCGGTGGTTTTGACGGTCAACGCGCTCGTCCAGGGCCTGGCCACCCGTGGCGGAGGACTGATGCTCGACACCGCGCAGCGCATCGCGCAGTGGCGGGAGGCGAACGCGGCCCTCGAGGCGTGGGCGGACGCGGAGCCGCGACTGGTGCGGGGACCGGAGGACGCGCAGGCCGAGCCGGTCGTCGTGGAACGGCCGCGAGCGCACCGCGACGTGACGGCACGTTACGCCGAACGGGCCCTGGGGGCGGGCGCCGCCGTGGGTGCCCTGACCGCGCCGTACGCGGGTCCGCGGCGCGCGCTCGCGGTGGCGCTGGCCGGGATGCCGAAGGCTCCCGAGGCCGGGCGGGAGGGCTTCGCCACCAGCCTCGGTCGGTTCCTCGCACTGCGTGGAGTCGTGGCCATGGACCGCAGTGCGCTGCGCCGCCTGGGCCAGGTGGACACCGTGGTGCTGGACGTGGACGTGCTGCGCGGCGGGCGGTACGAGCTGACCGATCTGGTGCCGCTCGACGGCTCCGACACCGAGCAGTGCTCCGACCGGCTCTTCGCCCTGTTCGACCCGGCCGCGCCGACACGAGTCCGGCGCGACGGCGAAGGCTGGGTGCTCGGCCCGCTGGAGGATCTGGAGCCGGCCGGCCGCACCGGGGGCCGGGCCACCGAGCGGCTGCGGTCCCGGGGCAGCGAACGGGTGCTGGGACTCGTCCTGCGGCGCCGCCTGATGGCCGTCGCGGGCGTGGCGACCCAGACGCTTCCGGGCGCGCAGGCCCTCGTCGCGGCCGCCCGCCGTTCCCAGATCCGGGTTGTCCTCGCCGGCGACCGCACCGACCCGCGGCTCGGCTTCGCCGACGCCACGGTGCCCGCGGGGCGCCATCTGGTGGCGTCGGTGCGCGCCCTGCAGGCGGACGGCGCGGTGGTGCTGCTGGTGTCGGGCAACCGCCGGGCGCTCGCGGCGTCGGACTGCGGCATCGGCGTGCACCGGGACGGGGAGCCGCCGGCCTGGGGCGCACACCTGCTGGTCGGCACCGATCTGGAGTCGGTCGCGCTGATCCTCTCCGGCGTCGGCGTGGCTCGCCGGGTCGACCGGGACAGCGCCGTGCTGTCCACCGGCGGCAGCGGCATCGGCGCCGTGGCGGCGTTGCGGGCACCGGCCGCCGAGGCGTGCTCGCGCGGGCAGGCGGCGTGCAACACGGCCGGCGCGATCGCCTTCTGCCTGGGCGTCTGGCGCGCCCGGCAACTCTGCTCCCGCCCCGTCACCCCCTCCGTGGCGACCATCCCCTGGCACCTGATGCCTGCCGTGCGGGTCCTCGAGAGATTGCGGACGTCCGCCGAGGGGCTCTCCCCGGAGGAGGCCGCCGCGCGGGCCAAGAACCCCTCGGGGGCAGGTGCCGCGCCGCACACCACCCTGCTCTCCGCGTTCGTCGAGGAACTGGCCAATCCGCTGACACCGGTGCTCGCCGGCGGGGCCGCCCTGGCCGCCGCCGTCGGGTCCGGTGCGGACGCCGCACTGGTCGCCGCGGTCACCGCGACCTCGGCCCTGGTCGGTGGTGCGCAGAGGGTCCGCACCGAGCGTGCCCTCGCCGAGCTGACCGCCCGCTCCGCGGTCGGGGCCAGGGTGCGGCGCGGGGGCGTCGAGCGGCTGGTCACCGCCGAGGAGCTGGTCCCGGGGGACGTCGTCGTGCTGAGGCCCGAGGACGTGGTGCCCGCCGACTGCCGGCTGCTGCACGCCGAAGGTCTGGAGGTCGACGAGTCGTCACTGACCGGGGAGTCCCTGCCCGTCGCCAAGACCCCGGCCCCCGTGGTCGCCGCGCAACTCACCGAGCGCTCCTCGATGCTCTACGAGGGCAGCACGGTCTCCGCCGGCGAGGCGGTCGCCGTGGTGGTGGCCACCGGCTCGGCCACCGAGGTGGGGCGCACCATGGCCACGGCGCGGGAGGCCGCACCGGTCACCGGCGTCGAGGCGCGGCTGTCGTCGCTGACCAAGGCCAGCCTGCCCGTGGCGACGGCGTCCGCGGTGGCGGTGGCCGGGGCGGGACTGCTGCACGGGCGCCCGCTCGCCCAGAGCCTGGCCTCCGCGGTGAACCTGGCCGTCGCCTCGGTCCCCGAAGGGCTGCCGTTCCTCGTCAACGCCGCCCAACTGGCCTCCGCCCGCCGCCTGGCCGGGCAGGGCGCCCTCGTCCGCAACCCGCGCACCATCGAGGCCCTCGGCCGGGCCGATGTGCTCTGCTTCGACAAGACCGGCACCCTCACCGAGGGCAACCTCCAACTCGTCGCGGTCAGCGACGGAGAGCGGAACGTGTCCGTGGACCGGCTGGGCGCGCGGCACAAGGCGATCCTGTCCGCGGCGCTCCGGGCCACTCCCGCCGCCCGTCAGTCCGAGCCGATGGCCCACCAGACCGACCGGGCGGTGGACGCCGGGGCCCGGCGGGCGGGGGTGTCCGTCGGCCGCGGCGCGCCCGGTTGGCGGCGCACCGGCACCCTGCCCTTCGACCCGTCCCGGGCCTACCACGCCACGGTGGGCCGCACCGCCGGCTCCGCCCTGCTGAGCGTCAAGGGCGCCCCGGAGACCGTACTGGCCCGCTGCCGGCGCAGACGCCGGAACGGGGCCGAGAGCGCGCTCGACGACGCCGGGCGCAGGGCTCTCGCCCGGGCCACGGAGGAGCTCGCCGGCGCGGGCCGCCGCGTCCTCGCAGTGGCCGAACGCACCCTGGGCCAGGGCGAGGAGCTGACCGACGACACGGTGCGCGACCTGGTCTTCGTGGGCTTCGTCGTCCTCGCCGACCCGGTACGCCCTTCAGCCGCGCCGGCCACCGCCCGGTTGCGCGCGGCGGGCGTGCACACCGTCCTGCTCACCGGGGACCACGCCGCCACCGCGGAGGCCATCGCGGCATCCGTCACCGGCGAGCCGCACCAGAAGGTCCGCACGGGGCCGGAACTGGACGCGCTCGACGACGACGAACTCGACGCGCTGCTGCCCACGGTGGACGTGATCGCGCGGTGCACCCCGCACCACAAGGTCCGTATCGTCGAGGCGTTCCAGCGGCTCGGCCGCGTGGTGGCGATGACCGGCGACGGCGCCAACGACGCCCCGGCCATCCGGCTCGCCGACGTCGGCATCGCCCTGGGGCGGCGCGGCACGCCCGCGGCGACGGCCGCGGCCGATCTCGTCATCGGGGACGACCGTCTGGAGACGATCGTCGCCGCGCTCACCGAGGGCCGGGCGATGTGGACCTCGGTCAGGACCGCGCTGGCCATCCTGATTGGCGGCAACCTCGGCGAGGTCACCTTCAGCGTGCTCGCCTCGGCCGCGGCGGGCAGCTCACCGCTCAGCGCCCGTCAGATCATGCTGGTGAACCTTCTCACCGACCTCGCCCCGGCGCTGTCCATCGCCGTCCGCACGCCGGCCGAGAGCACCGGGGAGCAACTGCTCCGGGAAGGACCGCACCAGTCGCTGGGCACCTCGCTCACTCAGGAGATGGTGCAGCGCGGGCTCACCACGGCGCTCGGCGCGGGACTGGCCTGGACGGCCGCCCGGTTCACCGGCACACGCCGCCGCGCCGCCACGGTGGCGCTGGTCGCGGTGGTCGGCACCCAGCTCGCCCAGACCCTCACCAGCGGCGGGGCGGACCTCCAGGTGCTCGCCGCCACCCTCGGTTCGGCCGCCGTGCTCGTCGGCATCGTCCAGACCCCGGGCATCAGCCGGTTCTTCGGGTCCACTCCGCTCGGCCCCGTCGGCTGGTGCACCACTGTGGCGTCCATCGCGACCGCCACGCTCCTCCACGGGACGCTGAAGCCGCTCTCGCAGCGCATGGCCGACGCGGGTTGGCTGCCCGCCGGGGGCGAGGACGCCGGGGCGGAGGCTCCCGGGGAGGACGCGCGCGTGCCGGCGGCCGCCGCGCTGACGGCCTGGCTGAGCGGTGCGCTGTCCCGCCTGGGCCTGCCCGTACCCGGGGCGGGCGCCGTCGTCGCGTGAGCGAAAAGCCGGTCCCGTGTTCCCGTCACTCCTCGGGCGCGTCCTCGTCCACCCGGTACGTCCTGGTCCAGGTGGCGCCACAGCGGCAGCGGGACGACTCGATCAGTTCGCCGTTCTCGCTCACACTCAGACCGTTTCCGATACGCACGTGAACATGTTCACCCACGGCGCGTCTCCTCTCGCTGACGGAAGCCGGCGGAAAAGCCATTGAACGAGATGCTGCGGCGGGGAGTAAGAGCGCGTTCGCATGGTGAGACGTTTCGAGAAAGGTGCGGATTGCTCCGGGACGGCAGAAGGGAAGGGAGAAAGCGCCGTGGCACGGTCACCCGTCGACGGGGACGGTCCGGAGAGCTGGTCGCAGGACCCCGCGGCGGACCGCCGCGACGTGGGTTGCGGCCCCTGCCGTACGGGCGTTTTCTGGAAGTGTCCGGCGGTGAAAGAGCGCGAACGGGGCCACGGCACAGCCGAGGGCCCGCGCCTGTAGTGCCTCCCCCGGTAGCGGCTCCGTCCCGCCACCGTCAGCCGGCGTTCGACGCGGAGGTGACGCAGGTGAAAGCCGTCGTCTACGAGAAGCCCTTCAGCGTGGCTGTGAGGGATGTCCAGGATCCCCGGATCGAGCACCCGAACGATGTGCTCGTACGGGTCACGTCGACCGCGATCTGCGGTTCGGACCTGCACATGTACGAGGGCCGCACGGCGGCCGAGTCAGGCATCGTCTTCGGACACGAGAACCTCGGCATCGTCGAAGAGGTCGGCAGCGGCGTGACCTCCCTGTCCGAGGGTGACCGGGTCGTGATGCCCTTCAACGTCGCCTGCGGATTCTGCAAGAACTGCCTCGCCGGAAAGACCGGATTCTGCCTCACGGTGAATCCCGGATTCGCCGGCGGCGCCTATGGGTATGTGGCGATGGGCCCGTTCATCGGTGGCCAGGCCGAGCGGCTGAAGGTGCCCTACGCCGATTTCAACTGCCTGAAACTGCCACCCGGCGAGGAGTTCGAGACCGATTTCGTCCTGCTCGCCGACATCTTCCCGACGGGTTATCACGGATGCGAACTGGCCCAGGTGTCTCCCGGTGAGAGCGTGGCCGTCTACGGTGCCGGACCGGTGGGTCTGATGGCCGCCTACTCCGCGTTGCTGCGCGGGGCGTCGAAGGTGTTCTCCGTCGACCGGGTGCCCGAGCGGCTCGCCAAGGCGGAGGAGATCGGGGCCATTCCCATCGACTTCACCAAGGGCGACCCCGCCGAGCAGATCAAGGAGCAGACGAACGGAGAGGGCACCGACAAGGGAGTGGATGCCGTCGGCTACCAGGCCCAGGCGCACGACGCCAGCCATGAGGAACCCGCCATCGTCCTCAACGAGCTCGTGGAGACGGTGCGGCCCACCGGCATGCTCGGTGTCCCGGGCCTGTACGTGCCCTCCGACCCCGGCGGGCCGGACGAGCACGCCAAGCGGGGCCAGTTGCTGGTCTCCATCGGCCGGATGTTCGAAAAGGGCCAGCAGATGGGCACCGGCCAGTGCAACGTCAAGCGGTACAACCGCCAGCTGCGTGATCTGATCATCGCGGGGCGGGCCAAGCCCAGCTTCGTGGTCTCCCATGAACTGCCGCTGGACCAGGCGCCGCAGGCGTACGAGAAGTTCGACAAGAGGATCGAGGGCTACACCAAGGTGGTGCTGCACCCCGGTCACGCCCTCGCGGCCTGAGCGACGGGTCCGGGCGCGCACGCGCACCCGGACCCCGTCAAGGTGCCGACCGAGGCATCCGCCCCCGCGCTCCGTGTGCCGGGCCGTGCTGCACCACACCCACTGCCCCGTCATCACGGTGCCGCACGACCCCCATGCGTGAGCGGCTAGGAGCCGGTGCCGGTTCCGGTGCCGGTGGTGGTCCCGGTCTCGGTGGTGGTGCCGGTCCCGGCGGCGCCGCCCTGATCTTCCTGCCCGGGAACTTCTCCCTGAACGCGGACCGGTGGCGCCGCGGCCCGTAGATCCTGGACCGCGTGCTCCGGAAGGTTTCCGTCCGCCTCCCGCAGTTGCTCACGCTCCTGACTCAGGACCTCCAGGACTGCGGAGCCGTCGATGGTCTCGCGGGTGACCAGCAGCCCGGCGAGCCGGTCCAGGGCCCGGCGGTGCTCCCGCAGCAGCCCCGTCGCCCGCTCCTCGGCCTCGCGCAGCAGGCGTGCCGCCTCCTGGTCGATGATCCGCTGGGTCTGTTCCGAGTACGGCTGCCGGATCGAGTCCTCCGGGGTCTCGCCCAGGTAGTGCGGGCCGGCGGCGGCGTAGCCGACCGGGCCGAGCGCCGGGGACAGACCGAAGTCCCGCACCATGCGCGTGGCGATCTGGGTGGCCCCGGCCAGGTCGTTGGCGGCGCCGCTGGAGCCCGCGCCGAAGACCACCAGCTCGGCCGCCCGGCCGCCGAGCCGCACCGCGAGCAGATCCGTCAGATAGGCCTCGCTGTACAGATGGCGCTCGGCCTCGGGCAGCTGCTCGGTCACCCCGAGCGTCATGCCCGACGGCAGGACGGTGACCTTCGCGACGGGGTCGGCGTGCTCGCACAGCGCGGCGACCAGGGCGTGCCCCGACTCGTGGACGGCGACCGAGTGGCGCTCCTCGGGCAGCAGGGCGTTGGACGCCTCGCGACGGCCCAGCAGCACCCGGTCGCGGGCGGCGTCCAGGTCGTGCGGCTCGATCAGCACGCGGTCGGCCCGTACGGCGTTGATGGCGGCCTCGTTGACCAGGTTCGCCAGGTCCGCGCCGGAGAAGCCGGGGGTGGCGCGGGCGACCGTGCCGAGGTCGACGTCGGGGGACAGGATCTTGCCGCGCGCGTGCACGGTCAGGATGGCGGCCCGCTCGACCTGGTTGGGCAGGGGCACCGTGACCTGCCGGTCGAAGCGGCCCGGGCGCAGCAGGGCCGGGTCCAGCGCCTCCGGCCGGTTGGTGGCGGCGAGCACGACGATGCCGGTGGACTGGTCGAAGCCGTCCATCTCGGCCAGCAGCTGGTTGAGGGTCTGCTCACGTTCGTCGTTGCCGCCGATGTGGCCGCTGCCCGAGCGGCGGGCGCCCACGGCGTCCAGTTCGTCGATGAAGATGATCGACGGCGCGCGTTTGCGGGCCTCGTCGAACAGGTCCCGCACGCGGGAGGCGCCCACGCCGACGAACATCTCCACGAACGCGGACCCGGTCACCGACAGGAACGGCACGTCGGCCTCACCGGCGACGGCACGAGCGAAGAGCGTCTTGCCGGTGCCAGGCGGTCCCACCATGATCACTCCACGGGGGCCCTTGGCGCCCGCCGCCGCGTAGCGCATGGGGTTGCGCAGGAAGTCGACCACCTCGCTGATCTCCTGCTTCACCCCGTCGTACCCGGCCACGTCGTCGAACCGGGTGGTGGGCCGCTCCGCCTCGATGATCTTCGCCCGAGAGCGGCCGATCGCGCTGAGCCCACCGGTCACCGAGCGCGCGGCACGGCGCCCGAACCACAAGAAGGCGCCGACCAGGAGCAGCAGCGGGAGGAAGGCGACGAGGAACGACAGGAACGGGTTGCCGCCGCTCCTGCTCTGCGAGGCGGTGATCTGGACGTGCTCGGCCTGGAGCTGCTGCTGCAGCGACCCGGTCCCCAGCGCGGTGGGCAGCTGGGTGGTGAACCTGGTGCCGTTCTTCAGACTGCCGCTGACCGCCCCCTTGTCGTTGATGTCGACCGTCTTGACCTGCCCGGCACCGACCTTGGCGGTGAAGTCGCTGTACGTCAGGTGGGCCGGCGGGGTCCCCGACGGGGCGCGCACCAGCATGATGACGACCAGGAAGGCCACCCACAGCAGCGGGACGATCCACCACTGCCGGCCCCCCGGCGTGGGCCGCTGGTTCCCGGGCGGCCTCGGCGCGCCCCGGGGCGGCCCTGACTTGGCCGGTGGCGTGAGATGCCGGTGCGGCATCCGCACTCGCGTGATCACCACGCACCGCCTCCTCCCACCAGTGCGATGTCACCCGGTGCCCGGCGGCGGGGCATTCCCGGGTCACTTCTCATGGTCTCTCGCCCGGCCCCGGAACGGCGCCCGGCCGGGTCAAGCCGGCGGCGAATCCGGAGAAGGAAGAATTGCCGGTCGGTGTAGCCGGCATCAACAGTGGCCGGTGCCATGCGCCTTCGTGCTCCTGTGCGCCCCCCGGGAAAAGCGCGCGGGAAGCGGGCAGCGGGTTGGACTGGGCAGGACAGGACTCATGCTCCACGTCCGAGGAACGTTCACCGATTTCCTGTGTCGACCGCGGAAGGTGGTATTCGATGAGCGGTTCCCTGCCCCAGACCCGGCGAGTGTGGACGGTGGCCACTGCGCCGGGCATATTCCCATTCGTCGGTCACGGTATCACCCTGTTCCGGAACCCACTGGCCTTTCTGAATTCCGTTTCCAGTCATGGGGATCTGGTCGAGATACGCCTCGGTCCCCAGCGTGCCTGGCTGGTGTGCCACCCGCAGCTGGTGCACCGGGTCCTCATGGGCGCCCGTACCTTCGACAAGGGCGGTCCGCAGTACGACAGGCTGCGGCCGCTGATGGGCGACGGCCTGGTCACCTGCGCCCACGAGGAGCACCGACGGCAGCGCAAGCTGATCCAGCCCGCCTTCCACCCGGCCCGCGTCGCCGACCACGCGCGGGTGATGGGCGAGGAGGCCGAGTCCGTCCTCGGCGCGTGGCGGCCCGGCGAGAAGGCCGACGTGAGCGGGGCGATGCTGGCCCTGACCACCCGGGTGACCAGCCGTTTCCTGCTCTCCGACGTGCTGGACCCCGCGACCGTCGCCGAGCTGCGGGACTGCCTCGCGGCCCTCGTCCGGGGCCTGTTCGTCCGTACGGTCGTGCCGCTCGCCCCCCTGTTCCGGCTCCCCTCGCCCGCCAACCGCCGCTACCGCCGCGCCTTCGACCGCCTGCACGCGATCGTCGACTCCGTCATCGACGAACGGCGGCGGGGCCGTCCCCGGGACGACCTGCTGGGCAGCCTGCTGGAGGCCGAGCGAGGCCGTGGGGGAGCGGGGGTCACCGGTCGGGAGATCCACGACCAGCTGATCACGCTCCTGCTCACCGGCGTCGAGAGCACGGCGATGTGCCTCGGCTCGCTGTTCGCCCTGCTGCCCCGCCATCCGGAGGTCGAGCGCCGGCTGCACGCGGAGGTCGACGAGGTGCTCGCCCAGCGGCGGCCGCCCGGCTCGGAGGAGCTGAGGCGCCCGGTGTACACCCGCGGCGTGGTGACCGAGACGCTCCGGATGTATCCGCCGGGATGGCTCTTCACCCGGACCACCACCAAGGAGACCGACCTCGCCGGCGTCCGGCTTCCCGAGGGGACGACGGTCCTGTACAGCCCCTACGTCCTGCACCACGATCCCGCGTCGTTCCCCGACCCCGACCGGTTCCTGCCCGAGCGCTGGCTGCCCGGGCAGTCCGCGGCCGTGCGCAACCGGCGCCCTGCTGCCCTTCGCCGCCGGCAGCCGCAAACGCGTCGGGGACACCTTCGCCATGGCGGAGGCCACCCTGGCCGTGGCGACGGTGGCCCGCCGCTGGCGTCTGCGGCCGCTGCCCGGCTCGCCATCGGAACGATCAACCGCGCCATCAGGGAGTTCGAGCGGCTCTCCGAGCAGATCCGGCCGCGATCGAGCCCCGCCGCCCTCGGCTATGTGGACGGCATGGCCGGCTGGATCCGCGGCTGCTACTACTGGTCCCGCGACGTGCCGCGCTACGCGGACATCGCGGCCGTCCCCGTCGGCTGACGTACGACACGGAAGCGCTGCTGCGTGTGGCGGCGGCGCCTCGACGGGCGCTCCCCGCCGGGCTCCCGCAAGGAGCCCGGTTCGCGGCGATACCCGAGGTGAGGACGGGCAAAACGCCGTCGTTGATGATTCATTCTTTCCATACGCCATGCCGCTCGAAAGCCTCCTGACCGCGCCCACCAGGACGTACGCTCAGCGCTGTCTTCCGACAGCTGACGGCAGGAAGCGGCGGGGCACATGGCGCACGGACCACGGCAACCCATCACCGGGCACCGGACGTTGCTCGAGCGGGACGGGGAACTGAAGTCGATCGACTCGGCGTTGGCGGACCTGTGCGACGCCCCCGACGGCGGCGCGCCCGCAGAGCAGGGCGGACTGCTCGCCTTCACCGGATCGGCCGGCATGGGCAAGACCACCCTCCTCGCGGAAGTGCGCGCCCGCGCCGTGGCCCGCGGATGCACCGTCCTCTCCGGCAAGGGCGGCGAGAACGAACAGGGCCTGGCGTTCCGCGTGGTCCGGCAGCTCCTGCAGCCCGTTCTCGCGACGATGGACGGCGCGAACCGCCGGGAGTTGCTGGGCAGTTGGTACGACGTCGTCTCTGCCGCCCTCGGTCTGGAGGCGAAGTGCGCGGCACCGGTGCCGGACCCGACCGTGGTCCGTGACGGCCTGGACTGGGTCATGACCCGCCTGACGGTGCTCAAGGCGCCCGTCGTCCTGCTCCTGGACGACATGCACTGGGCCGACGACGAGTCCCTGAGTTGGCTCGCCTCCTTCGCGCCACGGGCCCACGACCTGCCACTGCTCGTCGTCGTCGCCTACCGGCCGGAAGAACTTCCCGCCGGGGCGACCGCGTTCGGCCCCCTCACCGAACGCCACGGAGAACGCCCCCACACCCTGGCGCCGCTCACCGGCGACGGCGTCGCGCGGATCCTGCGGGACGAACTGGGAGAGGACGCCGAGGACGCGTTCTGCGACGAATGCCGGCAGATCACCGGCGGCAGCCCGTTCGAGACCGTCGAACTCGCGATCCGTCTCGGCCGGCGCCAGGTGAAGGGCACCCGGGAGGAGCTTCCCCTGATGCGGGAACTGGCCTCCGCGGTCAAGGGCCCCGGACTGCTCGCACGCCTGCGGCAACTCGGTACGCCCACAGTCCGCTTCGCCTGGGCCGCGGCCGTGCTCGGCAGCTCCATCTCGCGGGACCTCGCGGCCGCCATCGCGCTGGTCGGCACCGAGCAGGCCGCCGAGGCGGTCGAGAGGCTGCGCTCCGCCCGCGTTTTGGCGGAGGGGGAGGGCCCCGAGGGTGCCCTGGAGTTCGTTCACCCGCTGATCGCCACCACCGTCTACCGGGCGATCCCGCCCGGCGTGCGGGTCGGGCTGCACAACGCGGCCGCGGAGGCCCTCCGCACGGCCGGCCTCGGGGCCGTCGCGGCCGCCCGGCATCTGCTGGAGGTCCCCTGCGAGGGCAACGCCGACGCGGTCGAGTGCCTGCGCGAGGCCGCCCGTGACCACCTGCGCGCCGGAGCCCCCGAGGCCGCCCGGCGCGTCCTGAACCGGGGCACTGCGCGAGCCGCCGGCCGAGGAGGAGCGTGCCGCGCTGCTCCACGAACTTGCCGGTGCGACGTTCCTGATCGATCCGGTGGCGACCGTCGGCCATCTGCGGGCGGCGCTCGCCGAGCCCGTGATCGACGACGAGCTGCGCGCCCGTATCGTCTACCGGCTGACACAGGCGCTGGCGCACACCGACCAGGTGGCCCAGGCCGCGGCCGTGGCCGCCGAAGAGGCGCGCCGGGCGACGCACTCGCGCACGCGCCTGAGGATGCAGGCCGACCACTTCCAGTGGAGTTCCTGCCGCACCGACGAACCCGACTCGCGGGCCCGCACCCGCCGGCTGGCCCGGCTGGCGGCCCGGCTGCCCGGCCGGAACCTGGAGGAGCGCTACATCCTCGGGCTGAGGTCCTGGGACGCCCTCCTGTGCGGGGAGCCGCGCAGCACGGTCCTGGAGTACGCCGAGAAGGCCCTGCGCGGGGGACTGAGCTGGACCGAGGAGAACCGCGGCTTCGAGGTGCCCGTCTCCGTCGCCCTCACGTTCATGTACTGCGACCAGCCACGACGGGCGGAGGAGCTGTTCACCCGGGGCATCGCGGAGTGCGAGGCGAAGGGCTGGCGCGGCTCCCACCTGGCGCTCGGCCAGACCCTCCTCGGCTACATCCGCTACCGCCGCGGCTGCCTCGCCGGGGTGGAGGACCTGGTACGGGAGGGGCTGCACATCGCCGAACGGGTGCGGGAGGCGGTTCCGGCGCAGTGGTTCGCGATCGGCATCCTCATCCAGATCCTGCTGGCCCGGGGACGCACCGCCGAGGCGCGCCAGGTCGCCGAGCGCACCGCTACGGCGAGATCGTCCCGCGCGCCGTGGTCTACCCCGACCCCCGCACGGTGTACGCCGAACTGCTCCTGGCGGAGGGACGAGACGAGGAGGCGGAGAGGCTGCTGTCCGCTGTCGGTGAGTGGCTGGAGTCCCCGGCCTGGCGCAATCCGGCCTGGTGCCCCTGGCAGCTCGACCTGGCGTCCGCCCTCGCCACCAGGTCCCCCGAGCGCGCGGCGCGCCTGGCCGAGGAGGCCGTCAAGCGGGCCCGGGACTTCGGCGCGGCCTTCCGTGATCGGCCAGGCCCTGCACCTCGAGGCCGAGGTGACCGGCGGCGCCGCCGCGCTCGACCCCCATGCGGAGGCCGTGGCCCAGTTGGAGCGCTCACCGGCGCCGTACGAGCTGGCCCGGGCCCTGGTCGGGCACGGAGCCGCACTGCTGCGGGGCGCGAGGGTGCAGGAGGCCGCCGACCGGCTCTACCGCGGGCTTGAGGTCCCCGTCCACTGCGGCGCGGAGGGCGTCGCCACCCGGGCCAGGGCGGAGCTGTCCGCGGCGGGACTGCCCTCGCTGCCCCTGCGCTACGCCCAGTCGGACACCCTGACCGCTCAGGAACGCACCGCCGCCGAACTGACCGCCCAGGGCCACCCGGCGTCGGTCGTGGCCAAGGAGCTGCATCTGACCGAGCAGGGCGTGAGGCAGTTGCTCTCCTCCACCTACCGCAAGATCGGCACGGACGCCGCGGGCCTCGCCCAGGCCCTGACGACGTTCCCCCGGCCGTGACCGCGCTCCCTCACCCCACGAGCACGTCCGCCCAGCGGCTGGTCCCGCCCTGGTACGTGTGCACACCGCACCGCGCCGACAGCGTGGTGACGATGTCGATGCCCCGGCCGTGCTCGTCCGGGTCGACCTCGCAGGTCGTACGCGCGGGCCCCGTGTCGGTCACGTCGACCCGTACGGCACCGTGTCCGTCCACCAGGACCCGTGACACTCTCAGCGTGGCCGGCGGCAGGGCGTGCACAAACGCGTTGGTGAGCAGCTCCGAGGTCACGAGGAGCACGTCGTCAGCGGCGTCCTGGGGCACGTTCCAGCGGGTGAGGAGCGCCTGTACGCGTCGGCGTACCGCTGAGACGGCCCTGGGCGCGTACGGCAGCGGAAAAACGTGTTCCACCTCCGCGCACGGCGCGGCGTTGAGCTGCGCTGTGATCATGGGCCTTCCTCCTCCTGGCAGCGCCCTCGGCCGGGAGCCGGGCGTGATGGAACGCTAAGGACCGAAATGTTGCCGGTCAATGAACCGCGGTCGGCATTGCCGAACACGAGTCCTTAATCGGGACAAATCGGGACTATGATCGCTTCATGGCAGGCCCGGTCCAGTCCATAGAGAGGGCGGCGGCGATTTTGCGTCTGCTCGCCGCCGGCCCCCGTCGGCTCGGACTCGGCGAGGTGGCGTCCTCGCTGGGCCTGGCCAAGGGCACCGCCCACGGCATCCTGCGCACCCTGCAGCACGTCGACTTCGTGGAGCAGGACGCGACGACGGGGAAGTACCAGCTCGGGGCGGCCCTGCTGCACCTCGGCACCAGCTACCTCGATGTGAACGAACTGCGGTCGCGCGCCATCAACTGGGCCGACGCCCTCGCCGCCCGCAGCGGGGAGGCGGTCCGCCTGGGCACCCCCCTGGAGGGCAAGGTGCTCGTGGTCCACCACGTCTTCCGGCCGGACGACACGCTCCAGACCCTGGACGTGGGCGCGCTGCTGCCGCTGCACGCCTCCTCGCTCGGCAAGGTTCTGCTGGCCTTCGGGGCCGCACCCGTGGGACCACTGCTGGAGAGGGAACTGGAGGCGTACACCCGGCACACCCTGGTCCGTCCGGAGGACCTCACCCGGGCGCTCGGCGAGATCCGGGAGCTCGGCTGGGGCGCCGAGGTGCAGGAGATGAGCGTCGGCGAGGGAGGGATCGCCGCGCCGATCCGGGGGCACGGCGGTCTGGTCGTGGGCGCGATCGGCCTGTCCGGCCCCGTCGAGCGGATCTGCGACACCAAAGGCCGGCCCCTGCCGGCCCTGATCACCTTGCTCCGGGAGGCCGCGCGGGCGATCTCCAGAGACCTGGGCGCGGCCCGCTGGTAGGTCCGGGCACCCCGGCCACGCATGGGAAGGCAGGCCCGATCATGGTTGAGCGGTATGTGGTGTCCATCGACCAGGGCACCACCTCCACGCGGTGCATCCTGTTCGACCACCGCGGGCGGTTGGTGTCCGTCGCCCAGAGGGAGCACCAGCAGTACTTCCCCAAGCCCGGCTGGGTGGAGCACGACGCCCTGGAGATCTGGCGCAACCTGCAGCGTGTGGTGCCCGAGGCGCTGACCAACGCCGGTATCGACCCCGGACAGGTCGCCGCGATCGGGATCGCCAACCAGCGTGAGACGACCGTCCTGTGGGATCCGCGCACCGGGGCCCCGCTGGGACGGGCGATCGTCTGGCAGGACACCCGTACCGGCCCGATGGTCGAGGACCTCATGGACCGGCCGGGGGAGGAGTTCTTCCTCGACCGCTGCGGCCTTCCCCCGTCCACCTACTTCTCCGCGCCCCGGATCCGCTGGCTGTTCGACAACGTCCAGGGCCTCGAGCAGCGGGCCCGGGCCGGAGAGGTTCTGTTCGGCACCATCGAGAGCTGGCTGATCTGGAACCTGACCGGCGGCACCGACGGCGGTCTGCACATCACCGACGTCACCAACGCCAGCCGCACCATGCTGATCAACATCCGGACGCTGACCTGGGACCAGGAACTGATGGAGTTCTTCGGGGTACCCCGCCCGATGCTGCCGGAGATCCGCTCCTCCGCCGAGATCTACGCCGAGGCCCGCTCGGTACTCCCGGGCGTGCGCATCACGGCCGCACTCGGCGACCAGCAGGCGGCCCTGTTCGGGCAGACCTGCTTCTCGCCCGGCGAGGCGAAGTGCACCTACGGCACCGGCAGCTTCCTGCTGATGAACACCGGTACCGACCTCGTGCGGTCCCGGCACGGGCTGCTCACCACCGTCGCGTACAGGATCGCCCCCCATCCCACGGTCTACGCCCTGGAGGGCCCGATCGCCGTCACCGGCTCCCTCGTCCAGTGGTTCCGCGACCGTCTCGGCCTGATCAACAGCGCACCCGAGATCGAGACCCTGGCCCGCACCGTCGAGGACAACGGCGGCTGCTACATCGTCCCCGCGTTCTCCGGGCTGTTCGCCCCCCACTGGCGCAGCGACGCCCGTGGCGTCATCGTCGGGCTCACCTCCTACATCACCAAGGGCCACCTGGCCCGGGCCGTCCTGGAGGCCACCGGCTGGCAGACGCGGGAGGTCGTCGACGCGATCAACGCGGACTCCGGGCTCGCCCTGAAGCAGCTCAAGGTGGACGGCGGCATGACCTCCGACAACCTGCTCATGCAGTTCCTGGCCGATGTGCTCGACGTTCCCGTGGTACGGCCGATGGTCGCCGAGACGGTCTCCCTCGGCGCCGCCTACGCCGCCGGACTGGCCTCCGGCTACTGGCCCGATCTGGAGGTGCTGCGCCGCAACTGGCACCGGGCCGCCCAGTGGCTGCCCGACATGGATCCCGAGCGGCGGGAGTGGGAGTACGAGAACTGGCAGCGGGCCGTCGAGCGGTCCCTGGGCTGGGTCCGGCCGCCGAAACACTCCTCGTGACGGGGGCGACGGAACCGACCGCGGCAGCAGAGCCGCCCGCTCAGGCCCTTCGGCCCCGCAGGAGCGCACGCAACCGTCGGCGTGCACCCTCTTCAGCGAGGCCGGCAGGGCGCGGCGGCTCGGTCTCCGCGTCCACCACGAACTCCACGACCACGGGTCGCCGCGCGGCGAGAGCGGCGTCCCAGGCGGCGCCGATGTCCTTCGGGCGGTAGCAGTGGACGCCCTCCAGACCGAGCAGGCGGGCGTAGTCGGCGTAGGGCACGTCCGGGACCGAGGAGGTGCCGCTCAGCCGGGGATTGCCGGTGACCGCCCGCCGGTCCCACGTCGCCTGGTTGAGGTCGCGGTTGTTGAACACGCAGAAGACCAGCGGGGGGCCGCCGGACAGGCGGTCCAGATGGTCCTTGACGGTGATCATCTCGGCCATCCCGCTCATCTGGAAGGCGCCGTCGCCCACGAAGGCGATGACCGGCCGGTCGGGATGCGCGAAGCGGGCCGCCAGGGCGTACGGGACGGCGGTGCCCATGGCCGCGTGGTGCCCCGAGAGCGCCGCGCGCATGCCGGAACGCAGGCGGAGATGGCGCGCCCACCACACGGTGCTGGAGCCCGCGTCGGCCGTGAGCAGCGCCCGGTCGGGGAGCCGGTCGGCGAGCTCGGTGGCGACGGCGGCCGGGTTGATGAGGTGACCGAAGTGCTGCCGGGCCTCGGTGCGCCGGTTCCCGTGCCAGGTCCGCACGCTCTTCTCGACGCTTCGGCGCCAGGCGCGGCTCTTCTTGCGGTGCAGCAGGGGCAGCAGCGCCTCGAGCGTCGCCTTCGGATCGCCGACCAGACGCACGTCCCCCGGCCTGCACGGAGCGGTCACGCCCGCCTCCGGGTTGATCTCGACGCTCCGCACCGCCCACCGGCCCGGCGGCAGCCAGGCCTCACGGGGCCCCGCCCCGACCAGCAGCAGGGTGTCGCAGGCACGCACCAGCCTCTCACTGGCCGGACTGGCGACCCGGCCCGCCGGACCGGTCACGTACCCCAGGTCGTCGGGGAGAACGTCCAGCGCCAGCAGCGCCTTCGCCACCCCGGCACCGAGCAGCTCGGCCGCCCGCTCGACCTCCGCCCCGGCCCGCGCCGCGCCCCGCCCGATGACCACGGCCACCTTCCGGCCCTCGTCGAGGATGCCGGCCGCACGGCGGAGCTCCCCCTCCTCCGGCATCAGGAGCGGCCGGCCCGGTCCGGGCGCGACGACATCCGCCGGAACCGCCGTCCCGGCCGAGGGCGGGGCCTGCTGGTCCAGGACGTCGGCCGGCAGGATCACCACGGCCACACCGCGCCGGGCCGACGCCGTCTGGAAGGCCCGGTCCAGGACGGGCCCCGCCTGGTCCGGAGAGACGATCACCTCGCAGGACTCCGACACGTCCGCACACAGCCGGTCCAGGTGCACCGCCTGCGGACGGCGTGCCCCCGGGCCGGTCCGCGGCGAGTCGCCGAGCAGGGCCACCACCGGCTGCCGGTCCAGCTGGGCGTCGTACAGGCCGTTGAGGACCTGCACGGCCCCCGGCCCGGACGGCGCGAGGCAGCAGCCGACCGTCTCCGTGAACCGCGCGTGCCCGCAGGCCATGAAGGAGGCGGCCTCGCCGTGCCGTGCCTGGACGAACTCCGGCTCCCGCCCTGCCCGGCGGAAGGCCTCGAGCAGCGGGTCGGCCCCCTGTCCCGGATAGCCGTACACCCGGACGACGCCCCAGGCGCGCAGGCGCTCCCGTACGACTTCCGAAACCACGGCCATGAGTCCTCCCAGCACATGTGCTGTGACGAGACCTGCCCCGGGCCTGGCCGTCCCCGACCGCCGCCGGGGCGAATAGGTCCCGCCGGACCGCTTTTTCCACCCATTGGCGCAGGTTCCTCCAGGAGTCTCCGGCCGCCGACGGAGAGCCGGACGCGGGCACCCGTACGGCGCAGCGGGCGTTTCGCCCGCGCCACTGGAGGACACGGCTGTGTCGATCGGAAGCGGACGGCTGCCCCGGGAGGACGAGCGCGTGCCGGCGTCAGAGGATGAGCGGTCCAGCGCGGCGGAGCGCCGCGGAGAGCGCCTGGTGTCGGTGCTCGACCGGCGCATGCCGCTGCGGACGCCGGCACGGGAGTACCTGCGCAAAGCCTTTCCCGACCACTGGTCCTTCCTGCTCGGCGAGATCGCCCTGTACAGCCTGCTCGTCCTGGTCGTGACGGGGGTCTACCTCACGCTCTACTTCCACCCGGACATGACCGAGACCCCGTACACCGGCTCCTACGCCCCGCTGCGGGGCACCCGGGCCTCCCAGGCCTACATCTCGACTCTCCACATCAGTTTCGACGTCCGGGGCGGGCTGCTCATCCGGCAGATCCACCACTGGGGAGCGGACGTCTTCGTCGCCGCCATCGGCTGCCATCTGCTGCGCATCTTCTTCACCGGCGCCTTCCGCCGCCCCCGGGAGGTCAACTGGATGATCGGGGTGACGTTGTTCCTGCTGGCCCTGTTCGAAGGGTTCTGCGGCTACTCGCTCCCCGACGACCTGCTCTCCGGCACGGGGCTGCGCACCTCGCAGGGGATCGTGCTGTCGATCCCCGTCGTCGGCACCTATCTGAGCTTCTTCGTCTTCGACGGCCAGTACCCGGGGCACGCCATCATCTCCCGGCTGTTCATCGCGCACGTCCTGCTGGTCCCCGGCCTGCTGCTGCTCCTGGTCCGGGTGCACCTCGGGCTCGTGGTGCAGCTCAAGCACACCCAGTGGGCCGAGCCCGGCCACACCAACCGCAACGCGGTCGGCAAGCCGCTGTTCCCCCAGTACGCCGCCAAGTCGGCGGGTCTGTTCTTCGCCGTCGCCGGTGTCCTCACCCTGATGGCGGCCCTGTTCCAGATCAACCCCATCTGGGCCTTCGGGCCCTACCGCGCCGACCAGGTGTCGCTGGACTCGCAGCCCGACTGGTACGTCGGATACTTGGAGGGCGCGCAGCGACTGATGCCGGCCTGGGAGATGAACTTCGCCGGCCACACGATCGCCTGGGACGTGTTCCTGCCCGGGGTGGTGCTGCCCGCCGTGCTGTTCGGGGTCCTCTACTGCTATCCACTGTTCGAGCGCTGGCTGACGGGACCGTCCCACGAGCACCACCTGTGCGACCGGCCCCGCAACCAGCCCACGCGCACGGCGCTCGGTGTGGTGGGTGTGACGGTCTACGCGGTGCTGCTGATGGCCGGGGGCCAGGACGTGCTCGGGTACGTCTTCCACGTTCCGGTCGAGTACCTGACGTACGCCTTCCGCACCCTGCTGTTCGCCGGGCCCCTCTTCGCCTACTGGGCGACGCGGCGTCTGTGCCTGGGGCTTCAGGCGGCGGACCGGCGCAGGCTGCGGGAGGGAGGGGGCACCGGGGACGTACGGCGGACCGCGGCGGGCGGCTACCGCGAGGGCCGGACACCGCTCCCGGCCGAGGAGGCGTACCGGATCCTGGTGCGCGACACCCCCCGCCCCAGGGCGCACGGCGCGGAGGCGTGGCGGCTCTTCCGCCGGCACCGGGTGCGCAACCGGCTGAGCGCCTGGTACTTCGGCGACCGCGTCGAACTGCCCGCCGGGGACTGGCAGATGCGGGCGGTACGGGCCGTGACGGCCGACCCGGAGGAGGCCGAGAAGGCCCACAGCGCCCAAGGAGGCCCCTGAGGGCTCGCGGGGGTCAGCCGGTGCGCCGCAGCTCCCGGGCCTCCTCGGCGTGGATCCACCGCCAGGTCACCGTCAGCGCCGCGAAGCCGACCGGCAGCATGGACACCACCATGGTGAGTCCGGCCGCGTTCTCACCCGCGGCGATCAGCCCCACGGCGGGCAGGTCGAGCAACGGCATGGACAGGTAGAGGTAAAGGCACCTGCCGGGGTCCGTCAGACGGTGCCGGATCCCCACGACCGGCAGCCAGAACCACAGCGCCGCCACCACCACGGCCGCCTCCCACCAGGTCATGGGCCCCGGAGGCCGGGCAGCCCCCGTGTGCGCGAGCGTCGCCGCGGCGTGCAGCACGAGGAAGAACGGCAGCGCGGCCCCTGCGGGCAGCGACAGGCGCCACCAGAGCGGATGCCGCCGGGTGGCCCGGATGACGGCCGGGACCAGCGCGGAGACCGACAGCCCGGTCACCGCCATGCTCCACACGTGCCCGGCCATCGCGTGCCCGGTCACGCCTCATCCCTCGCCCGGGGTGGAGGCGCCCCGTACGGCGAGGGCGGCGGCCACCCCCAGCATCGGGACGGCCACGACCAGCAGCCACAGGCCGTACACGGCGGAGAGCACGCCCAGGGTGATCCCCGCCGCCGCGGGCAGGACCGCCGCCGCGCCGCCCCGGGGCAGCCGGTAGCGGGTGTGCTGCTCCGGCCCGGCCTCCGAGGAGCCGAGCACCAGCAGCGCGGCCAGTTCGAGCAGCACCACCACCGAGCCCCACAGCCAGTAGACGAGGCTCGCCTCCCCGTAGACGGCGAGGACGGCGAGCAGCACGCCGTTGAGCAGCCCCCATCCCGCCACCACGACCGCCGTCGCGTGCCGTTTCACCCGCGGCTCCCGGACAGCGCTGCCCGGTCGTCCGGCTTCCCCCGCCCCTCTCGCAGCGTCAGCAGCGGGGCGTGGCCGTGCACCGGCGGCACCGGATACTCCGGCGTGAAGTTCGTGGCCGGTGGGGGCGAGGAGGTGGCCCATTCCAGGGTGCCCGCACCCCACGGGTCGGGCGGCGCGGGCACATGGCGGCCCAGCGAGCGCTTGCGCAGCGTCCACAGCACATTGACGACGAACACGACCATGCCCGCCGCCAGCACGGCCGCTCCGCAGCTGGCGAGCAGGTTGAGCAGGCCGAATCCGTCGAAGGGCGCGTAGCTGACGACGCGGCGCGGCATGCCCTCGTAACCGAGGGCGAACATCGGCAGGAAGGTCAGGTTGGTGCCGATCACCAGCAGCACGAAGTGCAGACGGCCCAGGCGCTCGCCCAGCTCCACACCGGTGGCCTTCGGGAACCAGAAGTAGACGGCCGCGAACAGCCCGAAGGCGCTGCCGGCGAACAGCACATAGTGCAGATGGGCCACCACGAAGTAGCTGTCCGTCAGGTGGTAGTCGAGGACCGGGGTGCCGACCATGATCCCGGTCAGGCCCCCGATCAGGAACTGCGGCAGGAAGGCGAGGGCGAAGAGCATCGGGGTGCGGAAGACCAGCCGGCCGCCGAGCACCGTGCCGATCATGGCGAAGTACTCCACGCCCGCCGGGACCAGCAGGCTGATCGACGTCAGGGAGTAGTAGTCGTTCGAAACCTGCCCGGTCGCGAACATGTGGTGGGCCCACACACTCATTGACAGGGCGGCGAACACCAGCAGGGACAGGACCGTGCCCTTGTAGCCGAAGAAGGCACGCCCGGAGAAGACGGCCAGTACCTCGGCGACCGCCCCGAGATAGGGGAAGAACATCACGTACACGACCGGGTGGCCGTAGAACCAGAACAGGTGCTGGTAGCCGATGTTCCACGCGTTCGCGTGGAAGACGGACGGGTCGGCGCGGCCCGCGGCGAGCAGGGCCATCGCGGCCAGGAGCGAGGGGAAGGAGCCGATGACCATCAGGCAGCTGGCGACCATGGACCAGGTGAAGACGGGCATCCGCAGCATGGTCATCCCCTGGGTCCGCTTGCGCAGTGCCGTCCAGAGCAAGGTCCAGCCCATGAGGATCATGCCCGTGGTGGAGAGCACCACGCCGACGATCCACAGGTCGGGTCCCACGCCGGGGGAGAAGTCGCTGTCGGCCAGCGGAGGATACGAGAACCAGCCCGAGCTCGCGCTGCCGTTGGCGGCGGCGAGACTGACCAGCACCAGGACGGCCCCGCACACGTAGAGCCAGTAGCCGAGCAACGTGGTGCGGGGCGCGGCGATGGCCGGGGCACCGATCTGCAGCGGGACCAGGTAGACACCGATCCCGAGTGCGAACGGCGTGATGACCAGGTAGATCATCCCCGAGCCGTGCAGGGTGAACAGCTGGTCGTAGGTGTGCGGCAGCACCAGGTCCAGCTCCGGCCGGGCGAGCTGACCGCGCATGATCAGAGCGAAGACACCCATCACCAGCAGCAGCACCAGCGAAGTCGCGACGGTCAGCAGGCCGATCCGCTTGTGGTCGGTGCTGGTCGCCCAGCCGAGCCAGTTTCCCGCCGCCACCTCCTTGGACCCGCCCGGCGCCTGAGCGGTCGTCATGCGGGCGTACCGCCCGCCGGCGCCCCCGCGTGCTGTGCCAGCCACTTGTCGTAGGCCGCGGGGGAGACCGCCTTGAGCCAGAAGTCCATCGTGTGGTGGCGGTCGCCGCAGAACTCCCCGCACCGGCCGACCCAGCGGCCCTCGCGGTCCACGGTGAGGGTGACGGTGTTCACGTGGTGCGGGAAGATGTCCCGCTTGTAGCGGAGATCGGGCACCCACAGCGAGTGGATGACGTCCGGTGAGGCCATCGTGAACCTGATCGGCCGTCCCGTCGGCACCACGAGAGTCGGCTGCCTTCCCGCCCGGCAGTCGGCACTCACCCGCAGCGGCTTCCTGGCCTGCGGGTAGTCGAACCGCCAGCACCACTGGAAGGCCGTGACGGTCACCTCGACCGGATCGCCGTGCGCCGCCGCGTGGTGCTCTTCGTGATTCTGCCGGGCCGTGTAGACCACCAGGAAGGCCGCCACGGCGACCAGCACGGCGACGTAGAAGGCTTCGGGTCGGGCGTGTTCGAGTCGGTGCGACGGGCGGCGCCGGGCTCCCGCCCGGCGCCGTACCACGGCGAGGAACACCAGCAGCGCGACGACGGCGAACACGAACGCGGCGAGGGCGGACTCTAGGGCGAACACCGTCCCGAAGAACTGCCGCGTGGTCATGGGATGGGGCTCCTGTTGTGTCGCGCCGGACGCGTGAACAGGAACGGACATTACGGGCGAGCGGAGCTTTCCGGCCAGGTGACACACCGCACGCCCACGGTTCAGCGGGCGTGCCGGGAGCCGTGCCGGAAGGCAACCATCCGCCAGATCCTGACCTCGCGCATGATTCCGGGCATCTCCCTCACCAGCAGGGTCAGCGCCACGCCGCCCACGATCAGCGCCTCCGCCATCAGCACTCGTCTGGCCGTCATCTTCAGCACTCCTCACTCGTCGTGTGTGCGGCCGCGCCCGAGTCGGGCGCGGCCGTGGCCGAACCTCACCCCGGTGACAGACTCGGCATCATCTTCATGATCGCGTTGTGCTTCTTCCAGTGGATCCCGGTCGAGCGCCGCGCGTCTGCGGTGCCGTCCTTGTGGTGTCCGGGCTGGCGGTTGTAGGGGCCCTTGTTCCCCTGGTGCAGCCCGGTGACGTGCCGGGGCGTATAGGTTCTGACCTGCGGTCTGCCTACTCGGATCATGCCCATCGTCAGCTCCTTGCCGGGTCCTGCGGTTGTTCGGTCAGCTCCTCGAAGAACCGCTCGACGGCGGGCCACACCCGGCTGCCGCCGGACAGGCCCCGCCACTCCCGCCGGACGAGCGCGACCATTCGGAAGCAGTCGTCCACGGGCACGATCCAGTGGTGCTTCGCGGAGCGTGCGGTGTTCACCAGCAGTGCCTCCACCTCCGGTGCGAGACCGGCGAGCGGGGGACACCGGGCGACCACGTCACGCCAGGCCTCGGCGTCCGCCTCCCAGCGGGTGGCGCCCGCGGGGCTCGGGTAGTGCGCGCTCACGGTGCCGTCCGAGTGCCGTACGAAGAACGCCAGCCCCACCGGGACGCCGAGTTCCCGGGTGTCCACCTCGGGCAGTCGCACCCGGCGCCGAGGCACCAGACGGTACCGCCCCTCGCTCGCCTCCTCCTCCACGAAGAGCAGGGAGCAGGGCCGGCACGCGCACAGCACCTCCTCCTGCCCAGTGTCGTACAGGTGGCGGTGCTCGGGCCCGACGTCGGCGCCGCACAGGTCGCACGGCTCCGCGTCCGGCCGCCGCCCGGCGGCCGAGCGGATGACGCGGGCCAGCGCGCCGGTGGTCACGACCGCTCCCCGGCGGACACCGTGCGCACGGTGAGCGTGTCGACCGGGACGAAGGCGGGGGGCCTGGCGTCGTCACCCGGCGCCCGTTCGACGCCGGAGAGTTCCGGTGCCAGGGCGAGCACGGCCTCGCGGACCGCCTCCTCCAGCGCCGCCGAGGACGATCCGCACCCCTTCGCGGCCAGCCGCACCCGGGCGACCCCCTCCTCGACGCCCGCCAGCTCCACGTCCCCGCCCCGCTCCCGCAGCGCCGGGCGCACCCCCTCGACGGCACGGGCCGCCCGGACCTCGGGTGGCTCGGGGTGGATGTCGTGCAGCACCAGGAGGTGACCGACGAGGTCGTCAGCGGCCATACGGCCGGCCAGGGCTGGGTCGGCGGCGTCCAGGACGCGGGCCAGGGCCTCGCCGTAGAGCTCGGTGAGGGTCCGCACCGCCTCGATCGCCGTTCCGGCCATCGGGCCCGGAGCGCCTTCGAGCTGCTCGAGCAGTCCGTCGAGGCGGGAGAGCCGTTCCACGACCGCCGCCTCGTCGAGCCGCACGGAGTCATCCATGAGCCGCTCCGAACATGGGCGAGTGCAGCTTGGTCAGCGTGTTGCCCTTGCCGAGGTACATGTGCACACCGCAGGGCAGACAGGGGTCGAAGCTCCGGACGGTGCGCATGATGTCGACGCCCTTGAAGTCCTCCGGGCCGTTCTCTTCGAAGATCGGCTGGCCCTGCACGGCGTCCTCGTACGGTCCGGGGGTGCCGTAGTGGTCCCGCGGGCTCGCGTTCCACGGAGTCGGCGGGTAGGGGTGGTAGTTCGCGATCTTCTTGTCCTTGATCACCAGGTGGTGGGAGAGGACACCGCGCACCGCCTCGTGGAAGCCGCAGCCGATCGCCTCGTCGGGCACCTCGTAGTTCTCGAAGATCTTGGTGTCACCGCTGCGGACGTGGTCCATCGCCCGCTCCAGGAAGAAGAAGGCCATGGCGGCGGAGTACGCCACGAAGTACGGCCGGGCCCGGTCGCGTTCGATCGTGTTGCTCCACTGGGGGATCTTCCACTCGAACGTCATCTCCGGCAGCTTCTCGCTCTTGGGCAGCGAGATGCGCACGCTGTGCCCGGTGGCCTTCACATACGGCGTGTCGACCAGCCCGTTGAGCGCCGTCGACCACAGCCGGGCCAGCGGACCGCCACCGGTGTCCAGCGCCAGGTGCTGGGCGCTGTTCTTGTCGTACCAGCGCGGGCTCATCACCCAGCTGTAGTTGCCCTCGAAGTTGCGCTTCTGCGGCACCGGCACCGTCGTCTGGTTCCACGGGTGGCGCATGTCGACGGCGTTGCCGAGCGGGTCGTGGGTGACGAACGGCTCCTCGTTCACCCAGTCCTCGTAGTACGAACTGCCCAGCAGGATCCGCATGCCCAGGTTGATGTCGACCAGGTCGTTGGTGACGAGACTGCCGTCCACGACGATGCCCGGGGTGACGAACATCGCCTTGCCCCAGTCGCTCATCGTCTCGTAGCGGTAGTCCACGACGTCCGGGTTCTGCCAGGCACCCCAGCAGCCGAGCAGGATCCGGCGGCGGCCCACCTCCTCGTAGCCGGGCAGCGCATCGTAGAAGAAGTCGAAGACGTCGTCGTTCATCGACACGGCCTGCTTGATGAAGTCCAGGACCCGCAGCAGCCGGGAGAGGTAGTCGGTGAACGTGGTCGGCTGCGGCATGGTGCCGACCCCGCCCGGATACAGCGTGGACGGGTGCACATGGCGCCCCTCCATCAGGCAGAACATCTCCCGGGTGATCCGGCTGACCTTGAGCGCCTCCTTGTACAGCTCACCCTCGAACGGATTGAAGGCGCGCATGATGTCGGCCACGGTCCGGTAGCCGTGGATGTAGCCGTTGCGGGCCTCCGTGCGCTGGGCCCGGGCCAGGAGGGTCGGGTTGGTGGCCTTGACCATGGCCTCGCAGAAGTCGACGAACACCAGGTTGTCCTGAAAGATGGTGTGGTCGAACATGTACTCGGCTGCTTCGCCCAGGTTGACGATGGTCTCCGCCAGCCGCGGCGGCTTGACGCCGTAGGCCATCTGCTGGGCGTAGTTGGAACACGTCGTGTGGTTGTCACCGCAGATCCCGCAGATGCGCGAGGTGATGAACCCCGCGTCACGGGGGTCCTTGCCCTTCATGAAGACGGAGTAGCCCCTGAAGAGCGAGGACGTGCTGTGGCACTCCACCACCTCGCGGTTCGCGAAGTCGATCTTCGTGTAGATGCCGAGATTGCCGATGATCCGGGTGATCGGGTCCCAGGACATGTCCACGATCTGCGCGGGCTTCCGCGCCGCGGCCCGCGCTTCGGTTGCCGTCATGTCCGTGCCTACCTCGCTCTCTCTCGCTGTCGCCGGTGCCCGTCGGGGCGCCAGTACGGGTCGTAGCCGCTCGTCAACTTGTCCTTGTTGTGGCGCCACTTGGGCTCGCGGTTGACGGCCATGTTGGTGATGCCGCGCAGCCGCCGGATCACGGCCCCGTAGGGCCTGATCACGGCGGACGAGAGGGTGCCGCCCGTCGGCTCGTCCATGAACGGCATGAAGGCGTCCGGGAACCCGGGCATCGTGCAGCCGATGCAGATGCCCCCGACGTTCGGGCAGCCGCCGATGCCGGCCATCCAGCCGCGCTTGGGCACGTTGCAGTTGACGACCGGGCCCCAGCAGCCGATCTTCACCTGGCACTTGGGGGAGTTGTAGTCCTTGGCGAAGTCGGCCTGCTCGTAGTAGGCGGCCCGGTCGCAGCCCTCGTGCACCGTCTTCCCGAACAACCACTGCGGGCGCAGCATGTGGTCCAGCGGGGGCGGCGGCGCCGACCCGGCCGCGTGGTAGAGCACCCAGGTGAGGGTCTCCATGAAGTTCTCCGGCTGGATCGGGCAGCCAGGCACGTTGACGATCGGAAGCGCGCCCTGCGACTTGAAGTCCCAGCCCAGGTAGTCCGCGAGGCCCATGCAGCCCGTGGGGTTGCCCGCCATCGCGTGGATCCCGCCGTACGTCGCGCAGGTGCCGGCGGCGACGACGGCCCAGGCCTTGGGCGCGAGGTTGTCGATCCACCAGTTGAGGGTGAGCGGTTCGCCGGTGTCCTGGTCGTTGCCGAACGACGTCCAGTAGCCGTCGCCCTCGATGATGTTCTGGTTGGGGATCGAGCCCTCGATGACGAGGATGAACGGCGCCAGTTCACCGCGGGCCGCCGCGCGGAAGGGGGCGAGGAAGTCCTCGCCGCCCAGGCTCGGGGAGAGCACCTTGTTGTACAGGTTCACCTTCGGCAGGCCCGGCACCAGCCCGGCGACGATGTCCTCGATCGCCGGCTGGCCGGACGCCGTCATCGAGACGGTGTCCCCGTCACAGCTCATGCCCTCGGAGATCCACAGGATATGGACCTCGTCGAAGCCGTTCCTCTGTTCAGCCCTCGTGGGCTGCTCGCTGACCTCCGTGGTGCCGCTTTCGACGGTCATGTCCTCGGCCTCCCTTGCAGTCGGTCCCTAAGGCGGTCGTAGGCCGCGGCCACCGGTCCGGCGAAGGCCAGGGCGGGAGGCTCGTCGGGCGCGTTGGGGTGCGGTCGGGTCGGGGCGGTCTGCTTGGACCGGGCCAGGAGTCTGCCGAGCCGCAACAGCTCCTCCTCGGAGACCGCGTCGCGGAGCAGGGGCATCAGCTCGCCCTCCTCCTCGCGGATGTGCTCCTCGACCTCGCGGCGCAGCTCGTCCATGAGTTCGCTCGTGCGCTCGTCGTCCCCGGACTGCTTGTCCAGGGCCAGGAGGGTCTCCTTGACCGCCCTGTGCTCGCTCAGGTGCTCGCGGATGCGCTGATCCCCGTCCGACAGGACCTTCTTGGCCAGCGGGTAGACCATCAGCTCCTCGAGCGCCGCGTGCTTGGACAGCTCGCGGACCAGGGTTTCCACCACGGCCCGGCGCTGGGCTGCGGAGGCGGCGGCGTGGTAGTCGCGGAACAGCTGCTCGACCATCCGGTGGTCGTGCATCAGCAACTCGATGGCGTCCATTACGGCCTTCCTGGTCGGGGACGGTGGCGGCACAGACGTGGGACGGATCCGCCGGCTAGGAGGCGGAAGAGGGGGACGGGGCCGGGGAGGGGGCGAGGGAGCGGATGGCGCCGTGCAGCCGGGCGAGCACCTCCGGCGGCATGGTCTCCACCCGGTCGAGGATCCGTGCGGCCCGCGGGTCGGTGGCGCGTGCCTCGCGTTTCTCGTCGTCCGTGAGCAGCAGCGTCCGCAGGGTCAGGATCTCGTCGATCTCCGCGGCGTCGTGCAGGTCGCCGGGGCTCTCCGGAGCCACCTGCGGGTGGTCGGGCAGGATGATCGGCGACGACAGGACGAGCGAGTCGGACCCCTCCGGACCTGCGAGCACCGGGAAGGTGTGCAGATTGCGGCACTCCCTCACATGCGGCGCGACGTCCTCGGGCGGGTCGATCGAGGAGTAGAAGCCGAGCCCCTCACCGCCGACGAACGTGTGCGCCGCGATGAGCGAGTGCCGCAGGGCCTCGTCGCGGGGTGCGTCGGGCGGCGTCGTACGGCCGGTGTTCTCGGTGCGGACGCGCAGGCGGTACAAGGAGTCGGCGCCGGGGACGGGTTCGAGGTGCAAAGTGGTGCGCGCCTCGACGGGGGAGCGGTGGCGCACCAGGCGCCCCGCGTCTGCGGGCAGGGGCTCGGTCTCATGGCCGCCGGGGGCACCGAAGGCGAACTCCGCGTCGTGAGCGAGGAGTTCGGCGAGCGGAGCGGTGAGGTCGGTCTCGCGCGGCATCGCCTCGTCGAAGGACAGATGGACCGTACCGGCGGTCTCCAGTGAGTCCACGGGCGTGTAGTGGCCGTCCTCGTCCCGTCGCTCCACGCCCCGGTACTGCATCTGCAGATAGCGCACGCGCACCCGCACCACGGCACCGGGTCGCGCGCGCAACAGGCACTCGGTCTGCTGCTGCCAGGACTCCACGGACCCCGAGACGCCCGCCGTCACCGGGCCGTGGGCCTCGGCCCAGGCGCGGGGGGCGAGGACGCCGAACTGCCAGCGCACCCGGTTCTTGGCCGACGAGCGGCGGTACGGGTAGAGCAGGTATCCCTCGTAGAGGACGGCGTCGGCCACGGCGCACGCCTCTTCGACCGCGGAATGCAGGCTCACGGTTTCGCCCAAGGGGTCGCTCACCGTAACTCCTCACTGACCAGCTGTGCGTATTGCAGTGGTTTACAACGATCACACCTTTTATTGCGATAGGCGCGTATTGAGCGCGTATGGGTGAGTGGCGCGTCGAGAGGGGCGGGGAGTCGTCGTGTCGGCACGGTCTGAGCGGGTACTGCGGGGAGATGACTGACGGCCGTCGGCCTCGGCGGGAACCCGATGCGGAACGAGACGGAGGCGGCAGCGATGTGGATGCAAGGCGACGACCCGGCGGAGGGCAGGAGCCGAGTGGGCGACGCGGCGGCGCGGCTGGCCCAGGACACGGCGCAGCTCGCGCGCCACGAGATACTCGCGGTGCAGAGCGAGGTCAGGGCGGCGCTGCGCCGGATCGGAACGGGTGGCGCGCTGCTGGGCGCCGCCGGGGTCTGCGGCCTGCTGGCCCTGTGGTCGGCCCACGAGACGGCCCTGCGGACACTGGAGTCGGCCCTGCCGGGCGCCCGCGCGTCAGCCGTACTGACCTGCGCCTACACCACGGGCGCGGCAACGCTGGGCGTCGCGGCCCGCAACCGGGTACGCGCCGCAGGCCAGGCGTCGGCGGACGCACTGGACCGGGCGAGGGAGGCCGTTCCGACGGGGGTGCGCAGGGGCGAGGGGGACAAGGGACCGACTGAGTGAGGCCGGCATCCGACCGGTGAGGGGCGACGGGGTTCAGAGGCCCGGAGCGCGGGGGCGACCCGGGCGGCTCGGCCGCGCCGGGCGTTGGGCCGTTCGGGTGGTCGCGTCGAAGTCGGTGCGGCGCGTATGCGGGGCGGGGGCGCGTGCAGGGGTGCCGGGGTGGCAGGCTGCGGGCTCGGGTCAGGGCCGTCCGGGCTAGAGGGTGTCTGATAATTCGTGTCGCGCGCCCGGCGGGGAATGGTCGGACACCCCTTGGTCCCGGCCTTGCCGGGCGGCACCACGCTCGCGCGCCGTGTGGGGCCGTCGGTCCCTGGACGGCGCGTACGGAAGGAAGGGGTGTCCGTGGAGATGATCCCGGTCGGCTCCGAACCGGCTCGCTCCGGTACCGCGTTCACCGAACCGGCGTACCGGCGACTGCGAGCCGCGCAGGGCGGCAGCACACCGGTCGGTGATGCGAGCGCCTGGGACCTGTTCCGCATGGCCTTCGCCTCGGTGGCCCCGCCCGGCGCCGCCCGGCCGCCCGCGGCGGGCAGCGGCTGCCGACGCACGTGACCACCGCCTGATGCGAGCCTGCGTTTCCCCTCACCACGCATGGCACAGTGGGCTCATGTGCGGTCGGCATCTGAGACGGCGACGTAACAGCGATCGTTCCTGATGGAACGTGCAGGTCGCTGCGTTGGAGCCCTGGAGTGATCCGGGGCTGCCCCTGCCGACTGTGTGATGCCACTTCACCCGACCCGTTTCGCGTGAAAGGCGAGCAGGACACCCACGCGCCGTCCGCCGTCTTCCACGGGCGGGTTACGACGACGAGCAGCATGCCATCAGCCTTCTGGCGGCCGCCCCTGGAAACGAGTCAGCAGATCGGTGCCGATGGGGACGCCGAGACCGGTGCACGCGTCCCAGCCGGACGCTGCCCCGTAGTCGCCGATGTCGCCGTCGGTGATGTCCCGGAAGCCGGGGACGGTCTGGCCGGGGGCGATGCCGGCGTATAGCTGGGGCTGGATGAGCCCGAGGGTGCGGTTCTTCGATTCGGCCAGCCTTGCGACCAGAGCGGCCCACAGGGGAGCCACCGCACTGGTGCCGCCGACGGCCATGTCCTGCCCGTCGACCCGCACCGCGTATCCGGTGCCGCTGTCCGCATCACCCGCAACGTCTGGTATGCCACGCCTGTCGGTAACGCCATCGGGATTGCCCGCAGACGCCTCGTCGAATCCGAAAGCGTAAGAATCAGCAGAGGCGCATGACTGCGCACCACACCGATCGAACGCGGAGTGCGGAGGAGCGGCGAGGGACGATCCTGACCGGAATGCCTTCGCAAGGACTGATCTGCGGCACCGACTGGAGCTCTCTCGGGCCTGAACTCCAGCCCACCGCCATACTTTCTCCCACACGAACACACCATGCCGGGCGAACGTAACTCGGGTGGGCACCCCGAAGGGGCGCCCACCTGTCACTGCCAGCCTTCCGACGGCTTGTCCACCAACTGCCGGGCGGCAGTACTGCTGGTCCAGTCATGGTCGACCCACCGCCATGCCTCCTGCGGATCGGGTAGCTCCCGGTGGTACTCGGGGTCTCGCTCGCGGCGGAGTCGAACGCTCGCGTGCAGCAGTGCGTCCCTGGGCAGTTGACGTGAGTGACGGCCCGTGAGGATCCAGAGCCATCCATTCTTGTGAATCGGGGCGTAGGCAAATGCCTCGGTCACAGTGCAGGATTCCGCGTAAGCGCCGGGACGGAACATCAGGTCCTGGGCGACACCGTCCGTGATCCATTTGAGAGGGATCGCGGAGAGAAGCGGTTCCCCCTCCTGATGCGCGAACGTGCCGCCGACATCGGAATGCACGCCGGCGAACCAGACCTCCTGGACGGTATCCTGCAGCTGCGTCGGCCGGTCTGGCTTCACCAGGTACTCGATGTAGGGACGACGTTTCTCGTCGAGGGACACGGCGTGTCGGATGCGAGCCGCGTTGGGCAGTTGGCGGGTGTACGGCCATCGCAGGTTGCCGGGGCGCAGGATGCCGGCCGCTTTCACGGTGTCCCAGATGCCGAGGTAGGCCACCGGCAGGGCGTGGTGGGAGACCTGCCGCGGGTTGTTGCGCTTCACCTGCGCCCAGAGCGGCTCGTTCTCGGTGCGCCAGCAGAAGGCATGGGAGAACCGCGCGACCTCTTGCTCACTTTTGTCGATGTCCTGGTTGAAGGCGTACTTCGCCACGGCGTACGGAACGAGGTTCTCCGAGCCGGGGCGCATGAGCCCGGGTTTGTTCAGCATCCCGACAAGTGACCGCGCCGTGTAGGCGCCGCGGCTGAAGCCGAAGACGTACACCATGTCGCCGGGGTGCCAGTGCTGCATCACATAGGTGTACGCCTCGGCCAGGTTGGTCCTGAGGCCTGTGCCGAACGCGAGGCCGCACATACGCGACAGCCAACGGCCGCCCGCTCCGCGCGCGGTCGCCGATGACATGGTCCCGACGCCCGGGTCGTAGTAGAGCAGCTGCCGGGACGGGTCCTCTGCCTCGAGCATCTCGAACAGTCTCACGACGTTTGTGGGGTGACTGGCACCCACCTGGTTGCCTGTCCCGTCGAGACAGATCACGATGCTACGTGGCACGTCCGCCTCCTCGCTCAGTTCGGGCCTCGATCCGACCGCGGTGATGCAGGAGAGGGCCTGGATGCCGTGCGTCAGCCGCTTTCGTTCTGCCGCGCGAACGCTTGGCGTGCGACGGGGCTGTCCGGCGGGAGAACTGCCATCTTCCCTGTCTCCTGCGCCTGCGCCAGGGTGCCGGCTGCTTCGCTGCCTTCCGGGACGTGGAGCAGACGCACACGTCCGTCGCCCTCGCCCCGTCGCGCCACGGGAGCGACCGCCCCATGAGTTCCGTCAGGCAGGCTCACCCAAAGCTGGAAATCGTCGTACCGGATGAAATCCCCGCCTTTGACAGGCCAGGGATAGTGGTGCTCACCGGGTGGAACCTTGGGCAGGATTCCCCGGTGGTTGCCGTGACTCAGCGGCACGCACGCGTTGAAGAGGGAGTCGGTCCACTTCTCGACGCCCTCGGCATTCGTTATCGGAGTGCGCAGAAGTTCCTCGGCGTTCGTGTATCCCAGTGCCTTCAAGGCGGGCAGTGTGAGCGGGAAGGCGTCGATGAGTTCGGCGGCCTCCTGGCGAAGCCGATCGACCTTCGCCGGGTCGGCGCAGAATTGCATGCTCCATTCGATGCCTACTCGCGCGCGGTACATCCGCCAGCTACTCGGCCCTTTGACCCACAGGCTGCCTCCGTGGTGCATCTCCCAGTGCTCAGCCCCGGCTGGCCGGGGACCGTAGGGCAGGTCGCTGTCACGCATGTCGGCGAGGAGCTTCTGCGCAATCTTCTTCGCGGTTCTGAAGTACGGAGATTCATAGCGTGGCGGGTGGTCGACGAGGCGTATCTTCCAGGGGTGGTCCTCTGATTCGACGCTGTCGGGCCGAATCGCGCCCGGAGTCCGTGACGACCCTGCGGAATACGCGTTGGTCATGGCCGGCCTTCCAGACACCGACAGTGGTCTCGCGCCCGACCGCGTCAGCGAGAACTTCTGTATCCATCCTGCGCCCCGGGATGCATGATGGCGAGTCGATCGAAAGCGCGCGTGGCCATTGGGCGTCCGGCACGGACCTGCCACCATCTGTAGCTTGTCGTCGGTTCCTTCGACGCATGTGCGGCCACGTGCGTGAGCCTGTGAACCGTCGCATGCTTGACGAAGATGGACCGTATGTCTGTTTGAGGAATACAGAGTTGATTCGTCAACGACAAGGGGACCGTCTTCACCGAGTCTGGGCGCGCTTGGCCGGCGGCGGCGGTGAAGAGACTTCGCCGGCGGTTGCTTCCTCTCGGCCGCCGTCTCCTGATTGGCGCGGTTCAGCAGTGACGTGTACCGAGCGACGTGTGCCGCAGTCGCGTGTCACCGAGTCCAGTGGTCAGGGTGGAGGTCCAAGATCATGCCGAGAATCGTCAGGGAACCCGAAGGCAAGGACTGGCAGCACCGCTCCAGGATCCCTCTGTTCCTGAGGAGCTACGCCAGTCACGGCTGGCAGCACCTCACCCGCATATGGAACTCGGCTCGAATGTATCTGGTGGCTCGGCGGCGAGTACCAAATCTGAGGGTATGGGGCATGAAATGGTCAGGACGCAGCTTGTGGAAATGTGCCGCAGCAGTGCTCGCTGTGCTTTTTCTTTTCTGGTTCGCGCTGGGAGTCCATGCTCTGGTGGTCGGCTATCGCAGAAGTTTGCTGGCAAGCTGGTGTGACGGCAATATGTCTTGCAGTATCATCAGCAGCAGCCTGAGCCCGTTGCTCGTCGTCGGGTTTTCAACGACGATTTTCCTCATCGCCTTCTACCCTCGAGCTGCCGGAAAGGCCCGCAGAAAAGCCAAGAGGGATCCGCGCTCTCTGGTTCCGACAGCCGGCACAATCATCGAGGATGTAGTCGGCCGTCATGAGCTGTGCCAGGTCCTGACACGAGCACTGCATGACCGGAAAATGCGTCGGCCTCATATCCTGGTAGGCAGTATCGGAGCCGGGAAAACGGCCGTTCTCGTTCAGCTCACTCAAATGTTGGCACAGAAGAAGGCTGTGCCCGTACCGATACGTCTTCGCGATGTCTATCAGGGCGATTCGTCGCTCGATTTCGCAAAGGCCGGCCAGAAAAGGTTCTGCGAGATGGTCGATTCTGATCTCGCCACCGGACAACATGGCGAAAGGGTGTGGCGGCAGCTCCTCACCGACGAAAGAGCGGTCGTCATTGCGGACGGACTCGAGGAACTGTTCGTGGAAGGGAACCAGCAAAAGGAGCGGGACATAGCAATTCGGAACGCAATACAATTGGCAGAAGAGCAGCGACTGCCGCTGGTGATTGCTTCCCGCCCTCACTCGCCATTGGAAGAATCTGATGCGGCCATCATTCATTTGGAGCCGCTCAGCGAGGAAGCGGCACTTGACTATTTGGTTGAAACGTCCCCGGCTCCGGACGCGCTACGGCTGGACTGGCTCGTCGAAACCGCAGTGGTCTCCGAGTCACCCCTGTATCTGCAGATTGCGCGACGATTGCGTGAGCATCACCGACTGGAATACCTGACTCACAGGAAAGAATGGGAAGACCTTGACACTCGTCGTGCCGACCGTTGGTCGCTGAGGCTCCGTCTGCTTGACGAGTGGAAATATGCACTGATCAAGGGCCACCTTTACGAGAACTACGCCCTGACGGCCAGGCAGCGTTATGAGACGGTCGAGGTCGTTTCAGCATTGGCGTGTGCGGGCCTGCTGGACGACACTCTGGAAGTCGGCTTCAGCCGGTTGATCGACCCGGCAGAGGGCCTGACAATGCAGATGGGTAAAGCTGCATCTTCACCCGTCGAAAGTCAGGGCAACTTCCCTGAGATCTGGAATGCCCTTAAACGCCGTATCGCTAATTTCAGTGAGAATCCCCTACCGCGCGGCAGTGACGTATCCGCATGCCGCAATGTTCTTTCCCTCTACGCAACTCAGGGTGAGCACCTGGGTTTGATTGAGACGAAGGGCGACAAAGTCCGATTCCATCACAGCATCATTCAGGCGTACCTTGGAGCCCGCTTTCTGAATGAAATTTCTGATGGTCGCCTCGTGGAGGCGTTGCGCGAGCCCAGGCCTGGTCGGGAAATGCTTATCGCCCTGGTGCTCAACTCGCGGATGCCGGCAGAATTGCAGGACGCACCTATGGGTTCGACCCCCAAGTGGCGGATACGGCAGCAGAGTCGGAGAAGAGGCACAGTATGCTTGCTGCGGGGTGTACTCAAGCAACGCAGGGATGCGAAGGCGTTCGACATGTACGCCGCTGCTCTGCAAATCGACCGCATGGACAGCGAAACTGGAAGGAATTCGCACCTGAGGATCGCAAAAGCACTCCTCAGGCACTGGAATACGGTTACCGTTGGTGATCGACAGTCAATCAATGCGGCGAAGGAGAACCTTGTCCACAGGGTGGGGGAGACGGTTCGGGAGATCAGTGAGGCAAGTAAAGACAAGAGGGATCCGGCGTACGAAAAGAAGCCGGCCTATGGTCAGCTTCTTGACATTGTGCTGAATGAGCCGATGTATCCGATCCGTTTGGCTGTGGCGCAGGAATTCGGTTCCTCCGGCGACGACGCATTCGAGGTGCTTCGTCAACGATTCCCTCTCTCCGGCGACGAGCAACAGCCGCCCACCGATTACGACCCGTGGACCCAGTATCAGGACAGGTACCGGTCAGTCCAAAGAGAGGAAAGTCTGGAACTCGACCGGCTGATGCGCGAAAGTGCCCGAACAGGGAGATCGGTAGACGTCACGTTCCGAGAGCGTGAGCGCTATTACCGCGATCAAAAGTCGAAGATCCGCCGAGAATACATTGCGCGGGCATGGCTGGTGCCAATGATGGTGGGATCGGTCACCAAGAAGTTTCGGAGACAGGCAGGGGAGAGGGTGGGGCTGTGGCTTCAGCACTTGGACTGTGACAGGCCAGGTGCCGACCGGGCGGAATTGCCGATCATTCTGGAGATTTCCCTCGCGCAAGGTTTCAAATTCGCCGCGAATCGGCGTCGCCGTCATGCATGTGCTAACGAGGAGACCCGTGAGTTCATGGTGCAGCACGCTGAGTTCATGCTGGCTCGCGCTCGCTACTGGTACTCGCAGTTGACGCTCATCCACGCATTGTGTCTGTGGGAGCTGACCGATGATCCGGGACAGACGGCAGCGGGTGTCGGCAAGGATGGCTCGAGACGTGATGCTTCGCGCATCGTGGGTCGCTGGTTGGGAATGGCAGGCAGTAAACGAGACCCTAGGAGCATCAAGCCGGGAGACATCACCAGCGAGGGGAGGGAACGGTTGCATCCCTTCGTGGCGGAAGCCGCCGAGCTAGCTGCCTTGGCAATCGAGACCGGTCATCCTGAAAGGTACATTTGGATCGATGAAAAGGGGGTCATGGAGAATGTTGGATCCGCGCCGACCAACCCGCATGCCGCCCGAAAGCATAAGCTTTGGATTTCACCTGCGGTTGGCTGGAGCACTCTCCATCCCCGCGCCCAGCAGTTGCTCGCCGATGTGCTTTTGCTCCTCAATCTTGCGGAACGGGAGGGAGATCCGGACGAAGTGGATGCGCGTCTCGAGAAGGCGAACCAGACGATTCTGCCACCCTGTCTCGCCAAGAGCCGCGAACCGCTGCATCCCGACCGCACGGTAGGCAGAGCAGACGATGCCCCGCCTGGCAGCATGTGCATGCCGGACTGCCCCTTCGAAATGTGTCCCTACCCAGCGAAAGGGCAGCAACAGCGAGCGGAATTCCCAGAAACGTTCTGCCGACAACAACAATCGTTGTTGCGCCCTTCTCGCAGGTGGAGCCGGCCCCTGTGGTGGCTCCAGAATCCGGTACGGCACCGGGCAGCGTGGCAGGACACGCGCAAAAAGGAACTCATCCGGTTCTGGGGTGACATGGCACTGAGGTCGCGGACGCTCAGGGATTGAAATCTCCCTACGGCGTGGTCGACCACTGCGTCTGTCGGTAGCGGAGCGACGGGTTGGTGAAACCTGTGTGAGAGCGCGTGAGACGATCGAAGCCCCGCCGGGATGCGGTGGGGCTTGTGTGCGCGGCGTGCAGCGTCCGGCGTGGGCGCGGGCACCGCTGTACTCCGGCTCCCGGCTACGTCATCCTCGGCGGCCCGGGGACGACCGTCATCGGCAAGTCGCCGCATCGCACGCGGGCAGCATCGATGGGAACCTCCAGACGAGGGGTCATCCGTTGTGGCCGCGGCACCACTTGGTGCCGTGGATGATCACGTCACCCGCGACGGTCCGGGTGAGGAAGAAGAAGCCCCGGTTGAGGGCCTGGTAGCGGTCGTAGTCCTCGTATGCGTGGTCCACGAAGGGCTTCGGGGCGAACACGCTGGCCGCGTTGCCCAGGAGCGCGGCAGGCGTGTTCCGTCGGTCATCCCACGAGCTGCGACACTCGCTCGCCAAGACGATGCTCAGCACCGATCTGCCACCCTTGGACGTGTCCAGGTGGCTCCAGTGCTTTCGCAGGTCGGAGGAGTGGTTTCATATGTGCGGTCGATATGTCTCCACCCGCGGCCCCCAGGACCTCGTACGACTGTTCAGGGTCACCGACTGGGACGAGCGGGACGACCTGCCGCCGAGCTGGAACGTCGCTCCGACGGACGACGTGTGGGCGGTTCTCGAACGCGCACCTCGCGGCTCGGGAGCCGTCCGGCGGCAGTTGCGCCCGCTGCGGTGGGGCCTGGTGCCGTCCTGGGCGAAGGACCCGAAGATCGGCGCCAGGATGATCAACGCGCGGATGGAGACGGTGCACGAGAAGCCCGCCTTCCGCGCGGCCTTCCTCAGGCGGCGCTGTCTGCTGCCCGCCGACGGCTTCTACGAGTGGCAGCAGGTGCCGGACGGTGACAAGCACAAGGGGAAGGCCCGTAAACAGCCGTACTTCATCAGCCCGCAGGACGGCCAGGTCATGGCCATGGCGGGTCTGTACGAGTTCTGGCGCGACCCCTCGGCGGCCGAGGACGACGAGTCCGCCTGGTGGACGACCTGCACCGTCCTCACCACGGAGGCCACCGACGCCGCGGGCCGCATCCACCCCCGGATGCCGCTGGCCGTCGCCCCCGGCCACCAGGACGCCTGGCTCGACCCCGCGCACCAGGACCCGGCACGGCTGCGCGCCCTGCTGAACCCTCCCGCGGACGGCCGACTGGATGCCCGCCCCGTCTCCACGGCCGTCAACGACGTCCGGAACAACGGCCCTCAGCTGCTGGAGCGAGTCGAGGCGTAGGCTCCGACGACACGACGCCCGTCGTCGCATTCGCTCGTATGCTGGTCCCGAATCGCTCAAACGAACATTCAAGGGCGGGGAGGCCTCATGCGTGAGCCGGTCGATCTCAGGCGTCGGCGGATCCTGGCCGCGGTGCAGTCGCGCGGTGCCGCGCGGGTGCGGGACCTCGCCGCCGAGCTCCAGGTCTCCGTGGTGACGATCCGCCGGGACGTGGAGGAGCTGACCCGGGAGGGGAAGCTGCGGCGCGGTCACGGGGTGGTCCGCTCGACGCTTCCCGCCCAGGAGGTGCCGGGCACCCCCGTCGCGGAAGGGGACACCGTCGCCGTGGTGGTGCCCGAGCGGCACTCGTACCTCTACGAGACCCTGCACGGCGCCCGCACCGCGCTCGAGGACGCCGGCCTGCGCATCGCCCTGCACATCGCGCCGCAGGTGCCCGGAGCGGAACGCCCGCAGGTGGAGCGGGCGCTGGCGGAGGGCGTACGCGGTGTTCTCCTCGCGCCGCGGTGGCGCACTCCGGAGGCCGAGGAAGCCGACCACGAGTGGCTCGCGGACCTGGGCGTGCCGACGGTGCTGATGGAACGGCGGCCCCGCAAGGGCAGCGCCCTGCACGCGATGGACTCGGTGTGCTCGGACCACTGGCACGGCGCCCATCTCGCCGTGCAGCACCTGGTGGGTCTCGGGCATCGGCGGATCGTCTTCGCGACACGTGACGACAGCCCCACCGCACGCACCCTGCGGGCCGCCCTGGGCGAGGTCGCCGAGGCGCATCCGCTCGTCGAGGAGTGGGCCTGGGCGTTGAGTTCGCCCGCGGCCGGGGAGGGCGGGCCGACGGACCTGGCCGCTCTGCTGCGCAAACTCGGGGCCACCGCGGCCGTGCTGCACGGCGACGTCGACGCCCTGATGCTGGTTCAGCAGCTCGCCGAGAACGGTGTGCGGGTCCCCCAGGACTGCTCGGTCGTGGCGTACGACGACGTGGTGGCAGGACTCGGCACTCCACGGCTGACCGCCGTCTCGCCGCCCAAGGGCGAGGTGGGCCGCGTCGCCGCCGAACTGCTGCTGCGACGGCTCGAGGGCTCCGGCAACGGCGCGCTCCGTTCGGTGCAGCGCATCGAGCTGTTGCCCACGCTGACGGTCCGCGACTCCACCGGGGAGCCCCCGTGCACGGAAGTGAGCGTTTGACCGTTTCATTTTCTTCTGATTGATCTCTTGACCGTTTCTTGTGCGGCCGTGAGGATTCCCGTGATTCGAGCAGGTCGTGTCCGCACGGACACCAGCAGTCGCGGGAGGCACCATGCCTGGTCGACAGAGCCGTCGATCCGTGCTCGCCGCGATGGCCGCACTACCGCTGACAGGGGTCGTGAGCACCTGCAGTGGCACGGCGGGTTCCCCGTCGCGCGGCACCGGCAGGACCACGCGCATCACCTTCTGGTCCGCCCTGCGCGGCAGTCAGGAGGTGGTGGACGCGTTCAATCGCACGCATGACCGCATCCAGGTCGACTTCCAGCAGATCCTTTCCGGAGGGCAGGGCGGCTACGCCAAACTCAGCAACGCCGCCCGGGCCGGCAACGCGCCCGACGTCGCCACCATCGAGTACCCGCAAGTCCCCGGCTTCGCCATCGACGGCGTCGCCCGTGACATCACCGCGCTCGTCAGCGACACGCTGCGTGCCGAACTGCTCCCGCAGGCCCTCGGCCTGACCACGTTCCAGGGGCGGGTGTTCAGCGTCCCGCTCGACGTCGAGCCGATGGTCATGCTCTACCGGGCGGACCTGTTCGAGCAGTACGGACTCCAAGTGCCGCGTACCTGGGAGGAGTTCGCGGACCTGGCCCGAACCGTCAGGCGCAAGGCCCCGGGGCGGTGGCTGGTGCTGTTCCCCACCGACGGGGCCACGCAGTTCGCCGCCTACTCCTGGCAGGCGGGCGCCCACTGGTTCGACACCTCCCACGGCGCCTGGAACGTCTCCCTCGCCGACGCCCCCACCCGGCGCGTCGCGGCGTACTGGCAGCGGCTGATCGACGACGACGTGGTGTTCGTGAACGCCGTCGAAAGCCGGCGGTCCGACGCGCAGATCGGCAACGGGCTGGTCCTCACCCGGCTGAGCGGCGCCTGGGACGCCGGTGCCCAGATGAAGGCGCGGCCCGCGCAGAAGGGCCGGTGGCGGATCGCCCCGCTGCCCCAGTGGGACACCGGCCGGCCCTACGTCGGCACGCACGGCGGCTCCACCTTCGCCGTCACCAGGGACAGCAGGCACCCCGAGGCCGCCATGGAGTTCATCGAGTGGCAGGTCTCCCACCCGGACGCGCTGCGCGCCCGCCTCTCCAGCGGCACCAGCAGCCAGTACCCGGCGGCCGCCGCCCTCGTCGCCGTGGGACGCGCCGCCTTCGACCGGTCGTACTACGGCGGACAGGACATCTACCGCCTCTTCGAGCAGGAGGCCCACAAGATCCGCGACGGCTGGGTCTGGGGACCCCGGATGACCGCCACCGGGAAGGTGATGCAGGACTCCTTCGCCCGCGTCGGCGCCGGCCAGGGCACCCTCGTCGACGCCGTGCGCGCGGCTCAGGACGGCACCATGCCCGACCTGAAGGCCCTGGGCCTGTCCACCACCCAGCACAGCAGGTGCTCTCGGACCAGGACCTGTATCCGGTCAGCCTGGGCCTGTACACCTGGAACAGCTCGGCCTCCGTGTCGCCCGAGTACCACCCCGTGGTGATCATGGGCTCGCTGCTCGCCGTCCTCCCGCTGATCCTCGCCTTCGCCCTGCTGCAGCGCTTCTGGCGCAGCGGACTGACCGCCGGCGCCGTCAAGTAGCCCGTCTCGCAGGAGTTCCCGGAACAGCCCCTCCCGTCAGGAGTTCTCCCACCGACATGACCGTCTCGACGCCGGGCCCCGGCTTCCGCCCCCGTGCCGCCCTCGCCATGTCCGCCAAGGCCGCCGAGGCCGTCCTCGACCCCGAGTCGCTGGACGCGCTCGCCGCGCTCTGCGACCTCGCCCCGCCGCCCGTCCTGGACGACTTCACCACATCCCGGGCCCGGGCCGTCCTCGCCGACGTCGACCTGCTGGTCACCGGCTGGGGCTGCCCCCCGCTCGACGAGGAAGCGCTCGCGGCGGCACCCCGGCTGCGGGCGGTCGTGCACACCGCGGGCAGCATCCGCGGCCACATCGCCGACGCCTGCTGGGAGCGCGGCATCGACGTGTCCTCCGCCGCATCCGCCAACGCCGTACCGGTCGCCGAGTACACCCTCGTGATGATCCTCCTCACCGGCAAGCACGTCCTGGAACGCGCCCGCGCCTACCGCGCCTCCCGCAACCGCGACGACTGGCTGCGTACCCCCCGCACCATCGGCAACCACCGCCGCACCATCGGCATCCTGTCCGCCTCGCTCACCGGCCGCCGCGTCATCGAGCTGCTCCGCCCGCACGACCTCCACGTCCTCCTGCACGACCCGTACGTCACCGACGCCGACGCCGCCGAACTCGGCGTGCCGCGGGTCGAGTTGGACGAGCTGTTCACCCGCAGCGACACCGTCAGCGTGCACACCCCGCTGCTGCCCGCCACCCGTGGCCTGGTCGGCCGCGAACTGATCGAGTCGATGCGCCCCGGCGCCGTCCTGATCAACACCGCCCGTGGCGCGGTCGTCGATCAGGACGCGCTCACGGATGCCGCCGCGGCCGGCCGTATCCGGGCCGTCATGGACGTCACCGACCCCGAAGTCCTCCCGCCCGGGCACCCGTTGTGGGACTGCGACAACGTTCTCATCACCCCCCACCTGGCCGGCTCCCAGGGCAACGAGTGGCGGCGCCTCGCCGACCTCGCTCTGGCGGAGACCGCGCGGTGGGCTTCCGGCGCCGGCTTCCTGCATCCGGTACGACGCGAAAGGCTGGCCTTCCAGGCATGAGCACCCCCGGCACCCCCTTCGAACTCCCCCCTGACAACCGCGAGTCGAGCCCGTACACCGGATACACGCGGGCCCACTGGGAAGCCGTCGCCGACGGGCTGCTGGCGTCCGCGTGGCGCTGGAGCACACCGGGCTGCGCCCTGCTGCACCTGCCCGGGCGTCCCTCACGCTCGGGAGTGCGCTCCGACGGACTGGAGGGCTACGCCCGCACGTTCCTCGCCGCCGCCTTCCGGGTGGCGGGCGCCGCCGGGGACGATCCGCACGGCTGGCTGGAGCGGTACGCGCGCGGCCTCGCCGCCGGCACCCGCACCCCCGGCCGCGACGACACCGAGTCCTGGCCGCTGATCCTCGACCACGACGTGCAGGGCCAGCCGATGGTGGAGTCCGCGTCGGTCGCGCTCGGCCTCAGGCTGACGGCGCCCTGGCTGTGGAAGAACCTCGACGCGGACGTCCAGGACCGGGCGGAGGGATGGCTGCGCGGGGCGCTGCGCCACACGCCCGCGCCCAACAACTGGTACCTCTTCCCGTACACCGTCGCCGGGTTCCTCGAGTCGGTCGGCCGCGGCGACGCGGAGACGGCCGCGGCACGGCAGCGGGCGCTGGACCTGCTGGAGGAGTGGTACCGGGGCGACGGCTGGTACGCGGACGGGGACGGCCGCGCCTTCGACCACTACAACGGCTGGGCCCTGCACCTGTACCCGGTGCTCGACGCCCACCTCGCCGGCGACGAGGAGTCCTCCGCCCGCTACGGGGCACGGCTGCGGGAACACCTGGACGGCTTCTCGCTGATGTTCGGCGCGGACGGCGCGCCCTTGCACTTCGGCCGGTCCCTCGCGTACCGCTTCGCCGCGTCGGCCGCCGTCGGCCTGGGCGCACTCACCGGCCACACCCCGCTGACCCCGGGCACCTCCCGGCGTCTGGCGAGCGGCAGCGTGCGCTACTTCCTGGAGCACGGCGCACTGAGCGAGGACGGGCTGCTGAGCCTCGGCTGGCACGGCCCGCACGAGGCGACCCTGCAGACCTACTCGGGTCCGGCGTCCCCGTACTGGGCGTCGAAGGCGTTCGTGTCCCTGCTCGCACCCGTCGGCCATCCCCTGTGGACGGCCCGGGAGGAGCCCGCGCCGGCCGAGGAGGCCGACCGGGCGCTCGCCCTGCCGGCGCCGGGGCTGCTGGTGCAGGCCACGCGGGCCGACGGGATCGTACGGCTGCACAACCACGGCAGCGACCGTGTGCGGCCCCACGAGGGCGAGTTCGTCGCCGAGGACGATCCGCACTACGGGCGCCAGGCGTACTCCACCCGCACCGGACCCACGGCCCTCGGGAACCTCCCGGACAACCACCTGTCCGTCGAGGTCAAGGGACGGGGAACCGTACGGCGGCGCGTCCACCCCCTGGGGGCGGGCGGCGGTGACGGCTGGGGCTGGGCCGCCTCCTGGCACCGGCCCGTGTTCGCCGCCGGGCCGCCGATGGTCCCCGGGCTGACGGTGGAGAGCGTGACGGTGGTCCGCGGACGGTACGAGCTGCGCGTCCACCGTGTGATCGGCGCGCCGGACGGCGCCCGGGTCACCCACACCGGCTGGGCCACCGGCACGGAGGAGCCCCTCGTGTCGGCGCTGCACGGGCTCCACGGCTGGGACGAGGGCACGGAGCCGGTCCCCGCGCCCGGCGGCACCGCCTACGCGCGCTGGGCGCGGGTCCCCCGGCTCACCGGTCGGGCCGGCGGCACCACCGTGCACGTGTGCCTGGCGAGTCTCACGGCGGAACCCGACCCGGCGCCCCTGGCGGAGGCGGTCGCCGACGTGCGGGTCGACGACGACGGTGTCGAGGTGACGTGGGCCCACGACGGGGCGCGGTCCCGCGTCGGGTTCCGGCCGTTCGGCGTCTCGCTCCTTCGCGAGTGACGGAGTCAGCCGATGTGGTAGCTGTCCCCGTACACCTTCCAGTCCAGCGGCGGGTCGAGGTTCAGATTTCCCTTGCGCAGGAACACCCGCTGCTCGGTGTCGACCCGGCTGGTGTCGCTGTGGGCCTCCTCCTGCTTCATGGCCCACACCCGCGCGTCGAGGAAGGCGTTCAGGTAGGCGACCTCGCCGCCGCCCTGCGCCGGCGGCTTCGCCGTGCGCAGGGCCCGCTTGCGGATGTTGCGGAAGCTCGTCGGGTCGTCCCCGTCGCCGTGCATCACGATGGCGTCGTAGTACGTGAACTGCCCCAGGACGCCCAGCCCGTCCGCCTTGCCCTGCTGGACGGCCGGGTTGAAGTACACCCGGTCGCGTTCGTCGTTCTGAGCCTGCTGGAACGCCGTGTCCTGCGCCGCCTTGCGCCAGTCCTTGGGGAAGTTCGGGTCCAGTCCGTCGTGGGAGTCGCTGCCGTTCACCCGGCGCAGTGCCGGCAGGTACTTGGCGAGGACGTTGCCGGGCTTGCGGTCGGTGTAGAGCTGGACGAGGTCCAGCATGTCGCCGGTGCCGGAGCAGAATCCGATGATGCCGGCGGTGTAGCCGCGGCCGTCGCCTATGTCCTCGATGTACTTGTACTGGGCCTTCCAGTCGAGGGAGGAGTTCTCCGCGCTCGAGACCAGCTCCATGGCGATCTCCTTCTTCGCGGGGTCGTCGAGCCCGACGGCCCTCGCCGCCTCGGGGGCCGCCGAGGCGCGCGGGGCGTCGAGGAGCGGGACGGCCGCCAGCGAGGCGCCCAGGAAGGCGAGGACGGCGCGACGCGAGGTGCCGGCGGGGTCTGCCGCGTCATGGTTGCGATGCACCACAGGGACTCCAAGTGAAGGTGGGGGGTGGGAACTTGGGTCGTGCACTGTTAGGAAGGTTTCCTATCAGAGTGATGCGCGTGCGGTCCACCCGTGCGGTGGGCAAGGTCCTGGTAAAGAGGTGAAGAGCGGGAGATGAGCCGGACGTTTCCTCAGGGCAGCGGCTGCTCCGCCCAGATGACCTTGCCCCGGGGCGTGTACCGGGTGCCCCAGCGCTCGGTGAGCTGGGCGACGAGGAACAGGCCGCGCCCGCCCTCGTCGGTCATGGCCGCGTACCGCAGGTGGGGTGAGGTGGTGCTGCCGTCGAAGACCTCGCAGATCAGGCTGCGGTCGTACAGCATGCGGACCCGCACGGGCGCGCTGCCGTACCGGATCGCGTTGGTGACCAGCTCGCTGAGGATGAGCTCCGTGGTGAACGTCAGCTCCTCCAGACCCCACCGCGCCAGCTGCCGGGTCACCGACGCACGCACCTCACCGACGGCCGCCGGGTCCGTCGGCACCGGCCACTCGGCCATCCGGTCGGCGGCGAGGGCCCGGGTGCGCGCGACGATCAGGGCGATGTCGTCGCTCGGCCGGTCCGGCAACTCCGACTCCAGGACGGCCCGGCAGGTGTCCTCCGGGGACGGCCCGGCTCCGGCCAGCGCGGTGCGCAGCAGTTCCAGACCGTCGTCGATGTCCCGGCCCCGGTCCTCGACCAGTCCGTCGGTGTACAGCACCAGCCGGCTGCCCTCCGCCAGCTCCAGGTCGGCCGTCTCGAACGGAAGCCCCCCGAGGCCGAGCGGGGGACCGGCGGGAACGTCGGGGAACTCCACGCCGCCGTCGGGCCGGATCACGGCCGGCGGCGGATGGCCGGCCCGGGCGACGGTGCAGCGCCGGGTGACCGGGTCGTAGATCGCGTACAGACAGGTCGCGCCCGTGACGGGGGCGCTGCCCGGATCGGCCGCCTCGTCCTGGTCGATGCGGCCGACCAGCTCGTCGAGCAGCCCTAGGAGTTCGTCGGGCGGCGGGTCGAGCGCGGAGAAGTTGTGCACCGCGGTGCGCAGCCGCCCCATCGTGGCCGCGGCGTGCAGCCCGTGGCCCACGACGTCGCCCACCACCAGCGCCACCCGGGCACCGGACAACGGCAGTACGTCGAACCAGTCACCGCCCACTCCGGCCTGCGCCGGAAGGTACCGGTAGGCGATGTCCAGGGCTCCCTGCTCGGGCAGCGTCCGCGGCAGCAGACTGCGCTGCAGCGTCACCGCCATGCTGTGCTCGCGTGTGAAGCGGCGGGCGTTGTCGATGGCGACCGCGGCGCGGGCGACCAGCTCCTCGGCGAGGGCCAGGTCCTCCGCGTCGAAGGGCTCCGGCTTCTCGCAGCGCCAGAAGTTGACCAGGCCCAGGACCAGGGAACCCGCCCGCACCGGCACCGTGATCAGCGAGTGGACCCCGTACTCCACCACCTGAGCGGTCCGCTCCGCGTCCTGCGCCAGCCAGCCCGGAGCCTCGCCGAGACGGGGCTCGAGGACGGCCCGTGCGCCGCGCAGCGCCTCGGCCTGCGGAGAGGACTCCACCCACTGGATCCGCTCGCCCACCGAGTAGAGGGGAGTGTCCTTGCGGACACCGCTGAACGCCGCACGGCGCAGCTCGTTCCCCGCCTCGGGCTCCTCGCCGTCCAGCACCGCGTCGAACAGGTCCACGCTGGCGAAGTCCGCGAACCGGGGGACGGCCAGCTCGGTCAGCTCCTCGGCGGTACGCGTCACATCCAGGCTCGTGCCGATGCCCAGACCGGCGTCATAGAGCAGGCTGAGGCGTTCCCGTGCCACCTCGGCCCGGCCGGACAGGGCGCGCAGCTCCGTCGAGTCGCGGAGCGTCGCGACACTGCCGGGCGGGCCGCCGTCCACGTCGGTGGACCGCTGGTTGATGGCCAGCAGTCGGTCCCCGACCAGGTGCACCTCGTCGGTGGCGACCCGTCCGGACGCCAGGAGGGCGGCGGTCTCCGGGGGGAGGCCGAGCTCGGACACATGGCGCCGCTCGGCGTCCTTGGGAAGGTCGAGCAGGCGGTGCGCCTCGTCGTTGGCGAGCAGCAGGTCGCCGTCTCCGCCGAGGATCAGGACCCCTTCCCGTACCGCGTGCAGCACCGCGTCGTGGTGCTCGTACATCCGCGTCATCTCGCGCGGCCCCAGGCCGTGGGTCTGGCGCAGCAGCCGCCTGCTGACCAGCGCGGTGCCCGCCGTGGCCAGGGCGAGGCCCACGGCCGCGGCGGCCAGGACGAGCGGCATCTGCCGGTTCGCCGCGCCACCCACATGTTCCGTCGTGACACCGGCCGCCACCAGGCCCACGACCTTGCCGTCGGGCGCCCTGACGGGCACCACCGCCTGCACCAGCCGCCCGATGGTGCCGTTGATCTCCTCGATCTCGGTGCCCCCGGCCAGCGCCGGCTGGATGTTCCCGACGAACTTCTTGCCGATGCGGTCCGGTCTCGGGTGGGTGTAGCGGATCCCGTCGGTGTTCATGACGACGATGAAGTCGACCTTCGTGGCCTTGCGGGCGGCCTCGGCCCGCGGCTGCAGCACGGCCGTGGGGTGCGGACTGCCGAGCGCCTCGACGGTGCCGGGCGCGTTGGCGAACGTCTCGGCCACGGCGAGGGAGCGGTTGCGGGCCTCCTGCGTGGTGTCGTGCCGCACCTGCAGCAGCAGCGCCGCAGCCGCCGCGACGACCAGCAACAGCACGATGACGACCTGCAGGACGAAGACCTGCCCGGCGACGCTGCGCCCGCTCAGCGCCGCACGCAGTCCCGACCGGGACCGGCCCGCCTCCTGCTCGCGGCGGGCGAGCGAACGGCGCGCCGCCCGCCCCGGTCCCTGCGCGGACGCTCCTGGAGCCCGGTCGTGCGCTGGTGCGCGCACACCGCTGGGACGACGGGGCGGACGGGTACCGGGTCGACCCGGAAGCCGGACCATGTGCCATGTCTACACTGCCGCGCCCCGGGAGGCGAGAGGCGTCACAGACGGTGGCGGTTCCGGTGCGGCTCCCGTGACCTGCCCGCGGCCGAGTGGTGGCCCCGGTACCCGCCTTTCGGGTGAACTTGCCGCCTGTCTGCGGAGGCGGCCCACGGGTGTGGCCGACGATCGCAGACGGCCGGGCACATCTGTCCGTACCGTCGTCCGCCGGGAGTACGCCGTGCACATTCTGCTCGTGGCCAGTGCGTTCAACAGCCTCACCCAGCGCGTCCATGCCGAACTGCGCGATCGCGGACACACCGTCGCGGTGGAACTCGCCCTGCCCGACGGTTCGCTGACCGAGGCGGTACGGCGGCACGCCCCCCAACTCGTCCTGGCGCCCCTGCTGAAGACGGCCGTGCCCCGCGAGGTGTGGTCGGCGTACCCGTGCCTCATCGTCCACCCGGGCCCCGTCGGCGACCGGGGGCCGTCCTCGCTCGACTGGGCCGTCCAGGAGGGCGCCGAGCGCTGGGGCGTGACGGTTCTCCAGGCGGAGGAGGAGATGGACGCCGGTGACGTGTGGGCCTCCGTCGCCTGCCCCCTCCCACCGCTGTCCAAGAGCGACCTGTACCGGGGCGAGATCGCCGACGCGGCCCTCGCCGCCGTCCTCCTCGCCGTCGAGCGCTTCGCCTCCGGGACCCACACGCCCGTGCGGCAGGACACGTCGCGGCCCCGTCCCTACCTCGACCAGAGCGTGCGGCGCATCGACTGGGACACCGACACGACCGACACCGTCGTGCGCAAGCTGCGCGCCGCCGACTCCCAGCCCGGCGTGCTGGACGTGCTGCTCGGCGAGGAGTGGTACCTGCACGGCGGCCACCCCGACAACGGTCTGCGCGGTGCCCCCGGGGAACTGCTCGCCACCCGGGCCGGGGCGATCTGCCGGGCGACACGCGACGGCGCCGTGTGGATCCCCGAGCTGCGACGGCGGCGCCGCCCCGGGCAGCCGCGCCCGGTCAAGCTCCCCGCCGTGCAGGCCCTCGGCGACCGGCTGCCCGGGCTGCCCGACCTGCCCGTGCCCCCCGGCGCGCGGTGGCCCACCTGGACGGACATCCGCTACCGCGAGGAGGGCGGCGTCGGCTCCCTCTCGTTCTCCTTCCCCGGCGGCGCGATGAGCACCACGCAGTGCCGGCGGCTCCTGGACGCCTACCGCCAGGCCTGCGCGCGCCCCACCTCGGTGCTGGTGCTCGGCGGGCAGCGGGACTTCTTCTCCAACGGGATCCACCTGGGCGCCATCGAGGCGGCCGAGGACCCGGCGGCCGAGTCCTGGGCGAACATCAACGCCATCGACGACCTGGTCGAGGCGGTCCTGACGACCACGGACCGGCTGGTGGTAGCCGCGCTCGCGGGTAACGCGGCGGCCGGCGGCGTGATGCTGGCCCTGGCCGCCGACGAGGTGTGGTGCCGCTCCGGCTGCGTACTGAACCCGCACTACCGGCTGATGGGCCTCACCGGCTCGGAGTACTGGACGTACACGTTGCCCCGCCGGGTGGGCACCGCCGCGGCCGACCGCATCGTGCGCGAGGCGCTGCCGATGAGCGCCGCCGGCGCCCTCGGCCTCGGGCTCGTCGACCGGGTGATCGAGTGCGCCCCGCAGGACTTCTCCGCGGAGGCCGGCCGGCTGGCGGCGCGGCTGGCGTCGCTGCCGGGGACACGGGCACGGATCGCGGCGAAGAAGGAGGCACTGGAGCGCCAGGAGAGCACCGAGCCCCTGTCCGCCTTCCGGGAACGGGAACTGGCCGCGATGCACCGCGTCTTCCACGACCCGGACGCCCCCTACCACGCCCTGAGACGCGCCTTCGTCCGCAAGGAGAAGCCGTCGTGCACGCCCCCGCACCTGGCCCGGGCCACCGGCCCCCGCACCACGGCTGAAACCGTACGGTCCGGCACTCCCGCAGACGAGCACACTCCCCGGCCGGCACCACCGGAAGGAGCGCCATGAACGAGACCGCGTTCGCCCCGCAGACCGAGGCCCGCTTCGCCCTCGCCAGGAAGGTGGCGGACGCCGTCCTCTTCGAGGGCTGCATGCTGCACCCGTACCGGGCCTCCGCCCCCGGCACCCACCTGCGAAGGCAGTGCGGGGTGCTCGTACCGCCCGCCTGGGGCGCGGGCAGCGAGGAGTACGACTTCCAGCACACCGAATGCCTGATGGAACCGGGGCCCGGCGCCACCCTCGCGGTGGAGCTGCGCTTCCTGCGCGCCCGGCGCCGCACGGTGCAGCGGGCCCGCGCCGACGGTGAGTTCGAGACGGTGTCCGAACTCCGGCTGGGCGAAAGGCTCCTGGTGTGCTGCGACGAGGGCACCGAGGAGCGCGTCGAGGCGGCCGTCACCGTGGAGGAGCTCACCGAAGGCGACGGGGTCATCGTCGCCTTCGGTCGCCGCGCGGGGGAGGAGCACGAGCAGATCCTCGACGAGCACGGCCGGGTCGTCGGCCGTACGGTCCGCCGGGGCGAGGAGATCCGCGGTCTGCTGCGGCTGTCGGCACACCGGCTCGAGGGGCCCTGCCCGGTCCTGCGACTCACCGCCGTGGTCGAGAACACCAGCGTCTGGGCGCCCGAGGCCGGGGAGAGCGCCGACCGGAGTGCGGCGCTGCCGCACTCCCTGGTCTCCACCCATCTGCTGATGGGGCTGAGCGCCGGATCCTTCCTGTCGATGAGCGATCCCCCCGAGTGGGCCCGGGCCGCGATCGCGTCCTGCCGCAATCTGCACACCTGGCCCGTCCTCTCCGGTGAACCCGGCCGCGCCGACGTGATGCTGTCCTCACCGGTCATCCTGGAGGACCACCCGAGGACCGACGCGCGGGGCGTGCCACCCGCGGACACACCGTGGTGGGACCCGGCGGACGAGCCCGGTGGCGAACCGGACGGCGGACGGGTCGTGGTGAACGGGCGGCCGGTGGGTCCCGGAAGCCGGGTGCGGCTCAACCCGGGGCTGCGGCGCACCGACGCACAGGACGTGTTCCTGCGGGGCCGCCCCGCGACCGTCGAGGCGGTGCGCCACGACGTGGACGGCTCGGTCCACCTGGCGGTGACCGTGGACGACGACCCGGGCGCCGACGTCCGCCGCGAGCGCGGAACCTTCCACTACTTCCGCTCCGACGAGGTCACCCCGCTGGAGGACCAGGTATGAGCGGCACCGTCCTCGTCGCCGGCATCGGGAACGTCTTCCTGGGGGACGACGGCTTCGGCGTGGAGACCGTCCGCGCGCTCACCCGGCGCGTACTGCCCGCGGATGTCGAGGTGCTGGACATCGGGGTGCGCGGAGTACACCTCGCCTACCAGCTCCTCGACGGCTACGACACCCTGATCCTGGTGGACGCCACCGCACGCGGGGAGGCCCCCGGCACCCTGTACGTCATCGAGCACGCCGACACGGGCGCCGACGATCTGGAAGTGGCCGTGATCGACGGCCACCGGATGACCCCCGACGCCGTACTCGCCCTGCTGAACACCCTGTGCGCCGGAACCGGAGCCGAACCGCCGCGCCGCACGCTGGTGGTCGGCTGCGAACCGGCCTGTGTGGAGGAGCGCGTCGGACTCAGCCCACCCGTGTCCGCCGCGGTCCCCGAGGCCGTCCGGCTGATCGAGCAGATGCTTTGCGGCGAACGGCGTACGCCGCCGGGCGGCGACGGCGTGCCGGTCCACGGGCCCGGGGTACCTCACCTCTAATGGTTCCCGGCGGGCCGCGCACGCGGTCCCCGTCCCCACGGGGCGGGGGCCCGGCCTTCGCCGGGACGGAGACCCATGCACGAGATGTCCATCGCGCTGGCGGTGATCGGCCAGGTGGAAGAGGCGGCCGAGCGGGCCGGTGACGTCACGGCGGTGCGTTCGGTACGGCTCCAGGTGGGCGAACTCGCCGGTGTCGTACCCGACGCCCTGTCCTTCTGCTTCGAACTGGCCTGCGCCGGGACCCTGCTGGAGGGCGCCGACCTCGTCACCGACGAGGTCCCGGGGCGAGCCCGCTGCGAGCCGTGCGCGCACGAATGGGCCGTCGGCATGCCGCCCCTGCTGAGCTGCCCGCGGTGCGACGGAGCCGCCATCGACCTGCTGTCGGGCCGCGAACTGCAGATCGTCAGCGTGCACTGGGAGGACGCCCGGACGCACGCACCCACCCGCGAAACCGTCCCCGAGGAGCGCTGAACCATGTGCCGAGTGGTCGACCTGCAGCAGGCCGTGCTCGCCAAGAACGACCAGGCCGCGCATACGCTGCGCGCGGAGCTCGCGGCCCGCGGCACCACCGTCGTCAACCTGCTGTCCAGCCCCGGCAGCGGGAAGACCGCTCTCCTGGAACGCGAGCTCGTCCTGGCTCGGGAGCGGTCCGTGCCGGTCGCGGCGCTCACCGCCGACCTCGCCACCGAGAACGACGCCACACGACTGGCGCGTTCGGGCGTGCCGGTCAAGCAGGTCCTCACCGACGGGCTCTGCCATCTCGAGGCCGACATGCTCGCCCGCCACCTCGAGGGATGGCTGCCGGAGGGGACCCGGCTGCTGTTCGTGGAGAACGTGGGCAACCTCGTCTGCCCGGCCTCCTACGACCTGGGGGAGACCCTTCGCGTCGTCCTCGCATCGGTGACCGAGGGCGAGGACAAGCCGCTGAAGTACCCCACCGCCTTCGGCCTCGCCCACCTGGTGGTGGTCACCAAGACCGACATCGCCGAGGCCGTCGCCTTCGACCTGGCGGCGTTCCGTGCGAACGTCGAACAGGTCAACCCCGGTGTGGAGGTGCTGCTCACCTCCGCCCGCCGGGACCTGGGGCCCGGCGCCCTGCTCGACCGGGCGCTGGCCGCCGCGGACGGCGCCCCACTGCACACACCCGTCATGGCCCGGCCGTCCCACGGCCACACCCATGACGACGCGGACCGTGCCGGCGCCCTGGCGCAGTCCCGCTCGTGAGCGCTCCGCCCCCGACGGCCGTCGCCGTCCAGGCGCCGGTGCGCCGCAGGGTCACCGTGCGGGGCGTGGTGCAGGGCGTGGGCTTCCGGCCGTACGTCCACGCCCTCGCCACCTCCCTCGGCCTGTCTGGGCATGTGACGAACACCCCGGAGGGTGTCGTGGTGGAGGTCGAGGGGACCCCCGCGGCCGTCGGCCGGTTCTGTGACCGCATCGCCGAGGACGCCCCACCGCTGGCCCGCGTCGAGCGCGTCGACCACCAGGACGTGCCCGCCGCCGGCGAGACGGCGTTCACCATCCTCGCCTCCCGCACGGACGGCCCCGCAGGCACCCTGATCCCACCGGACACCGCCACCTGCGCCGCCTGCCTGCGCGAACTCGGGGACCCGGCCGACCGGCGCCACCGCCACCCCTTCATCACCTGCACGCACTGCGGCCCCCGGTTCACGATCGTCACCGGCCTGCCCTACGACCGGGCGGCGACCACCATGGCCGGCTTCCCGATGTGTCCCGACTGCGCCCGTGAGTACGCCGATCCCACCGACCGCCGCTTCCACGCGCAGCCGGTCGCCTGCCCCGCCTGCGGGCCCCGTCTGCGGCTGCTCGTCCGCCCCCGGGACGGCGACGGCCCGCCACGACCGGTCACGGACACCGAGCCGGTCGCCGGGGCGCGCCGGCTGCTGGCGTCCGGATCGATCCTCGCCGTCAAGGGCCTGGGCGGCTACCACCTGGCCTGCGACGCCACGGACCCCGCCGCCGTCGCCCGGCTGCGCGGCCGCAAGGGCCGCGGGGACAAACCGTTCGCCCTGATGGCCCGGGACACGGATGACATCAGGCACCTGGTGCGGCTCACCGACGAGGAGCGGAGCCTGCTCACCGGCACCGTCCGCCCCATCGTGCTGTTGCGCCGCCTGACGCCCGCGTGTGGAGGCCGCCTTCGGCCCGCCGACGGTGTCGCACCCGGCAGCCCCGATCTCGGCGTCATGCTGCCGTACACCCCCGTGCACCATCTGCTGCTCGGCCTGCCCGGCGACGGCGACGGCGACGGCCCGCGACTGCTCGTCATGACGAGCGGCAACCTCTCCGGCGAGCCGATCGTCACCGACGACGAGGAGGCGCTCGAACGCCTCGCGCACCTGGCCGACGCCTGGCTCACCCACGACCGGCCCATCCATGTGCCGTGCGACGACTCCGTGGTGCGCGTGTGCGACGGCAGGCCGCTGATCGTGCGCCGCGCCCGCGGTTACGCCCCCCTGCCGCTGACCCTTCCGGTGCCCGTCCGCCCGGCCCTCGCCGTCGGCGGCGACCTGAAGAACGTCTGCTGCCTCGGCGAGGGCCGCCGGGCCTGGCTGTCCGCCCACATCGGTGACATGGACGACCTCGCCACCCAGCACGCCTTCGAACGCGCCGTCGCCCAACTGGAGTCGATCACACCCGTCCGGCCCCGGCTGCTCGCCGCCGACCGGCACCCCGCCTACCGCTCAGCCCGGTGGGCCGCCCGGAACGCGGCGGGCCGTCCCGTCGTCCGCGTCCAGCACCACCACGCCCACGTCGCCGCCGCCATGGCCGAACACGGACTCGACGGCAGCAGGCCGGTGCTCGGCGTGGCCTTCGACGGCACCGGCTACGGCGACGACGGGGCCGTATGGGGCGGGGAGTTCCTGCTCGCGGACTACGACGGTTTCTCCCGCCTCGGCCATCTCGCCTATGTGCCGCTGCCCGGCGGCGACGCCGCGGTGCACCGGCCGTACCGCATGGCGCTCGCGCATCTGCGCGCCGCCGGCCTCGACTGGTCGGCGGAGCTGCCCTGTGTGGCCGCCTGTCCGCCGGACGAACGCGCGGTGCTGGAAAGGCAGTTGGAACGGAACCTGAACTGTGTTCCCACGTCCAGCATGGGCCGGCTGTTCGACGCGGTGTCGTCCCTCGCCGGCGTCTGCCACCGGGCGGGGTACGAGGCCCAGGCCGCGGTCGAGTTGGAGGCCGCCGCGCTGCGGGCACCGGCCGGGGACACCTCCGCGTACGCGTTCGCCGTACGGGAGCCGGGGACGGACGGCGGGGCGGAGAGGTTCGGCGGTCCGGAGGAGATCGGCGGCCCGGAGGGGGTCCGCCCGCTCCGGGCCGACCCGGCGCCCGTGATCGCCGCGATCGTCGACGACCTGCGCGCGGGCACGGGACCGGAGCTGGTCGCGGCCCGTTTCCACTGGGCCGTCGCCCGTCTCGTGCACCACGTGTGCGCGCTCGGGCGAGAGCGGCACGGAGTGGACACGGTCGCCCTGACCGGCGGCGTCTTCCTCAACTCCCCGCTCTCCTCGGCCTGCGCGCGGGCCCTGGGCGCGGACGGCTTCACGGTGCTGCGCCACCACCTGGTCCCGCCGGGCGACGGCGGCCTGGCCCTCGGCCAGCTCGTCGTCGCCGCACGTGCCGGGGCGGCCCCGGACTGACCGACCGTCCCGGCAGCCCCGGGCGACGCACCACCCACAGCGAGGAGAGGCCCATGTGCCTGGCGGTACCCGGCAGAGTGCTGGACATCGAGGAACGTGACGGCACCCGGATGGCCACCGTCGACTTCGGCGGCGTGGTCAAGGAGGTGTGCCTGGAGTACCTGCCCGACCTCCAGGTCGGCGAGTACGCCATCGTCCACGTCGGCTTCGCCCTGCAGCGCCTGGACGAGGAGTCGGCGCGGCAGACGCTCGAGCTGTTCGCCGAACTCGGCATGCTGCAGGAGGAGTTCGGCGACCCCTGGGAAATGGCCGCTGAGGCGGGCGGGGTGCTGCCGCCCGCGCGCGAGGAGGCGCGGAAGCAGTGAAGTACATCGACGAGTTCCAGGACCCGGAGCTGGCACGCCGGCTCCTCGACGAGATCCACGCCACGGTGACCAGGCCCTGGGCGCTGATGGAGGTCTGCGGCGGGCAGACGCACAGCATCATCCGCCACGGCATCGACCAGCTGCTGCCCGACCGGGTCGAACTGATCCACGGGCCCGGCTGCCCCGTGTGCGTGACCCCGCTGGAGGTCATCGACAAGGCACTGGAGATCGCCTCCCGCCCCGAGGTGATCTTCTGCTCCTTCGGCGACATGCTCCGGGTGCCCGGGACCGGGCGGGACCTGTTCCAGGTACGGGGCGAAGGCGGCGACGTACGGGTCGTCTACTCCCCGCTCGACGCCCTCAGGATCGCCCAGCAGAACCCCGGCCGGCAGGTGGTGTTCTTCGGCATCGGCTTCGAGACCACCGCGCCCCCAAACGCGATGACGGTGTATCAGGCGCGCAGGCTCGGCGTCCCGAACTTCAGCATGCTGGTCTCCCATGTGCGTGTGCCGCCCGCCATCGAGGCGATCATGCGGTCCCCGCAGTGCCGGGTGCAGGGCTTTCTGGCCGCGGGCCACGTGTGCAGCGTGATGGGGATCGAGGAGTACCCGGAGCTGGCCGAGCGCCACCGGGTCCCGATCGTGGTGACCGGGTTCGAACCCCTCGACATCCTGGAGGGCGTGCGCCGGACCGTGGCGCAGCTGGAGCGCGGCGAGCACACCGTCGACAACGCCTACGCGCGCGCGGTCCGCCCCGAGGGGAACCCGGCCGCCAAGGCCATGCTGGAGGACGTCTTCGAGGTCACCGACCGCTCCTGGCGCGGCATCGGAGTGATCCCGGACAGCGGCTGGCGGCTGTCCGCCAAGTACCTCGACTACGACGCCGAGCACCGCTTCTCCGTCGAGGGCATCCGGACCGAGGAGCCGGCCGCGTGCCGCAGCGGCGAGGTCCTGCAGGGCCTGCTCAAGCCGCACGAGTGCGAGGCGTTCGGCACCGTGTGCACCCCGCGCACCCCGCTCGGCGCCACGATGGTCTCGAGCGAGGGCGCCTGCGCCGCGTACTACCTCTACCGGCGCCTGGACACCACCCCTGCGGCCCGGGAGGCGACCTCCGTTGTCTGACGCCATCGACCTGACCGCGCCCCTGCCGGACCCGGCGGCCTGGACCTGCCCGGCCCCGCTGCGCGACCAGTCCCGCGTCGTGATGGGCCACGGCGGGGGCGGGGCGCTGTCCGCGGAACTGGTCCGGGACGTGTTCGCGCCCGCGTTCGGGGGCGAGGTGCTGCACCGGCTCGGCGACGCCGCCGCCCTGTCGCTCGGCGGCCTGCGCCTGGCCTTCTCCACCGACTCCTTCGTGGTGCGGCCGCTGTTCTTCCCCGGCGGCAGCATCGGCGACCTCGCCGTCAACGGCACCGTCAACGACCTCGCCGTGAGCGGGGCCCGGGCGGCCTACCTCTCCTGCGGGTTCATCCTGGAGGAGGGCGTCGAGATCGACACGGTCACCCGGGTCGCCGACGCGCTGGGCGCGGCCGCGCGGGCGGCCGGGGTCGAGGTGGTGACGGGCGACACCAAGGTGGTGGAGGCCGGCCACGGCGACGGCATCTACATCAACACGGCCGGTATCGGGCTCATCCCGGCGGGCGTCGACCTGCGGCCGCAGCGGGTCGTCCCCGGTGACGTCGTGATCGTCAGCGGTGCGATCGGCGTGCACGGTGTGGCGATCATGAGTGTGCGGGAGGGGCTGGAGTTCGGCGTGGAGATCGTGAGTGACTGCGCGCCGCTCGGCGGACTGGTGGACGCCATGCTGGCCGTCACCCGGGACCTGCACATGCTGCGGGACCCCACGCGGGGCGGGCTTGCGGCCGCCCTGAACGAGATCGCCGCCGCCGCGGGCGCCGGGGTCGTCATCGAGGAGCGCAAGGTCCCCGTCCCGCCCGCAGTCGCCAACGCCTGCGCCGTGCTGGGCCTGGACCCCATGTACGTGGCCAACGAGGGCAAGCTGGTGGCGTTCGTGCCCCGCCAGCACGCCGACGCGGTGGTGGACGCGATGCGTGCGCATCCGCGCGGTGCCGAGGCCGCGATCATCGGCGAGGTGGTGCGGGACCATCCCGGCATGGTGGTGGCCCGTACCGGGCTGGGGGGCACACGGGTGGTGGACATGCCGCTGGGGGAGCAACTGCCCAGGATCTGCTGAGCGGAGAGCCCGGGGGAGCGGAGGAGCATGGCCGGGATCGGGCCGGAGCCGTCCGGCACACAGCGGCGGCACCGGGAGGACCCCTGCCGTGCTCACCCGGGCATGTACGGGTGGGCCCGGTCGCGCCGGCCGTCCACGCCTTCGAGGAGGGCGAACTCCCGCGCCGTCTGTGGCGGATCACCATGAAGGTCCGATGAAGCGGGCGTTGACGCGGCGACCGCGAAGGTTACGTTCCGGACACTCGAAAAGAACTTCTTTGAAGGTTTGAGCGTAACTCGAGATCCTTCCGTACTCGATGGTGTGACCAGGGATCCCGTTACCGTCACCGTCGCATATCAGGTGGTGCCGGGCCGCGAGGCCGATTTCCACTCGCGGGGATGGTCCCTGCTGCGTGCGACCGCGCAGCAGCCCGGTTTTCTCGGTGGTGGGGTGCTCGTCGACGGAGAGGCGGACCGGCATGTGATCTACCGCTTCGGGGGCGAGGACTCCGTCCGTTCAGGCTGTATCCGCCGCTCCAGGCGCTCCGTGGACGGCACAAGCGGCGGACCCCGCTTGAGGCCCGGGAACGACGCAAGGGAGGTGGGCGGGTGAAGACCCTGCTCATCGACAATCACGACTCGTACACGTACAACCTGTTCCAGCTGCTCGCCGAGGTCAACGGCGAGCCGCCCGTGGTGATCCTCAACGACACCCCAGCCGACGCCGTGCCGGACCTGGGGGAGTTCGACAACGTGGTGATCTCGCCGGGCCCCGGACACCCCGCCGAACCCCGGGACTTCGGTATCGCCGCCCGGATCGTCGCCGACTCCCGCGTCCCCGTGCTCGGGGTCTGCCTCGGCCACCAGGGCATCGCGGCGGGGGAGCGGGGCCGCATCGCGCCCGCACCGCAGCCCCGGCACGGGCACCTGTCCACCGTCCGGCACGACGGCCGGGACCTGTTCCACGGACTGCCGCAGAACTTCACCGCCGTGCGCTACCACTCGCTGGCCGTCACCGAGCCGCTGCCGGACACCCTGGAGGCCACCGCCTGGGCCGAGGACGGCGTGGTGATGGGCCTCAGACACCGCACCCGGCCGCTGTGGGGCGTGCAGTTCCACCCGGAGTCCGTGCTCACCGACTACGGCCACCGCATGCTCGTGAACTTCCGCAACCTCACCGCCGAGCGCGCCCGCAGACCCCGTACGAAGAACACCACCATTCCCCGTGCCGCGGCCATCCCCCGTCCCCACCGCGCCACGCCCCCCGCCCACCGGCTGCACTACCGCCGCCTGGCCGGCGCCGTCGACACCGAGGCCGCCTTCGCCAGGATGTGCGCGGACGCCCCGCGCGCGTTCTGGCTCGACAGCTCGCGCGTCGAGCCGGGCCTCGCCCGCTTCTCGTTCTTCGGTGACGGCACCGGCCCCCTCGCCGAGTTCGTGCGCTACGACGTCGACGCCGGCGTGTGCGAGGTCGAACGGCCCGGCCGGCCCCCGCGCAAGGTGCGCGCGAGTGTCTTCGACTACCTCAAGCGGCAGCTCGCGACCCGCCGCGTCGACGCCGCGGGGCTGCCCTTCGACTTCACCGGCGGCTATGTCGGCTACTTCGGCTACGAGACCAAAGCCGACTGCGGCTCCGTGAACCGCCACCGGGCCCGGACCCCCGACGCCTGCTGGCTGTTCGCCGACCGCCTCATCGCCGTGGACCACGAGGAGGGCGCCACCTACGCGGTCTGCCTCGCCGAGGACACCCCGCAGGCCACGTGGGAGGCGACCGACTGGCTGGACGCCGCGACGGCCCAGCTCACCTTTGTCTCCGGCCCGTCGGGACAGGACACGGCGACCGAGCCGCCGGGCGACGAGCCCGGCCCCGACCCCACCGCCGCCGAGCCGTGGCTCGTCAGGGACCGTGCCACCTACCTGGCGGACATCGAGGCCTGCAAGGACGCGCTCCGGGCGGGCACCAGCTACGAGGTCTGCCTGACCGACGCCGTGCGGTTACCGGCACCGCGCGACCCGTACGCCTTCTACCGGGCACTGCGCCGGGTCAACCCCGCCCCCTACGCGGCGTTCCTGAGGTTCGGCGACCTGGACGTGGCCGGTTCCTCACCCGAGCGGTTCCTGCGGATCACCCCGGACGGCGTCGCGGAGGCCAGACCCGTCAAGGGCACCGCCCCCCGCGGGGAGAACCCGGCGCAGGACGCACGGCTGCGGCACTCGCTGGCCGTGGACGACAAGACCCGCGCCGAGAACCTCGTGATCGTCGACCTGCTCCGCAACGACCTCGGCCGGGTCTGCGAGACCGGGTCCGTACGGGTCACCCGGCTCATGGCCACCGAGACGCACGCCACCGTGCACCAGCTGGTCTCCACCGTCGAGGGGCGGCTGAGCGAGGGCGCGGACGCCGTGGACTGCGTCCGTGCCTGCTTCCCGGGGGGCTCCATGACCGGGGCGCCCAAGCTGCGCACCATGGAGATCATCGACGGCCTGGAGACCGAGGCCCGCGGCGTGTACTCCGGCGCCCTCGGCTACTTCGGCTGCGGCGGCGGCGCCGACCTGAGCATGGTCATCCGCACCGCCGTCATCGCCGGCGACGAGCTGCACCTCGGCGCCGGCGGCGCGATCGTCCTCGGCTCCGACCCTGCCGCCGAGTACGACGAGATGCTGCTGAAGACCGCCGCCCCGATGCGCGCCTACCGGGAGCACACCGCCGCCCCGGCCACCGAGGAGGAGCCGGCCCGATGACCACACCCCAGGCCACGCTGATTCCCGCCGACGCCGAGGCGCCCGGCAACCTCGCGGCCCAGCTCGCCGCGCTCGCCGAGCGGCGCGAGTGGACCGACCGGCCGGCCTTCCACCAGGGCCACCGCACCTGGACCCACGGCCAGGTGCACGACCTCGCGGCCCGCGCGGCCACCGTCCTCGCCGACCACGGGGTCGGCCCCGGCGACCGGGTGCTGCTCGCGCTGCCCGACTCCGTCGCCTGGGTGACGGCGTTCCTCGCCACCGCGCGACTCGGCGCCGTCGCGGTCCCGGTCAACCCGGAACTCACTCCGCCCGAACTGAGGTTCATGGCCGAGGACACCGAGGCCGTGCTGTGCGTGACCGGGCCGGGCCTCGACGACCGGCTCCCGCGCCGCGTCCGGCTCGGCGCCGACCAGCTCGTCTCGCTCACCCTGACCGCACCGCCCACGACCGCCGCCCACCAGGCCGACCCGCACACCCCGCTCTACGTCCAGTACACCTCCGGACCCACGGGCCGCCCCAAGGGAGTCGTGCACGGCCACGGGGACCCGAAGGCGTACCACGACCTCGTCGGCCGCCGGCTGCTGCGGATCACCCCGGACGACGTCACCCTGTCGGTGTCGAAGATGTTCTTCGCCTACGGCTTCGGCAACGCCTTCGTCTTCCCGCTGTTCTCCGGCTCCTCCGCGGTCCTGGTGGACCGCCGCCCGAACCCCGCCGCCGTGGACGAACTCGTCGTACGGCACCGGGTGACCCTGCTCTACTCCGTGCCCTCCCAGTACGCGGCCCTGGTCGCGGAGCGCGCCGACGGGCACGAGGCGTGCTTCGCCTCCGTCCGCGCCGCCGTGTCAGCCGGGGAGGGGCTGCCCGCCGGACTCGGCCGGCGCATCACCGATCTGCTCGGCGCCCCCGTCCTGGAGCAGATCGGCTCCACCGAGGCCGGACACGCCTTCTGCGCCAACAGCTTCGACCACAACCACCCCGGCACCGTCGGCCGCCCCGTGCCCGGCTTCGAGGTCGAGGTGCGCGACCACACCGGACGCCCGCTGCCCGACGGCGAGGACGGCGAACTGTGGGTGCGCGGGCCGACGGTGACACCCGGCTATCTGGGCCGGCCCGAGGAGACCGCCCGCACCCTCGTCGGCGGCTGGCTGGCCACCGGGGACCGGGCGCGCCGCATCCCCGACGGCACCTTCACGCATCTCGGCCGCGCGGACGACACGGAGATGGTCGGCGGCATCACAGTCTCCCCCCTGGAGGTGGAGGCACTGCTGCGCACGCACCCGGCGGTGAGGGAGGTCGCGGTCGCCGCCGTCACCGACCACCGGGGCGCGGGCCGGCTGCGTGCCTTCGTCGTTCCCGTCACCCCGATACCCGTCGGCCTGGAGGCCGACCTCATCTGCCTGGCCCGCGAGAACCTCGCCGCCTTCAAGGTGCCCCGCGGCGTCAGCTTCGTACCGTCACTGCCGCGCACCCCCACCGGCAAGCTCCGCCGCCATCTGGTCCGCAGGGGAGCGTGGTGACCATGGCCGACGCACGCGCCTTCCATCCGGGCCCGATGTTCCGGCGGGCCGCGAACCGCCACGGAGCGGTCTTCGTCACGCTGGACCGGCCGCTCGACATCCGTCCCGACCTCGGTGTCTCCCTCACCTAACAGCGCCGCCGCGGGTACGGCCCTGGCCCGTCTGCGGCCCGAGCGCCGGATCGTACGGGTCGGACAGCGTGCCACCGCCGCCCTGGCCCCGTCCTGCCGTGGTGCGGCGCCTGGCTGGAGCACGCCCCGTACGGGCCCCGCAACGGCTCGCCGGCGAGCGCCGGGCCGCAGGTACTGAGAAAGGAACCCCATGATCCGACCGGCCATCGCCGAGGGCCTGCTGAACTGGACACCGGCCGACGGGCTGTCCGCCGGAGCCGACACGGGCGAGCGGCTGCTCGTCGCCGACTCCTGGCTGCTGCGCGACGGACGTGTCCGGGGCTTCGAGCGCCACCGCGAGCGTTTCCTGCGCGCCTGCGCCGGCTGCGACGGGCCGCCGCTGCGCCGGCTCGTCGAGTTCTGGCAGGACGTGACCGCCGCGCTGCCGCGCACGGGGGAGTGGTTCCCACGGGTCGAACTCACCGCCCGGCCACCCCGGTTGAGGCTGCGGTTGCGTCAGGCCCCGCCGCTCGCGCCGGATGTGCGGGTGTGGGCGGTGGGCCAGCCCGACCCGCGGACCGCGCCCCGCCGCAAGGGCCCGGACCTGGACCGGCTGGCCCGGGTCCGCAACCGGGCCTCGCTGCACGGCGCCGAGGAGGCCGTGCTGATCGCCCAGTCCGGGGTGGTGCTGGAGGCCGCCCACTCCAGCGTGGTGTGGTGGGAGGAGGACACCCTGTGCCTGCCCTCACCGCACCTGCCCGTCCTCGCCGGGGTGACCGTCGCCCTCGTCCAGGAACGCGCTGCCCGGACCGGCGTCCGCGTCGCCCACCGCGAACGCACCGTCGAAGAACTCGACGGCCGCGAGGTGTGGCTGCTGAACGCCCTGCACGGCATCCGGCCCGTGACGGAATGGACGGAACGGTCCATGACGGCGGGATCTGCCGCACGTGCTACGGAATGGCGGTCCTGGCTCGACGACATCATGGAGCCGTTGCCGGAAAGTAACTGAATTGCGTCAAGAGGCGCGGGGGCCCGATTTTCGGGCCCCCGCGCCGCACGAGTTGTTTTCGGATGAATTCACTTCCGGGTGGGCTGATAGGCCCCCGGGACCATGCGGGTCGCAATCGCTATCCGGTTGTAGGCATTGATGACAGTGGCCGCCCAGACCAGCGCCGCGATCTGCGCCTCGTCGAAGACCTCCGCCGCCCCGGCATGGACCGCGTCCGGGACGTGCCCGTCGTGCACCAGGGTCACCGCCTCGGTCAACGCCAGTGCGGCACGCTCCCGTTCGGTGTAGAACGACGTCTCCCGCCAGGCGCCGAGCGCGTAGAGACGCTGCTCGCTCTCACCCTGGGCGCGGGCGTCCTTGGTGTGCATGTCCAGGCAGAACGCACACCCGGGCACCCGACACCTCCGGAGTGACGCGCTTGAGGGAGACGCGGGAAGGAGAATCGCTCTTGACCATGGAGCGACCCTGTCCCTGGAATGAGGATCGGCCGGCGAAAACCGGGAATTCCTTTCACGCCGAGCCCTTGTACACCTCCTTCACGTTCGGGCGCGGCGCGGGGCGATGACGGGCGGCCGGGCCCAGCGCGAAGGCGTGCAGCAGGTTCTCCGTCGTCCGGGTGACGAAGGCGCGGGTGCGGACGTCCATGCCGTGGTCGCGGCCGCCGTCCGGGGTGCCGGCCATCAGGGCCTCCACCCAGCGCATGGTGCCGGTGGCGAAGACCCCCGCCCCGCTCGGCACCGTGTAGTACGCCGAGTCGCTGGTGCTGCGCCGGCCGTTGCACACCAGCGGCGAGTGGGCCGTGATCTCCAAGGGCTCCGGGACGGGGGCGCCCGGGGTGACCCGGTCGTACTCCACACCGACCAGATGACCGAAACCGTCTCCGGGGCGTACGCCCGTCCCCTCGTACAACCAGTGGTCCGCCGCGTGCACGACGTACGGCGCGTCCGTCGGGTAACCCTCGTACAGCACGCCCGTCATCGACGACTCCGGGTCGGCCCCCGGGGACTGACGGAAGTCCGTCGTCACCAGCGTGGGGTGGGTGGTGAAACAGGGGTCCGCGCGGAAGGAGGACTTGTAGCAGACCACGGTGCGGTCGGCCCGCGCCTCGCTCTGCTCCAGCCGGACCCGGCGGAAGCAGGTGTTGGCGCCGAGGAAGGCCACGTTGGTGCCCGCGTCGCGGGCCCGGGTGACGTGCCGGCGCTGCTCCGGGGTCCAGTACTCGTCGTGACCGAGGCAGATGACGGCCCTCGCGCCGCGCAGCACGTCCGGGTCGCGGTGCACGTCCATCCCGGTGGTGTAGGCGAGGGGAACACCGAGCCGTTCGGCCAGCACCACCGCCGCCCGCTCGTACACCAGGAACTTCTCCGCGCCGCTGGAGTCGTAGGGCCGGTCGAAGCTGACGGCGAGGGACCGGTCGGCATACGCACCGGAGGGTCCCTCGTAGAGGCTGTAACCGCCCCACCGGTTGTACGCCTGCCAGGTCGCCGGGGCGTGCATCAGCACCGTGCGGCCCTCGCCCCGCGTGGAGCGCACGATCAGCGGGACGTACCGCTGGTGGCCGCCCTCCGCGTCCAGCCGCAGCAGATACGCGCCCTCGGGCCACCCCGCCGTGCTGAAGGCGAGAGTGCGCTTCCAGTCGGTGCGGACGGTGCGGGTGCCGGACGTCAGGTGCGGCTCCGCCTGGACGCGGCCCGGTATGCGCCCCGAGGACCAGACCAGCCGGGCCTCGGCCCCGCCGTACCAGCCCATGCGGAAGGCCGAGACGCGGAAGGACGACGCGGTCGTCGACACGTACAGACCGCACTCCTCGCCCGGGGTCACGCTCACCCGGTCCGCGTACCCGACGACGGCCGTCGCAGGACCTCGGGAGCGGATACGCCAATCGGGTGTCCCGGCGTGGTCGCGCTCCGCCTCGGGGCGGTGCGAAGCGGCCGCCGGCGGATGGTCGTGCGCCGAATGGGCCGGGTCGCAGGCGGCGGCCGCCGGGGCGAGCCCGGCGCCCGCGCACGCTTCCAGGAAGGTCCTGCGCCGCAGCCCCGGCATGTGCTCCGTCCCGTGCCGCGGCACCTCCCACTGGTCAGGGCCCACATCGCCTCCCGTCATCGCCTCCCGTGCCTCCGGCTCGGAGTGCCCGGCGCTCCCTCCGCGAGTCAGCGTGGCACAGCAGGCAGGGGCGTGCCTCAAGGAGGCGCCGGGCGCAGCGCCTGCAGCACAGCCCAGGCGACGGACACGAACGGCACGGCCACCACGGCGCCGACCACGCCCGCGACGATGCTGCCCGCGAGGACGGAGACGGCGACGACCAGAGGATGCAGGCGGACGGCCCAGCTCATCACGAAGGGATGCAGGACGTGCCCCTCGATCTCTCCGATGACGACGATGAGGAGCACCACGGCCGCGGCCGTGATCGGTCCGCGCCCGGCCAGGGCGACCACGGTGGCCACGGCGAGCGCGACCGGCGAGCCGACCAGCGGCACGAACGTGGCGAAGAACTCCAGCAGGGTGAGCGGCAGTGCGAGCGGCACCCGAAGCAACAGCAGGACGATGCCGACGAGGATGGCGTTGGTGCCGGCCACGATGATGATGCCCCGCGTGTACCCGGCGAAGGTCCGCCAGGCCGCGTGCCCCGCCCGGTCCCACGCCGATCGGGCGCCCCGGGGGAGAAGCTGGTCGCGCACCCAGGACCACAGGCGCTCGCCCGAGTGGATGAAGAAGACGGCGAAGAACAGCGCGAGGGCGAGCCCTGTGACCAGCTCGACGACCCGGGTCAGGCCGCTGAGGGCGCTGCTGAACAGGGCCGCCCGGTGGGACGAGATATAGGAGCCGATCTGGTCCTGCAGATGCGAGAGACTCTTGTGACTGAACCGGAACGGCGGGCGCTCGAGCCATCGTTCGATCCTGGTGATGCCGCCGCGGAACTCCCCGGTCAGGTTTCCCCACTCGCCCGCCACCGCTTCACCCACGAGGGCGAACAGGGCGAGCAGGAGCAGCAGGCTCCCGACGAGGGAGACCGTGACGGTCAGGGGCCGTGGCAGCCAGCGGCCGAGCAGGTCGGCCAGGGGGCGCAGCACCGAGGTGATCACCAGTGCGAGGAACAGCGAGACGGCGATGAGCTGGAAGCGGCCCAGAATGGTGAAGATGCCGTAGACGACGAGCCCGACGACGACCAGGCGCCAGGCGTAGGCGGCGGTGACGCGCAGCCAGGGAACGACACGCTCGGCCGCGGGCGGCTGTTCGGCGGTCCGGACGCGCGGAGGGAGACGCACGGACGGGGACGGCCGGCTGCCCCGTACCACAGCCACTCTGCGCCGCCCCCGCCCCGTCCCGCCCGCGTCCGCCACCACACCTCCCGCGCGCCGACCGCCGGTCACCTGCTGGAATCAGTAGGCACCAACCGCACACGGACCGCCACACCATGCGCCCCCACGGCCGACGCCATGGCCGCACCCCGCGCACACCGCCGACGGGTCACTCCGAGCGAGCGCAGGAGCCCGCCGTCCGGGCAGAAAGTCAGTATCGTGAGGGCGGGAGAGTCGCCGTTGACCCGCACCCTGTCTGCGCGATCCGTCCGGAGGAATCGATGAGCGGGGAAGCGCGCGGGCGGTCCGAGCAGCACCTGCCGCAGCTGCGGCTTGACGAGCTGCTGGACGAACTGCAGGCCCGCATCGACGCGGCACGCGGCACCCAGGACCGGGTGCACCGCCTCCTTCAGGCCGTCCTGTCGGTGGGACGCGAACTCGATCTGGCGCAGGTGCTGCGCAGTATCGTCGAGGCGGCCGTGGTGCTCGTGGACGCCGAGTACGGCGCGCTGGGCGTCATCGGCGACGACCTCACGCTCTCCCAGTTCCTCACCGTCGGCGTCAGCGAGGACGCGCGGACCAGGATCGGGGCGCTGCCCAGCGGGCACGGCATCCTCGGCGAGCTGATCCGCCATCCGGAGCCGCTGCGCCTGTCCGAGATCTCCGACCACCCGGCCTCCTACGGCTTCCCGGCCCACCACCCGCCGATGCACTCCTTCCTCGGCGTGCCGATCAGGGTTCGCGACCAGGTGTTCGGCAACCTCTACCTCACCGAGAAGCGCGGTGCCGAGGAGTTCGACGCCGAGGACGAGGCCGTGCTCTCCGCCCTGGCGATGGCGGCCGGCGTCGCCATCGAGAACGCCCGGCTGTACGAGGAGACACGGCTGCGTGAGCGCTGGGTCAGAGCCAGCTCCCAGGTCACGAGCGCCCTGTTGTCGGGTGCCCCGAGCGCGGACGTGCTGGAGCTGATCGTCGAGCAGGCGCGCCGGATCGCCTCCGCAGAGGTCGGGATGATCGCGGAACGGGTGCCCGGGGAGGACGTGCTGCGCCCGCTGCTCGCGGTCGGTCTCGAGGCCGACAGGCGCCGCGGCCTCGTGATGTCACGGCAGGACGGTTTCGTGGAGGCCGCGCTGAGCACCGCCGAACCGGTGGTCAACCCCGACATCCGGCACGACCACCGGATCGACCCGGACTCGGCGCTGTGGGCCGGACTCGGACCCGTGGTCGGCGTACCGCTGGTGGCGAGCGGCAAGTCCATCGGCGTCCTGGTGCTGGGGCGCACCGCGGGGCGCACCCCGTTCACGGACACCGACGCCGGCCCCCTGCTCGGTTTCGCGGGGCAGGCGGCGCTGGCGCTCGAGCTGGCCGAGCGGCGCCGGGACGCCGAGCAGATCACGCTGCTGAAGGACCACGACCGGATCGCCCGCGATCTGCACGACCTCGCGATCCAGCGGCTGTTCGCGGCCGGCATGACCCTGCAGAGCACCCAGCGCTTCGTCGACCACCCCGAGGCCGCCGAACGGCTCTCGCGGACCGTCGACGACCTCGACGAGACCATCAAGATCATCCGGGCCACCATCTTCGGGCTGCGCGCACACGGCGACCGGCGGCGGGAGGACTCCGGGCTGCGCAGACGGGTGTCGGAGACGGTGACGGCGTCGGCCGACTCGCTGGGTTTCACGCCCGCGCTGCGCATCGAGGGCCTGGTGGACACCGACGTCCCGGGCGACGTCGCCGACGATGTGACCGCGGTGCTCGGGGAGGCCCTGAGCAACGCGGCCCGGCACTCCGGGGCACGGTCAGTGGACGTCCATCTGCGGCTCGGCGGGGGCGATCTGACGCTCACGGTGGCCGACGACGGGTGCGGCGTGCCGGCCGGTGCCGTCCGCAGCGGTCTGCGGAACCTCGAGGAGCGGGCCGTCGCCCTCGGCGGCACGCTCGGCGTGGGAGAACGTCCGCAGGGCGGCGGGACACGGCTGGTGTGGCGTGTGCCGGTGCGGCCGGCGGGGGAGTGACCGGTGCGGTCGGCGGCTGACCGGCGGAGCGGCTCGGTGGGCGAGTGACGCTGCGGCGTCCCGAAGTGCCTGCGGCACTGCTCAGCGGGCGGTGCGCTCCGCCGACTCGGACGGTTGCAGATGGGTGGCGAGGACGGCCGCCTGGACGCGGCGCTGCACACCCAGCTTGGCCAGCAGTCGCGAGATGTGGTTCTTCACCGTCTTCTCCGACAGATAGAGCCTCTTGCCGATCTCCCGGTTGGTCAGCCCGTCGCCGATCAGCGCGAGGATGTCACGCTCGCGCGGGGACAGGCTCGCCAGTTCGGGTGACAGGGCCGGCTGCTCGGCGGGGTCGGCGCGCAACGAGTGCATCAGCCGTGCGGTCGTCGCCGGGTCGAGCATCGACTGGCCGGAGGCGACGGTGCGGACCGCGGACACCAGGTCGGAGCCCCTGATCTGCTTCAGGACATAGCCCGAGGCCCCAGCCATGATCGCGTCGAGCAGCGCGTCCTCGTCGTCGAACGAGGTCAGCATCAGACAGGCCAGCTCAGGCATGTGGCTGCGCAGCTCACGGCAGACGGTGATGCCGTCGCCGTCCGGCAGGCGCACATCGAGGACGGCCACATGCGGCCGCACCGCCGGACCGCGGGCGAGCGCGTGTTCGACGGTGTCGGCGTCCCCGACCACCGAGATGTCGGGTTCGGCGTCCAGCAGGTCGGCCAGGCCGCGCCGTACGACCTCGTGGTCGTCCAGCAGGAACACCCGGATCGGGTCCTGCTCGCTGAAGGTACGCGCCTCGGCCATGACGACTCCTCGTTCCCCTGTCGAACCTCTGCCGAAGGACGGACCACGGGCCGCCCACTGCCGACGATCATCACGCGCCCCGTCCGCAGGCACTAGGGCCGACCGGCCCCACTCACCGACGTGCGCCCTTTCCGGCCCTGGCGCCGCGGATCGGCGGCCCCGCCGGCGAGCCGTCCACCGGAGGGGACCGTCCCGGTCACCACGACCCTGCCGGGCCCTCGTCAGCCGAAGCTGCCGCTGCCGTAGGGGGCGTACAGGTCCAGCAGCCGGGTGCGTTCCGAGCCGAGGCGGTGGGACAGGATGCCGCCCATCCACTGGGCGACCGCGAAGCCGAGCACCGGATCGTCCTGGCACATCGAGCGGACCGCTGCGGCGTCGAACTCGTACGCCCGCACCGGTGTCGTCGTCTCGGCGCCCAGGTGCCAGGCATGTGGGCCGAACAGCCAGGACCAGCCGAGCAGTTCGTCGTGCCCCAGGGTCTCGATGACGGCGGCGCGGCGACCGGGCACGTGCAGGTCGAGGTCGACGGTGCCGGAGCGGATGAGCCAGAACCGGTCGGCGCGTCCGCCCTCCTCGCACAGGCGCGTTCCTTGCGGGAAGGACACCTCACGGGCGGTGCGCATCAGCCGCTCGCGATGCGCGAGGGGCAGCGCACGCAGCATGCTGGTCGTGGGAGGAGCGTTCATCACGGCCTCCAGGGGCGGTGTGGGGACCCGACGCTCCCAGCGTGACCCCGCCTCCCGTCCCCGGGCCATGGGCCACCCGGCCCCCGGGCCGGGACGTACGGCACCGCGCCGGCGACCCCGGCCACCTGCGTCCAAGGCCCCGGCCGGGGCCTTGGACGGTGACGGGCGGGGTGTGGGCACGTTGGGCCGTTGGACCCCCCTGATGGGTCCCTGCGGCCCCTGCGCGCGACGCCGTTCCCGCGCCAGGCTCGACGCAGGAACAGCAGATCCCTTGACAGGAGGTGCGCACCATGGCCGGGCCCGTCACCGCCGGAGTCGACGGCTCCGACGAGAGCCTCGCGGCCGCCCACTGGGCCGCCCGGGAGGCGCTGCGCCGGGGTGCGCCGCTCCACGTCGTCCACGCCTGGAGGCGGCAGCCGCTCCCGGCGCCGTCCGGCGGGTGCGGGGACGACCGGCGCTCGGTGGGGGAGCAGACCCTGGAGCGGGCCGTGCGCAGCGTTCGCGCCGCGCATCCGGGGCTGGAGGTGGAGGCTCTTCTGTCGGCCGAGTCCCCGGTGGCCGCGTTGCTCGCGGCGGCCGGGGACTCGGAGATGCTGGTGCTCGGATCCCGTGGTCTGGGCCGCGTCGCCGGGTTCGTGGTCGGCTGGGTGTCCCAGCGTGTCATCGCCAGGGCATCGCGCCCCGTGGTGCTCGTACGCGCCGGTGAGGCCTCCGCCGACGAGCACCTGCCTGCCCTGGACGGCGTCTCGCCCGAGGAGATTCCCGAGACCCCCTACCGCGACGTCGTGCTCGGGCTCGACCCGCGGCACCCGCTCGACGAGCCGATCGAGTTCGCCTTCGACTCGGCCCGCCGCCGCGGCACCGCGCTGCACGTGGTCCACGCCGTCGGTGACGTCCATGCGCACGCGGCCGGCGGACCGGAGGTGCTGGCCGAACAGGAACACCTCGTGAACGCCGCGCTGCGGCCCTGGCGCGAGAAGTTTCCCGGGGTCCCGGTGTCCGAGACCGTCTCCACGGGCCGCCCCGCCCCGCAGCTGGTGCGTGCCTCCACCCGCGCCTGTCTCGTCGTCGTGGGGCGCCGGACGCGGGACGGCGTGTTCGGCCCGCACATCGGCTCCGTCGCGCACGCCGTGCTCCACCATGTGGCCTGCCCGGTCGCCGTCGTCCCACATGCCTGACACCGGGCTCGGGACGGCGGTCCGGCCCCGCTGCACCGTGCCGCCAGGTCGCCGTCGTCCTCCGGCGGACGGACCGGCGGCGTTCGCACCCCCGCACAGCGGGTACCCCAGCCCGCCGCGCCCGATGAACGCCCCGACGACGTGTGGAGTCACCGATGCCCGACGCCGAGCACCCCGGCACCGTACTGACCGACGAGGAACTGCACACCCTCGACGCCCACTGGCGGGCCGCCAACTACCTGGCCGCCGGTCAGATCTACCTGATGTCCAACCCGCTGCTGACCGAGCCCCTCAGGCCCGAGCACATCAAACCCCGCCTCCTGGGCCACTGGGGCACCTCTCCCGGGCTCAACCTCGTGTACACCCACCTCAACCGCGTCATCAAGGCGCGCGACCTGAACGCCCTGTGCATCTGGGGACCCGGGCACGGCGGACCGTCCGTGTTCGCGGGCTCCTGGCTGGACGGCAGCTACAGCGACACCTACCCGGACGTGACACGGGACGCGGAAGGGATGGCGAAGCTGTTCAAGCAGTTCTCCTTCCCGGGCGGCGTACCCAGCCATGTCGCACCGGACGTGCCGGGCTCCGTCCACGAGGGCGGCGAACTCGGCTACTCCCTCGCCCACGCCTATGGAGCCGCCTTCGACAACCCGGACCTGGTGGTCGCCTGCGTCATCGGTGACGGCGAGGCGGAGACCGGACCGCTCGCCGCCTCGTGGCACTCCAACAAATTCCTCGACCCCGTCCACGACGGCGCGGTCCTGCCGATCCTCCACCTCAACGGCTACAAGATCGCGAACCCGACCGTCCTGGCCCGGCTCCCCGAGCCCGAACTCGACGAACTGCTGCGGGGATACGGCCACGAACCGATCCACGTCAGCAGCGACGACCCCCTGCAGGTGCACCGCGCCATGGCGGAGGCCTTCGACGCCGCCCTGGACCGCATCGCCGAACTGCAGCGCGCGGCACGCGAGGACGAGGCGGCCGAGCGTCCGCACTGGCCGGTGATCGTGCTGCGCACCCCCAAGGGCTGGACCGGGCCCGCCGAGGTGGACGGCGAGCCGGTCGCCGGGACCTGGCGCGCCCACCAGGTGCCGCTGGCGGGCGTCCGCGAGAACCCCGAGCATCTGCGCCAGTTGGAGGCCTGGCTGAAGTCGTACCGGCCCGAGGAGCTCTTCGACGCCGACGGCCGCCCGCGCGCCGACGTGCTGGCCTGCGTCCCCTCCGGTGCCCGCAGGCTCGGCGCCACCCCGCACGCCAACGGCGGGCTGCTCGTGCGGGGCCTGCCCATCCCGTCCCTGGACGACTTCGCGGTACCCGTCGAGAAGCCGGGCGCGGCCCTGCACGAACCCACCCGCGTCCTCGGCGACTTGCTGCGACAGATCATGAACGACACCGCGCAGCGGCGGGACTTCCGCCTGGTCGGCCCGGACGAGACAGCCTCCAACCGGCTCCAGGCCGTCCTCGACGCCAGCGGCAAGGCCTGGCAGGCCCAGGTGCTCCAGGTCGACGAACACCTCGACCGGCACGGCCGTGTGATGGAGATCCTCTCCGAACACCTCTGCCAGGGCTGGCTGGAGGGCTACCTCCTCACCGGCCGCCACGGACTCTTCTCCTGTTACGAGGCGTTCGTGCACATCGTCGACTCGATGGTCAACCAGCACATCAAGTGGCTGAAGACCTCCCGGCGGCTGCCCTGGCGCGCGCCCATCGCCTCCCTCAACTACCTGCTCACCTCGCACGTGTGGCGTCAGGACCACAACGGCTTCTCCCACCAGGACCCCGGCTTCGTCGACCACGTCCTCAACAAGAGCCCGGAGGTGGTCCGGGTCTATCTGCCGCCCGACGCCAACACACTGCTGTCCGTTGCGGACCACGCCCTGCGCAGCCGCGACTACGTCAACGTGATCGTGGCGGGCAAGCAGCCGTGCTTCGACTGGCTGTCCCTGGACCAGGCCCGCGCCCACTGTGCGCGCGGCGCGGGGATCTGGGACTGGGCTGGTACCGAGAACGGCGGTGAGCCCGACGTGGTCCTCGCCTGCGCCGGAGACGTGCCGACGCAGGAGGTGCTGGCCGCCGCGCAGCTCCTGCGGCGGCACCTGCCCGAACTCGCGGTCCGGGTGGTCAACGTGGTCGACATGGCCCGCCTGATGCCGCGCGAGGAACATCCGCACGGCATGACGGACTTCGAGTACGACGGCCTGTTCACCGCCGACAAGCCGGTGATCTTCGCCTATCACGGCTACCCGTGGCTGATCCACCGCCTGGCCTACCGCCGCACGGGCCACCGGAACCTGCACGTGCGCGGCTACAAGGAGGCGGGGACCACGACCACGCCGTTCGACATGGTGGTCCGCAACGACCTCGACCGCTACCGCCTGGTCATGGACGTCATCGACCGCGTCCCCGGCCTCGCGGTGCGTGCCGCCGCCGTGCGCCAGCAGATGGCGGACGCCCGCACCCGCCACGATGCGTGGATCCGCGAACACGGTACGGACATGCCGGAGGTATCGGACTGGACGTGGGCGGCCTGACCCTGCCTGTCCAGGGCCGGTGACCTCCCGAAGACCAGGATCTCGCCCGGCTTCGGGGTGGCCCGCAGAGGGAGGTGCCGCAGAGGGGTACTCGAAAGGCCCGTTCGCTTCCGTCAGCGCGGTCCGCTCGGGCCCGGCCGGTGATCGGGGGCCGTCCGGCCCAAGCGGATCCGCGCAAGGTGGGACAAGCTGGATGTGATGGGGAGGTCCGGCTCAACGCCGGACGTACCGCCGTACCGGCTTCCGGACGGTCCCCGGGCCCCGGCCCGGGGGGATGAAGGAAGGATCGTCATGAAGGGCTTCGTCTTCCACGGCCCCGGAAAGTCCGCCTGGGAGGAGGTCCCGGACCCGGACATCAAGGAATCCACCGACGCGATCGTGCGCGTCGAGACCACCACCATCTGCGGGACGGATCTGCACATCCTCAAGGGCGACGTGCCCGAGGTGCGCCCCGGCACGGTGCTGGGGCACGAGGCGGTCGGCGAGATCGTGGAGGCCGGACGGGACCTGCACGCCGTGCAGCCGGGGGAGCGCGTCCTGGTCTCCTGCATCACCGCCTGCGGCCGGTGCGGCTACTGCTGGGAGCGGACGTACGGCCAGTGCCGCGGCGGCGGAGGCTGGACCCTCGGGCATGTCATCGACGGAACCCAGGCCGAGTACGTCCGGGTGCCCCACGCCGACCTGTCCGTGCACGCCATGCCCGGCGCGGTCGACAGCAAGGACGCCGTGCTGCTCGCGGACATCTTCCCCACCGCCTACGAGGTGGGCGTGCTCAACGGACATGTCCGCCCCGGGGACAGCGTGGTCGTCGTCGGAACCGGCCCCATCGGGCTCGCGGCGATCGCCACCGCCCGGCTGTTCGCCCCCGAGCGGATCGTCGCCGTGGACCCGGCCGCGATGCGGCTGGACGCCGCCAAGGGGCTCGGCGCCGACGCACTGGCCGAACCCGTCGACGCCCAGGAGCTGATCGCCGACCTCACCGACGGACTGGGCGCGGACGTGGTCATCGAGGCGGTCGGCGTGCCGGAGAGCTTCGAGCTGTGCACGCGCGTGGTGCGGCCCGGCGGGCACATCGCCAACGTCGGTGTGCACGGGCGGCCCGTGACCCTGCACCTGGAGGACCTGTGGAGCAGGAACGTCACCATCACCACCGGCCTGGTCGACACCTACTCCACGCCCACGCTGCTGCGGATGGCGGCCGCCGGTCGGCTGCCCACCTCGTCGCTGGTGACGCACACCTTCCCGCTGGAGCAGATGGAGGAGGCGTACGACGTCTTCGGCCGGGGCGCCGACACCGGCGCGCTCAAGGTCGTACTGGGCGGGGAGCAGCACGAAGTCGTCGCCGTCCGGGCGACCTGACGGAAGGAAGTGACGCGCCATGGCCACACACGCATCGCCGGACGCGGTGGAGGGTCACCAGGGTCACCACCCGCCCGGGAATCTCGGACGCCGGATCGCCCTGCGGCGCGAGGAGCTCGGACTGTCCCGCAAGGAGGCGGCGTGCCGGGCCGGCATGGCCTCGAGCTATCTGCAGTACCTGGAGGAGCAACCCACCGCCGCGCCCGGCGTCAGCACCCTGCTGAGGCTGGCCGGCGCACTCGAGACCACCGTGCTCGAACTCACCGGCGGGGACGTCGACCTGCCGCCCGGCCTCGGGCAGGCCGGAGGACACCCGAAGTTCACCGAACTCAGCATCCGGGAGTGCCGGGACCTGCTGCGCACGCACGGCGTGGGGCGGCTCGCGGTGCCCACGGAGTCGGGGCCGGTGATCGTCCCTGTCAACTACGGCGTCGTCGGCGACTCGATCGTCTTCAGGACCAGCCCGGAGGCCGTGCCCTCACAGGCCGCCGACTCCCAGGTGGCCTTCGAGGTCGACCGCATCGACGGATCGTTCAGCCAGGGCTGGAGCGTGCTCGTGTGCGGCCACGCCCGCACCGTGACGGACCCCGACTCCGTCCGGCGACTGGAGGAGCAGGCGTACAGCACACCCTGGGCGGGCGGGCAACGGGACCTGTGGATCCGTATCGATCCCCACAGAATCACCGGACGGCGCATCACCGTGTGAGCGGCCGGCGGCCCTCGCCCGGACGCCTGTCGCACCCATCGGAGGACACCATGCACGGCACCCCCCACCTCGTCGGAGACGTCATGACCCGCAAGGTCGTCGCCGTCCGCCACGCGGCGACGTTCAAGGACATCGCCAAGGCCATGGGGCAGTGGAAGGTCAGCGCCCTGCCCGTCCTGCGGGAGGGCAACCGGGTCGTCGGCGTCGTGTCCGAGGCCGACCTGCTGCGCAAGCAGGAGCTCCACGACGGCGAACCCGGCCGGTACGCGTCGCCGGAGCGGGCGGCCGACCTCGCCAAGGCCGGCGCGGTGACCGCCGAGGAGCTCATGACCGCGCCCGCCGTCACCGTCCACGCGGAGGCGACCCTCGCCCAGGCCGCCCGGACCATGGCCCAGGCCAGGGTGAAAAGTCTTCCGGTGGTCGACGACGAGGGCGGGTTGCTCGGCATCGTCAGCCGCTCCGACCTGCTCAAGGTGTACCTGCGCGACGACGAGGACATCGCCGAGGAGATCCGCCGCGAGATCGTCGCCCGTCTGTTCCCCGCCTCGTCGGAGCCGGTCCGCGTGGAGGTGCGGGACGGCGTCGTGCGGCTCACCGGCCGCGTCCGCGACACGGGTCTCGTGCCCGTCACCGCACGGCTGGTGCGGGGCGTCGACGGTGTTGTGGACGTGGACTGCGCGCTCATGGGGCCGCCCCGCGTTCCCGACCTCGAGGCCGACTTCCCGCACGACGAGGTGTCGCGGTGGCCCCGGAGAGCCGGCAGCGTCGGATGACGCGCCCCGAGAAGGTGACGATCGATGGCGACGACCTGTCGTACGGCGGGGACCAGGGTGTGGCTGTGGCGGTGGCGGCGCAATCCGCTGCTGCGGCGCAGCGACCGCTTCGAGGCCTGGATCGTCCTCGTCACCTGGTTGCTGGTCCTGCTGGCCGGGGTGCTCGCGGGGCGGGCGGCGGCCGGGGCAGTGGAACACGGCCTGGCAGTGCGAGCCGCCCACTCCCACCCCGTGCGGGCGGTGCTGACCCAGGACGCTGCGGGAACCACGGAGGATGTGCACGCCTACGGCGACGGCGGCGTGTGGGCGAACGTCCGCTGGAGCGCACCCGGCGGCCCGCACACGGGTCTGTCGAAGGTCGAACTCGGGCTGAAGGCGGGAGACCCGGTCACCGTGTGGACGGACGACGCCGGGAACCTGGTGTCCAAACCGGCCACCGGCGCCGAGACACGGCTGCAGGCATCGCTCGTCGGCACGATCGTCGGATGCGGTGTCGCGGGCGGGGTGCTGGCCTGCGGGTGGCTGGTGCGCGGGCGCCTGGAGCGGCAGCGCATGGAGGAATGGGCCCGGGAGTGGGAGTGTGTCGGGCCGCAGTGGCAATAGGGACCTGCTGAGGCGGCACTAGCTCCCCCCTGAGGCGCGCGGTCGGCGGTCAGCCCGTCTCGTCCCAGCAGAGGTGGCAGTCCACGTCGACCACGCCCTCCACGGCCCGCGCCAGCCGGACGGCCATGGGGATCATGGTCGTGTCGCTCACCTTCCCCGTGAGGGTGACGACACCCTCGGCGACGATGACGTGGATCGGCTCCACGGGTGCGGGGAAGAGGACGTCGACGATGTCGCGGCGTATCTCGTCGGCGATGTCGTTGTCCTCCCGCAGGAACACCTTGAGCAGATCGGCGCGGCTGACGACGCCCTCGAGCAGCCCCTCGTCGTTCACCACGGGGAGCCGCTTCACCTTGCGCAGCGCCATGATGCGAGCGGCCTGGGCGAGGGTCGAGTCGGCGTGCACGGTGACCGCCGGAGCGGTCATCAGCTCGCCCGCGGTCACCGCCCCGGCCTTGGACAGGTCGGACACGCGCCGCACCTGCGTGTACGGGTCCGGATCGCTGTCGCGGAACTCCTCCTTGGGCAGCAGGTCGGCCTCGGAGACCACGCCGACCACCCGGCCCTCGCCCTCCAGCACGGGCAGCGCGCTGACCTTCCACTGCTCCATGAGTTTGACGATGTCCTTGAACGGGGCGTCACGGCCGACGGCGACGACGGCGTGCGTCATCACGTCGCTGACGACGTGCGGGCCGACGGTCACGGTTCCTCCTCGGGGTCGGACGCGGTCCCGGCGGTCGGGCGCCGGCTCTCAGGGACTGCCGCTGCCGTAAGGGCCGTACAGGTCGAGCAGCCGGATGCGGGCCGCGTTCAGCCGGTGGGCGAGGACCTGGCCCACCCAGATGGCGACGGCACGGCCGAACTCGGGGTCCTCGGCGCACATCGCCCGCACGGTCACCGCGTCGAACTCGAAGGCCCGCACCGGGGTCATGGCCTCGGCGCCCAACTGCCAGACGTGCGGTTCGAAGTGCCAGGACCAGCCGACCAGCTCGCCGTGACCCAGCGACTCGATGACGGCGGGCCGACGGCCGGGCACATGCACGTCCAGGGCCACGGTCCCGGTCCGTACGATCCAGAACCGGTCGGCCCGCCGGCCTTCCTCGAAGAGCCGGGTCCCCTCGTCGAAGGAGACCTCGCGGGCGATCCGCATCAGCCGCTCGCGGTGCTCGGCGGGAAGGGCCGCGCCCACGGTGGTGACAGAGGCCATGGCTTCACCGTCCTTTCGTTCCTGCCGCCGGGAAGGCTGCGCAGGCCGCACTCGGCGCCGGGACTCCCCAGGACGCATGACGGGCGGGAAGGACCCATCCGGTTCTCTCGGATCCTGATTGCGCGGTGCGCGGCCGCAGGCCGCTTCCCCGCGTCTTTCGCAGGTCCTTCCCGTCACCATCAGCACACCACGCACCCGCCGCGACCACCAGGGCCGATCGGCCCCATGGCCCGCCAGGCGCGCGGTACGCCCGTCACGGTTCGGCTGGGCCCGCCATCTGGACGATGTCCTCGGAGGCGACGTCGTGCAGCCGGATGGCGAGGTCCTCCAGCGCCCGGCTGGCGGCGAGCTCGTCGCCGATCTCGGGGATCGGCCGGTCGACGGGGTTGCGCCGGGCCGCGCCTCTGCCGGCGACGGTCGACGCGTCAGGCGTCCTCAGGACGGCGCGGGCATGGGTGTCGTCGCCGTCCTCGGTGATGTAGATGTCCACGGTCCACTGCTTGGGTTCCATCGGGATCACTTCCCCGTACCACGAGGTGTTCGTCCCTCTTCTTCGGCTTCTTCCAGCCTGCGCCTGTCTCCAGGCCCGGTCCACACCGGCGTGTCGCGGTCGCGGACCATACCTGTGACGGATCACACCGTTTGGTGGGCTCCCCGTGTGATTGGCGCCATTTCTCCGTTTCCGGCCGGCCGGTAGCGTGACGCCGATGTCAGCCGATCTGTCCCCCGTCATAGCCGCCACCACCCAGTGGCTGCTGCGCTCCTACCCCGGGACCGGAGGAGCCATGGACGCCGCCCTCGCCGAGGCCCAGGCGTCCCAGGCCGTCATGGTCGCCGCCTGGCTGCGCTACCCCACCGAGGCCGACGCGGCCCTCGTCGTGTTCGTCGGGCCCGGTGGCTCCGACCGCCTGGACTGGCTGACCGGAGCTGAGGCGGCGGCCGTCGACGAGGCCGACGCCGGCTGGCGGACCTGGGTGGACGAGGTGGTCGCCAGCTGGGCGGCCTGCCTGCTGACCGTGCCGTCCCTCGCCCACGACGCCGTCGCGGCGCTCGACGGCAGCGAGCACGTCCGGGGGCTGGTGTTCGACTTCCGCAGGCTCACCGACCCCGGTGAGCAGGACCGCCGGGCGGCGCCCCTGCTGCGCCACCCCGACCTGCTGGCGCCGCTCGCCGGACTGCACCGGGACTCCCTCGTGAAGCGACTGCACGGCGAGCCCGTGGACGAGGGCGGCCATCTCGGGGACCCGGTCGCCGGCTGACACGGCTGTGGCGCGAGGGCGCCGGGTGACTCGGTGCCCCGGTGACCGTGCGGGACGGGATCGCGGCCATCTCCAGGCGCCCGCATCCGTCGCCCCCCGACCGGCCGACCGCGGGCGACGGCCACCGTGTCCAAGCGGGCGGCGCTCGTGTTCAGGCGGGCGGCTCCGTACTCAGGAGGAGCGGCCGCGGCCGGTGACGAAGTCGCGGACCCGGTCGACCAGACCCGTTCCCGGCGCGAGCAGCTTGTTGAGCGGCGGCGTGTCGGGAGCCGCCGGGTGGGGGCGCGTGGGGGCCATCTTCTTGGCGGTGCGGATCTTGTCGCCGAGCTGGTCGAGCATCTCCTGGCCGCAGGCCTGCCGCAGCTTTGGGAAGAGGTTGTTCTCCTCGTCCTGGACGTGCGAGGTCACCTCGTTCTTCACGGTCATGAACGTCCGGTCGAACTCGGGGTCCTCCACGGAGCACCCCTCCAGCTGTTTGAGGGCCTCCTCCACCCGCGCGTGGTCGGCGAGCTCCTTGTCGGCGAGCGCGCCGCCGCCCTCGACGTGCTCCCGCACCGCCGGGTACAGGTACTGCTCCTCCGCGACGGAATGCCGTACGAGTTCGATCGTCATCTCGTCGGCCAGCTTGCGGCGGTCCTTGTGTCCGCTGGGCAGCGACTCGATCCGCTGGAAGAGGCTTTCCACCTCCCGGTGGTCGGTGGTGAGCTCGGCGATGACGTCGCCACCGTGTGCCATGGCGGCCTCCCTGTGACCTGGCTGATGTGTGGGGCGGACGGCTGTGCGGCTGCTGGTGGCAGTCCTGCACCGCCCGGACATCGTTTCCCTGGACGAACGGGGCGTTAACGGCACCCGGCGGTAGTCCCCCGGATCGGCCGAACGGCCACCTCACCGGTGCGGCTCGGGGAGTGCGACGTCACTCGAAGCGTGAGGTGTCGCCCGCTCCCTTGCGTACGATCTCGGGCTCGCCCCCCGAGAAATCGATGACCGTCGTCGGTTCGGTGCCGCAGTCCCCGGAGTCGATCACGGCGTCCACGACGTGATCGAGCCGCTCCTTGATCTCCCAGCCCTGTGTCAGCGGCTCTTCCTCGCCCGGCAGGAGCAGGGTGCTCGACAGCAGTGGCTCGCCGAGCTCGGCCAGCAGCGCCTGAGCCACCACGTGGTCGGGGATGCGGACCCCGACCGTCTTCTTCTTCGGGTGCAGCAGCTTGCGCGGCACCTCGCGGGTCGCGGGCAGGATGAAGGTGTAGCTGCCGGGCGTCGACGCCTTGATCGCGCGGAACACGTCCTTGTCCACGTACACGAACTGGCCGAGCTGCGCGAAGTCCCGGCACACCAGCGTGAAGTGGTGGCGCTCGTCGAGATGGCGGATCGCACGGATGCGCTCCATGCCGTCCCGGCTGCCCAGCCGGCACCCCAGCGCGAAGCAGGAGTCCGTCGGATACACCACGAGCGCACCGTCACGGATGCTGTCGGCGACCTGGCCGATCGTGCGCTGCTGCGGGTTGTCGGGATGAACGTCGAAGTACTTCGCCATCCGCCGAGTGTCGATCACGCGGGGGCGTGCTGTCCACGCGACGGGGCCTCCGGCGGATCGACGGGGTGAGCCGGCGGTCCCGCCGCCCGAGCGCGCCGCCTCGAGGTCGGCCTTCCTCACCTGGCCCCCGCAGGTCGCCACGGAGCACCGGCGGCGGTGCCCGCCACGGCTGGAGTCCACGTCAGTCGCCGGGCGGTGGGTGTGCCGCCCGACGACGGTTCGGCTCGCCGCGGCGGTCAGGCGGGGGTCGCGACCGGCTCGAGTCGTCCGGCCCTCGCGGCCTCCCGCTCACGCGCCGTGGCGTCCGCCGTGAGCGGCAGTGCGCGCGGGAGGGGGCGCGTCTCGCGCAGACTCGGCGCGGGGGCCACCGGCACGAGCGGAGAGGGATGGCCGGCCCGGGCCCGTTGGGAGAACCAGATGATCTTTCCGCCGGCGTCGGTGGCGCAGCAGCCCCAGCCGTTGCTCAGCGCCGCGATCTGCACCAGGCAGCCGCTCGGCGCGTAGTGCGGCCGGATGTCGCGCTCACTGTCCTGGACCGCGGTGATCAGGTGGTGACCGTTCCACCACATCTCGATGGTGGTGTTCTTGTCCGCGGCGTGGGCGTCGATCGTCCGCAGCAGCGCTTCGGCGCACTGGCAGACGGGTTCGACGAGGATCTCCAGATCCCAGTAGCGGAGGTGGGCGGCCAGGATCCGCCGGACCTGCCCGATCCGCTCCGGGCTGACCTCGACGTCGAGGTGGTAGTAGCAGGGCGCTGCGGTCTTCATTGTCGTTGGCTCCTCACCGGCGAAGCTCTCGCTCCTCCTCGCCCCTGTGGGCCGTGCCCCGATCACGAAGCGTGAGCGGTCGTCGCTCTCGAGTCAGTCCCAGAGTGCGAGCACTACTCCATTCGTGCAACAGGAAGCCCTCCAGCCCCAGTGATTGAATCCTGAACAGGACGCTGAGTGATGATCCGTGCACCATAGGTGAAACACTCAGCGCTGAGAGCGGAGGTGACCGGTGCCATGCCCCTGCCGGCCAGAGCCGAGGTCGCCAGACATCTCGAGCGGTATCGGGAGTGGGAGCGCCTGATGCTCGCTTCCCCCGACAACCGGGAGGTGCGCGGCACCTTCGAGAGCACCGGTCACAGCCTGTGCGTGCTCATGGGGAAGCGCTGCGCACGCGAGGCCGCCGACGCCGCCGAGCTGTATCTCCGCACGCACAGTGAGCGGACCGCACGCCCCTCCCCGGCAGCCTCGGCGGACGGGTAGGCCAGACCCCCGTACGCAGCCCTGGACCCATGACCGCGGAGCCGGCGCCCACCGGGCTCGACGACGGCGAAGGAGGCGAGGACCGATGGAACCGCAGGCCGCGCACCGGGACGGGGCGAGCCCTGTAGCCGGGGGCGTGAGGGCTCCGATCGGACGCATACCGGTCCTGGACGTCCGTCCGGCCGTCGACGGCGGACGCCGCCCCGCCAAGGCGGTCGAAGGGGAGACCTTCCAGGTCACCGCCACGGTCCTCGGTGAGGGACAGGGCGCGATCGGCGCCAACGTCGTCCTGTGCGACCCCGGGGGCCGCCCCGGCCCGTGGACGCCGATGCGCGAGTTGGAGCCCGGCAGCGACCGTTGGGGCGCCGAGGTGACCCCGCTGTCGGTCGGCCACTGGACCTACGCCGTCGAGGCATGGAGCGATCCGGTCACCACCTGGCGCCGGCACGCCCGGATCAAGGTCCCTTCCCGCATCGACGCCGCCCTGGTCCTGGAGGAGGGCGCCGACCTCCACGAGCGCGCGGCCGGGGGAGTGCCGCAGGGACCGCGGCGGGACCTGCTGCGCGCGGCGGCCCGCGCCCTGCGCGACGAGTCCCGCCCACCGGTCGCCCGTCTCGCGGCGGCGTTGACGCCTGAGGTGGATGCGGTGCTGGCTCGGTTTCCGTTGCGTGAACTGGTGACTTCGTCGGATCCGTTGCCGTTGGTGGTGGAGCGGGAGCGGGCGTTGTTCGGGTCGTGGTACGAGTTCTT